>NZ_BDMA01000084.1:0-97625 GCF_002003485.1 Metapseudomonas resinovorans
TGTAATCGCGCTGGCTACGTCGTACACCTTCTGCCATGGAGCGCTCCTGAAAATAAGGGCAAAGGTGTAAACCTTATTCAGGACGGGACAGCGGAAACAAAAAGGCCGGTCATCTGACCGGCCTTTTTTTGCCCAAATATTTCGAGGGCTCAAACCTCTACCGTGCTGCCCTGGGGTTGGCTGATTGCGGCAGGCGCTTCGGTGGTGGCCGTGACCGGACGAATATTCACGGCGTGCAGGCCTTTCGGACCCTGGATGATATCGAAGCTTACCGGCTGTCCAGCCTTTAGCGTCTTGTAGCCGTCCATCTGGATGGCCGAATAGTGGGCGAACAGGTCCTCATCTCGGCCGTCGGCGAGGATGAATCCATAGCCTTTGGCGTTGTTGAACCACTTGACCTTACCGCTAAGCATGCTGATATCCCTCTGCAAAGGACTCCATCACTGGAGTATCATCCACTTCGACTCCACGCCCTTAGGGCCGCCTTGGCCGCGCACGTGGAACCCCTGATACCCGAAGACGGGTATCCACTGGTTGTAACACCGTTTTGCCGTTAGTCAAGGCGTTCCCGGCATCGCCTGAGAAACGGATCAAAGTCTTTCCAATGGCCGTTTTTCACTCACCTATGACCTTTAATTCCAGCATGCATGCAAGCAGCCAGATTCGACTAACATTCAATCAGGACAGTCCGCAGCATCATGAGGACGACTCCACGGGCCTGGCGGTGCAGGAAGCCAAGCCAGCCCTGCAGGCGCCACCTATGTATAAGGTGGTCATGTTTAACGATGACTACACCCCAATGGATTTCGTGGTCGAGGTGCTCGAAACGTTCTTCGGTATGAACCGGGAACTCGCCACCAAGATCATGCTGACCGTGCATACGGAAGGTCGGGCGGTTTGCGGCTTGTTCACGCGTGACATAGCCGAAACCAAGGCCATGCAGGTCAATCAATATGCGAGAGAGAGCCAGCATCCGCTGCTCTGTGAGATCGAGAAGGACGGTTAATGCCGCCCCTTGGGTATGAGGTGAAGCCATGTTGAACCGCGAGCTCGAAGTCACCCTCAATCTTGCCTTCAAGGAGGCCCGCGCCAAGCGCCATGAATTCATGACGGTCGAGCACCTGTTGCTCGCCTTGCTGGATAACGAAGCTGCCGCAACGGTATTGCGTGCATGCGGCGCGAATATGGACAAGTTGCGGCACGACCTGCAGGAGTTCATTGATTCCACCACCCCGCTGATTCCCCAGCACGACGAGGACCGTGAAACCCAGCCGACGCTCGGTTTCCAGCGCGTTCTGCAGCGCGCGGTGTTCCACGTACAGAGTTCCGGCAAGCGCGAAGTGACCGGCGCCAATGTGCTGGTAGCGATCTTCAGCGAGCAGGAGAGCCAGGCTGTGTTCCTGCTGAAACAGCAGAGCGTGGCCCGTATCGACGTCGTCAACTACATCGCCCACGGTATTTCCAAGGTGCCGGGACATGGCGAGCAGCACGACCACGAGCAGGAAATGCAGGACGAGGAGGGCGGTGAGGCCGCTGCTTCCGGACATCCCCTCGATGCCTACGCCAGCAACCTGAATGAACTGGCACGGATGGGGCGCATCGATCCGTTGGTGGGGCGTGAGAACGAAGTCGAGCGCGTCGCCCAGATCCTGGCGCGTCGTCGCAAGAACAACCCGCTGCTGGTGGGTGAGGCGGGTGTCGGCAAGACCGCGATCGCCGAGGGTCTGGCGAAGCGCATCGTCGACAACCAGGTGCCTGACTTGCTGGCTGATAGCGTGGTTTATTCCCTTGATCTGGGCGCGCTGCTTGCGGGCACCAAATATCGCGGTGACTTCGAGAAGCGCTTCAAGGCGCTACTCAATGAGCTGCGCAAGCGTCCGCATGCCATCCTCTTCATCGACGAGATCCACACCATTATCGGTGCCGGTGCGGCGTCCGGTGGCGTAATGGATGCGTCCAACCTGCTCAAGCCGCTGCTTTCCTCGGGTGAGATCCGCTGCATTGGTTCCACCACCTTCCAGGAGTTCCGCGGCATCTTCGAGAAGGACCGGGCCCTGGCGCGGCGTTTCCAGAAGGTCGATGTCACCGAGCCTTCCGTCGAAGACACCGTGGGCATCCTCAGGGGGCTCAAGGCGCGCTTCGAACAGCATCACCATATCGAGTACAGCGACGAGGCGCTGCGTGCCGCTGCTGAGCTGGCAGCGCGCTATATCAATGATCGGCACATGCCCGACAAGGCGATCGACGTGATCGATGAAGCCGGTGCCTACCAGCGCCTGCAGCCGGAAGAGAAGCGCGCCAAGCGCATCGAGGTGGCCCAGGTCGAGGATATCGTCGCCAAGATCGCGCGGATTCCTCCTAAGCACGTCAGCAGTTCTGACAAGGAGCTGCTGCGTAACCTGGAGCGTGACCTGAAGCTGACCGTGTTCGGTCAGGACGCTGCCATCGACTCCCTGTCCACTGCGATCAAGTTGTCGCGTGCTGGCCTCAAGTCTCCGGACAAGCCTGTGGGTTCGTTCCTGTTTGCCGGTCCCACCGGGGTTGGCAAGACAGAGGTGGCCCGGCAACTGGCCAAGGCGATGGGTATCGAGCTGCTTCGCTTCGACATGTCCGAGTACATGGAGCGGCACACCGTTTCACGCCTGATCGGTGCGCCTCCGGGCTACGTTGGTTTCGATCAGGGTGGCCTCCTGACCGAGGCGATCACCAAGATGCCGCACTGCGTGCTGCTGCTGGACGAGATCGAGAAGGCTCACCCGGAAGTCTTCAACCTGCTGCTGCAGGTGATGGATCACGGCACCCTGACGGACAACAATGGTCGCAAGGCGGACTTCCGCAACGTGATCTTGATCATGACCACCAACGCCGGCGCCGAAACCGCTGCACGGGCATCCATCGGCTTCACTCTGCAGGATCACTCCTCGGACGCCATGGAAGTCATTCGCAAGAGCTTCACGCCGGAGTTCCGCAACCGCCTGGACACCATCATCCAGTTCGGCCGCCTGAGCCACGAAGTCATCAAGAACGTCGTGGACAAGTTCCTCACCGAACTGCAGGCGCAGCTGGAAGACAAGCGCGTGCAGCTGGTGGTCAGCGATGAGGCGCGTGGCTGGTTGGCAGAGCGGGGCTACGATGCCCAGATGGGTGCGCGTCCGATGGCGCGGCTGATCCAGGACAAGATCAAGCGGCCGCTGGCCGAAGAGATCCTGTTCGGTGAACTGGCCGAGCACGGCGGCGTGGTGCACGTCGACGTCAAGGACGAGGAGCTCAGCTTCGAGTTCGAGACCACCGCAGAGATGGCCTGACGGCCATCCACAAAAAAGCCCGGCAATTGCCGGGCTTTTTCATGACTATCCGATCAGCGGGCGCGGTAAGTGATGCGGCCTTTGCTCAGATCGTACGGCGTCAGCTCGACGCGAACCTTATCGCCGGTGAGGATGCGGATGTAATTCTTGCGCATCTTGCCGGAAATGTGCGCGGTGACGACGTGCCCATTTTCCAACTCCACACGGAACATGGTGTTGGGCAGGGTGTCGATGACAGTGCCTTCCATTTCGAAGCTGTCTTCTTTCGACATGCAGTAAAGCCCTCGGTATTCAGAGATGGGCCCGACCGCAACGCGCGACGGGCAAAAACGGCGTGCATTGTGCCCGAAAACAGCACTGCTCGCCAAGGGCTTCAGCTGAGCGTCACCCAGCGCTGATTGACGAAGAGTTCGATGGGGCGGTACTGGGTCTTGTAATTCATCTTCCTGCAGTTCTTGATCCAGTAGCCGAGGTACACGGCCTGCAGGCCGAGGCGGGCGCTTTCGCCGATCTGCCAGAGGATGGCGTAGCGACCGAGGCTGCGTCGCTCTTCGTCGGGGTCGTAGAAGGTGTAGACCGCAGAAAGCCCGTTCGGCAGTACATCCGTCACCGCCACGGCTTTGAGTTCGCCCTTGAGGCGGAATTCGTAAAAGCGCGAAAACGGCAGGTCGCGAACCAGGAAAGTGGAGAACTGGTCACGGCTGGGTGGATACATGTCGCCATCGGAATGGCGCTGTTCGATGTAGCGGACGTAGAGCGCGTAGTACTCCTCGGTGAAGGACGGGCGTACGGCGGTCACGGTCAGGTCGCTGTTGCGCTTGAGGATGCGCTTCTGCTGGCGGCTCGGAATGAACTGGTCGGCGGGGATGCGCGCAGGCACGCAAGCATTGCAGCGCTGGCAATGCGGGCGATAGAGATGGTCGCCGCTGCGGCGGAAGCCCATTTCCGACAATTCGGCATAGACCTCCACGTCCATGGGCTGGCTGGGATCGAGGAACAAGGTAGTGGCCTGCTCCTCGGGCAGGTAGCTGCATGGATGCGGCTGAGTGGCGTAAAACTTGAGGCGAGCCAGCTCGGTCATGATCAACCCCCGGGAAATCCCTTCAGCAAGTGTATGTCAGGCTGCGGGGCTCGCCTAGGCGATCCAGTCTGCGGCGTTCGGTTGGTCGAGGTAGAGCTGCAGGTAGCGGGAAAACTTCTCCCGGCTGATGGTGCGGGCGCCAAAGCTTTGCAGGTGCTGCGTGGGCATCTGGCAGTCGATCAGGACGAAGCCCCATTGGTCGAGGTGCTGCACCAGGGTGGCGAAACCGACCTTTGAGGCGTTGTCGGTCCGGCTGAACATCGACTCGCCAAAAAACAGCTTGCCGATGGCTAGTCCGTAGAGGCCGCCGACAAGTTCATCGTCCTTCCAGACCTCCACCGAGTGTGCGACGTTGCGGCGGTGCAGTTCGATATAAGCCGCCTGCATTGTCGGGGTGATCCAGGTGCCATCGGTGTAGTTACGTGGGCCAGCACAGCCCTCTACGACAGCGTGGAACGCCTGGTCGAAGGTCACGCGAAAGCGTCCTTGGCGAAGCAGCTTCGCAAGGCTGCGGGAAATGTGAATTTCCTGGGGCTGCAGCACGGTGCGGGGATCGGGAGACCACCAGAGAATGGGTTGGCCTTCCTGGTACCAGGGGAAGCATCCGTGGCGATAGGCCTGAATCAGGCGCTCGGGCGAGAGATCGCCACCGGCAGCCAGTAGGCCATTGGGCTCACGCATCGCTCGGCCGAGCGGCGGGAATTCGAGGGAGTCGCGTTGTAGCCAGGTAAGCATGGAGGAGGGGAGGGCGGGCCGAAACCCGCCATTCCTGTCAGTTGGCGTCGAGGAACTTTTCGGCGTCCAGCGCGGCCATGCAGCCCGAGCCGGCGGAGGTGATGGCCTGGCGGTAGACATGATCAGCCACGTCGCCGGCAGCGAACACGCCCGGAATGCTGGTGGCGGTGGCGTTGCCTTCGAGGCCGCCCTGGACGATCAGGTAGCCGTCACGCATCTCCAGCTGGCCCTTGAACAGGTCAGTGTTCGGCTTGTGGCCGATGGCAATGAACACGCCTGCCAGGGAAAGCTCCTTGGTGGTGCCGTCGACGGTGTTCTGCAGGCGCACGCCAGTGACGCCAGTGTTGTCGCCCAGGACTTCGTCCAGGGTGTGGTTCCAGTGCAGGCGTATGTTGCCGTTGGCGGCCTTCTCGAACAGCTTGTCCTGAAGAATCTTCTCGGAGCGCAGCTTGTCGCGGCGGTGGATCAGGTGGACTTCCTTGGCAATATTGGCCAGGTACAGCGCTTCCTCGACTGCGGTGTTACCGCCGCCAACAACGCAGACCACCTGGTTGCGATAGAAGAAGCCGTCGCAGGTCGCGCAAGCGGAGACGCCTTTGCCGGCGAAGGCTTCTTCCGAAGGCAGGCCGAGGTACTGGGCGGAGGCGCCGGTAGCCAGGATCAGTGCATCGCAGCTGTAGGTGCCGCTGTCGCCCTTGAGGATGAAGGGGCGCTTCTGCAACTCGGCGGTGTGAATGTGGTCGTAGACAATCTCGGTATCGAAGCGCTCGGCATGCTTCTGCATGCGCTCCATCAGGGCCGGACCGGTCAGGCCTTCGACGTCGCCCGGCCAGTTGTCCACTTCAGTGGTGGTGGTCAGTTGGCCGCCGGGCTGGATACCGGTGATTACCACCGGCTTGAGGTTGGCGCGAGCGGCATAGACTGCCGCGGTGTAGCCGGCCGGGCCGGAGCCCAGGACGATCAATCGGGAATGCTTGACTTCGCTCATAAAAAGGCTCCATAAGTCTTTGTCACGAAAGAGAATGCATGCTCCAATTGAGCATTGCGCAAATTGTTGGCGGCTATGCTACACCGAAGCGCGAGACGTCGCCAAAACGCTGGAGCGACAATCAGCTCCCTCATGGCGTCGCGCAGGCAAATCCGTACAATGGGCCGCGTTCCGAATGGGTGGGAGCCCGTGATGGCACAGTGCCTGCGGACTTTTCACCCTCGACCGACTCTTGAACGCGCCACGGGCGCAGGAAAAGACGCGTTTTGAAGAATTCCACGACCAGAGCCCAGATTCCTGTCTGGCGCCAGCAATTGCATTATCGCCTCAAGGAAGGTGCGTTGATCGCGCTGGGTGCGGTCTGCCTCTACCTGTGGATGGCACTGCTCACCTACGACTCCTCCGATCCGGGCTGGACCCATACCAGCAACGTCGAGCAAGTGCAGAATGCGGCCGGCCGCCTGGGAGCCTGGTTCGCCGACATCCTGTTCATGGCCCTGGGCTACTTCGCTTATGTCTTCCCGCTGCTGTTGGCGATCAAGACGCTCCAGGTCTTCCGCCATAGACACGAGCCCATCGACTGGAGCGGCTGGCTGTTTTCCTGGCGCCTGATCGGCCTGGTCTTCCTCGTGCTTTCCGGCGCCGCACTGGCCGATATCCACTTCCAGGATCATGCCGGGCTGCCAGCCTCCGCGGGCGGCGCATTGGGCGAAAGCCTCAGCCATCTGGCGGTCAATGCCCTCAACGTGCAGGGCAGCACCTTGCTGTTCTTTGCGCTCTTCCTCTTTGGCCTGACGGTGTTCACCGATCTTTCCTGGTTCAAGGTCATGGACCTGACCGGCAAGATCACCCTCGACCTTTTCGAGCTTATTCAGAACGCGGTGAACCGCTGGTGGAGCGCACGCCTCGAGCGCAAGCAACTGGTGGCCAAGCTGCGTGAGGTGGATGTGCGTGTGAACGAGGTTGCTGCGCCAGTGGTATCGGACCGCCGCGAGCAGGCCAAGGTGAAGGAGCGCCTGATCGAGCGCGAAGAAGCCCTGACCAAGCACATGACCGAACGTGAGAAGCGCCCGGCGCCAGTCATTACGCCGCCACCGCCGCCCAAGCCGGCAGAGTCGAGCAAGCGCGTGCAGAAGGAAAAACAGGCGCCGCTGTTCGTCGACACGGCCGTCGAAGGCACCTTGCCCCCCATTTCCATCCTCGATGTCGCCGAGAAGAAGCAGAAGAGCTTCTCGCCGGAATCC
This sequence comes from Metapseudomonas resinovorans, assembly GCF_002003485.1. Lineage (GTDB taxonomy): Bacteria > Pseudomonadota > Gammaproteobacteria > Pseudomonadales > Pseudomonadaceae > Metapseudomonas > Metapseudomonas resinovorans_D. Next base: position 7,354 of record NZ_BDMA01000084.1, read on the forward strand.
CTGGAGGCCATGTCGCGCCTTCTGGAGATCAAACTGAAGGAGTTCGGCGTCGAGGTAATCGTGGAATCCGTACACCCGGGCCCCGTGATCACCCGCTTCGAGATCCAGCCGGCCGCAGGTGTGAAGGTCAGTCGTATCTCCAACCTGGCGAAGGACCTGGCTCGTTCCCTGGCAGTCATCAGCGTTCGCGTGGTGGAAGTGATTCCCGGCAAGACCACTGTCGGCATCGAGATTCCCAACGAAGACCGCCAGATGGTGCGCTTCTCCGAAGTACTGTCCTCGTCCGAATACGACGAGGCCAAGTCGCCGGTCACCCTTGCCCTGGGGCATGACATCGGTGGCAAGCCGATCATCACCGACCTCGCCAAGATGCCTCACCTGCTGGTGGCCGGTACCACCGGTTCCGGTAAGTCGGTCGGCGTGAACGCCATGATCCTGTCGATCCTGTTCAAGTCCACGCCCGAGCACGCGCGGATGATCATGATCGACCCGAAAATGCTGGAGCTCTCCATCTACGAAGGCATTCCTCACCTGCTGTGCCCCGTGGTCACTGACATGAAGGAAGCGGCCAACGCCTTGCGTTGGAGCGTTGCCGAGATGGAGCGGCGCTACAAGCTGATGGCGGCCATGGGCGTGCGGAACCTTGCCGGTTTCAACCGCAAGGTGAAGGATGCCGAGGAAGCCGGCACTCCGCTGACTGATCCGCTCTATCGCCGTGAGAGCATGGAAGACGAAGCGCCGCTGCTGAAGACGCTGCCGACCATCGTGGTTGTCGTCGACGAATTCGCTGACATGATGATGATCGTCGGCAAAAAGGTGGAAGAATTGATTGCCCGCATTGCGCAGAAGGCGCGGGCGGCTGGTATCCACCTCATTCTCGCGACCCAGCGTCCTTCGGTTGACGTGATCACCGGCCTGATCAAGGCCAACATCCCGACTCGTATGGCGTTCCAGGTATCCAGCAAGATCGACTCTCGCACCATCCTTGACCAGGGCGGGGCGGAGCAACTGCTTGGCCATGGCGACATGCTTTACCTGCCCCCGGGCACGGGCCTGCCGATCCGTGTCCATGGTGCTTTCGTGTCCGACGACGAAGTGCACCGTGTGGTGGAAGCCTGGAAGCTGCGCGGTGCGCCGGACTACATCGAAGATATCCTGGCGGGCGCGGATGAGGGCGGTGGCAGCTTCTCCGGCGGCGAAGGTGGTGAAGGCGGCAGCGAAGGCAGCGAGGACGATCCGCTGTACGACGAGGCTGTACGCTTCGTGACCGAAAGTCGCCGCGCTTCGATTTCTGCAGTGCAGCGCAAGCTGAAGATTGGCTACAACCGCGCCGCGCGCATGATCGAGGCGATGGAAATGGCTGGGGTGGTAAGCCCCATGAACGGCAACGGTTCGCGCGAGGTGATCGCGCCGTCACCGGTGCGAGACTGATCCGAAACGGATTTTTGACGAGGAATTCCATGCGACTCATCCGCATGCTCATGGTCGCTGTACTCGGTCTGACCGCTTTGACCGCCCAGGCTGACGACAAGTTGGCCATCGGCCGCCTGACTGAAATGCTGAACAAGGCCCAGACCATTACCGGCCGTTTTTCCCAACTGACCCTCGATGGTTCCGGTACTCAACTGCAGGAAACCTCTGGCGAACTGTCTCTGAAGCGTCCAGGCCTGTTCCGCTGGCACACCGATGCGCCGATGGAGCAGTTGCTGGTTTCCAATGGCGAGAAGGTCTGGCTCTATGACCCGGACCTGCAACAGGTGACCATCCAGACCCTCGATCAACGCCTGACCCACACTCCGGCGCTGCTGCTGTCCGGTGATGTTTCGAAGATCAGCGAGAACTTCGAAATCACCCACAAGGAAGGCGGCGACGTGGTGGACTTCATTCTCAAGCCCAAGGCCAAGGACACACTGTTCGACACCTTGCGACTGTCTTTCCGCAATGGCGTGATCAACGACATGCAACTGATCGACAGCGTCGGCCAGCGCACCAACATCCTCTTCCTCGGGGTCAAGATGAACCAGGCGATCGATACCGCGCAGTTCAACTTCAAGATCCCGGAAGGCGCCGACGTCATCCAGGAATAAGCTGTAACGCCCATGGACCTTTTCCGCTCCGAACCCATCGCCCAACCGCTGGCTGCGCGCTTACGCGCCACCAGCCTGGACGAGTACGTCGGCCAGGAGCACCTGCTGGCACCCGGCAAGCCGTTGCGTGAGGCCCTGGAGCAGGGCGCGCTGCACTCGATGATCTTCTGGGGGCCGCCCGGCGTCGGCAAGACGACCTTGGCCAAACTGCTGGCCCAGGTCACCGATGCGCACTTCGAGACCATCTCCGCGGTCCTTTCGGGCGTGAAAGAAATTCGCCAGTCGGTGGAGATGGCCAAGCAGCAGGCCGCGCAGTATGGTCGCCGCACCATCCTCTTCGTGGATGAGGTGCATCGCTTCAACAAGTCCCAGCAGGATGCCTTCCTGCCTTACGTGGAAGACGGCACCCTGATTTTCATCGGTGCGACCACCGAAAACCCTTCCTTCGAACTCAACAATGCGCTGCTGTCGCGTGCACGTGTCTATGTGCTGAAGAGCCTCGATGAACCGGCCTTACGCAAGCTGGTGGTGCGGGCGCTGAGCGAGGAGAAGGGGCTCGGCAAGCGCAAACTGAGCTTGCCGGACGAGAGTTTCGCCATGCTCATGGCTGCTGCCGACGGCGATGGTCGCCGGCTGCTCAACCTGCTGGAAAACGCTGCCGACCTTGCCGAAGACGGCGGCGAGATCGGCGCCGAGCTGCTGCAGAATCTCCTGGGCGACAGCCGTCGCCGTTTCGACAAGGGCGGCGAAGCCTTTTACGACCAGATTTCCGCCTTGCACAAATCAGTGCGTGGCTCAGACCCGGATGCGGCGCTTTACTGGTACGCGCGAATGCTCGACGGCGGTTGCGACCCGCTCTATATCGCCCGCCGTGTCGTGCGCATGGCCAGTGAGGACATCGGCAACGCCGATCCCCGCGCCCTGAGCCTGTGCTTGTCGGCGTGGGATGTACAGGAGCGGCTTGGAAGTCCCGAAGGCGAACTGGCCGTAGCGCAGGCCATTACCTATCTCGCCTGCGCGCCGAAGAGTAACGCGGTCTACATGGCCTTCAAGGCCGTCATGCGCGATGTGGCCGAGAGCGGTTCGCTCGAGGTGCCACTGCATCTGCGTAACGCCCCCACCAAGCTGATGAAGCAGCTGGGTTATGGCGAGGAATACCGATATGCCCATGACGAGCCGGATGCTTATGCGACGGGGGAGGATTACTTCCCCGAGCAGCTTGAGCCGCGCCAGTACTACCAACCGGTGCCGCGCGGCCTGGAGTTGAAGATTCGCGACAAGCTGCAACATCTGAAGAATCTGGATCGCAACAGCCCCTGGCAGCGGAGAAAACCATGATCGGACTGATCCTGGCGGTCTCGGCTGGTGGTGTGGCGGGTACCTTGCTGCGATTCGCCACCGGCAATCTGATCGCTGCCTACTGGCCACGCTACTTCTACGCCGGTACCCTTGCGGTCAATATCGTCGGCTGCCTGCTGATCGGCTATTTGTACGGCCTGTTCCTCCTCCGACCCGAAGTTCCGGTGGAAATCCGTGCCGGGCTCATGGTGGGATTCCTGGGTGGCCTGACGACTTTTTCATCCTTTTCCCTCGACACGCTGCGCCTGCTTGAAAATGGCCAGCTGCCAATGGCCTTTGGCTATGGGCTGCTGAGCGTGTTGGGTGGCCTGCTCGCCACCTGGGCGGGCCTGATACTGACGAAAATCTGAGAGACGAGAACCTGACATGCTCGACGCCAAACTGGTCCGCACCCAGCCCAGGGAAATCGCGGAACGCCTTGCCACCCGCGGCTTTGAACTTGACGTAGCGCGCCTGGAAGCGCTGGAGAACCAGCGCAAGTCCGTGCAGACCCGCACGGAGCAATTGCAGGCCGAGCGCAACGCCCGTTCCAAATCCATTGGCCAGGCCAAACAGCGCGGCGAAGACATTGCGCCGCTGCTGGCCGACGTCGATCGGATGGGTAATGAGCTCGAAGAGGGCAAGCGCGAGCTGGAAAGCATCCAGGTAGAACTCGACAACCTGCTCCTGAACATCCCGAACCTGCCCCATGAGTCCGTGCCGGTAGGTGCGGACGAAGAGAGCAACGTTGAAGTGCGTCGCTGGGGCGCCCCGCGCAGCTTCGACTTCGACGTCAAGGACCACGTCGCCCTGGGCGAGCAGCACGGCTGGCTGGATTTCGAAACTGCCGCCAAGCTCTCCGGTGCGCGTTTCGCCCTGCTGCGCGGCCCGATTGCCCGCCTGCACCGTGCCCTGGCGCAGTTCATGATCAACCTGCATGTGACTGACCACGGCTACGAAGAGGCCTATACGCCTTATCTGGTCCAGGCTCCGGCCTTGCAGGGTACCGGCCAGCTGCCCAAGTTCGAAGAGGATCTGTTCAAGATCACTCGTGAGAACGAGGCTGACTTCTACCTGATTCCGACCGCAGAAGTTTCCCTGACCAATATCGTTGCTGGCGAGATCGTCGAAGCCAAGCAACTGCCGATCAAGTTCGTTGCCCACACGCCATGCTTCCGCAGCGAGGCCGGTGCCTCGGGTCGTGATACTCGCGGGATGATCCGTCAGCATCAGTTCGACAAGGTCGAGATGGTACAGATCGTCGAGCCGTCCAAGTCCTTCGAGGCCCTGGAAGGCATGACCGCCAACGCCGAGCGCGTACTGCAGTTGCTCGAACTGCCTTACCGCGTACTGGCCCTGTGCACCGGCGACATGGGCTTCAGCGCCACCAAGACTTACGACCTCGAAGTTTGGGTCCCTAGCCAGGACAAGTACCGCGAGATTTCTTCCTGCTCCAACTGCGGTGACTTCCAGGCTCGCCGCATGCAGGCGCGCTACCGCAATCCGGAAACCGGCAAGCCTGAGCTGGTGCACACGCTGAATGGCTCCGGCCTGGCTGTTGGCCGCACGCTCGTTGCCGTTCTCGAGAACTATCAGCAGGCTGACGGCAGCATCCGCGTGCCTGAAGTGCTGAAGCCCTACATGGGCGGCATTGACGTCATCGGCTGATCGCCAACCCCTGCATCGCCAGGGGATATGGAAAGGCCCACCGCCCGCGTCGTAGCCTGGCTGCACGCGGGCGGTGACCGTTCAAGCTCTACCTCCACCCGTTACTGCTAGAAGGCGCTGCTATGGATTTCCTCCCGCTGTTCCACAATCTTCAAGGGCGTAACGTGCTCGTGGTCGGTGGGGGCGAGGTGGCCCTGCGCAAGGCGCGCCTGCTCGCCGACGCGGGGGCTCGGCTGCGAGTAGTGGCGCCGGAAATCGATGCGCAGCTGCTGGACATGGTCGAGCAGAGCGCCGGCGAGTCGCATCTGCGCGGCTATCAGGAGGCGGACCTGTACGCCTGTGTGCTGGTTATCGCAGCCAGCGATGACACGGCGCTGAACGCGGAAGTGTCGGCGCAGGCCCAGGCGCGTGGCATTCCCGTCAACGTGGTGGACGCTCCCAAGCTATGCAGCGTGATCTTTCCCGCCATCGTCGACCGCTCTCCGCTGATCGTTGCCGTATCAAGTGCTGGTGACGCCCCCGTACTGGCGCGCTTGATCCGAGCGAAGATCGAAACCTGGATTCCTTCCGCCTACGGCCAGTTGGCTGGCCTGGCGAAGAAGTTTCGCGACCAGGTAAAGGCGCTTCTGCCGGATGTACAGCAGCGGCGCGTGTTCTGGGAAGAGGTTTTCCAAGGGCCCGTGGCCGAGCGCATGCTGGCCGGGCAGGGCGCCGAAGCCGAGCGTCTGCTGGCCGAGCGCGTGGCGGGTGGCGCACCCAAGGCGTTGGGGGAGGTGTACCTGGTCGGCGCGGGGCCGGGCGATCCGGACCTGCTGACCTTCCGTGCCTTGCGCCTGATGCAGCAGGCCGATGTCGTGCTTTACGACCGCCTGGTTGCCTCGCCCATCATCGAACTCTGTCGTCGTGACGCCGAGCGCATCTATGTCGGCAAGCGTCGTGCCGACCATGCGCTGCCGCAGGACGAGATCAATCGCTTGCTGATCGAACAGGCCAAGCTGGGTAAGCGGGTGCTACGCCTCAAGGGTGGTGACCCCTTCATCTTCGGTCGTGGAGGCGAGGAGATCGAAGAACTGGCGGCCGAGGGAATTCCGTTCCAGGTCGTGCCGGGCATTACCGCTGCGTCTGGCTGCGCCGCCTACGCCGGTATCCCGCTCACCCATCGGGACTATGCGCAATCGGTGCGTTTCGTGACCGGTCACCTCAAGGATGGAAGCAGCGACCTACCCTGGGGAGACCTCGTCTCTCCGGGCCAGACCCTGGTGTTCTACATGGGGCTGGTGGGCCTTCCGCTGATTTGCGAGCAACTGGTTGCGCATGGCCGCGCAGCCGATACTCCGGCTGCCTTGGTGCAGCAGGGCACCACCAGCCGCCAGCGTGTCTTCACCGGCACGCTGGCCAACCTGCCGCAACTGGTGGCGGAGCACGAGGTCCATGCCCCCACTCTTGTCATCGTGGGTGAAGTCGTGACCCTGCGCGACAAGCTGGCCTGGTTCGAAGGGGCTCAGGCGGGCGTCTGAGCCGTCGTTGCTACAGGCAGTGCCTTCAGGTGCCCACGACCATGTGGGCGGCTGAAATCCCGCGCTGGACCCAGCGGCACTATCCCCGTGGGATTGATGGTGCGATGGCTGGCGTAATAGTGGTGCTTGATGTGGGTGAAGTTCACCGTTTCGGCAACTCCAGGCCACTGATACAGCTCACGCAGCCAGCCTGAGAGGTTCGGGTAATCCTCGAGGCGCCGCAGGTTGCACTTGAAGTGTCCGTGGTAGACCGCGTCGAAACGAATCAACGTGGTGAAAAGTCGCCAGTCCGCTTCGGTGATCCGCTCTCCAGTCAGATAGCGTCGTGTTTCCAGCAGTGCATCCAGTTGGTCCAACTCATCGAATAGCGCCTGAAAGGCTTCTTCGTACGCGGATTGGGTCGTGGCGAAGCCTGCTCGATAGACGCCGTTGTTGATTGCCGGGTAGATGCGCTCGTTGAGCGCGTTGATTTCGCTGCGCAGTGCTTCCGGATAGAAGTCCAGCGTATTGCCGGTGAGATGGTCAAAGGCGCTGTTGAACATCCGGATGATTTCGGAGGATTCGTTGCTGACGATGCGTCCGGTGCGCTTGTCCCACAGCAGTGGCACCGTTACCCGACCGCTGTAGTCGGGAGTGTCCTGTGTGTAGCGCTGGTGCAGGAATTCGAACCCGTCCAGCTTGTCGCCGGTGGAGCCGAATTCCGGGTCGAAGGTCCAGCCCTGTTCCAGCATCAGCCAACTGACCACTGATACGTCGATCAACGACTCCAGGCCCTTGAGCTTGCGGAAGATCAGCGTGCGATGCGCCCAGGGACAGGCGAGGGATACATAGAGGTGATAGCGGCCGGATTCTGCCGGGAAGCCCCCGACGCCTGACGGGCCTGGCGATCCATCGGTTGTGATCCAGTTTCGCCGGCGTGCGCTCTCGCGTTGGAAGCGCCCATCCTTGGCGGTGTCGTACCACTTGTCATGCCATTTTCCATCGACCAGCAGGCCCATGATCGGTCTCCAAAGTTGGGTTTGGATTCAAGTCTATCGGCAAACTATCGATGGAAAAGCGCAAATTCGTGTGATTGGTCATCGACTAAATCGATATCTGGCGAGTCGCCCAGATCCGATCGGCTTCTTCAAAGGCCTGTTCGCGTTCCATACCCATGCCCCGCAAGGCCAGGGCCATGGTGGAGCGTATGGCCAGGAGGCCATAGTCATCCCCGCTCTTGCCGTGCCAGACCGCAACCAGGTGGTTCGGATCCAGGCTTTCCGGCTTCACGTGCCGGAGGGGGGAGAGTGCTGGCCATTCCTCATCCCACGCCTCGCCGTTGACAGTACCGTAGAGATGGCAGGCGGCGTCCGGATTGACCTCGATCTCGCCACCTTCACCCTTGATCACAATCGCGTGGTCGTTGAGCAGGCGGCTGGCTTCACGGTGTTCCGCCTGGTAGCCGGGATGAAAGATGCTCTGCAGGCCGCAGCGAGCATTGAGCGGGTTGAGGATGCGCGCCAGGGAGTGGATGGGGGAGCGCAGGCCAAGGGTGTTGCGCAAATCGATCATTCGCTGCAATTGCGGCGCCCATGATCCCAGGGGAATGAAAGCCAGACGGCGTTTGTCGAGGGCTACAGCGACCTGCTCCCAGTCCCGGCACAGCGGGATGTCCAGCAGATCGAGCAATTGCTCGCTGTACATGCGACCGGCCGTATGAGCGCCGCCGCCATGCAGGAGAATGCGCGCGCCGCTGTCAGCCAGCGCCTTGGCCGCCAGTAGGTACCATGGCAGGTGACGTTTCTTGCCGGCGTAGCTCGGCCAGTCCAGGTCCACCTCGATAGGAGGCGCCTGATTGCGTTGGCGGAACGCTTCGGTGAAGCCCGCCAGTTCTTCGGCGTTCTCTTCCTTGTGTCGCAGCAGCATGAGGAAGGCGCCGAGTTGGGTGTCTTCCACTTCGCCGTCGAGAAGCATGCCCATGGCTTCGCGGGCTTCCTCTCGAGTCATATTGCGGGCGCCGCGCTTACCTTTTCCGAGGATGCGCACGAACTGGGCAAAGGGATGTTCCGGTGGGGTGACGAGGTTCATAGGCAATTGGTCGGCTTGGGTAGTCCGGCGAGCTTGGCGGCAAGCTTGGCAGGGGCGCCCTTGAACAGGCGATTCAGGTGCAGGCTGTTGCCCTTTTCCGGGCCCAGTTTCTGCGCAACGTACTTGACCAGGGGACGGTTCGCGGGAGACAGCTGGAATTCGGCATAGAAACCGCGCAGCAATTCGAGAATCTCCCAGTGCTCCGGCTGCAGGGCCAGCTCCTCAAGATCGGCCAGCGCATTGGCCACGGCGGGGCTCCAGTCGCTCAGCTCCTGGAGATAGCCGTCCTTGTCCAGCGGGATGCTGCGCCCGTCTATCACTAAGGCGCTCATAGCCAGCTGTTCACCTTGTCGTAGTTACAGCACAGCTCCACGAATGCCGGATAATCCACGGCATTCAAGCGCGCCGGAAGGCCGGTCAGGGCTCGAGCTTGCAGGTCTTCCGCAAGTGCGTGCAGGGCGATCGAGTCCGGCATCAGCTCCAGCGCCTGGCGAGCCAGGCTGCCAGATTGCAGCGCGTAAACAGCATCGCCACTGAGTAGCAGGCCGTCATCGGGTCCCAGCAGGCGCAGGCAACTTCCGAGGCGGCTGTCGGAAAAAGGGGAGTGGGAGAGAACGTGCAGGGTGGCCATCAGAGTGTGAGCACCTGGTCATAACGGTCGATAAGGGAAGTCAGCGCGCTATCGTCGAGAACTTCCACGGCCAGGTTCAGGGCGGCGCCGTCCAGGCCGCGCTCCTGAAGGCTGCGTGCGGAGGCGAAGAGTGATTCGACGCCGAACAGCGGCAGGGCCTGGAGATTTGCGGTCAGGTCCTTCTGCTGGAGCGTTGCCGGCTTCTGGTTGGATGCGAGCTGGAACACCCCGTCATCAAGGAACAGCAGCCCAAGTGGCAGGTCGAACGCGCCTCCCGCGAGCGCGATATCCAGAGCCTCGCGCGCTCCGGGACCGCTCCAGGGGGCCTGGCGACTGATGATGAGCATGGACTTCATTTCAGTTGCCTCCGAAGCTGACCAGTCGATCGGCCATCTGCGCAGCTTCATGCAGCTGTCCCAGACCCGATAGGTCCCAGCCTTCGGCCAAGTTGGCAGCGGGTCTTTCATATCGCTGCGCTTCTTCCGCATTCAGCACGCCACGGCGGAGTGCCGCAGCGATGCAGACGACGCCATCCAGCTTGTGCTTGCGCACGAAGGCGCTCCATTCGGCGGCGAGGTTCGGCTCATCCTGGGGGGCAACGGCGTTGGCGGAAGCGCTGTGCACACCCTCCTGATAGAAGAACAGCCGGACGATTTCATGGCCCCCGTCAAGGCAGGCCTCAGCGAAGCGGAGGGCACGCCGGGAGGAGGGCGAATGGGGCGGGGCGAACAGGGCAATGGCGAATTTCATGGTCGCTCGGGCGAATGGAAAACTGCTGGAATGATACGGCCAGACGCGTCCTTTTGCCCGTCCGGACAGAAAAAAGCCCGCCGAAGCGGGCTAGTCCGAGGAGTTGGCGAGCATCAATCGTTGCTGCTGAATACACCAATCAACTGCAGCAGGCTGATGAACAGGTTGTAGATCGATACGTACAGGCTGATGGTGGCCATGATGTAGTTGCGTTCGCCGCCGTGAATGATGGCGCTGGTCTGGAACAGGATGCAGGCCGAGGAGAACACTACGAAGCCGGCGCTGATCGCCAATTGCAGGCCGCTGATATTGAAGAAGATGCTTACCAGCATGGCGCCGATCAGGACGAAGAAACCGGCGGTGATGAAACCACCCAGGAAGCTCATGTCCTTGCGGGTGGTCAGCACATAGGCGGATAGACCGAAGAACACCAGGGCGGTCATGGCGAAGGCGGAACTCACCACTTCACCGCCGTTGGGCATCCCGAGATACATGTTGAGGATCGGACCCAGCGTGTAGCCCATGAAGCCGGTGAGGGCGAAAGTGGAGACCAGGCCCCAGGCGGAGTTACGCAGTTTCACGGTAAGGAAGAACAGACCGTAGAAACCAATCAGCACCACGAAGATGCTGGGATATGGCACGCGCATCTGTTGCGCCGCGTAGGCGACCAGGCCGCTGAACGCCAGCGTCAGGGCCAGCAGCCCGTACGTATTGCGCAGCACGCGGCTGACTTCAAGCTGCTCAGCCAGCGCAGGGTTGAGGGCATAATTCTGTTCGTTCATCGCGACACTCCCGATTTGGTTTCCGTGACCTTGGTCAGAGTTGGATATTAACAGAGGCGTGGAAGGCGCCTATTGCAAGAGTTTGACAGCGTGTTGCGTTCCGGTACTATGGCGCCCCGCGCAAGCGGAGGTGTGGCCGAGTGGTTTAAGGCAGCGGTCTTGAAAACCGCCGAAGGGGAGACTCTTCCGTGAGTTCGAATCTCACCGCCTCCGCCATCTATATAGCTGAAAGCCCCGGATTCCGGGGCTTTCGCGTTTCTGGATGGTCGAAAATCTGACCGGACGGTTGTCCTCTTCTTCGATGATTTCCGAAACTATTCGGAATCATTTCCGAAACTCCCCCTATTTTGACGGTTTGGCGATGGCCCCAACGCACCGATAAACGCGCTCCGTCAGCTCCTCTTCCGTGTGCCCCAGTAGCCTTTCGCATGCTCAACACGTCCGCTGGGCGCTGGCCGGTCAGGTAGGCCAGGTCTATTGCGTCCTTCAGTTCTGGCACCGCCATACACGGCGTTCCACATGGCATCGTTGGCGTAGTAGTCACGCGGTGTCTCCCTGTCCCTTGCAAGGGGGGGCTCCTTGGTAGTGAGCCCCCATTCTCTCTCCATATTGAAGATGTGCGAGAGGGTGGCGATCTGGGATTGGCGCGCACCTTGGGTACGCGCGTCTCGGTACTGGGCAATCATCGATGGGTAATCGCGTCGATCGGCGCCTCCTCGACGACCTTTCGGAGCTGGCGGAGCTCGCGGACGTTGTCCTGCTGGGTCCGTGGGGACTTCTTGGGCATGCCTCTGCCCGCTCGCGGCGGGCTTCGTTCTACCTGGTGGAGGCGTTGCCACCTAAATAGTCAGCGCAGCGCTTTCAACTCTTCGCATGCCTGTGCGTTCGGGCGCCCACATGACTTTTCGAACCATTTCACCGCTTCCTGCTTGTTTGCGATAACGCCCAATCCACGCAGGTATATCTCGCCCAGACGATACTCTGACTTTGCAGAGTTATAAACGTTCTCCGCCGAAGAGTGCTCGAAATAATTCTTTGCAATTATACGATCTTTCTCAGCTCCTACGCCAAAAAAATAAATCTCACCGATTTCGTGCAGCCTTTCTAAGTTGCCTTTACTTAGATCATTCTTGAATATTTCAATAACCGGTCGATTTTTTTGATATCTCTCTAAGCTCTTTTCCAGAGATAGAGAGATGTTTTTGTTCTCCTCCGAGGCTGCACCACTTCCAAGTAGATACACTATAAGTCCTAACTCATTGATGGCTTGGTCATTTCCTTGATCGGCAGATTTTGTCAGCCAGGCTATAGATTCTCTATAATCTTTTTTTGCTAAATAGTGCTTGCCAAGCAATAACTGGGACTAGCTATCTCCAGCATCAGCTTTAGCTGTTAAGTCCTGGATATGAGATGTCTCAACAGAAAAAGCTTTTCCCCAATAAGCTCGCGCACCGATAGATGCAATTAAGAGAGATGCAATAAAAAATTTTACTAGCTTAATTCTCATGATTTTTTGTATCCGGTTCGTTGGCATGGCTCATGCGCGTTTTCCTCTTTTCCCAATATCGATGGCCCGTAGGCTACGAGTGAGGATCGAGGGACAAGCGTATTCACACATCGCATACAGGGTGTATGCAGGACGAATCCGAAATTGATCAAGAAAGCGCCTAAAGAGGTGCCTTTAATGGAACCCTGAGGCAGTTGTACCTGGCTTGCTGTCGTTCCACATGCGTTCCAGCTCGGACAGATAGTTGATACATCGACGCACTTTTCGATTCTGAGCGCATCAACGAGGACGATTGGTAGCGTTTGCACAGGGAGTCCAAGGGCCTTTTTCTCTCTTCACGCTTTCACCTCTGGGAACACTCTGGGAACAGATTTCCTCATTTTCGATTTGCAAAGGTTCAGAATTCCGCGGCGAGGGCTTCGGGCATGAGTTCGTCTCTCATCTTTGTTCCTAAAGCTTGAATCTCTTCCAAATCTCCAAATCGGAGCGTTTGAGCACACTTTGGAAACAGAAGGTACTGGGGCCGCCTCGAAAGAGCGGCCCCCAGTGTCGTTTTGGGCATTTCAAGTCCTGGTGTTCAGCCGCTGGCATTCGCCCATCGCCATGGCCTCTTCCTGATGCTTGCCGCCGACATAGTTGCCGGTGGCCCGGTCGATAATCCGGTACCAGTAGGCATCCAGCGTTGTTCCTCCGATAACTTCACCATTTCTGATCCCTCTTGCCTGAACATTGGGGACCCTTTTCACCGAGAAGCGTGCACTCATGGTGGAACTCCTTGTGTAGGTAGAAGTGGAACATTTTTGATAGCTGGACCTTGCCGACCCCGCAACCTGGATCTCGATACGGATCGTTTCGAGGGTCGCTTTCATGTCGCCAAGCATTCGTCATGCGGCTCTTTCCCGGGCTTGTGCGCGCGCTAGTTTTCTCGATTTCGTTACATTTCCAGCCCTTCAGCGTAAGCGTTTGACCGCTCATCCCTGAGTGGCGGCTTGGCTGTCCCCCTCTCTATCCCTCCAGCCTCTCTATCTCGGGCGTTTCGTCCCTGTCAGACAGGCGCGTCAATCGGATGACCATTGGCATTTACATTTTGAAACATCTGCACTTTAGTCAGGTTATTGACGTTCTGCGGCGCTAAACAAAAACGAGCAAACGCTCAAACAGCCCGGACCTTCACTGGTGCAGCTCCTCTAGAGACGCCATAAGGCGTCCATCCAGTGTCGAGGGCCAGTAACTGGAGAGAGTCATGAAACGCCCTGACTGCGAGCACGCGACAGGTCGGTCTGAGGAACAGGCTGACGGCGAGGGAAGAAGGAAATTTCTGAAACTGACAGCAGTGACGATGGCGGCGCCACTGCTGATGACAGGTACCAAGGCGCGGGCTGAAACTGTGCCGCCGGTATTCCCGCCAAGTCCGCCCACTGTTCCCTGGGCCCATGAGCTGCCGACGCAGATCAATCCGGTGGGCACGGTATCGTCACTGAGTCCGCCGCCTACTGAGGTTGCCAACGTTGCCGGAGGCGAGGCAGGGCGCAATCCTCACCAGCGCTGGGCGCAGTTCGGGCCGGGTGCATTGCTTTACGAGATCAGTGCCACGGAGCGAAATGACTGGGTCTACAGCCCGTCCTACCCACCCCAGCGGATCTGGGGCTACCAGGCCAATAGCAATCCGGACCACTCCATGCCCAGTGCGACGTTCTTTGCGCGCTATGGGCGCCCGCTGATCTGTCGCATCCATAACAAGCTGCCGCAGAACCATGTGGGCTTCGGTACGCCGGAGATATCGACTCACTTGCATAACCTGCACTGTGGGTCGGAAAGCGATGGTTTCCCGGGCGACTATTACAGCCCTACAAAACATGGTCCGACGCTCTCGGCCAACGGCAGATTCAAGGATCACCTGTACTCGAACGTGAAGGCGGGGTTCGAAGCGCGTCAGGATCTGGTCGGGGATCCTACCGAAGCCCTCGGCACGCTGTTCTATCACGATCACACGCTGGACTTCACCGCACCCAACCTCTACCTCGGGCTGGCGGGGTTCTACTACATTTTCGATGAGCTGGATTCGGGAAATGAGGCCGATTCGAATCCCAATGCGCTGCGCCTGCCGAGTCATCCGTATGACTACCCGCTGAACTTCAATGATCGGCGTTTCGATGCGAATGGCAGGTTGTTCTACGACCAGGTCAACCCGGAAGGGGTGCTGGGCGACAAGGTGGCGGTGAATGGCCGAATCGAGCCGGTTCTGCGGGTGGCCGCCCGCAAGTACCGTTTCCGTTTGCTGAACACCGGCCCGAGCCGTTTCTATAACTTCGCCCTGGTGTCACCGACCAACGTGATGCAGAAGTTCACTCACATCTCCAATGACGGAAACCTGTTCCCGGTGCCGCTGCTCAATCAGACCAACGTGACGCTGGGCGTTGCCGAGCGCGCGGACATCGTGGTGGATTTCTCGAAGTATGTGATCGGTACGCAGCTGTATCTGGTCAATCGCATGCGTCAGATAGAAACCCGTCGTCCCAAGGACATCAAGGATCCGGGCGATCGCGTGCTGAAAATAATCGTTGATCGTTATCCGCCAGCCCAGGATTTGAGTCGAGTGCCAGCAACTCTGCGGCCGTTGCCTGTGATTACTCAGGCCGAGATCAACGCGGCGCCGGTTCGTCGCTGGATCTTCGAGCGTGACAGGGGCATGTGGGCGATCAACAAGCTGTTCGTCGATGTGAATGTGGCGAGGGCGCAGATACCCAAGGGTGGGTATGAGATCTGGGAACTGTCCAACGTCGATGATGGCTGGAGCCACCCCATTCACATCCACTTCGAAGAAGGACGAATCCTGCAGAAGATCGTCAAGGGTGTCAGCGTGCCCATCCCGCCTCATGAGCAAGGACGCAAGGATGTCTATGTGGTGGAGCCGTTCACCACGTTGCGGATATTCCTGCGTTTCCGTGACTACAAGGGCAAGTACCCCATGCACTGCCACAACCTGATCCACGAGGACCACGCCATGATGCTGCGTTGGGACATCGTCTGAGGCCAATTGCGGAGCATTTTCGAGGTGGGAGGAATCATGATGAACACGCGAAGAAAGATGCTGGCTGGAATGGGCGGAGCGGCTGCCTTGTTGGCCGGTTGGGCAGCCATGCGCGGAGGCGATGGAATGGTCGAAACCGCCTACGCAAAAGGTGCCGGGGCAGTTTCTTTTCCCAATGTCACGCTATACACCCACGAGGGCCGCAGAGTTCGGTTCTATGACGACCTCATTCGCGGCAAGGTCGTCACCTTCAACATGATGTACACGCAATGCACGGGCAAATGCCCAACCATGACGGCAAACCTGCGCCAGCTCCAGCAACTGCTGGGTGACCGGGTGGGGCGCAGTGTGTTCATGCATTCCATTACCCTGCAGCCGTTGCTTGATACGCCCGATGTGCTGAAGGCCTATGTCGAGAAGTACCACGTCGGTCAGGGTTGGGAGTTCCTTACCGGAGCGCCTGAAGACATCGAGGCCATTCGCTTCAGTCTGGGTTTCTATGACGTCGACCCCGATGTCGATCGCAATCTGACCAGTCACACCGGGCTCGTGCGTATGGGGAACGACAACTACGAACGCTGGACCATGGCACCTGCGCTGACCGGACCCCAGCACATCTTTGCCACGTTGAACCATGTCGATCGCGAATGGGTCGCGACCTCGTGACGGCTTCGAGGGTGTCCCCGGCTTTACAGGGGCACCCTCGCATTCCGTGCCCGCTTTTCTTTATCATTCACATCCTGAATAGCGTGTAGTCATCTGTATCTATTCGAATTCTTCCCACATTCAGTATCTGATTCGATCTCTGCCCAGGATTTCTCGGTTGAGAAATTGGCGCTGCTCCTTTGACGTGTGTTGCAACTGGCGCTAGGTCAATCTCTGGTCATTTGCTAATGTGAGCTTCATTTGAACAAGCTTGCTGCCCCAGGCAGCGCGCGATG
Source organism: Metapseudomonas resinovorans (assembly GCF_002003485.1). Classification (GTDB taxonomy): domain Bacteria; phylum Pseudomonadota; class Gammaproteobacteria; order Pseudomonadales; family Pseudomonadaceae; genus Metapseudomonas; species Metapseudomonas resinovorans_D. Next base: position 23,673 of record NZ_BDMA01000084.1, read on the forward strand.
CACTGAAGAGGTGTCGCTTGATTAGGGTGCTGGTGGTCGATGACCACGATCTAGTAAGAACGGGGATTACCCGCATGCTGGCCGATATCGATGGCCTGCAGGTGGTAGGGCAGGCCGATAGCGGTGAGGAAGCACTCAAGAAAGCACGGGAACTCAAGCCCGATGTCGTCCTCATGGACGTCAAGATGCCAGGCATCGGCGGTCTGGAGGCTACTCGCAAGCTTCTGCGCAGCCACACCGACATCAAGGTGGTCGCGGTGACTGCCTGTGAGGAAGATCCCTTCCCGACTCGTCTGCTACAGGCCGGTGCGGCCGGTTACCTGACCAAGGGCGCGGCCCTGGAAGAGATGATCCAGGCGATTCGCCAGGTCTTCGCAGGGCATCGGTTCATCAGCCCGCAGATCGCCCAGCAATTGGCGCTCAAGTCCTTCCAGCCCCAGGCCAGTGGCTCTCCGTTCGATCTGCTCTCAGAGCGCGAAATCCAGATCGCCCTGATGATCGCCAACTGCCAGAAGGTGCAGAGCATTTCGGACAAGCTCTGCCTGTCGCCGAAGACGGTGAATACCTACCGCTATCGAATCTTCGACAAGCTTTCGATTTCCAGCGATGTCGAGCTGGCGTTGCTGGCCGTTCGACACGGCATGGTAGACGCCGTCAGCTAAGATGTCCGACTCCTTCGACGCAAGTGCTTTCCTTGCCGCCTGCAGCGGTCGTCCGGGTGTTTACCGGATGCTCGATGCGGGCGGCAAGCTGCTTTATGTGGGCAAAGCGAAGAACCTGAAGAAGCGTCTCGCCAGCTACTTCCGCAAGACCGGGCTGGCGCCCAAGACCGCAGCCCTGGTGGCGCGGATCGTTCAGGTCGAGACCACCATTACCGCCAATGAGACAGAGGCGCTCCTGCTGGAGCAGACGCTCATCAAGGAATGGCGGCCGCCCTACAACATCCTGCTGCGGGACGATAAGTCCTATCCCTACGTGCACCTGAGCGATGGTGACTTTCCGAGGCTCAGCATCCACCGGGGCGCGAAAAAGAAGAAGGGCCGCTATTTCGGTCCCTATCCCAGCGCCGGCGCCATTCGCGAAAGCCTCAACCTGCTGCAGAAGGCCTTCCTGGTCCGTCAGTGCGAAGACAGCTACTACAAGAACCGCACCCGGCCCTGCCTGCAATACCAGATCAAGCGCTGCAAGGCACCCTGCGTTGCACTGGTGGACCCGGCGGAATACGCCGAAGACGTGCGGCACTCCGTGATGTTCCTGGAAGGGCGTAGCAATGCGCTGACCCAGGAGCTGTCCACGGCAATGGAAGAGGCAGCACAGAAGCTCGACTTCGAGCGCGCGGCCGAGCTTCGCGACCAGATTTCCATCCTGCGTCGAGTGCAAGACCAGCAGAGCATGGAAGGCGGCACTGGTGATATCGACGTAGTCGCCGCCATCGCAACTCCGGGTGGAGCTTGTGTTCACCTGATCAGCGTTCGCGGTGGTCGCGTACTGGGCAGCAAGAATTTCTTCCCCCAGGTGGGCATCGAAGAAGAGTCTGCGGATGTGCTGGTGGCGTTCATCGCTCAGTACTACCTGGGTAACCAGGAGCGGGATCTGCCCAGCGAACTCATCGTCAATGCAACCCATGAAGATTTCCCAACACTGATCGCAGCGCTGGGTGAGTTGCGTGGCCGGGAGCTGGACATCAGTCATCGGGTGCGTGGCACGCGCGCACGTTGGCAACAGCTGGCAGTCACCAACGCGGAGCAGGCGTTGGCCGCGCGACTCGCTAACCGGCAACACACTGCCGCTCGCTTCGAGGCCCTGGCCGAGGCCCTTGGCCTGGATGAAGCGCCGCAGCGCCTGGAGTGCTACGACATCAGCCATTCCAGTGGTGAGGCTACTGTCGCGTCATGCGTGGTGTTCGGCCCTGAGGGGGCACTGAAGTCGGACTATCGACGCTACAACATCGAGGGTGTCACCGCGGGTGACGACTACGCCGCCATGCACCAGGCGCTCACGCGCCGCTTCGGCAAGCTCAAGGACGGGGAGGGCAAGCTGCCCGATATCTTGCTGGTGGATGGTGGCAAGGGTCAGTTGGCCATGGCCCAGGAAGTATTGAAGGAACTGGCCGTGCCGGAGCTGATTCTGCTCGGCGTCGCCAAGGGCGTGACTCGCAAGCCCGGTTTCGAAACGCTCTACCTGAACGATGCAGCGCACGAGTTCACCCTGCCAGCGGACTCTCCCGCCTTGCACCTGATCCAGCAGATTCGCGACGAGGCTCACCGTTTCGCCATTACCGGGCACCGTGCCCGGCGTGGCAAAGCGCGGCGTACCTCGAGCCTGGAAGATGTCGCTGGCGTAGGGCCCAAGCGACGCCGCGAGTTGCTCAAGCACTTTGGCGGGCTGCAGGAACTCAGCCGCGCGAGCATCGAAGAAATTGCCAAGGCACCTGGCATCAGCAAAAAGCTTGCTGAGTCGATTTATGCAGCACTGCACAGCGAGTAGAATGCGGCCTTCCTTCAGAACCAGCCGTAACGATGAATATTCCTAACCTGCTCACCGTTCTGCGCGTACTGCTCATTCCCGTCTTCATCCTGCTTTTCTATCTGCCGTTCTCCTGGAGCTATCTGGCGGCCAGTGCAGTCTTTGCCATCGCTGCGGTCACCGACTGGTTCGATGGCTATCTGGCACGGCGTTGGCAACAAAGCACGCCCTTTGGTGCCTTCCTCGATCCGGTGGCTGACAAGCTGATGGTGGCGGTAGCGCTGGTGCTGCTGGTGGAAGAGCACCACAACCTCTGGCTGACGCTGCCTGCGGCCACCATCATCGGTCGTGAGATCGTGGTGTCGGCCCTGCGTGAGTGGATGGCGGAGCTGGGCGCGCGTGCCCATGTGGCCGTGTCCAACCTGGGCAAGTGGAAGACTGCGGCGCAGATGGTGGCGCTGGTTATCCTTCTCGCCAATCCGCCGCTGCTCACCTTCTGGGTAGGCGTTGGATATTTCCTGCTGATCCTCGCTGCGGCACTTACCCTGTGGTCCATGCTGCACTACCTGCTGGCCGCGTTGCCGCACCTCAGCACCGACCCGAAAGAAAAATAAAAGTTTTTTGAATCAAGGGGTTGACGGCTGTTCATGAATCTATAGAATGGCGCCCGTCAACACGACAAAGCGGGAATAGCTCAGTTGGTAGAGCACGACCTTGCCAAGGTCGGGGTCGCGAGTTCGAGTCTCGTTTCCCGCTCCAGTTTCACGCGATGACGCCGCCGCAAGCGGCGTTATTGTTAGGCCGGATGGCAGAGTGGTCATGCAGCGGATTGCAAATCCGTGTACGCCGGTTCGATTCCGACTTCGGCCTCCATCTGAAAAGCCCCGTAGATCAAAAATCTACGGGGCTTTTTTCATGGGAACAGAAAAGTTGCAGGCTTTCTCGGATCCACCCCTCGGAGGAGTGGAACCTGATTGCTCACAAGTTGGCTGTTCGACGCCTAAGTGATTGATTCGAAATTTTATTTGGGCTTAAATCAGCGCCCTGTACCAATGCCCCTCCTGCCCGGATGGCGAAATCGGTATACGCAGAGCACTTAAAATGCTTCGCCCTTTGGGCTTGCGGGTTCGAGTCCCGCTCCGGGCACCATTTGACAGCTTATGTACGTCTCTAAATGTCTACGTAAGCCATCGAGGCCGGCACTTTCAGCCGGCCTTGTTGTTTCTGTCAGTTTCTCCTCGTCTATGTACATATTCCTATTTTCAGGAATAAGAATAGGAGTACACCGGCCGCCAAGCCTCGGGACAAGGAATACAAGCTGTTCGACGGACAGGGTCTGTACCTGGCGGTGAAGCCCGGCGACATCAATACCTGACGCTTCAAGTTCACACGCTGATGGCCGTACCGGCCTGGCCACCTTCGGCAACCACCATGCACTTGGCCTCAAGGCGGCCTGGGGGCGACGTGCCTCTGCTCTGGAGCTGCTGGCCCAGGGCACAGCACGAGCAGCAGGCGAGGGCGGCCCTCTAAGCTGCCGCGGGCAACAGCTCCAAGAGCATCGCCCTGGAGTGGCACACGGCGGGCGCACACAAGTGGGCGCCGGACCACGCTACCAGAGTGCTGCGGCGCATGAAGCTGTACCTATTCCCACTCCTCGCCACCGCCCGGTGGATACCCTGAAGGTTCGTGACCTGCTGGCCCCGCTCAAGGCTCCTGAGCAACGTGACCCACTGGAGTTGGCCAGCCGGCTGCGTCAGTACATCAGCGGCGTGATGCGCAATGCCGTGCAGTACGGGCAGATTGATCGACCTGGTGGGCTCTGCCGCCACCCGCAAGGCCCAGCACCGGGCCCGGGCGGTTTCCTCTGCGAATCGTGTTGGCTGCGTGCGAGCAGCAGCTTGTTGGGCCTGCTGTTCTTGCAGCTTTTGAAGGGCGGCCTGAGCGTGCGCAATCTGCCGCTGGCCCATCTGTTCGATGATTGCCACGTGACCGTTTCACAGAACGAGGGCAGAGATGGTGGCGCCACCAAGCCTGGGGCCCAAGCTTGGAAGGTGAGGGGGCGGCGGCGTGCTATACGGGTGCTCCATGCGTTGACCTGATGCTATTTGGCGGAGGGGCAGTAGGGAATAGTGGGCAGAAACGAAAAGCCCCGCTCGGTGGCGGGGCTTCATTGAATCCTGCGATCAAGCGGCAATCGCGTCGATCCAGTGTTCATCTTCTCTTTCGAAGGTGGCGCTCTCATCCGGCTTTGCATCTTTTGCGACAGGAACCAAATTGAACTGCACGTGGATGAAAGCTGTATAGAAAGCCCTCATCGCAACATCTGCTGTTCCCGGAATAGCGTCCTTTCCTTTCTTCTCCCAGTTGGCAACCGTTTGCACGTCAACGCGCAGCAAGGCAGCCAGCTCCTCCTGGACAAGGTCCTGCTCCTTCCTGAGAAAGCGGAACTGGTGGCCAGTCATAGGGCTTTTTTGCTGGATGATGTCGCGCGAAATTGCGCCATGGAGACCGTCCAGGTCCGCAATCGACACGGCTTTGCCGTAGGGGGTTTCCTCAACGGTGTATCCGTTTTTTAGGAAGATACCTTCCAGGCCGCATCCTGTGTATTCAAACATGTTCATACCTCCCACACCGTGATCGCGACGATCCTGTGCGTTGGCGGATCAAGAGCTATGGCCCCAACCAAGCAGACCACGTCTCTCGGCGGCCTTTCGCTCATTCTGAACTCCCACGAGCCCTTCTGAGCGTTGTACTCAGGATCTCTTGTAATCATTCCTCGACGAAGACACCTGATTGCCTCAATCAGTGTGACGCCACGCTGGTCCAGCCGTTCTCTGCAGTGGTCCGTGAAGTACACATTGGCGGTGGTTTGAGCGATCTCATGAATGATCGCTTCCAGCGCCTCGATCGACATCGGTAACTTTGTCTGGCTCATATCGGCCTATATTTTTTATAGGTCGCGCAATTTCGGTCAGCAATTAGATTTTGTCAATCGCCGACGAGCAGAATCGCAATGGAGACGGAAGGCAGGCCCGTGAAGCTTGGAATCACTGCCCCACAATCTCCCGATACCGCCGCTGGTACTCTTCGTAGCTCAGGGTGCTCTGTTGTTGCTCCAGTTGCTGCAACTGGGCTTCCTTGGAGCGATAGGGCGACGTCTGCTCGGAGGCAGGAGCCGGCTGGTAGCCCTGCGAAGCATAGCCGCCACAGCCAGGCAGAGCGCGATCAAGGATCAGGTTGCCCTCTACGCTCACGGCGACATAGCCGACCAGGAAAGCGAACGCTTCTTGGTTGATCACAACGTTGGAAAGGCCAACGGCGCAGCGCTCTTTTTCAACGGCGCGGTCAATCGCTTCCTTCATGTTTGGCTGGCCCAGCGGGAACAGCACCACGGCTACCTGGTCCTTCCCTTCGACGCGCCGACCTGTTTCCAGCGCGTTGGAGTTCATGTTGAAGTTCTTGGTACTGGCCACCGTGAGATCTGCGATTCGGATGGAGCAACCGGTGAGGGTCAGGGTGGCGGCTAGGGAAAGCAGAGCGAGGGAAATGGTGCGCACGGCGACCTCCATGTCAGAAAATTCGCGGCATTCTGCCATTACCGGGAGAAGCGGGGCTAGATAGATATAGATCCCAAGGGCACTTCCAGATTCAGGAATACGTTTAGGGTACGGAGTAGGGGTGGATTGATGGCGACGTCAGTAAATACGCGGTCTACAATTCGAGCCCCGCTCAGGAGCCAATAAAATCAGTCTCTTAATCACCCTCTGCTCAAGTGACTTCTACGCACGCTGCTGGCTCCTGCAACCCCGTGCGGGATGTTGAGTCCGTTCGATTCCAGACCATTCCGGTTCCGAAAGAAAACAATCTAAAAACTCGCTTTCGGAAGCAGCGGGCTTTGCTAGATTCAATATCAGTAGGTGGATACGCAGACTGATGCGCAAGCGGATAGCGAGGAAACGTGGGGCGCGTTCCGAAGGGTACACGGTTAGAAAGATCTCCCAGATGAGATCCAGCCCTTACGCCGTGTGAAGCAGAAGAGTTACTGGCTTCTGTGAGATGCCTGATAAACCTTGCAAGCCGGAAACCAGCGCCGGCCACCTACTACGAATTCCAGGCCCGCCACGTGCGGGCCTGTTCGTGTCTGGCGATATCTCCTTCGCGACTCCTTGGTTTAAGATCGCCCGGCCTGCCGCGGATGAGGGGTCATCTGCGGTATCGCAGAACCTTTGAACCCACGAGCGGACTAAGGCTGAAGCTGCGCAACGCCTTCATGGCGAAGTGGTGGCGTAATTTCGGCTAGCTTTAGGGGGACCTGAATGGATCAGGCGCAGGAGAGGAATCGAATGGAATCGAAAGAGCAGCACCTGGTGCGTTTGCTCAGCCTGACGACCCGCAGCCTCACCCATCTCACGGCGGCAATGAGCGAAATGTCGTTCGAGATGATGCGTAGCGAGGACCCAGCGGTAAAAAGCGCAGGACGGCGCATGATCGACCACCTGGCTGCCATCGGGGCCGGACTGGATCAGCATTGGGAGGCACTCGCCAGCTACAGTGGCGTGCCTGTGGCCCACGAGGGTAACGAGACCCTGGTGGAGCTTGAACTGAACGAACTCCCACAGGAATCCTGAACAGACGGTCCGACAAGGACCGTTTCTGTTTCTCCGATCTGTCACGCCTTCGTCACGGCCTTGCCATCAGCCTTGGATGGAATCCGCCTATCACAGGTGGAGGACTGTCCATGCGGCTATGCGTGATTGGTGCGGGATATGTGGGCTTGGTGACGGCAACCTGCTTTGCCGAAATGGGCAACCAGGTCAGTTGCGTGGAGCGAGACCCGTTCCGCCTGGCGCGCTTGTCCCGGGGCCAGGTGCCGATCTACGAACCTGGTCTGGAGCCCATGCTCCAGGCGCATCTCGCCAGTGGCCAGTTGAGCTTCACCGAGCGGCTGGAAGAGGGCGTCCTGCAGGCCGAGATCATCTTCATCGCCGTGGGTACTCCCAGCGGTGAAGACGGTTCCGCCGACTTGTCCCATGTGCTGGCCGTGGCCGATGAACTTGGCGCGGTCCTCAAGCGTCCGTGCATCGTGGTCGACAAATCCACCGTACCCGTTGGAACGGCGGAGCGGGTTTCCCAGCGTATCCATGCCGGCCTGGCATCGCGCGGCCTAGGCTTTCGGGTGCAGGTGGCGAGCAACCCGGAGTTCCTCAAGGAAGGCTCCGCCATTGACGACTTCATGCGTCCGGACCGGGTCATCATCGGCTGCGATGATTCCGGCTCCAGCGAGCAGCTGCGCCGGCTCTATGCGCCGTTCCTGCGCAACCACGAGCGAGTCATCACCATGGGTGTGCGTGCGGCGGAGTTCACCAAATACGCTGCCAATGCCTTTCTCGCGACAAAGATCTCCTTCATGAACGAGATGGCGGGCATCTGCACGCGACTCGGCGTGGACATCGAGGAGGTGCGACGAGGCATCGGCAGCGACAAGCGTATCGGTACCCACTTCATTTATGCGGGCTGCGGCTACGGCGGTTCCTGCTTCCCCAAGGATGTGCGCGCGCTGATCCGTACGGCCGAGCAGGAAGGCATGGAGCCCGGCATCCTGCGCGCCGTGGAGGCGCGCAACGCGCTGCAGAAGACCTTGCTGTTCCAGACGGTGCGCGAGCACTTCAACGGATTCTTGCAGGGGAGGGTAGTTGCGCTCTGGGGGCTGGCCTTCAAACCGGGTACCGACGACCTGCGCGAAGCGCCCAGCCTCGTGTTGCTGGAGGCCCTGCTACAGGCCGGTGCGCGGGTGCAGGCTCATGACCCGGTGGCCAATTCCGGCGTCGCTGCGCGCTATCCGAAAGCGCTGGAAACCGGGCAACTGCGGTTGCTGGACTCTCCCTACAGCGCAGCGGAAGGCGCCGATGCGCTGGTGCTGGTCACCGAATGGAAGCAGTTCCGCCAACCGAACTTCGAGCGGGTTCGTGGTCTTATGCGCATGCCCGTGATCTTTGATGGACGCAACCTCTACGAACCGGCGCAACTGGTCGAAGCAGGGTTTCTCTATCGCGGCATAGGACGGCCCGCAAGCGGGCATTGTAAGGCGAGTGCCGCGTGATTAGACTGCGCGGCAATTCGCCATAACACCCACCCCAAAGGATCGAAATGATCAAGAAATGCCTGTTCCCCGCCGCCGGTTACGGTACCCGCTTCCTGCCGGCCACCAAGGCGATGCCCAAGGAAATGCTGCCAGTGGTGAACAAGCCGCTGATCCAGTACGGCGTTGAAGAGGCCCTGGACGCTGGCCTGAGCGAAATCTCCATCGTGACTGGTCGCGGCAAGCGCGCCCTCGAAGACCATTTCGACATCAGCTACGAGCTGGAGCACCAGATCAAGGGTACCGACAAGGAGAAATACCTGGTCGGCATCCGTCGCCTGATCGACGAGTGCAGCTTCGCCTACACCCGTCAGGTGGAAATGAAAGGCCTGGGTCACGCCATCCTCAGCGGTCGTCCGCTGATTGGCGACGAGCCCTTCGCCGTGGTCCTGGCCGACGACCTGTGCCTGAACCTCGAAGGTGACGGCGTCCTGACGCAGATGGTCAAGCTGTACAACCAGTTCCGCTGCTCCATCGTCGCCATCCAGGAAGTGCCGCGCGAGGAAACCTCCAAGTACGGCGTGATCGCCGGCGAGATGATCCGTGACGACATCTTCCGTGTGAACAGCATGGTGGAGAAGCCCAAGCCGGAAGACGCCCCGTCCAACCTGGCGATCATCGGCCGCTACATCCTGACTCCGGACATCTTCGATCTCATCGAGCAGACCGAGCCGGGCAAGGGCGGTGAAATCCAGATCACCGACGCCCTGATGAAGCAGGCCCAGGACGGCTGCGTGCTGGCCTACAAATTCAAGGGCAAGCGTTTCGACTGCGGTGGTGCGGAAGGCTACATCGAAGCTACCAACTACTGCTTCGAGAACCTGTACAAGACCGGCAAGGCCTACTGATTGGGCTGAACCCGTGGAAAGGCCGCCTTCGGGCGGCCTTTTTGTTGGCGGCAGAGAAGCAATGTGGGGGTGGGAGCGAATTCATTCGCGAATGCAGACCGCAGGTCTGCCCTGTATTGCATCAATTGGGACAGCTCCGCTGTCCTTCGCGAATGAATTCGCTCCTACAAGGGAATGACACGACGCACTCTAGGGAATCGGCATCGCCTCGGACCCCGGCCCCAACGGCTGGCCGTAGCTGAACTCCACGTAATTGCCGGCAGGGTCGCGCAGACCGCAGTAGTAGCCGACGGGATAGGGTTCGTCACGAGGGGGCCAGATCAGGCAGCCAGCCGCTTCGGCCTGGGCAGCGATGGCGTCCACCCGGTCGCGGCTGTCCACGGCGAAGCCGAAGTGGCTGTAATCGTCAGCGGCAAGATGGCGACTCTGGCCGCCGGGCATTATCACGAAGATGAACTGGTGTTCCTTGCCGGGCTCGGCCATCCAGACGATCTTCGAGCCCTTGCCCGCGCGCTCGTGTATCACGCGCATTCCGCAGAAGTCCGCATAGAAGCGAATGCAGGCCTCCAGCTCCGGTACATGCAGGGCCACATGGGTGAGGGTGGGGCGCATGGCAACCTCCTTTTCGATGCTTCAAGAATAGGCCCGGCAACTGGTCAGAGACAGATCTTCCGGTATGCTGGCGGCTTGTTTCTGGAGATTCGCCATGGCTTACGACTTCGACCTCTTCGTCATAGGTGCCGGTTCCGGCGGTGTGCGTGCCGCCCGCTTCTCGGCAGGCTTCGGGGCCCGTGTGGCCATAGCCGAGAGCCGCTATCTGGGCGGCACTTGTGTCAACGTTGGCTGCGTGCCAAAGAAGCTGCTGGTCTACGGTGCCCATTTCGCCGAGGACTTCGAGCAGGCCAAGGGATTCGGCTGGAACCTCGATGAGGCCGACTTCGACTGGCAAACCCTGATCACCAACAAAAATCGCGAGATCCATCGCCTCAACGGCATCTACCGCAACCTGCTGGTCAACAGCGGCGTCACCTTGCTGGAAGGCCACGCCCGACTGGTGGACCCGCATACCGTGGAAGTGGACGGGCAGCGATGCACGGCGAAAAACATTCTCGTCGCCACCGGCGGCTGGCCGCAGATTCCCGACATTCCCGGACGTGAACTGGCCATCAGCTCGAACGAAGCCTTCTTCCTCGAGCAACTGCCCAAGCGTGTACTGGTGGTGGGCGGCGGGTATATCGCCGTCGAGTTCGCGTCGATCTTCCATGGCATGGGTGCGCAGACTTCCTTGCTCTATCGCGGCGAACTTTTCCTGCGTGGCTTCGACGACTCCGTGCGCAACCACCTGCGTGAAGAGCTGGGCAGGAAGGGGATGAACCTGCAGTTCAATTCCGACATTGCCCGAATCGAGCGGCAACCCGACGGCAGCCTGCTGGCGACCCTCAAGGACGGCCGCCAGCTGGAAGCCGACTGCGTCTTCTATGCCACCGGCCGCCGCCCGATGCTCGACAACCTGGGCTTGGAGAACACCGGCGTCGAGCTGGACGCGCGCGGCTTCATCAAGGTGGATGAACAATTCCAGACCACGGAGCCGTCCATCCTGGCCCTGGGCGATGTGATCGGCGGCGTGCAACTCACGCCGGTCGCACTGGCCGAAGGCATGGCCGTGGCCCGTCGCCTGTTCAAGCCGGAGGAATACCGGCCGGTGGACTACGACCACATCCCAACCGCCGTCTTCAGCCTGCCCAACATTGGCACCGTCGGCCTGACCGAGCAGCAAGCGCGCACCAAGGGGCACAAGGTCAAGGTCTTCGAGAGCCGCTTCCGGCCCATGAAACTGACCCTGACGGAAAACCAGGAGCGCACGCTGATGAAGCTGGTGGTGGATGCCGAGACCGATCGCGTCCTCGGTTGCCACATGGTCGGCCCGGAAGCGGGCGAGATCGTCCAGGGCCTGGCCGTGGCACTCAAGGCCGGCGCTACCAAGCGCATCTTCGACGAAACCATCGGCGTGCACCCGACCGCCGCTGAAGAGTTCGTGACCATGCGTACCCCGGTCGGCGCCTGACACTGAATGGAGCAACTCTTCTACCTGTCCGACCTGTTCGGCGTAGCGGTCTTCGCCATTACCGGCGCCCTGATGGCGGGGCGCAAATCCATGGACCTGTTCGGTGTACTGGTGATTGCGATCATCACTGCACTGGGTGGCGGCACCTTGCGTGACGTCATCCTCGGCAACCACCCGGTGAGCTGGATTCGCGACGACACCTACATCCTGGTGGCGTCCCTGGCAGCGCTCGGCACGGTGATCTGGGTGCGCCTGACGCAGCCGATCAATGAAACCGGCCTGCTGGTCGCGGACGCCTTCGGCCTGGCGGTGTTCACCGTGTACGGCACCGAGGTTGCCCTGCAGCACAACCTGCAGCCCGGCACGGCGGTGATCATGGGCGTGATCACCGGTGTGGGTGGTGGCGTACTGCGCGACATCATCTGCAACGAGGTGCCGCTGATCTTCCAGAAGGAAATCTATGCAATCGCCTGCATCGCCGGTTCCCTCGTCTTCCTTGGCCTGCGCGAGGTGGCATTGCCGGGTTGGCTGGTCACCGCGGCGGCCATGCTGGTGGTGCTGCTGATTCGCCTGGCGGCCATTCACTGGAAGCTTTCGTTGCCGCGCTTCCATCTGCTCGACCGCGACTGACCTGTAGGAGCGAGCTTGCTCGCGAAGATCGTGCTCGGAGTTTTTTCGCGAGCAAGCTCGCTCCTACAAACAAGTCGACCCGAGATACCCTCCCCTCAATTCGCATTCACTACGGTTCCTTCCAGGGATCGCTGGCGAAATCCGGCAAACCCGCGACACTGGATGCAGTTGTTTCTCACCACTTCAGGTTGGAGGACTGCTGCATGTCCAGAATCGCGCTCCTGTTTGCGCTGCTCCTCGGCGCCGGCCTCGCCCAGGCCGAAATCAAAGCCACTGAAATTCCCTACAAGGGCCCGGACGGCACATCCCTGATTGGCTACTACGCCTATGACGACGCCGTCGTCGGCAAGCGGCCAGGGGTGATCGTGGTCCACGAGTGGTGGGGCCTGAACGACTACGCTAAACGTCGCGCCCGCGATCTCGCTGCGCTCGGCTACAGCGCCCTCGCCATCGATATGTATGGCGAGGGCAAGAACACCGAACACCCGGCCGATGCCCAGGCCTTCATGCAGGCTGCCCTGGCCAGCGCTCCGGCGGCCAAGGCGCGTTTCCTCGCCGGGCTCGACTTGCTGAAGGCGCAACCGCAGACCGATCCCGACAAGCTGGCCGCCATTGGTTACTGCTTCGGGGGCAAGGTGGTGCTGGACATGGCTCGTGAAGGCCTGCCGCTGGCTGCAGTGGTCAGTTTCCACGGCGTGCTGGCCGCCACCTCGGCCGCCAAGCCGGGTGCGGTGAAGGCCAAGGTGCTGGTGGAGCATGGCGAGAAGGACACCCTGGTGCCCATGGCCTCGGTCACCACATTCAAGGAAGAGTTCGATAACGCCAAGGCCGACTACCGTGTGGTGATCCAGCCGAAGGCCAAGCACAGCTTCACCAATCCTGATGCCGACCGCCTGAGCCATGCCGGGCACGGCAGCGAGAAAGGACCGGACCTGGGCTACAACGAGGTGGCAGACGAGAACTCCTGGGCCGACATGCTGGCGCTGTTCAAGGAAACCCTCGGCCAGTAGTGCGTTGGCTAGGCTTGAAAGGAAGGCAACCAAGGGAGCTGTCCCATGAGCAAGCTGCTGCAGACCCGCTCACCCATCGACGGTTCGATCTACGTCGAGCGGCCCTGGGCCTCATCGACGGAGATAGCGGCGGCGCTGGAGCGTGCCGAGCTCGCGCGGGCAGCCTGGAAAGGAACGCCCGTGGCCGAACGGGTCGCGATCACCCGCCGCGCCATCGCTGCATTCGCTGCGCGCGAGGCTCAACTGGCAGAAGAGCTCTGCTGGATGATGGGACGGCCGATTCGCTACGCACCGGGGGAAATTCGTGGCTTCGTCGAGCGGGCCACCTACATGGCGGATATCGCCGAAGAGGCCCTGGCTGATATCCGCCTGCCGGACAAAACTGGCTTCACTCGGTTGATCCGCCGCGAGCCGCTGGGGCTGGCGCTGGTCATCGCGCCCTGGAACTACCCCTACCTGACGGCCGTGAACGCGGTGGTACCGGCCTTGCTGGCGGGTAACTGCGTACTGCTCAAGCACTCCGCGCAGACACCGCTCTGCGCCGAGCGGATGGCAGAGGCATTCGACGACGCCGGCCTGCCGCCGGGCGTGCTGCAATACCTGCACCTGACCCACAGCGACACGGAACAGCTGATCCAGGCCGAGCCAGTTCGTCATGTGGCCTTCACCGGCTCGGTGGAGGGCGGCGCGATGGTCGAGCGCGCAGCGGCGGGGCGCTTCATCAGCTCGGGCCTGGAACTGGGCGGCAAGGACCCAGCCTATGTGCGCGCGGATGCCGACCTCGGCCATGCCGTGGAAACTGCCATCGATGGCGCGTTCTTCAATTCCGGCCAGTCCTGTTGCGGCATCGAGCGCATCTACGTGCATGCCGATCTCTACGATGCCTTCGTGGATCAGGCCGTGGCGCTGGTGGGGCAATACCGGCTGGGCCGTTCCGACGACCCGGAAACCACTCTGGGACCGCTGGTGCGCAGCGAAGCGGCGGAGTTCGTCCGGGCCCAGATACGCGAAGCCGTGGGGCAGGGTGCCAAGGCCCACCTGGACCCGGCTGCCTTTGCCCTGGATCAGCCCGGCAGCGCCTACCTGGCGCCCCAGGTACTGACCGGTGTCCACCATGGCATGCGGGTGATGAATGAAGAATCCTTCGGCCCGGTGGTCGGCATCCAGAAGGTACGCGACGACGACGAGGCCCTGGAATTGATGAACGACAGCCCTTATGGCCTGACCGCCGCGATCTTCAGCCGGGATGAAACCAGCGCACTGGCGCTGGCGGACCGGGTCGAGGCGGGCACTGTGTTCCTCAACCGCTGCGATTACCTGGACCCGGCCCTGGCCTGGACCGGCGTCAAGCAGTCCGGGCGCGGCTGCACCCTTTCGCGGGTGGGCTACGAACACCTGACCCGGCCGAAGTCCTTCCATTTCAAGAACACTTTGTGAGGCGCGACATGGACCCGAGCCACTACCGCATGAACTGGAACTACCCGACATCGGTGCGCGTCGGTGTCGGACGCATCAAGGAACTCGACTCCGCTTGCCGGGAGCTGGGTATGCAGGCGCCGCTGCTGGTCACCGACCCGGGGCTCGCGGCGTTGCCGATGATCGATTTGGCATTGCGCCAATGCCGCGATGCGGGACTCACGGCGGGGCTGTTCCACCAGATCAAGGGCAACCCGACCGGACCGAACGTGATGGATGGCGTGGCCGCATTCAAGGCGGGTCGGCATGACGGCGTGATCGCTTTCGGTGGCGGCTCGGCGCTGGATGCGGGCAAGGCTATCGCCCTGATGGTGGGGCAGGATCGGCCGCTCTGGGACTTTGAGGACGTCGGCGACAACGCGTCGCGCGTCAACGTGGCTGGCATGGCCCCGGTGGTTGCCGTACCTACCACGGCCGGTACCGGTTCCGAAGTCGGTCGCGCGGCGGTCATCACCGACGACCAGGCGCATATCAAACGCATCATCTTCCACGCCCGGATGCTGCCGGCGATCGTCATCCTCGACCCGGAACTCACCGTCGGCCTGCCGCCGAAAATCACCGCTGCCACGGGTATGGATGCGCTGTCCCACTGCCTGGAGGCTTATTGCTCACCGCTCTATCACCCCATGGCCGCCGGCATCGCCCTGGAGGGCATGCGCCTGGTCAAGGACTATCTACCTCGGGCAAACGCAAAGGGCAGCGATGTCGAAGCCCGGCTGCAGATGCTCGTGGCTTCCAGCATGGGCGCGACCGCGTTCCAGCGCGGCCTTGGGGCGATGCACGCGCTGGCCCATCCTCTTGGCGCGCTATACGACGCCCACCACGGCTTGCTCAATGCCGTGCTGATGCCCTACGTGCTGCAGGCCAATCGAGCTCATATAGAGGGTCCCATGGCAAGTCTGGCGCGCTACCTGGGCCTGCCGAAGGCGGGTTTTGCCGGCGTGCTCGACTGGGTGGTGAACCTGCGCAGCGAACTGGATATTCCCCACAGCCTGGGCGACATCGGCATCGACGACGGGCGAGTGGAGCAGGTCGGACGCATGGCCGAAGTCGATCCGTCCGCTGGCACCAATCCGGTCCAGTACGACGCCCAGGCGTACAGCCGCATCTTCGAGAAGGCGCTGCACGGTCGGCTCTGAACTAATCTGATCAATGCAGCGGTGAGGTCCACCTGATCCGTGCCCACGCGGGCCCAGGCCCGCTCCGGGCTACTTTCCCGGCGTTCTCCCCACGTCCACGAACCAGACCCTCGTCGGTGCACGCCGGCACGGTGCGGCGCCGTGCGGATTCAAATTCGATGGGAGAACTGACATGACCGAGTCATTCAGGGCGGTCGGTGGCTGCCGGTGCGACGACAACCCGGTGCGCTACGAATACAACGCCAGGCCCGCGGAGGTGCATTACTGTTTGTGCACCGACTGCACCGACATCTGCGGCGGTGCCATGGCGATCATCGCAGTCGTGGATCGCAACGCCTTCAGGATCACTGCCAATGCCGACAAGCTGAAGTGCTATCACTCCAAGTCCACCTGTCACCGTTACTTTTGCTCCGAATGCGGCTGCCACATGTACCTGCACGTCGACAGTTTCCCCGACTTCGAGCTGGTACACATACCGACGCTGGACCGTGACTCCGACGCCGGCGGCAAGCCGGACCGCTACGTGTTCGCGCGCTCCAAGCATCCGCTCCTGACCCTGCCCGACGATGGCCTGCCGCGTCACCAGGGCTGGGGCGACAGTGGCGCGCCCGTGGAGGCCTGATCGCCAAGGGCTCAGGCGTTGCTGGACAGCACCTGGCGAAACACCTCGAAGGCGGCCGTGGAATAACCCTGGCGCCACACCAGCAGGGTTTCGACCTGCATGAGGGGCAGTTGCAGGACCGGCGGGAGTTCGCGCTGCAGCTCCAGCACCGAGCGCGGCAGGATGCCGACGCAGGCGCCAGCCGACACACAGGCGAGGATGGCGTGGTAGGAACCCACCTGCTGGACCTTCGGCAACGGGCGACTTTCGCCGGACAACCAGTTCTCGGCGATCTGCCGATAGGTGCAGCCCTCGGCGAATCCCGCCAGCCCGCGCACCTGGACATCGGACGGTCCCTTTACCGGCGGGTGGCCGGCTGGCAGGACCAGCAGCAATTCCTCCAGGAACACCGGCTGCGCCTCCAGTCCCATCGCGACGACTTCCTCCTGGCCTTTTGGCCAGGCCACCAGGGCGCAATCAAGGCGCCGCGCCAGAACACCTTCCAGTAGAGCCTGGCTGGTGCCGGTACTCACCTCCAGCTCCACGTCAGGGCACTGGCTATGGAAGCGCGCGAGGGGTGCGGGCAGACGACTGGCAGCGGTACTTTCCATGCTGCCGAGTCGTAGGCGACCGCCGGGTTGCTGGGGGTGCATGGCCTGGCGCGCTTCGTCTGCCAGGGCCAGCAGGCGCTCGCTGTAGTCGAGGAAGGCCTGGCCGCGATCGGTCAGGGTCATGCGCTTGCCCTCACGGAGGAAGAGGGGCGTGCCCAGCTCTTCCTCTAGCTGGCGAATCCGTGTGGTGACGTTGGACTGCGCTCGCTGCAGGCGCTGGGCCGCACGGGTCACGCTGTGCTCCAGGGCCACGGCACGGAATATCTCCAGGCTGGATAGATCCATGGTAAATAATCTCTATTGGAGAATGAATACTTAAAATTATTCTCCATTTAAGATAGATTGGCCAGGTTTTCACGTGTCCAGGAGTCGCTGCGTCATGTCCTTCACCCAACTGCTCAGTATCGAATTCCCCATCATCCAGGCCCCCATGGTGGGTGTTTCCACCCCGGCCCTCGCGGCTGCCGTGTCCAATGCCGGCGCCCTGGGCTCCATCGGCATTGGTGCCAGCAACCCGGCCCAGGCTCGCGCCATGCTCGCGGAAACCCGTGCCCTGACCAGCAGACCCTTCAACGTCAACCTCTTCTGCCACCGGCCGGCAGTCTCCGATCCGCAGCGCGAGGGCGCGTGGCTGGAACACCTGCGGCCATTGTTCGCCGAGTTCGACGCCGAACCGCCGGCCGGTATTCGTGAGATCTACAAGAGCTTCCTTGCCGATCCCGAGATGGCGCAGCTGTTGCTGGATGAGCGTCCGGCAGTCGTCAGTTTCCACTTCGGCCTCCCGCCGCAGGATTGGATCGACGCGCTGAAGAGCGCAGGCATCCGCTTGCTGGCCAGCGCCACCAGCCTGGAGGAGGCGCGCCTGGTGGAGGCAGCAGGCGTCGATGCCATCGTGGCCCAGGGCATCGAAGCTGGCGGCCATCGTGGCGTGTTCGAGCCCGAGAAGGGCGATGCTGGCATCGGCACTCTGGCACTGGTGAGGCTGATCGCGCGCAACTGCCGCATTCCGGTGATCGCCGCTGGAGGAATCATGGACGGGCAGGGCATCCGCGCCGCGCTGGTGCTGGGTGCCCAGGGCGCGCAACTGGGTACCGCCTTCGTGCCTTGCCCGGAGTCCGCCGCCAACGCCGCTTACCGCGCGGCCTTGAAAGGCGAGCGCGCCCACCAGACGCGCATCACCGCCGCGATTTCCGGCCGCGCCGCCCGTGGCATGGTCAACCGCCTGTGGACCGACCTCGACACCCCGAATGCGCCAGCCTTGCCTGACTACCCGAACACCTACGATGCCGCCAAGGCCCTGCATGCCGCCGCCAGCGCCAGGGGCTGCAACGACTTCGCCGTGCAATGGGCGGGGCAGGGCGCGCCGCTGGCGAGGGAGATGCCCGCGGCAGAGCTGGTGAAAGTGCTGGTGGAGGAAATGCACGCCTGAGCGGGATGCACCCTGTAGGAGCTGGCTTGCCAGCGAATGGGATCGCTTCGCCAGCAAGCTGGCTCCTACAGGAATTCATCGAGCCATGTCGATCCGTCGGGGCGCCAATCGACCACGGGATGATCGTCTATCGTCATCCCACCCAATCAGGAGGTGCGCCATGAGCAAGCGGATTCACACCATCGTCCCGTGCCTGTGGTTCGACACCGAGGCAGAGGCCGCGGTCAACTTCTACATCGGTATCTTCCCCAATTCGAAGGTCACTGCTATCAGCCGCTATGGCGAGGCGGGCCGGGACGTCCACGGCAGGGAGCCAGGATCGGTGCTCACCGTGGACTTCGAACTGGACGGCCAGCGCTTCACCGCGCTCAATGGCGGCCCGGTGTTCAAGTTCAATGAGGCTGTGTCCTTCCAGATCCACTGCGACGATCAGGAGGAACTGGACCACTACTGGGACAAGCTCTCCGCCGGAGGCGACCCGAACGCCCAACAGTGCGGCTGGCTCAAGGACCGCTACGGGCTCTCCTGGCAGGTAGTACCCATCGCGATGATCAAGATGCTTGAGGACTCGCAGTCGGCGGGTTCCCAGCGCGCGTTCGCAGCCATGATGCAGATGAAGAAACTGGACGTCGCGGCACTGAAAAAAGCCTTCGACGGTTGAGGCCGCTGCAGGCTGGAACGGATTAGGTAGCTAGATACACATCCGTTCGATAACCGCACCAATAGTCGATTATCGGATTGTTCGGGAGGGGGCCGGGGAGTACTTTTTGCTCACCCGGCGCCCTAAACGCCCTGGATAACAACACGAGATCGACCATGGCTGAAATCATTTCCCTCCGCGAAGCCGTCGAGCGTTTCATCAACGACGGCGACAAAGTAGCCCTCGAGGGCTTCACCCACCTGATTCCTACTGCCGCTTCCCACGAAATCATTCGCCAGGGCAAGAAAGACCTGCACGTGGTGCGCATGACCCCCGACCTGGTCTATGACCTGCTGATCGGCGCTGGCTGCACCCGTAAGTTGACCTTCTCCTGGGGCGGTAACCCTGGCGTGGGCTCGCTGCACCGCCTGCGTGACGCCGTCGAGAAGCAGTGGCCGAATGCCCTGGAAATCGACGAGCACAGCCATGCCGACCTGGCCAACTCCTATGTGGCCGGTGCCTCGGGCCTGCCGTTTGCCGTGCTGCGCGCCTACGCCGGTTCCGACCTGCCTAAGGTCAACCCGAACATCAAGTTCATCCAGTGCCCGTTCACCGGCGAACAATTGGCGGCGGTTCCGTCGGTTCGCCCGGACGTCACCGTGATCCACGCACAGAAGGCCGACCGCAAGGGCAACGTACTGCTCTGGGGCATCCTCGGTGTGCAGAAGGAAGCGGCCCTGGCAGCCAAGCGTTGCATCGTCACCGTCGAGGAAATCGTCGACGACCTGAACGCGCCAATGAACGCCTGCGTCCTGCCCACCTGGGCCCTGACCGCTGTCTGCCACGTACCTGGTGGCGCCCATCCGTCCTACGCCCACGGCTACTACGAGCGCGACAACCGCTTCTACCAGGCCTGGGACCCGATCGCCCGCAACCGCGAAACCTTCACTGCCTGGATCGATGAGTACATCCGCGGCACCAAGGATTTCAGCGAATTCCAAGCCAAGATTGCGGAGGCCAAGTGATGAGCTCCTATACCACCAATGAAATGATGACCGTGGCGGCTGCCCGCCGCCTGAAGAATGGCGCCGTCTGCTTCGTCGGCATCGGCCTGCCGTCCAAGGCCGCCAACCTGGCGCGCCTGACCTCGTCCCCGGACGTGGTGCTGATCTATGAGTCCGGCCCCATCGGCGCCAAGCCGAGCGTGCTGCCGTTGTCCATTGGCGACGGCGAACTGGCCGAAACCGCTGACACCGTGGTGCCCACCGGCGAAATCTTCCGCTACTGGCTGCAAGGTGGCCGTATCGACGTCGGCTTCCTCGGTGCTGCCCAGGTAGACCGCTTTGGCAACATCAACACCACCGTGATCGGCGACTACAACAGCCCGAAAGTGCGCCTGCCGGGCGCGGGTGGTGCTCCGGAGATCGCCGGTTCCGCCAAGGAAGTGCTGATCATCCTCAAGCAGTCCCATCGCACCTTCGTCGACAAGCTGGCCTTCATCACCTCCGTCGGCCATGGCGAAGGCGGCGACCACCGCAAGCAGCTTGGCCTGCCCGGCAAAGGCCCGGTAGCGCTGATCACCGACCTCTGCATCATGGAGCCAGAAGCCGGCACCAACGAATTCATCGTCACCTCGCTTCACCCGGGCGTGACCCGCGAGCAGGTAATCGAGAACACCGGCTGGGCCATTCGCTTCGCCGCCGATGTGTCCGAGACTCAGGCTCCGAACGAGACCGAGCTGACTGCGCTGCGCGCCCTGGAAGCCCGTACCGCCGCCGCCCACGGCCAGCAAGGGGGTGAGGAATGAGCCGCGAGGTCTACATCTGCGACGCCATCCGCACGCCCATCGGCCGCTTTGGCGGTTCGCTGGCACCGGTTCGCGCCGACGACCTGGCCGCCGTCCCGATCAAGGCCCTGGTGGAGCGCAATCCCCAGGTCAAATGGGATCAGCTGGATGAGGTGTTCCTCGGCTGCGCCAACCAGGCCGGCGAAGACAACCGCAACGTAGCGCGCATGGCGCTGCTGCTGGCTGGCCTGCCGGACAGCATTCCGGGCGTCACCCTGAACCGCCTGTGCGCTTCGGGCATGGATGCGGTGGGCACCGCCTTCCGCGCCATCGCCTCGGGCGAAATGGAACTGGCGATTGCGGGTGGCGTGGAATCCATGTCCCGCGCGCCCTACGTGATGGGCAAGGCCGACAGCGCTTTCGGCCGCACCCAGAAAATCGAAGACACCACCATTGGCTGGCGCTTCATCAACCCGCTGATGAAGGCCCAGTACGGCGTCGATGCCATGCCGCAAACCGCGGACAACGTGGCTGACGACTACCAGGTTTCCCGTGAGGACCAGGACCTGTTCTCCGTGCGCAGCCAGCAGCGTGCCGGTCGCGCCCAGGCTGAAGGTTTCTTCGCCGAGGAAATCGTCCCGGTGGTGATCAAGGGCAAGAAGAGCGAGACCGTGGTCGACCAGGACGAGCACCTGCGTCCGGACACCTCCCTCGAAGCCCTGGCCAAGCTGAAACCGGTCAACGGTGAAGGCAAGACCGTCACCGCCGGCAACGCCTCTGGCGTGAACGACGGTGCCGTGGCACTGATCCTGGCGTCCGCCGACGCGGTGAAGAAGCACGGTCTGACCCCGCGCGCGAAAGTGCTCGGCATGGCCAGCGCCGGCGTTGCCCCGCGCGTCATGGGCATCGGCCCGGTGCCGGCGGTGCGCAAGCTGATGGAGCGCCTGAACCTGGCCATCGGCGACTTCGACGTGATCGAACTGAACGAAGCCTTTGCCGCTCAAGGCCTGGCCGTGATGCGTGAACTCGGCATCGCCGACAACAGCGACAAGGTCAACCCGAACGGCGGCGCCATCGCCCTCGGCCACCCGCTGGGTGCCAGCGGCGCGCGTCTGGTCCAGACCGCCCTGCACCAGCTGGAGAAATCCGGCGGCAAGCTGGGTCTGGCGACCATGTGCGTGGGCGTCGGCCAAGGCCTGGCCCTGGCTATCGAGCGCGTCTGACAGCTCTTGGTGCGCACGGCACACCCTACCGTAGGGTGCGCCGTGCGCACCGGCTGCTCCGCGCAAAAGCTGGCCCCGCGCGGCCGGCTGCTATAAAACGAAACACCATCCCGATTTCTGGAGCACTGGCTTGAACAGCCCGAGCAACCAACTCTTCGACGCCTATTTCACCCAGCCTGCCATGCGTGCGGTGTTCTCCGACCAGGGCCGGGTGCAGGGCATGCTGGACTTCGAGGCCGCACTTGCCCGTGCCGAGGCGAGCGTCGGCCTGATCCCCGGCGACGCCGTCGCCCCCATCGAGGCCGCCTGCAAGGCCGAACTCTACGACTACTCCGCGCTGGCCCAGGCCATCGCCACAGCCGGCAATTCCGCCATTCCGCTGGTCAAGGCCCTTGGCAAGCGAGTCGCGGCCAAGAGCACGGACGCCGAACGCTACGTGCACCTCGGCGCCACCAGTCAGGACGCCATGGACAGCGGCCTGGTGCTGCAATTGCGTGCCGCCACCGAGCTGCTGGAGCAGGACCTTGCCGGCCTGGCACAGGCCCTGGCGGTGCAGGCCGAACGCTTCGCCGATACCCCGCTGGCCGGTCGCACCTGGTTGCAGCAGGCCACTCCCGTCACCCTCGGCATGAAGCTCGCCGGGGTGCTCGGCGCCGTCACTCGTCATCGCCAACGCCTGGCCGAGCTCAAGCCGCGCCTCTTCTGTCTGCAGTTCGGCGGCGCGTCCGGCAGCCTGGCTGCACTGGGCGATCAGGCCTGGCCGGTGGCCGAAGCGCTGGCCCGCGAACTGGACCTGAACCTGCCGGACCAACCCTGGCACACCCAGCGCGACCGCCTGGTGGAGTTCGCCAGCCTGCTCGGCTTGATCGCCGGCAGCCTCGGCAAACTGGGGCGTGACCTGAGCCTGCTGATGCAGACCGAAGCCGGTGAAGTCTTCGAACCGTCCGCGCCGGGCAAGGGTGGTTCGTCCACCATGCCGCACAAGCGCAATCCGGTGAGCGCCGCGGTGCTGATCGGCGCCGCCACCCGTGCGCCGGGCCTGGTATCCACTATGTTTGCCGCCATGCCCCAGGAGCACGAGCGCAGCCTCGGCCTGTGGCATGCCGAATGGGAAACCCTGCCAGAACTCTGTTGCCTGGTATCCGGTGCCCTGCAGCAGGCGCTGCTGGTGGTGCCCGGCCTGGAAGTCGATGCCGCGCGCATGCGCCGCAACCTCGATTTGACCCAGGGGCTGGTGCTGGCCGAAGCCGTGAGCATCGCCCTTGCCCAGCGCATCGGTCGTGACGCCGCCCATCACCTGGTGGAGCAGTGTTGCCGCCAGGCGGTGAAGGAGAGCGCCCACCTGCGCGTCGTGCTCGGTGCCAATGCCGAAGTCAGCGGACAACTTTCCGCCGCCGAGCTGGACCGCCTGCTCGATCCGGCCCATTACCTCGGACAGGCGCGTCGCTGGGTCGAACGCGCCGTTGCCGATCACCAACATTTTTCGCGCTAGGAGATTTGCATGCCTGCCGTACGTCTCGCCGATGGCGACCTGAACTACCTCCTCGAAGGCCCGGCCGGTGCGCCGGTGCTGGTGCTGTCCAACTCCCTGGGCACCGACCTGCACATGTGGGATGTCCAGATCCCGGCCTTCACCCAGCACTTCCAGGTGCTGCGCTACGACACCCGTGGCCACGGCAAGTCCCTGGTCAGCGAAGGCCCCTACAGCATCGAGCAACTGGGCGGTGACGTGCTGGCCCTGCTGGATGCCCTGGACATCGAGAAGGCGTACTTCTGCGGCCTGTCAATGGGCGGCCTGATCGGCCAGTGGCTGGCCATCAACGCACCCGAGCGCATCGAGCGCCTAGTGCTGTGCAACACCGCCGCCAAGATCGGCACCCCGGAAGTCTGGAACCCGCGCATCGACACCGTGCTCTCCGGCGGTGCCCAGGCCATGCGCGACCTGCGCGACGCTTCGATTTCCCGCTGGTTCACCCCGGATTTCGCCGAGGCTGAGCCGGCCAAGGTCGAGCCCATCGTAGGCATGTTGGCGCAAACCTCGCCCGAGGGTTACGCCGCCAACTGCGCCGCCGTACGTGATGCCGACTACCGCGAGCAGCTTGGCCGCATCGCCGCACCGACCCTGATCGTCTGCGGCAGCGGCGACCCGGTGACCACCACCGAGCACGGCCGCTTCATGCAGGAGCGCATTGCCGGCGCCGAGCTGGTCGAGTTCCATGCGGCGCACCTGTCCAACGTGCAGGCCGGCGACGCCTTCAGCCAGCGCGTGCTGGCTTTCCTGACCGCCTGACTATTGATGTAGGAGCGAGCTCTGCTCGCGAATGCGCTTTTCGCGAGCAGAGCTCGCTCCTACGATCCCGATTCGAGGACCTATCAATGGACGAGAAAGAACGCTACGAAGCCGGCATGCAGGTACGCCGCGCCGTGCTGGGCGATGCCCACGTGGACCGCAGCCTGCAGAACCTCACGCCGTTCAACGAAGAGTTCCAGGAAATGATCACCCGCCACGCCTGGGGTGATATCTGGACCCGCCCGGGCCTGCCGCGTCATACCCGTAGCCTGGTGACCATCGCCATGCTCATCGGCATGAACCGCGAGGGCGAGCTGAAGCTGCACCTGCGCGCCGCGAAGAACAACGGCGTGACCCGCGACGAGATCAAGGAAGTGATCATGCAGAGCGCCATCTACTGCGGCATCCCCGCCGCCAATGCCACCTTCCACCTGGCCGAAGCCGTGTGGGATGAGCTGGGCGTGGAATCGCTGCAAGGCTGATCCCCGCAAAAGCAGAACGCCGCCCGGACCACGCATCCGGGCGGCGTTTTTTATTGGGGGTGGTGTGTGTTTCGCTCTCTATGTAGGGGCGAATTCATTCGCCAAGGGCAACGCAGTTGCCCCATTGGGCAGACCTTCGGCCTGTATCGCGATTGAAATCGCCCCCACAGGTTAGGTGCTGGACCGAGCCCTTTGTGGGAGCGAATTCATTCGCGAAGTGGCTGGGCGCCGTGCCAGCCGGTGACCACCCTCACCCCCGGCCTCTCTCCCAGAGGGCGAGGGGTGACTCACGGTTCACCTTCGGCGGAATCCTGTAGGGGCGAATTCATTCGCCAAGGGCGACGCAGTCGCCCCACATTTCCCGCCATCAGGCATCCCACTCCGGCGCGAAGTCCGGGCTGACCACGCGCTTGTCCTTCTGCAGGGCGGCGATCAGGGCGCGGTCCTCATCATCGAGCTGCACCTTGAGGGCATCCAGGTTGGACTGCTGGTTCGCTTTGCTTGAGGCCTTCGGAATGGCGGCGACGCCCTCCTGATCCAGCAACCATTTCAACGCTACCTGGCTGGGAAGGACGCCATGCTTCTCGGCGATCTGGCGAATTGCTTCCTGCTCCGCCGCCAGGCCGCGTGCCAGCGGGGTATAGGCGGTCAGCGCCAGTCCCTTGCTGCGGGCGTAGTCCAGCAGAGGCTGCTGGTCGAGCATGACGTGGTACTCGACCTGGATGGCGGACAGCGGTGCACCGAAGTCATCAACCACCTGGCGCAACAGGCCCAGGGGGAAGTTGGCGACGCCGATGCAGCGCGCCTTGCCTTCATCGCGCAGGGCCACCAGGGTTTCGATGCTGCGCGCAAGGTCCCAGTCCCTGGCCGGCCAGTGGATCAGGAACAGATCCACCTGCTCGGTGCCCAGGGCACGCAGGCTGTCTTCCAGCGACTGGCGCATGGCGGCCGGCTGTAGTTTGTCCCACCAGACCTTGGTAGTCAGATGGATGGATTCGCGAGCTACATCACTCTGGCGCAGGGCTTCACCCACGGCGGCCTCGTTCTCGTAGGCGGGCGCGGTGTCGATGTGGCGGTAGCCCAGCTCCAGGGCCTGGCGCACGGCACGGGTGCATTCCTCGCCCGTCATGGGCCAGGTGCCGAGGCCGAGCTGGGGCATGTTCAGTCCCTGGGCGGTGGTGAGATTCCGCATGGATGACTCCTTGTTCGTGGATAGAGGCTTGCTCATTGGGGGATGCCTGCCGCATGGCGGCCGGCGATGTAGCCGAAGGTCATGGCCGGGCCCAGGTTGATCCCGCCGGACGGGTAGTGCCCGCCCAGCACGCTGGCCATGTCGGTGCCTGCTGCATAGAGCCCGGGAATCGGTTGGCCGTTCGCGTCCAGTACCCGTGCCTGTCCATCGGTGCGCAGACCGGCGAAGGTGCCGAAGCAGCCTGGCTGGACCTTTACCGCATAGAACGGGCCGTGCTCGATCTGCGCCACGCAGGGATTGGAACCCTTATGCAAGGCGTCCCCGTTTCGGCGATTGAAGGCGGTGCTGCCACGCCCGAACTCCGGGTCTTCGCCGTGGCGTGCATGGTGGTTGAACGCAGCCACGCTGGTGGTCAGCCCGGCGGCGTCGATGCCGCAGGCTTGCGCCAGTTCGACCAGGGTCCTGCCGCGTTTGAGGTAGCCATTGCGCACGTGGGGCCAGAGCGGAACAGGGGCGGGGCGGGCGAAGCCCAGTCCGTAGCGGCGCTGGAATCGGTGGTCGCAGATCAGCCAGGAACAGCTTTCCTCACCTTCCGGAACAGCCTTGTTCATGGCGTCCACGTAGTCGTAGTAGCCGCCGGCTTCGTTGACGAAGCGCTTGCCGTTGCTGAGGACGCCGATGATCCCGGGCTTGCCGCGATCGATGATGTGGGGGAAATGGCCAAAGGTGCCGTTGGGGTAGGGCACTCGGGATACCGGCGCCCAGGCCACGGGAGAACGCAGGTCGTCGGCCACGACGCCGCCGGCGGATTCACCCAGTCGCAGGCCGTCGCCGGAGCAGGACGCCGGGGGCAGGGCAAGGTTGTCGTGGCCACTGATATCGCGGGGGAACATGGCCTTGCGTCGCACCGGGTCATTGGGGAAGCCGCCGGCTGCCAGCACCACGGCCCTGGCATGGATGGCGACTTCTATGCCGTCCCGCTCGATCACCGCCCCACGAACGCTGCCGCCTTCGACTATCAGCCGGCGCGCAGGCGCCGATTCCATCAGTTGCACGCCGAGGTCGTTGGCCGACCGGGCCAGGCGTGCCACCAGCGCGACGCCGTTCACCAGGTGCATGGCACGCCCGTAACGGGCCAAGTGGTAGAGGTGAGTGAGGAAGCGCCGCGCCACATGGACGAAGGCACGTAGCGAGCGGGTCATGCCGAGGAAGGCGGCCAGGTCGGCCCCGGCCATGATCGGCATGCCCATGAAGGACGTTTCACGCATGGTCTTGCGCAGGCGCAGCAAGAGGTTGCCGACTTCCCGTCCGTCGTACGGCGCGGCGATCACCTGGTGGCCACCGCTGGCGGCGCCGGGAGTGTCTCCGTGCATGTCGGGAATCCCGTTGCCATCGACGAACTGCAGCGCGGTGTGCTGTTCGAAGAAGCTCACCATTTCCGGGCAGGTTTCGAGGAAAGCATCCACCAGTTCCGGTCGGAAGTGTTCGCCCAGCTCGTTGCGCAGGTAAGTGCGCGGCTGCTCGATGTCCTCCTCGATACCGGCACGCCGGGCCAATGGATTGCGCGGCACCCACATCCAGCCGCCGGACCAAGCGGTGGCGCCACCGAATACCGGTTCCTTTTCGACGAGGATTACTTTCTGGCCGTGATGGGCGGCGGTGACGGCGGCGGCAAGGCCCGCGGCGCCGGAGCCGATTACCAGCAGGTCGCAGTCAAGGCGATGGGGAGCAGGGTGTGCGGCAGGCATGTCGAAGTAACCTCAAATACTGGAACTATGTTCCGTATTCTATTGATGCTATCTCCCGTGACCAAGGCCGGGGGGGTGCAAGTGGCCGGTCAGCGAACATAAAAAAGCCCGCCAGATGGCGGGCCGAAGGGGGGTGAAGCACGCTTACCAAAGGATTAGAGGATCGACAGCGGATAGCTGATGATCAGACGGTTCTCGTCGAATTCGTTGTTGCTGAAGTCACGGCGGATGCTGGAGTTGCGCCACTTCACGCTGAGCGCCTTGAACGCACCGGACTGCACCACATAGGCCAGCTCGGTTTCGCGGATCCATTCCTTGCCGTCGGTCACGCTGCCGACGTGGGCGTCGTCGCCGCTGATGTAGCGGTTCATCAGGGTCAGGCCGGGCACGCCGACGGCGGCGAAGTTGTAGTCGTGGCGCAGCTGCCAGGATTTCTCCTTGGCGTTGTCGAAGCTGGAGTTGTAGCTGTCGTTGGCCAGGGTGCCGCCGCTGGTGCCGTTGACGCGCATCCAGGCATCGTCGCCGCTGACTTTCTGCAGGCCGACGTAGAAGGTGTTGCCACCGTACTTGGCCGAGAGCAGGGCCGACCAGGTCTGGTTGTCCAGGTCGCCGGCCAGGGCGCTGCCGTTCTCCTTGCCGTTGAAGTAGCCGAGGTTGGCACCGAGGGTCCAGTCGCCCACCGGCTGGCTGTGCATCACCTGCAGGTACTGCTGCTGGTAGATGTCTTCCAGCTCGGCGTACCACAGGCCGACCAGGGTGCGCTTCTCGTTGAAGGCGTACTCGCCGCCGGCGAAGTTGAAGCGGTCCGAGGTGAAGGCCGCGCGGCCGTTCATGGACATGTCTTCCAGGCTCGCGTCGTTACGCGGGCTGTTCTGACGGAACTGGCCACCGTAGAGCGTCAGGCCGTCGATCTCCTGGGAGGTGACCTGGCCGCCCTGGAAGGTCTGCGGCAGGGAGCGGCCATCGTCGGAACGCAGGATCGGCAGCACCGGCATCCACTCGCCGACCTTCAGCTCGGTCTTCGACACGCGCATCTTGCCGGCCACTGCCAGGCGGCCGAAGTCGTCGGCGGGACGGCCGTCGTCATGCACCGGGAGCAGTTGGGTGCCACGGGTGCCCTTGCCACCATCGAGCTTCACCGAGAGCAGGCCGAGCATGTCGACACCAAAGCCCACCGGCCCTTCGGTGAACCCTGACTTGGCATCGAGAATGAAGTTCTGCGTCCATTCCTCGGCCTTTCCTTGCGGGTAGGTCGGGTTCACGAAGTTGCGGTTGATGTAGAAGTTGCGCAGGTTCAGCGTGGCCGTGGCGTCTTCCACGAAACCGTGCTCATCGGCAGCCAGTGCGGGCAGGGCGGCCAGGGAAACGGCGGCGGCGAGGATGCGCGGGACAAAGGATTGAGCCTGGCGGCGGGTGGAATTCATGCTCGTTCTTGCCTCTGTGATTGTTGTTCTCGGGTGCGCAAAAGCCCCTTCGCGGCGCTTGCGCGAATACAGCTCAGGGTTGGATTTGCGGCTGGCGTCAGCGGGCTTTGCGGCGCTCGATCAGGCGTGCGACGCAGCGTTGCAGCCGATCGCCCAGGCCTTCACCGCTGGCCAGCTGGACCAGGGCAACGGAGGCGAAAGGGGAAGCGCAATCGAAGGACGGCCCGGGAATGGGCGACGAGGCATTGGGTGTGGGTGACTGGAGCATCGTGGTCGACCTTTCTTGTATTTATGTCGGTAAAAGGCGAGGCGTCGCTGGGGATCGCAGGCTGGTTGCGGCAACGCCTCGCACCTGGGATCGATAGTGAAATCCGCCAGCCTCGCGTTCAATCGGTCGAAAGCGCTTTCGTTCGATAATCGAACGAAAACTAACCATTCCGTACATTTTCTGTGTGAAACCGGCGTCGAGGTTCCAGGTTTCTTAAGGACGGCGTTGTCTTCTAGAATCGGCGGATATTCCAGAGGACCCTCTCCCATGGCCGGTAGCCAGATCGAACGCGCCTTCAGCCTCATCGAACGCCTTACCAGCGACCCACGCGGTCTGCCGATGCAGACTCTGGCCGACGAGTTGCAGATTCCCAAGAGCGCCACCCACCGCATGCTGGCTGAGCTGATCCGCCTCGGTTACGTGCGCCAGAACGAGGAAAACAGCCGCTACCAACTGTCCACCCGCCTGGTGGCCATGGCCTTCCGTTACCTCGCCAGCAGCGGCGCCGACATCGTCCAGCCGATCCTCGATCGTCTGGCCCAGGAGACCGGTGAACTGGTGCGCCTCGGGGTCATCGACGGCGATCGCCTGACCTGGATCGTCAAATCCCAGGGTGCGCGTTCCGGCCTGCGTTACGACCCCGACATGGGGCGCGATGCACCGCTGTTCTACACCGCCTCCGGGCATGCCTGGCTGGCCAGCCTGAGCGATGCCGAAGCGCTGGTCCTGGTAGAACGCCAGGGTGTGGCTGACCGCAAGGACTTCGGGCCCAACGCCCCGCGCTCCAACATCGAACTGCTGGAGCGCCTGCGCCTGGCACGCGAGCATGGCTACGCCTGGGTGGTGGAAAGCTCCTCGGTTGGCATGTCGGCCCTGGCCGCGGTGGTGCGCGATCCGCGTACCGCCAGGCCCATCGGCGTGCTCAGCGTCGCCGGCCCCACGGCGCGCCTGCCGGAAGCGCGCATGCATGAGGTTGCGCCGCAGCTCTTGGCGGCGGTGGAAGAGCTCACCGCAGCGAGCCAGGCGTCCGAGTTTTTCGTCTGAGTCCGGGCACCCGTTTCGGTTCCGCGCGCTGTCTTGTGGGAGCGAATTCATTTGAACTTGGGAAACCACGTCCTGAGGACGTGGTCATGATTCACCGGATCTGGCTGTGACAATTCGAGTCCGCGCGCTAGCAGGATGAAGCCAATCTGGTAGGGTGCGCCGTGCGCACCGGCGGTTTGACGGGGTGCCGAGGCTGACCCTGAAGTCGGTGCGCGCAGCGCACCCTACGGTCCAGACCGAACTGAATCGCCCCCACATAGCCTCCAGCACTCCTTGCTTCGTACCGGCGAATCAGCCCCGTCGACTAGTCGAATTTTCTTCTTGAGATTATTTGGAACGAGGTTCTAAATATCGCAAATCCAATTGTGGAACTGGATTCCGAGAAGAACATGACTGACCGAATTTTCTCCCTCGCCGCGCTCACCGTCCTCGAACTTTCACCGCCTGAAATGGTGGAGGTGGCCGCCCGTACCGGCTACAGCCATGTCGGCCTGCGGCTGGTGCCCGCCACACCCGAGGAGTACCACTTCCCGCTGGTGGCCGATGCAGGACTGCGCCGCCAGACCCTGGATCGCTTGCGTGATACCGGCGTGCGGGTGATGGACATCGAGATCCTGCGGCTCAAGGCGGAAACCCGCGTGGCCGACTTCGAGGCCGTGCTTGCAGTAGGCGCCGAGTTCGGCGCCACGGAGGTGCTGGTGGCCGGTAACGACGGTGACGAGGCGCGCCTTACCGACAACTTCGCGGCTTTCTGCGACCTGGCTGCGCGCTTTGGTATTTATCCGAGCCTGGAGTTCATGCCCTGGACCGACGCGCGTGACCTGACCCAGGCCCTGCGCATCGTGGAGGCGGCTGGGCGGGAAAACGGTGCGGTGCTGGTGGATGCCTTCCACTTCAATCGCTCAGCGTCGTGCCTTGACGACCTCGCCAGGGTCGCGCCGGCCCGCTTGCGCTATGCCCAGCTCTGCGACGTGGCCGGTCCACGTCCGGACGACATGGATGAGATCCTTCGCCAGGCGCGCAACGAGCGGCGTTTCCCCGGCGATGGCGACAGTGATCTCGCCGGCCTGCTGCGGACCTTGCCGGCGAACATTCCCCTCAGCCTGGAAATCCCCACGCGCCAGCTCATGGAGCAGGGCGTCAGCGCCCAGGTGCGTGCACAGATGGCGCTGGACAAGGCGCGGGCGCTGCTCGAACGCATCTGAGATTTCACCCCTTCACGCGGCCGGCTGGGCCGCGTCTTTTTTTGAGTGACCCATGAGTACGAATGCCCCTCTATCCGGAGCCAACCAACCGCTGCGGGGCATCCTGCTGGTGGTGTTGGCCACCTTCCTCTTCGCCGGGCATGACGCCCTGTCCAAGTTCCTCGGCGGCCTGTACCCGGTCGTCATGGTCGTCTGGGCTCGCTATCTGGTGCACACGCTGCTGATGGCCGGCATTTTCCTGCCCCAGGCCGGCCTTCGCGTCCTCCGAACCAGGCGCCCGGTGTTACAGGTGTTGCGCGCATTGAGCCTGCTCAGCACCAGCCTGCTGTTTACCGCCGGGTTGCAATACATTCCCCTGGCCGAGGCGACTGCGGTCAACTTCCTCGCGCCGGTGCTGGTCACCGCGCTGTCGGTGCCGCTGCTCAAGGAGCAGGTCACCCTGGGGCAGTGGCTTGCGGTGGTGATGGGGTTCGTCGGTGTGCTGGTAGTGGTGCATCCCGGTGGCGAGCTGTTCACGCCGGCGATCCTGTTCCCGTTCTGTTCGGCGCTGGGGTTCTGCTTCTACCAGGTGCTCACGCGTAAGGTGGCGGCCCACGACAGTCCGACCACCAGCAACTTCTTCGCTGGCCTGTGCAACACCCTGGCGATGAGTGCGCTGGTGCCGTTCTTCTGGCAAGTGCCGAGCCTGGGCCACGGCCTGCTGATGCTCGCGCTGGGCGGAGCTGGTATGACTGCGCACCTGCTGTTGACCCAGGCCTTCCGCGTCGCTGCGCCGGCGCTGCTGGCGCCGTTCGGCTACTGCCAGATCGTGTTTGCCGGCCTGCTGGGTTTCCTGATCTTTTCCCAGATGCCTGACACGACCAGCCTGGTGGGGATCGCCATTATCTGCCTGAGTGGATTGGGCGCGGCGTGGATGCAGCGGGGTAGGTGAGGGCTGCGTGCCAGTTGTGGGAGCGGTTTCAACCATGATGAGTCCGCTCCTACAGGGCAGGGCTGAGCCCTGCTTAGCGATTGAAATCGCCCCCACAGGACTGTGCCAAAGGTGATCCGTGAGTCACCCCTCGCCCGCGTGCGGGAGAGGGGCCGGGGGTGAGGGTGGTCAGCGGCTGGCACGGTGCCTGGTCAATTTCGCGAATAAATTCGCTCCTACAAGGCAGGACTGCGTCCTGCTTGGCGATTGAAATCGCCCCTACAGGGCTGTTCCAGAGGTGGGCCAACAAAAAAGAAAAGGCCCCGTATGGGGCCTTCTCCTTTTGGCAGCTGGTGCGATCAGTGGCTGACGGCGCGCATGCTGTTCTGGCGGCTGGACTCGTACTGGTTCTTGTCCATCGGCTTGGCGTTCGGGTTGCCGAGGTCTTCCATGGCCAGGCGGTGGGTTTCCGGTGCCACGTAGGCGGCCAGGGCACACACGCAGGTGATGAGGAAGGCGAGGCTGCCGACCACCACCGGGATGTTGTCCGAGCCGGGCGGGGCGACGGTGGCGAACAGCGCCGGCAGCATGGCGGTCAGCATGGTGCCGATGTTCTGTGCGATGGCCATGGCCGATACGCGGTAGCGGGTCTGGAACAGCTCCGGGTAGAAGCTCGGGAACACCGCGTTGTAGCCCTGGTAGACCATGCCCCACATCAGGATCGAGGTGGCGAAGGCCAGCGGCACGTTCTGGATGCTGATGGCGTAGAGGTAGACGAAGGCCAGGAGGCCGGAGCCCAGGCAACCAGCGATCATGGTCGGGCGGCGGCCGATCTTGTCGGAGAGGTTGCCGACGAAGGGGATGACCAGCACTGCGACGATGTTGCCTACCACCGGAATCCACAGGTAGACGCTCTTGTCGAAGCCGATGCCGTAGGCCGGCTGCACCGCGTAGGCGGCACCGAAGATGGTGGCCACGACCGGGATCACGTTCATCAGGGCCATGAACATCACCAGCACCATGCTCTTCCAGCTGTGGCGGAAGGCTTCGGTCACCGGCGACTTGGCGACTTTCTGCTGGTTCTCTTCATTGACGAAGGCCGGGGTCTCATGGACTTCGCGACGGATGATGAAACCGGCCACCAGGACGAAGGCGCTCAGCAGGAACGGAATCCGCCAGCCCCACTCGTTGAAGGCTTCGCTCGGCATGAAGTAGGCCAGGGGCAGGAACACGGCAGCTGCCAACACCTGGCCGGCCTGGACGCCTTGCAGGGTGAAGCTGGCGTAGTAGCCGCGTCGTCCGAATGGCGCGTGTTCAAGGATCATCGAACTGGCGCCGGAAATCTCACCGGCCACGGCGAAGCCCTGGACCAGGCGCAACAGCACCAGCAGCACCGGCGCGAGCATGCCGATGTCGTGGTAGGTCGGCAGCAGGCCGACAGCCATGGTGGAGATGCCCATCAGGAACATGCACAGCAGCAGCACGTTCTTGCGGCCGCGGGTGTCACCCCAGTGGCCCAGCACGAAGGCGCCCACCGGGCGGGCCAGGTAGCCGACGCCGTAAGTGGCCAGCGAGGCGATGATGGCCATTTTCGGATCGGTGTTGGGGAAGAAGATCTGCGGGAAGATCAGGGCTGCCGCCTGGGCATAGATGAAGAAGTCGTAGTACTCCAGGGCGGAGCCTATCCATCCGCTGGCGGTTGCTTTCTTGGCTTGGGAGCTGGAGGTGGTAGCCATCGATGTCTCCATTGTTTTTGTTAGGTAGCCGGACTCACGTTCCGTTGGCGTGGAGCCATGCTGGAACGCGTGCACGCTGGCGTATCGGTGCTCGTCGGGAGCGGGCCGGTTCGCCGTCCGAGTTCTGTCAGGGAGTCAGTTCAGAGTGGCGACCTGGGTGTCGCACTCGATCTGGGTGCCGTGGCAAGCCGGCTGGGAGAGGGGATTTCGATCAGGTAGCTGGTAGTGAGCATGAGCTGTTACCCGTTTCTTGAAATTGTTATGGCGTGGTGCTGGTTGCAATCGCAGGGTCATCCGGGTGACTGGTCTGGGCAGTGATGCCACCCGGTGGGTTGCCTGCAACATGGGGTTCATGTTGCGCAGTGATCGAAAAAGCGTCAATTCGATAACCGGCCTTCTGTTCGCTGATCGAACACAAAACTAACTGGTTCGTACATATTGAATTGATGGGCAGACTTTACGCGCGAATAATCAATCCAGCTACGAAAACAAGGGTTTTTGCATTCCCCACCGCTAACTGCGGCGCCCACCCACCAGGAGCTGAAGCATGCAGCGTTCCATTGCCACCGTCTCCCTGAGCGGTACCCTGCCGGAAAAACTCGAGGCCATCGCCGCCGCCGGATTCGACGGCGTCGAAATCTTCGAGAACGACCTCCTGTACTACGCCGGCAGCCCGCGGGAAATCCGCCAGATGTGCGCCGATCTCGGCATCGCCATCACGCTGTTCCAGCCGTTCCGTGATTTCGAAGGTTGCCGCCGCGACCGCTTGCAGAAGAACCTCGACCGCGCCGAGCGCAAGTTCGACCTGATGCAGGAACTGGGTACCGACCTGGTGCTGGTGTGCAGCAACGTCCAGCCCGACTCCCTGCCCGATGAGGAAATCCTCGTCGACGACCTGCGCCTGCTGGCCGAGCGCGCCGGCGCGCGCAATCTGCGTATCGGCTACGAGGCCCTGGCCTGGGGGCGCCACGTGAACAGCTGGCAACAGGTCTGGAACCTGGTGCGCCAGGCCGACCATCCGGCCCTCGGCGTGCTGCTGGACAGCTTCCACACCCTGTCGATCAAGGGTGATCCGAGCGCTATCGCCGAGATTCCCGGCGACAAGATCTTCTTCGTGCAGATGGCTGACGCACCGCTGCTGGCCATGGACGTGCTGGAGTGGAGCCGGCACTTCCGCTGCTTCCCCGGCCAGGGCGAGTTCGACCTGGCGGGCTTCCTCGCACCGATCATCCGCAGCGGCTACACCGGCCCACTGTCGCTGGAAATCTTCAACGACGGTTTCCGCGCCGCTCCGCCGCGTGCCAATGCCGCCGACGGCCTGCGCTCGCTGCTTTATCTCGAAGAGAAGACCCGCAAGCTGTTGGCGAAGGACGCGACCCCGCCCGCCAACCTGGACATCCTCTTCTCGCCGCCGCCGGCCAGCCGCTACGACGGCGTTGAATTCCTCGAGTTCGCCGTGGACGAGTCCCAAGGCGCCAAGCTCGCCAACTGGCTGGAGCGCCTAGGCTTCGCCCGCGCCGGCAAGCATCGCTCCAAGGCCGTGAGCCTGCTGCGCCAGGGCGACATCAATATCGTGCTCAATGCCGAACCCTATTCCTTCGCCCACGGCTACTTCGAGGCCCACGGCCCGTCGCTGTGCGCCACCGCCTTGCGGGTGAAGGACAGCAGCAGCGCGCTGGAGCGCGCCCGCGAGTTCAAGGGGCAGCCATTCCGTGGCCTGGTTGGGCCTAACGAGCGCGAGATTCCCGCCGTGCGGGCGCCGGATGGCAGCCTCATCTATCTGGTGGAGCAGGCCCAGGCCGGGCAGACCATCTACGACAGCGACTTCGTTCTCGATGCGGGCGCCAGCCAGACCGGCCAGCTCGATCGCATCGACCACATGGCCCTGGCCCTGCCGGCCGATGGCCTGGACAGCTGGGTGCTGTTCTACAAGAGCGTGCTGGATTTCGAGGCTGATGACGAAGTGGTGCTGCCGGACCCTTACGGCCTGGTGAAGAGCCGCGCCATCCGCAGCCGTTGCAGCAGCGTGCGCCTGCCGCTGAACATCTCGGAGAACCGCAACACCGCGATCTCTCACGCGCTGTCCAGCTACGGTGGCTCGGGTGCGCACCACATCGCCTTCTCCTGCGAGGACATCTTCGCTGAGGTGAGCCGCGCCAAGGACGCTGGCGTGCCGCTGCTGGATATCCCGCTGAACTACTACGACGACCTGGCCGCGCGTTTCGATTTCGACGACGAATTCCTCAGCGAACTGGCCTACTACAACGTGCTTTATGACCGCGATGCCCAGGGTGGCGAGCTGTTCCACGTTTATACCGAGCCGTTCGAGGGGCGTTTCTTCTTCGAAATCCTGCAGCGCAAGAACGGCTACGCCGGTTATGGCGCGGCCAACGTAGCGGTCCGCCTTGCGGCCATGGCCAAGGCACGTAGCGGCGCCATCGCCAAGGCCAAGCTGTAGACCCTGTGGAAGCCTGGTGCGACCTCTGCGCCAGGCTT
The DNA here is from genome assembly GCF_002003485.1 of Metapseudomonas resinovorans. GTDB lineage: Bacteria > Pseudomonadota > Gammaproteobacteria > Pseudomonadales > Pseudomonadaceae > Metapseudomonas > Metapseudomonas resinovorans_D. The sequence continues at coordinate 60,531 of NZ_BDMA01000084.1, forward strand.
CCTTACGGCCGCTGCCAAGCCCATAATCCACCCAGTTTCCGCTGGCCGTGAGCCCAAGATGACAACAACTGCCGAACTCCAAGACCTGCCCGTAGAGGCCCCTCGCAAAGGGCGCAAGAACAACCCGGAGAAAACCCGCGAGAACATCCTCCAGGCGGCGATCGCCGAGTTCGTCCAGCAGGGCCTTTCCGGCGCCCGGGTCGACGCCATCGCCGAGCGCATGCATACCTCGAAGCGGATGATCTACTACTACTTCGGCAGCAAGGAGCAGCTCTACGTCGAAGTGCTGGAGAAGCTCTACGGCGATATCCGCCGCACCGAAGGCAAGCTGCACCTGGCCGAACTCGAGCCGCGCGAGGCCATCCGCCGATTGGTGGAATTCACCTTCGATCACCATGACCGCAATGTCGATTTCGTCCGCATCGTCTCCATCGAGAACATCCACTACGGCGAGTACGTCAAGCAGTCCAACACCATCCGCTCCATGAGCACCAACATCCTCGATGCCATGGGTGAAATCCTCCAGCGCGGCCAGGCCGAAGGGCTGTTCCGTGCCGGCATCCAACCCCTGGACCTGCACCTGCTGATCAGCTCCTTTTGTTTCTATCGGGTCTCCAACCGCAACACCTTCGGCCAGATCTTCCAGATCGAACTGGCGGATGACGAGGTCAAGGCGCGGCACAAGGAGATGATCTGCGAGTCGGTTCTGCGCTACCTGCAGGCGTGACCGGCTCGTTCGCGAGTGCACGTCCCGCCAGGTAGCCGAAGGTCATTCCCGGACCCAGGGTGATGCCACCGCTGGGGTAATGCCCGCCCATCACACTGGCCATGTCATTACCTACCGCATAGAGGCCGGGGATGATCGCTCCCTGGCCGTCCTGTACTCGTGCCGAAGCATCGGTGTGCAAGCCGGCGAAGGTGCCGAGACTGCCCGGCACCAGCTTCACCGCATGGAACGGACCTTTCTCCAGCGCGCCCAACGACGGGTTCGGGCCATGTAAGGGTTCACCCTGTGCCTGGTTGTAGGCGGAGGCGCCGCGCTGGAACTCCGGGTCCATCCCGCGAGCAGCGTTGGCGTTGAACGTTGTCAGCGTCGCTTGCAGTTGCTCCCCGTCGATTCCGCACAGCGTCGCCAGTTCGGCGAGGCTGGCGGCCGACTTCAGGTAGCCACTGCGCACATGGTGTCCCGTGGGGAACGGGAAGGGCCGTACGCAGCCGATTCCGTAACGGCGCTGTGCGCGCTGATCGCAGATCAGCCAGGCGGATGGCTCCTCTCCGGCCGGCGTGGCGCGGAACAAGGCATTCATGAAGTCGTGGTAGGAGTCGGCTTCGTTGCAGAAACGCCGGCCATCGCTGCGAGCGGCGATGAAACCCGGCTTGGCCCGTTCCATCAGGTGCGGGAAGCCGCTGAAACTGCCGTCCTTGCGCGGCACCCGTGACACTGGCGCCCAGGCGGCGGGGCTGGCCAGTTGCTCGGCGACTTGCGCGCCCACGCTTTCACCCAGTCGCAGGCCGTCGCCGGTGTTGGTTTTCGGGGCTGCAGAGAGATGTTCGTGGCCAAACAGTGTCTTGATGCGTTGCCGGTCGTGGGGGAAGCCCCCACAGGCCAGCACGACGCCTCGGCGCGCCAGAACCTTCATCGCTCGGCCATCCTGTTGCAACTCCGCCCCAGTCACGCGCTCGCCGTCCTTCAGTAGCCGCTGCGCATTGGTGCTGGTTTCAAGGCTTACACCCAGGTCAAGGGCGCTGCGCAGCAGGCGCGCCACCAGGGCATTGCCATTGACCAGGTGCAGGCCACGGCCGTGCAGCAGGCGGTCGAACCAATGCCGCAGCAGGCGTCCGGCGACATACAAGGCGGAGCGCGGTGAGCGGCGGGCGTTGAGGAAGTGCGCAAGGTCCGCGCCGCCGGCGATGCCCATGCCGCCCAGGGTGATCAGGTCCAGTGGTGGACGCAGCGCGTCCAGCCAGGGTCCCAGCTGGCGGCCGTCGTAGGGCCGGGCGCAGAGGGAACGGCCACCGGGCGCAGCTCCGGGGGAATCGTGCATGTCCGGCATGCGACTGCCGGAATGGAACTGCACCTGGGTATTGCGCTGGAAGAACTCGACCATCTCCGGACCGTGCTGGAGAAACGCCCGTTGGCGCGCGTCCAGTTCCTCGGCGCCGAGTTCTGCTCGCAGGTAGCTCTCGACGGCCTGCGCGCTGTCATCCACGCCTTCCGCCTGCGCCAGTGGGTTGCGCGGAATCCACAGCCAGCCGCCGGACCAGGCACTGGTACCTCCGAGCTGGTTGGCCTTTTCCACCACCAGCACATCCAGCCCGCAATGGGCAGCGGTGACTGCCGCGGCCAGGCCCGAGGCGCCGGAGCCGATCACCAGCACATCGCAGTGGCGTTCGCTCATGGCATTCATTGCAGCGGAGAGAAGCCGGTGGGGCGCATCAGGCGCGAGTCCAGATGCACCACGGCATCCAGTTCCTTGTTCAACCGGCCGAACTCGGCCCAGCGCGGGTCGGCGGCCATCTTCGCCCGGCGTGTGATGCGGTCGTCCAGGCTCTCGTAAGCCCAGATGTGCACCACCTGGTTGGCCTCGCCGAACTCGGTTGTAAAGAACCCGACCAGCTTGCCCAGGTGCTCGGTCTGCACTTCAAGGCAGTGGCTGCGGTAGAGCGCCAGCCAGTCGGCCAGCTTGGTGGGCTTGATGGTGTAGGTGCGCAGTTCGTAATACATGGCGTTGTCCTCAGATTCTGGGTTTCAGGTGATCGGCGATATGGCTGGCGGCGAGGTAGCCGAAGGTCAGGGCCGGGCCAAGGGTGATGCCGGGGCCGGGGTAGGTGCCGTCCATGATCGAGTTCATGTCATTACCGGCGGCGTACAGGCCGGCGATGGGGCTTCCTTCGCGGTCCAGCACATTGGCGTGGGCGTCGGTGACCAGACCGCGCGCCGAGCCGAGGTCGCCGGTGTGCACGCGCACGGCGTACCAGGGGGCGCGGCTCAGCGGTGCCAGGCAGGGGTTGGGCCTGTGGTGCGGGTCGCCGAGGGACTGGTTGTAGCTGGTGGCGCCCTTGCCGAATTGGCGGTCCTCACCGGCTCGCGCGTCCTCGTTGAGGCGGGCCAATGTCGTGGCCAGGCCCTGAGGGTCGACGCCAATTGCACTGGCGAGGGCTTCCGACGAGTCGGCGCGGAACAGGTAGCCGGCTTTCTCCAGTGTGCTGTTGTCCACCGGGCTCGGCCGCGCCAGGCCCATGCCGTAGCGGCTCATGGCCTCGGCGTCGCAGATCAGCCAGCACGTCGCCAGGCCTTCCCGGTGCATCGCCTGGACGAAGCTATGGTAGGAGTCCGCCTCGTTGGTGAAGCGCTGTCCCTTTTCGTTCACCGCAATGATTCCGGGCTTGGCGCGGTCGGTGACCAGGTGCGGGAATCGCTCCAGCTCGCCGTTCGGTCGGCGCAGCGTCGATACTGGCGCCCAGAAAAAGCTGGACGCCATGTCCTCGCCGGCAGCGGCATTCACTTGCTCTCCCAGGCGGAGTGCGGCGCCGTCGTTGCCGGCGGGGGACATGCTCAGGTGCTCGCTGCCGCTGGCCGGACGAAAGCGGGCAGCGAGTTCGCTGGCGGCGAAGCCACCCATGGCGCAGACGACGCCGCCGCGGGTGCGGACTTCGACCGGACGGCCGTCCTTGAGCAAGCGAACGCCGATCACCCGGCCTGATTCGATCACCAGCGACTCGGCACTGCTTTGCAACCAGAGTTCCACACCTTTCTCGAAAGCCGTGGCGGCCAGGCGCGCGATCATCGCGTTGCCCACGGTCAGACGGGTGCCGCGTTCATGGCTGAGGCGGTCCAGGCCGTAGCGGGCCATCAGCTTCAGGCAATGCCAGAGGGAGCGGGGCGAGCGGCGGAAGCTGAGGAAGTGCTGGATATCGACGCGGTTCACCATCATGCCGCCGAACAGCAACATGCCTTCGGGAGGGCGTCGCAGGTCCTTGAAGCGCGCGCCCAGACGACGCCCGTCATACTCCAGCATTTCCAGGGCGCGCCCCCGGTCGGTGGCGCCGTCTTCCAGTGGGTAATAATCCGGCGAGAAGGGGCGCAAGGCGTAGGCCAGTTCGGTGTGTTGTTCGAGAAAGCGCAACGCTTCGCGACCGTTGCTGATGAAGGCATCCACCAGTTCGGGCCGGTAGCCGGAGCCGATGGTCTTCTTCAGGTAGGTGCGAATCGCTTCCGGGCTGTCCTGGATGCCGGCGGCCCTTGCCTGGTCGCTATCGAAGATCCACACGGCGCCGCCGGAGATGGCGGAGGTGCCGCCGAACTGGGGCGACTTTTCCAGCATCAGCACGCTGAGTCCCTTGCAGGCCGCGGTCGTTGCAGCGGCGAAGGCGCCGGCACCGCTGCCCAGTACCACCAGGTCCCAGTTGCCGGCCAGGTTCTCGGCTGGATGTGTTTTCACGGCAGTGTTCATGACGATCTCCTCAGGCGTGCTGGGGCATCACGCCTATGTGCGCGCCCAGGTTGCCCATTTGCGCGCGCGCCATTTCCGGGCCGGTCTGGATGCGGCAGCCGCGTTTGCGCGCCAGCTCAAGCAGCGGCGTCACCACCGGGCTGGTCACCACGTCCGCGACCAATGCAGAGGGGGAGAGGGTTTCCAGCAAAATGCCAGGCAGCGGCATTTCGCCGGTGCCGCCCATGCCCACGGGCGTGGCATTGGCCACCAGGTCGAAGGCTCCCAGGCTTTCGTATTGGTTGCCGATGTCGATCTGGGGGAACGCCTGGCTCAGGCGTTCGGCCAGGGCTTCGGCGCGGGGCTCGTCGAGGTCGGCGATCACCAACTTGTGCACGCCGCCTTCACACAGCGAATAGGCGATAGCCGCACCGACGCCGCCGGAGCCCACCACCAGCGCGCGACGCCCGTCTGGCTGGAAGCCGTGGGCGCGGGCAGCCTTGAGGAAGCCCTCGCCATCGACGTTGTCGCCCAGCAGGCGGCCATCGGGCTGGCGGCGAATCACGTTCACCGAGCCCAGGGCGGCGGCGCGGGAGCTGAGCTGGTCGAGCTGGCTGGCGAGCAACTGCTTATAGGGGACGGTGACGACGCAACCGCGCAGGTTTTTCCAGCCCCGCAGGGCCTGGATAAAGGTGGCGAGATTCTGCTCGGCCATGTCCACGGCGATCATCGCCAGGTCCTGGCCGTTCTCGGTGAACCAGGCATTGAAGTTTTCCGGCGATTTCACCTGGGCAATGGGGCTGCCGATGATGGCCACCAGTTCGGTCGAACCACGGATCATGCTGATCTCCTGGGTTTGTTGTTGTGCCGGCAGTATTGCCAGCACCCCAGGAGCGGCCAATGAAACAGAAGGGCGTTTAGGTTGTTTATCGCAATGGCACTGCGATAATCGCACTGTCAGCTGAAATCAGCTGGCTGGTGTCCTTGTAGGGTGCGCTGCGCGCACCGCATCTTCTGCGCAGGATTCCGGTGCGCACGACGCACCCTACGGAATGGCCAATCAATCGGACGGGGAGTGGAATGAAGACACCGGTAATCCATCAGCGGGACCTGATTTCCGGGCTACAGAAAGGCCTGGCGCTGATGCAGCTGTTCAGCGTCGACAACCCACGTCTCAGCGTGCCGGAAGCGGCGGCGATGTCGGGCCTGACTTCCAGTGCGACGCGGCGTTTCCTGCTGACCCTGGTGCATGACGGTTTTGCCGAGACCGATGGCCGCCATTACTGGCTGACCGCCAAGGCCCTGCGCATCGGCCAGGCCTACGTGGATTCGGCGCAATTACCGCGCATGTTGCGACCCATCGTCGAGCAGGTGGCGCGGACCACCCAGGAGCACGTCTCGGTAGGGCTGCGCGACGGCGATGACATCGTGCACATCGTCCGCAGCCGCTACAGCCACATCGCCTCGCTCTCCATTCGACCAGGATCGCGCATGCCCATGTACTGCACGGCCAGCGGGCGAATCTGGTTGGCGTCCTTTTCCGCGGATGAACTGGAGGCTTATTTCGAGCGGGTCGCGCTTCGCCAGCTGACGCCTTTCACGCGCACCGGCATCGACGAGCTGAAGGCGGAGTTGGAGAAGGTCGCGGCTCAGGGCTTCGCCGTGGTGGATCAGGAGTACGAGGCGGGAATGTGCGTGCTCGGCGTGCCCCTGACGAATCGCAAGGGCGAACTGAAGGCCAGTCTCACCATCACCACCCACGCTGCACGCATGAGCGGCGAGGAAATGCGTCAGCGCTACCTGACGCCTCTGTATGAGGCGCAAGCGCTATTGAAGCCAGTGCTGGATTAAAGGGGGTGAGGGCATTTGTGGGAGCGAATTCATTCGCGAATGAATTCGCTCCCACAGGGATCAGTTCGTAGGGTGCGCCGTGCGCACCAATTACCCCGCGCAGGGTTATCGGTGCGCGCAGCGCACCCTACAGAGAGATCAGCTATTCATGCTGGCGAAGTGCGCCATCATCCGGTCGGCATCGGCGCTGCGGCCGCTGATCAGTTCGAAGGCTTTCACGGCCTGGAACACCGCCATGGTGCCGCCGTCCAGGGTGCGGCAACCGATGGCGCGGGCATCTCGCAGCAGTTCGGTTTCCAGCGGGAAGTAGATGATCTCCGCCACCCACTGTTCGGGGCGCAGCAGCTCGGCCGGGACCGGAGTGCCGGGCAGCTTGGCCATGCCGATGGGCGTCGTGTTCACCAGGCCATCAGCCTCGGCCATGGCGTTGGGCAGGTCCGTACCCAGGGCAGCACGACCGGCGCCGAAGTGGGCATTGAGGCTGTCCACCAGGGCCTGGCCACGGGCTGCGTCCACTTCGAACAGGGTCAGGCGCTCGACGCCTTCTGCGAGCAGCGCATGGGCCACGGCGGAACCCGCACCACCGGCGCCCATTTGCACCACCTGGCGGCGTTGCACCTCCGGCAGGCCACGGCGGAAACCTTCGCCGAAACCCAGGCAGTCAGTGTTGTGGCCGACGCGCTTGCCATCCTTCAGCACCACGGTATTCACCGCGCCGATGCCGGCAGCCTCGGGCGAGAGTTCGTCGAGCAGCGGAATGATCGCCTGCTTGCAGGGGAAGGTGATGTTCAAACCGGTGTAGCCCATGCGCTGGGCGGCATCGAGCAGGTCGGGGAGGGCGCTGCTGTCCAGTTTCAGCTGATCCAGGTCGATCAGGCGATAGAGGTAACGGATGCCCTGGGCGTCGCCTTCATGCTCGTGCAGAGCGGGCGTGCGGGAGGCCTGGATTCCTGCGCCGATCAGACCGGCGAGAACGGATTGATTGTGCTGGGACATGGTGCTCAACCTTTGGAGAACAGTTGGCCGAAGTGCTGGAGTGCCAGGGAGTAGCCCTGGCTGCCGAGGCCGCAGATCACGCCGATGGCGATGGCGGAAACGAAGGAGTGGTGACGGAATTCCTCGCGCTTGTGCACGTTGGAAAGGTGCACCTCGATGACCGGCAACTCACTGGCCACCAGGGCATCGCGCAGGGCGACGGAGGTGTGGGTCCAGGCGGCGGGGTTGATGACGATGCCGGCGCAGCGGCCTCGGGCCTGGTGGATCCAGTCGATCAGCTCGTCCTCATGGTTGGTCTGGCGGAAGTCCACCTCGAAACCCAGCCCGGCGGCAGTGCGGCTGCACTGGGCAGCGATATCGGCGAGGGTTTCATGGCCGTAGGTGGCGGGCTCACGGGTACCGAGCATGTTCAGGTTGGGTCCGTTGAGCACGAGGACGGTGCGGGTCATTGCAGCAATTCTCCGTTGTTGTTCTGGTCCGGCAGCGAACCGGAAAGGATGTAATTGAAAATGTACTAACCAGTTAATTCCGTCAATTTTCCGCAACCTGTTTCGTGCGGTTATCGGACGGGAAAGCGGATGACATCGCGCTTCCAGCCTGAAGTGCTGGACCTGACGACTACCTGCAAGGAGCACAAGGCCGTGTTCGAGAGATACCTGACCCAATGGAACCTGCAGCCTGACGGCGAACCCATCCACACGCCCGGCAGCGACCTGTTGCCCGTGCGTTTCGACGGGTTGCCGGCGATGTTGAAAGTTGCCCGGGACAGCGAAGAGAAAGTGGGCGCGCAGGTGATGCGCTGGTGGGATGGTGAAGGCGCGGCGAAGGTCTTCCGGCTCGAGGGCGATGCGCTGTTGATGGAGCGGGCAACCGGCCCCGGATCGCTAATGCGCATGGCCCTGGACGGGCAAGACGACGAGGCCAGCCGGATCGCCTGCGCCACCATCGCCCGGCTGCACGCGCCCAGGCTCGCACGAGCGCCTGAGCTGGTGCCCCTGGAAGAGTGGTTCCGCTCACTGTGGCCAGCAGCACGGCAACGCGGCGGGCTGTTCGCCGAGGCAGCCGGTGTCGCCCGCGAACTGCTGGGTTCACAGCGCGAAGTGGTGGTGCTGCATGGCGACATCCACCACGACAACGTGCTGGATTTCGGCGAGCGCGGCTGGCTGGCCATCGACCCGAAACGCGTCATCGGTGATCGCGGCTACGACTACGCCAACCTGATCTGCAACCCCGAACTGCCCACGGTCGTCCAGCCTGTGCGCTTCGCTCGCCAGATTGAAGTGATCGCCGAAGCCTCGGGCCTGGGCCGGCAGCGCCTGCTGCGCTGGGTGCTGGCCTACGCGGGACTCTCCGCCGCTTGGTTCCTTGAGGACGGCGATGCCATATCTGCCGAGTCCGATCTCTGCGTGGCACGGCTGGCGGTCGAGGCGTTCACCCTGTAGGGGCGATTTCAATCGCCAAGCGGACCGCAGGTTCGCCCTTTGATTCTGCAGGGGACAGCTTCGCCGCCCTTGGCGAATGAATTCGCCCCTACAAAAAAACAACACCCGGTAATTAGCTATCGCCGCTCCAGCATGTCCTGGATTTCCTGGGTGGCGACTCGGGTGCGGCGGGCAAGGTTCTTCACTTCGTCCGCCACCACCGAGAACCCCCGGCCCACTTCCCCGGCGCGGGCCGCTTCGATGGCGGCATTGAGGGCAAGCAGGTTGGTCTGGTCGGCGATGGCCTTGATCACGCCCACTACCTGGGCGATCTGGCCGTAGGTCGCTTGCATCGCCGCCTGCTCCCGCTGGCGGGCGGCTTCGGCCTGCTTTTCATCGCTGATATCGCGCACCGCTCCGGTGATTCGCAGCAGCAGGCCGCGCTCGTCTCGCAGGCAGCGGGCCCGTTCGCGGAACCAGATTTCGCCGCGGGTCTTGTGACGCATGCGGTACTCCGCCACATAGGACGCTTCCGGTGACAGATCACGGACCAGCTCGCCGAAGCGCCGCATCACCACCTTCAGGTCGTCCGGGTTGGTGATCTGGTTGTAGCTATCCCAGCCATCGGGCAGTTCGCTGCGGCTGTGGCCGACCAGCGAGCAGAACTGTTCTGACCAGCGGATGCGGCTTTGCGGATGGTCCGGGTCGCCATTGGCCACCAGCAGGTCCCAGCTGCCTTCGGTCAGGGTCTGGCGGGTCAGCTCCCAGGCGCGCTGCTCCTGGTCCCATTGCGCAAGGCGCAACTGTTGTTCCCCCAGCAGTTGGCGCGCGGTGTCCAACTGGGCCTGGAGCAGCGCCTGCTGGTCGATGCCGTCATCGAGCTGGCGCTGCAGGGTGGTGAGTTCTTCTTCCGTGCAGGGCGGCGGTTCGTGGTTGTCGAGCGCCGCGCGCTGTTGCCGCCAGGCCAGTTGCAGGCGCTCCAGTGACTGGCGCAACGAGGGGTGGACGGCCAGCTGCCCGCTGGGCTCGACGGGCTGGCCGTTGAGCAGGCGGGCGATCCATTCGGACAGTTGCGGCACCAGCCGCGCGGATTCGTTGTTGAACCACATGGTCAGTTCTCGATGGGGTTGACTCAGATCCAGCGGGGATCACGGGTGAAGGCAATCGCCAGCCAGCGGTTGGGACCTTCGCGGCCTATCGCGGCGGCGATCTCCGCGCGTACGGCATCCAGTTCGGAAACCCGCCAGCGGTCCATCGCTTCGGGCAGCACGATCTGGATTTCCACGAACAGGCCCCGGCCGATCTCGGCGACCGAGTGGGAGCTGCACTCGAAGCCGTAGCGTCGGGCCATGCCTGCCATCAGTCCGCTGATCTCGTGGTCCAGCGCTTCCGGGGTGATGCGCAGGACTTGCTTCAACGCCTTGACCACGGTGCGCAGCGGGCCAGGGATCAGCAGCAACGAGAGCAGGGCGAGGATGGCCGGGTCGATGTAGGGCGCGAGCCATTGCCAGCGCGTGCCTTGCAAGAGGAATCCGGCGACGAAGGCCAGCAGCAGGGCGGCGGTGATCAGGGTGGAAATCAGCCAGCTCTGGATATCGAGCTGGATCAGCTCGGACTTCAGGCTGCGGTTGCGCCGTCGCTGGTAGCCGAGCATCAGCGCCGAGCAGGCCAGGGTGACCACTGCATAGATCAGTGCCGTGTCGAACGCCAAGGCGTGCCCACCTCGCATCAGGCCACTGACCGAGTTGATCAGCGCATAGACGCAGAGCAGTACGAGCACGCTGCCGTTGAGCGCCAGCACCAGCGGTTCGAAATGCCAGTAACCCTGCTGGAAACGCCGGCCCGGCTGCTTCACCAGAAGCCGCGAGACCATCAGCGAAAGCGCTGCCATGCAGGAGTCGATGGCATTGAACAGCCCATCGAAGACGATGGACTGCGAGCCGGCCCAGAGGCCGAAGGTGATGCCGCCACAGGCCACCAGTGCGGTGGCCAGGATCGACACCTTGAGAATGTGCTGTTCGATCCCGGCCATCCCGAGTTGCCTCCTTCAAAGGTCCAGCGTGAGGGTCGGCGTCCGCGCGCGGGAGACGCAGACCATCATGACGTTGTTGCGCTCGCGCTCGGCGTCGGTCAGCAGCATGTCGCGGTGATCGATCTCACCGGCCAGCACGCGGGTCTCGCACATGCCGCACACACCCTGTTCGCAGGAGGACGACACGTTGCAACCAGCCTCGCGCAGGGCCTGCATGATCGAGCGATCGTCCGGCACTGGGACTTCGCGACCGCTGCGAGCGAGGATCAGCGTCAGGCCCTGGCCATTGCCGGCGCAGGGCGCAGGCGCTGCCGGGGCGAAGCGCTCCAGGTGCAGGCGGTCGGCCAGGCCGTCCACCTTGAAGCGCTCGGTCAGCGCATCCAGAAGCGGAGCCGGGCCACAGCTGTAGACGTGGCGACCGTCGGCGGCGCGGGCGGCAATTTCTTCCAGATCCAGCAGACCGGTTTCATCCGCCGGCTGGATGGATACCCGATCACCGCCGAGGGCCAGCAGCTCATCGATGAAGGCCATGGAGCGGCGCGAACGGCCGCCGTACATGAGCTGCCAGTCGGCACCGGCGCGCTGGACCTCGCGGGCCATGGCGAGGATCGGCGTAATGCCGATCCCCCCTGCAACGAACAGGTAGCGTTGGCCGGCGGCGAGCGGGAAGGCATTGCGCGGGCCGCGAATGGCGATGCGCTGGCCCACCCGCAGGTTCTCGTGCACTTCCCGCGAGCCGCCACGTCCCTTGGCCTCCAGCAGCACGCCGATGGACAGGCGCGAGCTGTCGCGCGGGTCGCCATGCAACGAGTACTGGCGCACCAGGCCGGACGGCAGCAGCAGGTCGATGTGCGCGCCCGCGCTCCATTCCGGGAACGGTGTGCGCTCCGGCGTTTGCAGTTCGAGGGAGATCACGCCTACGGCCTCCAGCCGCATGCAGGTGATCAGGGCCTCGACCTGCCCGTTCACGACGCCACCTGCGGTGCCACCGGCTGGTTGGCGCGTTCGATGAACTCGCGGAAGGCGCGGCGGTAATTGAGGGTGAAGAGGTCGGCCGGCACCGAGTGCTCGACGAAGACGCCGTCCCAATCGATCTCGCGCGGCCAGATGCCAGCTGCGATGGGCATGTCTTCCAGATAGACCATCTCCTCGATGCGCAGGCATTCCTCAAGGCCCAGGCCCTTGTAGTGGCGCTCATTGGCCACGCCCCAGAAAATCTTCACTTCGTCATAGGCCACCGGGCTGGGGAAGCCGGCGACGATGCGCTTGCCCAGGCGCTCGTAGTCGTAGGTGATGCTGGCCAGGCCCGGTGCGACGCAGTGGTAGAACATCATGCAGTCGCCATCGTTGGCCCAGTCGCCGTCGCCGGCATCCAGCGGCCGCTGCATCCAGATATCCAGGCCTTCGCGCTTGACGTTCAGCGGCTCGACCACGTGCTTGCTCGGGCCCATGGAGACTTCGTGGACGAAGGGGAAGTGGGCAACATCGCGGAAATTCTCGATTGCCACGGCAACGCCGGTAGGGGATTCCAGCGGCGTGGCGGCCAGCCAGTCCAGCTCCAGATTGCTCCACTGCTCGGGGGCGTAGAGCTCGGTGGCCGGCTCTTCCAGCACGGTCCAGACGTGGGCGAAGCGCTCGATGGCCGGGTAGGTCTTGATAGCCGCCTGCGGCGGGATCTTGCACTGGTCTTCCAGGGAAGGGATGTGGCTGCACTTGCCGCTCTCGGCGCTGAATTGCCAGCCGTGGTAGGGGCAGGCGATGTTCTCGCCGTGCACCTTGCCGAGGGCGAAGTCGGCACCACGGTGCGGGCAGCGGGCGTCCTGCACCACGGCCTTGCCGGACTCGGTGCGGTACACCACCAGGCGCTGGCCCAGCAACGTGGCGGATTGCGGGGTGGCCAGGTCGGCCGAACGGGCGACCGGGAACCATTGGCGGCGCATGGCCTGTTCAGCGCGTTGACGTTGGGGAAGTGCAGTAGTCATGGATAAGTCCTCACAGCTAACTTTCTTGTTCTTTGCGTTGGTCAGATGCCGACGACCAGGGCACCGCCGTTCACCGGCAAGGCCTGGCCGGCGATGAACGCGGCTTCGTCGGAGGCGAGGAAGGCCACGGCAGCGGCGATTTCCTCGGGGTGAACCAGGCGGCCCAGCGGGATGTTGGCCTTCTCGCCTTCCACGTATTCCTCCGGAACCATGCGGGTGAGGATGGCGCCGGGGGTGATGGCGTTGACCAGGATTCCCTCGCTGACGAACTCCTTGGCCATGGTCTTCATCAGGCCCAGTTGCGCGGCCTTGCCCACCATGTAGCCGTAGGAGTGGCCATCCGGCACCTGGCCCCACTGGGAGTTGATGAAGATCACACGCGGGGCGCGGCTCTTGCGCAGGTGCGGCAGGGCGGCGCGGGTGAGGTAGAGCGGGGCGTGGACGTTGATCGCCAGCAGGCGGTCGAAGTTGGCGTCATCGGTGTCGGCCAGTCCCTTGAGCGAGTACATCATCCCGGCGTTGTGCACGAGGATGTCGATCCCGCCCAGGGTTTCCGCTACTTCCGCCACCAGGCGTTCGGCCAGGTTGCGCTCGGTGATGTCGGCCACCAGGGCGATGGCGCGGCCACCGGCGGCTTCGATTTCAGCAGCGGTGGCGCGGGCCACGTCTTCATCGATATCGACGATGGCCACGGCCGCACCACGGGACGCCAGCAGGCGGGCGTGGGCACGGCCGGCGCCACGGCCGGCTCCGGTGATGAGGGCGACACGGCGTTCCAGGCGTTGGGCGGCCGGCGACAGGGCGAGCACCGCCTCGGGCGCCTGGGTAGCCAGGGCCCCTTGGGTTGCAGCAGTCATGGGGTTTCTCCGGTGGGTGAGGCGGTCAGACGGTCTTGTGCGGTTCGGTGACGTAGAGCATGTTGCCGTCCGGGTCGAACATCGGGCGGTAGCGGTAGTGGGTGCCGTTGGGGTGCTGCCACTCGATGGGCTCGGCGGTGACCCATTCCACTTTGCCGTGGAGGTAGTCGAGGGCGGCGTCGAGGCTCTCCACCTCGAAGGCGAAGGAGTCGAAGCCCGGTTTGTCTTCCAGGTTCACGGCGGTGCGACGTTCCACAGGCGTCGTATCGGTGGTGTGGAAGATGTACAGGGTGACGTTGCCCATCTCGATGGCGGCCCACTTCTCTTCGGCCACGTAGGGCAGGAAGAAACCGAGGCCCAGGGTGCCGTGGTAGAAGTCCACCAGGCGCTGAACGTCGTTGGTGAGGATGTCCATGTTGTCGAGGCGTTTGAGCTTGAGCATGGGATGGCTCCTTTGTTGTTGTCTGGGTTCAGTGGGTGTCGAGCCAGTCCGGATGGCCGCAGGGGCCGCCGGGCAGGGCGGTGAGGGTGCCGTTGGCGACATCGATGACGATGCTCGCGAGGGTGGCGTACTGGCCTGCAGCCGGTTGCGCCGGGTCCGGGTGGCAGCACAGGGCGGCACCGCCACCGAGGTGGCTGTTCAGTGCGGCCAGTAGCTTCTGCGGCGTCAGGCCCTGGCGTCCGGACAGGCGACGCACCAGCAGGTCGTGGCGCACCAGGGTGTCCGGGTAGGCAGCCGGCTCGGTGTCGAACTCCCGTGCCGGGCTGGAAAGGAAATGGTTGGTGTGCACCAGCAGGCCATCGGCATCGGGGAACACCAGGCCCGGACCGCCGGGGTGGAGTTCCACCGAGACGGCGGCGCTGGAGTGGTCCTTCGCGGCGATCAACGTCAGGGAGCTGGACGCCGATACCTTGGCCGAGCCCAGCAGTTGCAGGGCCTGGTTGATGTCATTGCAGCTGTCCAGCATCCAGCGCGAGGCCACGTGCACCGGCACGCCGATTCCCTGGCCGTCGCGGGCGTGGTGAAGGATGTTGAAGTGCACGCCCAGGCCACGGCTGTTGACTCCCGCCTTGCCGACGATGCCGAACTCGGTGACGGTGGTGGTCAGGCTGCCGTCGGCATGGGGGATTTCCCAGGTCAGCCAGTGGTCGGCGAACTCGGCGTACCAATCCCAGGTTTGCGCTGTTGCCGGCGTGCCGCTGAACGGCTTCAGGTGGACGACGGTAGAGCATTCGCCACGCAGCTGGGCGCCAAGGAAGGCAAGTATCTCGGTGCGCGCATTGATGGCACCCAGGTACGACGGCTCGATCGCGGCACCTTCCGCCATGGCGAGGATTTCGTCGTACAGCGGCGGGGCGAACGCGGCGATGCGTACCAGGGCCTGGCTACCGAGGGCGAGCAGATCGTAGGGACGGGTCGCCACGCGCTGGAACAGCGCACTGTAGCGCTCCACCGTCGCGTGGATTTTCTCGGCATGCACACGGCCGAATTCCAGGCCACGGGCAGCCGGTTCGACGGCGGTGGAACGGAAGCGAATGCTCATCAGGCCACCTTCTTCAGTTGCGGGGCCACCTGCTTCGCGACGTCGTCCAGGCGGGCGAACCAGACGTCGCCGTCGCTCACCAGTCGCTCGACGAAACGCTCCAGTTGTTCGAAGCGCGCAGCGCGGCCGATCACTTCCGGGTGCATGGTGAAGGTGGTGTGGCGGCCGTCGCGGCGAGCCGACTCATACTCGGCCAGCCAGGTGTCGGCGAGGGTGCGCGGATGGGTGAAGTTGCCGCCGTTGTCGATGCCCCAGCCGAACATGGGCCAGTCGTCCAGGGACCAGTGCACCGGCAGTTCGAGGATGGAGGCGCCGTTCCAGGTTTCGTAGTAGGGGCGGTCGTCGCCCATGCAGCTGGAGTCGTAGGCGAAGCCCTTGGCCAGGACCAGCTCGAAGGTTTCCGGGGTCAGTTCCCAGGACGAGGAACGGTAGCCGGCGGGTTTCGGCGCGCCGGCACGGGCCAGGGCTTCCAGGCCTCGCTCCATTTCATCTTCCTGCTCGGCGCTGGAGATGCGGTCGCTGCGCAGGTGCATGTGGCCGTGGTGGCCGACTTCGTGACCGTCTTCGAGCAGTTGCTCGATCAGCCCGGGGTGCAGATCGGCGGTATGGCCGGGCACGAAGAAGGACGCCGGAATCTTGTGGCGGCGCAGCAACTCGAGGATGCGCGGCACGCCACGGGTGACGCCGAAGCGGCCCTCGGAAAGGCTGGTCAGGCGCCGGGCGAAATTCGGGCTGTCACCCAGCAGGCCGGCTTCTGCGTC
This sequence comes from Metapseudomonas resinovorans, assembly GCF_002003485.1. Classification (GTDB taxonomy): domain Bacteria; phylum Pseudomonadota; class Gammaproteobacteria; order Pseudomonadales; family Pseudomonadaceae; genus Metapseudomonas; species Metapseudomonas resinovorans_D. The sequence goes on from NZ_BDMA01000084.1 coordinate 76,408, forward strand.
CACGTCGAAAGTCAGTGAAACGGCAACAGGGCGCTTGTTCGGCCACGCAAGGCGGGCCTTGTTATCGGTGCTCATCAGGGTGGTTCCTTCTGGCGTTATCAGGATCAGTGAAAGGGCGCGGTGGCGGGCAGGGCGCGGTCCTGCAGGCGGCGCAGGCGGAACAGCACCTGGGAAATGGCGAGCACGGCGATGGCGATGCCGACTTCCTTCAGGCCGCCGTAGCCGGTGATGGAGGCACTGGTGGTGCCGACCACGAGGATCAGTCCATCGAACAGGGCAAGGCCGGCGGCGATGGCGATCCAGCGACGGCCCAGGCGGATCGGGCGGGTGGCATCCGGACGGTCCTTGCGCAGCACCACGAAGCCGGCCACCGCCAGCAGGTGGGCCAAGACGTAGCCGACGTTGCCGGCGACGATCACGGCCAGGGCGTTACCGACGAAGAGCACCAGGGCGATGTTGATCAGCAACTGCACGGTGACGGCGCGGGCCGGGACGCCGGAGCGATTGAGGGTGCCGAACTGGCGGATGGTCAGGCCGTCCAGCGAACTCTGGTAGAGGGCGCGGCCGGCGTCGGCGGTACCCATGACCGAGAGCACCAGGATGCCGGCGATCAGCACCAGGGTGATCAGCGCGGCGCCGCCACCCAGCAGTGCTTGTGCGCCGATCTGGAGGAAGCCGTAGGGATGCTCGGCCAGCGCCTGCTCGCCCAGCAGTCCGGCCAGGCCCAGCGGCGTCAGGGTGAACACCAGCAGCAGGATCAACGCGGAAATGCGCAGCGCCTTGCGGGTATCACGCACGGTGTCGCGAAACTCGGGAATGAAGGACGCGGCGGCTTCCACGGCATAAGCCGACCAGGCCATCACGAACAGCCAGGCGAGCACCGTGCGCAGGCCGGCGGCGTCAGCGCTGATGCGCCAGGTGAAGCTGCTGGTGCTCCAGTCGCTGGCCAGGAAGCTGCCGCTGAAGATCAGCACCGGAATCATCAGCAACACGCCGGCGGCCGTGATGATGATCATGGTGAAGCGCAGGTTGACCATGCTCAGCGCCCAGGAGAACAGCGCCACGCCCAGGGCGATCAGCTGCGGCAGGTCGAGTTGCATCACGCCCAGGTCCAGGCTGTAGCTGGCATTGGGGAAGAACTGCTCGGTGAGGATCTGCGCGACTGCCAGGCCCCAGATCGCGGGAGCTGTGGCCCAGGCGAACCAGTAAGCATAAGTAGCCAGCGGGCCGAGGCAGGGGATGCGTTGGCTCCAGGCTTCGTTGGCGTAGAGCGCGATGCCACCGGATTTCTCGGTGAACATGGCGCCCATTTCCGAATAGACCCAGTTATGCAGGACCGCCACGGCAGCGATGGCCGCCCAGAGTGCCAGTGCCGCCCAGGCACCGATGGCGCCGATGGAGTAGCCGAGGCCGACGAACAGAGCGGCTGGCAGGCTCAGGGTGATGGCCACCCCGTCCCACCAGCGAATGGATTTTGCGAGTACTGCCGATGGCTCGGAGCCTGGATTGGCCTGGTGCATTGCATCGCCCTCATCTGTGTTGTGTTTGTAGGAAGGTCGCGCGATGAGTTGATGCTATGCCGTTTAATTGCGCATGTACACGTTTATGTCGATTGAAAATACGCATTGCGCAATAGTGGCGTAATAAAAATACGCATTGCGCCATAGTGGCACGCCTGATGCACCAAGGCGGAAAGCAGCCGGAAAGGCCCGTGCTAAAGCGGGTGGAGGCGAGAGAGGGGGCGGATCAGTGGATGCGATGCGCGAAAATGGCGCGGAGAGAAATGCGCAATGCGCGAAGGGTTGCAGCGTGAAATGCGCAAAACGCGGACGAATGGTCGAAGGAATGGTGGCGTTGCGGAGGAGGTTCAACCCGTAGGGTGCGCCATGCGCACCGGTTCGGCGTCAATTGACGGGGCAGTAGTAGACCCCAACATCGCTGGTGCGCGCGGCGCACCCTACGAGTCTGAATTCAGCTCATTCTTCGGTCGGCTGCACCGACGGAATGGTGAAGCGGATCTTGTGTACCTTCACTTCCTGCATCATCCGCACGTCCTGCACGCCGGGCAGGCTGCGCACTTTCTGTTGCAGGCCCCAGAGGGTCTCGTCGTCGCGACAGAGGACCTGCACGCAGATGTCGGCGGTGCCGAGGGTGGTGGACAGGTAGCTGACTTCACTCCAGCGGCCGAGGGTGTCGACCACCCGATCGTGATCCTGCGGGGCGACGGAGACGAAGAACAGCGCGAGTTTGGCCTGGCCCAGCTTGGAGGGATTGGTGAAGGCGAGGATCTGCAGGATGCCTTGGTCCTGCAGCCGCTTCACTCGGGTTCGGACCGTGGCTTCGGGAACCGACAGGTTGCGCGCGACTTCGCGGAAGGCGCGGCGCCCGTCCTCCTGAAGTTCGCGAACGATTTCATAGTCCAGTGGGTCGAGAATCGAAGTGGGCATGGGTCCTGGGCTTCCCTGGCTGGGCCGTACGGTGGAAAGCCCCGAGGCTACCAGATTTGCGCCATTTCAGAAGCGGGTCGAGGCATGCCGTTTTGCAACAAAACCCAGCTGCGGACTCCTGCGAGTAGGGTGCGCCGTGCGCACCGGCGTTTAAGCACCGCGGGGGAGATTATCGGTGCGCGCAGCGCACCCTACCGCCATCCAAAGCGCAATGATTCCTGTGGGGGCGAATTCAATCGTCCCCACAGGAGCCAATACGACCTTCACCTCAACGACGGGTGATCACCACCTCCACGTATTCGCTGGGCACGATCAGCGACTCGGGGCCGGCACGGTTGTAGCGTTCGAGCAGCTCCATCAGGTCACGTTCCAGGGCGGCTGCGCCATCTTCGGGGAGGGCGGCGAAAGCCTTGTGCACTGGGCCGTACCAGGTACGGAAAACTTCGAGGAAGTGGGCTGCCGACTGGTAGCGGAAGTTGTGCAGTCGTCGCGCCACCGAAATCTCGCGGGCGCTGTCGTCGAACAGTTCGCGCAGGTGGCTCTCCACGCCCCAGAGAGACGGAGGCTGCACGCCGGGTGGCGGGGGCAGGTGGCGGCCGAGGGTCTTGAACACCTGGCCGATGAAACCGTCCGGGGTCCAGTTGGCCAGGCCGATGCGTCCACCAGGGCGGCAGACCCTGGCCAGTTCGGAAGCGGCCTTGGCCTGGTCGGGGGTGAACATCACCCCGAAGGTGGACAGCACCACGTCGAAACTGGCGTTGGCGAAGGGGAGATTCTCGGCGTCGGCCGCCTGGAAGTTCACCTCCAGACGCTCGGCGCGGGCACGCTCCTGGCCACGTTCCAGCAGAGCCGCTACATAGTCGGTCGAGGTCACCCGTCCGCCTCGGCGCGCGGCGGCCAGGGTGGCGTTGCCATTGCCGGCCGCGACGTCCAGCACGGTTTCGCCGTGGCGTAGGTCGCAGGCTTCGGCGAGCAGTTCGCCGACCAGCTGAAGGGTGGTGCCGATGACGGCGTAGTCGCCGCTGGCCCAGGAGGCCATTTGTTTGCTTTTCAGTGCATTCAGATCAATTGCGGAAGTCATTTCGGGGCTCATTCTGCTGTGGTCGGGTCGATGGTCGAGCTGATGCGGGAAATGCGGCTGACGGGGAATCCACCACGCTGGGCGTGTTCGCGGATCAGCTCCTCGTCGTTGGCGATGTAAACGCAGTACAGCTTGTCGTCGGTGACGTAGCTCTGGACCCACTGCACCTCTGGTCCGATTTCCTTGAGTACCCGGCAGGACTTCTGCGAGATGGCTTTGAGGTCTCGTTCCGTGAGTTTTCCAGCGTCCGGTATCTCTCTTTCAATGAGGAACTTGGGCATGGGGACCTCTGTTTCTTGGCGTTTTGGGTGTTGCCGGCACGCCTTGGGTACAACGGGCAGCAAGGACGTGCTGGGCAAAACTATCCGCCTCAAAAGGGGCACCGTCCTATCCGAGCGTCGGCAAGGGTTGCTTGATCGTCCGTACGGAGCCATTTATCCGACGAAACGCTGCCCGTCCCCGCGACCGACCAGAATTTCAGAATTGCGCTGGAGGTTCGGGCTGATGGATGCACTGTCGGAAACCCTGCGCGTCGTCCACCTGGTCGGCGCCATCTTCATCAATGCACGCTTCAGCGCTCCCTGGTGCTACCAGTCGCCACGCGCCGATACGGTGGCGCCGCTGCTCGAGCCGGGCGCCGAGCGCGTGGTGATCTTCCACCTGATCACCGACGGCGAGTGCTTCGTCGAAATCGGCCAGGAGCAGCCCGTGCGGCTCTCGGCCGGTGACGTGGTGCTGTTTCCCCAGGGCGACGCCCATCGCATGACGTCGCAGCCTGGCTTGCCGCCGGCCAAGGGTGGGCGACTTGATGAAGTGCTGGCGCGCCGTCCCCGGCAACTGGCCTATGGCGGTGGCGGGGCGATCACGCGGTTGGTCTGCGGCTACCTGGCCTGCGATGCGCGCTTGGCGGACATACTCTTGGCCGGGTTGCCCTCCCTGGTGCGCGTCAACGTGCGGGGGGCCAGCGCCGGTCCCTGGCTGGAGGCGTCCGTGCGCTACGCCCTCACGGAAGCCAAGTCACCCCGCCCGGGTGGCGAAGGGGTGCTGGCCAAGCTGGCGGAAGTGCTCTTTATAGAAGTGCTGCGCCTGTACATGAACGAGCAGGCCGATGGCCGCACCGGCTGGCTGGCGGGGCTGGGGGACCGGATCGTCGGCTCGGCGCTGACGGCCCTGCACAAGTGCCCGGCCCAGGCCTGGACCCTGGAAGAACTGGCGCGCACTGCCGGCACCTCGCGCTCGGTACTCGCCGAACGCTTCCAGCTTCTGGTGGGTAGCTCGCCTATGCAGTACCTCACCCAGTGGCGCATGCTCCTGGCCGCCAATCTGCTCAGCCGCAGCAATGCCCCACTGGCGCGTATCGCCGAGGACGTCGGCTACCAGACCGACACGGCCTTCAGTCGTGCCTTCCGCCGTGAGTTCGGTGCGCCGCCGGCCGCCTGGCGGCGAAGCCGGGCCAGGGGCATTGCGGCCGGCTAGTCCATCACTGCGTGGGTCTGCGGCGCGCCGGATGTTTTCGGCGGCTTGCGCAGGAACAGCAGCAACGGCAGGGAGGCGAGGGTGACGAACATCATCAGGCGGAAGTCCTGCAGGTACGCGAGGATGGTCGCCTGGCGCGTCACGTCCAGGTTCAACGCCACCAATCCCGCCGGGCTGGACAGGTCGACTGCGCCACTTTCGGTCGCCTGGGTCAGGGCCTGGTTGAAAGGCGTCATGTAGTCGCTGAAGGCTGCGTGGTTGATCTGTGTGCGCTGGGCCAGATAGCTGATCACCAGGGAGATGCCGATCCCGCTGCCAACGTTACGCATCAGGCTGAACAGCGCGGTGCCCTCGTTGCGGTAGCGCGGCGCCAGGGTGGAGAAAGTCAGGGTGGACAGCGGCACGAAGATCAGCCCCAGACCGAAGCCCTGGACCATGCCACTGCGGACGATGGCGAAGCTGCTGACTTGATCGGTGAACTGGGTCATTTCCCACAGCGAGAAGGCGGTGAGCACCAGGCCCAGGCCGATCATTCCCCGTGGGTCGAAACGGTTGATCAAGCGGCCCACCAGCATCATCGCGGCCATGGTGCCCAGACCGCGTGGCGCGATCAGGTTGCCCACGTCCAGCACCGGGTAGCCCATCAGGTTCTGCATGAATGGTGGCAGCAGGGTCATGGTGGCGAACAGCATGATGCCCACGATGAAAATGAACATCAGGCCGATGCTGAGGTTGCGGTCGCGGAACATGGCCGGGTCGATAAAGGGTTCGCGGTGGGTCAGCACATGGACGATGAACAGATAGAGACCAAGCCCCGCCAGGACCGCCTCGACGAGGATTTCGGGGCTGTGGAACCAGTCCTGGGATTCGCCCCGGTCCAGCATCAGTTGCAGGGCGCCGATGGCCAGGGCGAGTAGCGCGAAGCCGAGCAGGTCGAAGCGGCGTTCCCGTTCGATGGGGGTTTCCTTGAGGAAGGCGGTCAGGCCGAACCAGGCCAGCAGGCCGAAGGGCAGGTTGATGTAGAACACCCAGCGCCAGTCGTAGTACTCGGTGAGCCAGCCACCGAGGCTGGGCCCGAGAATCGGGCCGACCATCACACCCACGCCCCAGATGGCCATGGCCGAGCCGTGCTGTTCAGTCGGGTAGGTATCCAGCAGGACCGCCTGGGACAGCGGCACCAGGCTGGCGCCGAACACGCCCTGGAGCAGGCGGAACAGGACGATCTGCTCCAGGCTCTGCGCCGCGCCACAGAGCATCGAGGCGATGGTGAAGCCGACGATGGACCACATGAACAGCCGTTTGCGGCCAAAGCGCGCGGCGATGAATCCGGTCAGCGGCATGCAGATGGCGGCGGCGACTATATAGGACGTCAGCACCCAACTGATCTGGTCCTGGGTGGTGCCCATGCTGCCCTGCATGTGCGGCAGGGCGACGTTGGCAATGGTGGTATCCAGCGCCTGCATGATGGTGGCCAGCATCACCGATAAAGTGATCAGCCAGCGGTGCGAGGCGGCGTCGCGGGAGTGGGTCGCCTTCATGGTCAGGGCAGCAGGTTGGCAAGGCTGCGTCGGTGGCCCGTGTCGATCTCCACCACCGCACTGAGGCCGGCGCGCAGGGGCGGGAGCTTGGCATCGGGTCGCAACTCGATGCGCACCGGAACCCGCTGCGCCACCTTCACCCAGTTTCCGGTGGCGTTTTGCGCCGGCAGTACCGAGAACTCCGATCCAGTGGCCGGGCTCAGGCTTTCCACCTCGCCGTGCCAGGTGGTGTCCGGGTAGATGTCGAAGCGCACGTCGACCGACTGGCCGGGGCGCACGTAGGTCAGGTCCTTCTCGGGGAAGTTGGCTTCCACCCAGAGCTTGTCATCCACCACCAGGGTCATGGCGGTGTTGCCGGCGCTGATGTACTGGCCGGGCTGCGGCACCTTGCTGATGCTGCCGGGCAGCGCGGCGCGGACTTCGGAGCGTTGCAGGTCGAGGCGGGCCTGCTCCAGTTCGGCCTGGGCGCTGAGGTAGCTCGGGTGTTGTTCCACCGGCACATCCGGGCTGCCGCCGAGGTTCTCGGCGATGCGCTTGAGGTCGTGCTCGCGGGCGTCGATTTCCTGTTCGGCGATCTGGGTGGCCTGGCGCGACTCATCGAGCCTGGCCGGGGAGAGATAGCCCTTTTGCGCAAGGTTGGCCTGGCGCTGCAGGTCCTTCTCGGCATAAGCGTGACGGGTGCGGGCCAGGGCCAACTCGGAAGATTTTTCCTGGTAGCCGGCTTTCAGGGCGGCGAGGTCGGTGCGTACCTGGGCCAATCGCGCCTCGGCTCTGGCAATGGCGATGCGGACGCTCGCCGGGTCGATACGGAACAGCACCTGCCCGGCGTCCACCCGATCGTTCTCACGGGTCAGTACCTCGGTGATGGTGCCGGATACATCGGCACTGATCGGCACTTTGTCGGCCTTGGCGTAGGCATTGTCGGTCTCGACAAAGCGACCGCCATGGAGATAGGCGGCCAGCCCAAGGCCCACGGCAAGAAGGGGAACGACGCCCATCAGCAGCAGGCGTTTGCTGCGGGGATTGCTGGCGGTCGCTGCGTCCTGTTCCGGAACGATGACCGTGTGGGTGTTCATGGCGTTGCGCTTCCTTTTTGGAATCAACGGGAAGAAAGGTTGCTGCGCATCTTGCGCAGGGCACTGGCGAGCGCGTCCTCTTCAGCCTCGCTGAAGCCTTGCAGTGCCACGGCGAGCATCGCGCCGCCAGCGGTGCGGATGTCGTCCAGCGCCTGGTCAGCTTGCGGGCGCAGGTAGAGCCGATAGGCGCGGCGGTCATCGGGATCGGGGCGGCGCTCCACCAGCTCGGCCTGCTCCAGCTGGTCCAGCAAGCGCGCTAGGGTGATGGGCTTCACCTCCAACTGGTCGGCCAGCTCGACCTGGCGGCAACCTTCGTTACGCGCGACATGCGCTAGCGCGCGGGCCTGGGCGAGCGTGAGGCTGCTGCCGGTGATGCGTTGCTCGAAGGAGCGGCGCATCAGGCGGGAAGCATCGGTGAGGAGGAAGCCGATGCTCTCTTCGAGGCGGGGCATGATGTGGTGTCCATATAATAAGCGTTGCTTACTATATGGGCGTGACTGATCAGTCGTCAAAAACTGGATGAGCGGCTCTGCCTTTGACGATTCCGATGCTCGGGCTAACAGGATGAAGCCGATCCGGTAGGGTGCGCCGTGCGCACCGGCAGTTTAACGGGGTGCTGAATCCGATCCCGGAATCGGTGCGCACAGCGCACCCTACGATCCAGACCGAGCGGTATTCGCGCTTACCCGTGCCGAGCGCGGCTTGCCTGCACCACCCGGTGGGCTGGCACTTTCAGCTGCGTCAGCAGGTACTCGGCAAACTCAGGGGAGAAGGGCTGCTGGGCGATGGCGCGCTCCATGCAGTCCAGCCAGGCGCCGCTGAGGGATTCGTCGATGGGCCACTGGGCGTGGAAGGAGGGTATGGAGATGGAGCCGTACTTCTCGCTGAACAGCTTTGGGCCGCCCAGCCAGCCGCTGAGGAAACAGGCCAGCTTGTCGCGGGATTGCTCCAGGCTGTCCGGGTGCAGGCGACGCAGGTTGGCGGCTTCCGGCAGTTCGTCCATCAGCCGGTAGAAATCGTCCACCAGCCGTTGCAGGCCGTCTATTCCGCCAGCGGCCTGGTAGGAGGCATCGCCGGTGCCAAAGGGAAGCGTGTTGCTCATGGAAGCTGACCGTCAGGAAATCCGGGTCGGCATCATACCCGCCGCGCCACCCGAAGTCCGTCCGGTTGGTCGTCTCGTTCCTCGAGGAACTCGGTGGGTTCGGCGCCATTGGCGTTGAGCTGGAAGATGCGCGCTGGGCGTCCTTCAGTATCGAAGAACACCTGCCCGAGCCCGGCGGAGTTCCACAACCGTTCACCGGCCTTGCTGTGTGCCGGCGTGCGCGGCATCACTTTCATTGGCCGCCGCTTGGTGAACCAGTTCAACGGCGAGCGTGGCGAGTAGAGCCAGCGGTTTAGGCGGTCGAACACATCCAGCAGGCGCCGTGGGAATTCGTTCTTGATGCCGCTGCTGGTGATCTGCCAGATCTTCGGGCCCTGCTGACGATGGCGGATCAGCACTTCGTAGACGAAGGAGTAATGCACGTCGCCGGAGAGGATCACGTAGGACCCCGGCGTGCGCGAGTGACGGAAGATGTTCAGGATCACCTGGGCCGCGCCGCGATGGGCCATCCAGTTCTCCGCATCCACCAACAGCGGCTGGCCGAAGGCGCTGAAGACCCGCTGGACCGTCTCGATCAGCTTGACCCCGAAGACCGGCGCCGGGGAAACGATGATCGCTGACGGATGATCCAGCAGTTCCTGTTGCAGTTCGCTCAGGGCTTCCCAATCCAGCAGGCCGGATGGCCGGGCGAGGTCGATCTCGCTACGCCAGCGGCGGGTCCGGGTATCCAGCACCACCAGCGCTGGCGTGGTGGGGAGCACGTATTGCCAGTGGTTGAAGGTGATCAGACGGTCGATCAAGCCGTCCAGAGCCGCGCTGTCGAGATGGTTGTCATTGGCGGCGGTGGCTGCCAGCGCCTCGGTCTTGTCCAGCACCTCACTGAACGCCGCGGGATCGTTGCCCCAGCCCTGGCAGAGCATGTAGGCCACCAGCGCGTTGCCGATGATGCGCTTGGAGAACGGATGACCATAGGCCGTCAGTTCCCACTGCGCCGAGAGGTTCCAATCGTCGGTGATGTCATGGTCGTCGAAGATCATCAGCGTCGGCAGGTGGGCGAACACCCGCGCGGCACCGGGCAGCCCGGCGCGGAAATCGGTCAGCCGGCCTTCTTCCAGGCGGTAGCGTTCGGCTTCCTTGGCGTCGAGGGTGGGCATCCGTGGTTCGATCAGCGTCCAGGGCACCGGCGACCAGACCAGCACGTACATGGCCAGCACCTCGGCCAGGGTCACCAGGTGGTTCTCTGCATTGGCACTGGTGAAGATGGGTTTGCGGGCACCGCCGAAGAAACGCTCGCGCAGGGTCTCGTTGCTTTCCAGCGCGGGGAGCAGGTCCGCCCGGTGGTAGTAGCATGCGGCATGGCCATACAGCGCCGCGCTGTCGCTGACAATCGCCCCCTCCAGCCGCTCGTCGAACAATTCCAGTCGCGCGATCAACTGGTGAATGGCGCGCAGCATCGGCCCCGCTACATCATCGGTGTAGACCTGGTCGCCGCTGAGCATCAGCAGGGCCGGGCGTTGCTCCGGCGCTGGATTGGCAGCCAGCAGGCGGTCGGCACAGAGCAGGCCGTCGTTGGCCGGGAAGTGCGGCTTGCGGCAGGAGCCGTGGAGCAACTGGTCGATGCGCGAACGCAGGACGAAGCTTGGCTGGGTTGCGTGCTCATGGACCAGGTGCGGTGCCCACTGGCCGATGCCCACGCCATCGATCAACAGGTCGTAATCCACCTGCTGGTCGAGGGGCAGGGAGTTCTCCAGTCGCAGGTCGATCAGGTGCACGAACGCGTGCCGGCCGAAAGGAATCACCCGGCAGCTGTCCTCGCCCAGCGGATACTCGACACCACCCTCCAGGGACAGCCTCAGCACCGGCGCCAACCGGCGCGAGCCCACCAGCCAGAACACCAGGCGGCGCGCTTCGATGCGGCGCAGCATGGGGCCGGCGAGAACGGCGGGGAGGTTTTCCGGGGGCGGGACTGCGGACATCGGGACGACGGGCCTGTACGGGAGGGCGCAACAGGATACCGCGAGTGGTGGCGGGCGCCGAAGCGGATCTCCCGCGTCTGCTGCCGAGCCGTTGCGCATGGCGCACCCTACCCGAAGGCGCGGAGCCGATCGTAGGGTGCGCCACGCGAACCACCCAGGGCGGTCATTGCTGCTGCCTCGCCGCCCGCGCGAACTCGATGAAGGCCTTGAGCACCGCCGGTACCTGGCGCCGGCTGGGGTAATAGAGGTGCAGGCCGGGGTAGTAGGGGCACCAGTCTTCCAGTACCTGCACAAGGCGCCCTTCAGCGATGTACCCGGCCACCATTTCCTCGAATACGTACGCCAGTCCGACGCCTTCCAGGGCCGGTCCGACCATCAGGCCCACGTCGCCGAGGGTGAGGGGACCGTCCACTTCGATCTCCAGTTGCATGCCGCCGCGCTCGAACTCCCAGCGATAGAAGTTGCTACTGGGGAAACGATGTCGGATGCAGGGCAGACCGCGGAAGTCCTCGGGTTTGCGTGGCACGGGATGACGCTCGAAGAAGTCCGGCGACGCCACCACAACCGAACGCATGTAGGGCCCGATGGGCAGGGACACCATATCGGCCTTCAGCCGCTCACCGAAGCGCACGCCTGCGTCGTAGCCGGCGGAGACCACGTCCACCAGCGCATCATCGGCGGAGATTTCCAGGCTCACATCCGGGTACGCCGCCAGAAAACGACTCGCCAGCGGCAGCAGTACCAGTTGCGCAGCAGCGCGGCCGGCACTGATCCGCAGGGTGCCGGACGGCGTGTCGCGGAACTGGTTGAGGTCTTCCAGGGCGTCGTCGATATCGCGGAAGGCCGGCTTGATGCGTGCGTACAGGCGCTCGCCGGCTTCGGTGAGTGCCACGCTGCGGGTGGTGCGGTTGAACAGGCGCACCCCGAGGCGTTCTTCCAGGGCGCGCAGGGCGTGGCTGAGGGCTGACGGCGAAAGCCCGAGTTCAACAGCCGCGCGGCTGAAGCTGAGGTGGGCGGCGATGCTCAGGAAGATGTTCAGGTCCGCGGCGGATACGGGTTTCATTGGTGAATCCTGCTCAATAGCTCAAGCGAGCTTATTGGGATTTTCACAGGAGTAAAGGCGCGCCGAAGTGAACGTAGCCAATGAAACGGAAAGCGGACCGACCCGCTGTACGCAAGGCAGGCTTGGGCTAGAGTGGAACCTCACATTTCATTGGCAAGGAGGCCGCCATGCCCAGTCTTCCCATGTATTTCCCTTCGGCGTTTTCCCTCACCCAGGCGCTGCAATGCGCCAACCTGGTGGAAGCGGCCTACGACCAGTACGAGCAATGGTTGCAGCAGGACAAACCGCGAAAACCTTCTGACTTCAACTGGCAGCCGCCGAGCATGAGTGGCTGGAGCTTCTCCGCGCCGATCTGGAGCATCCTCAGCGAGCTGAAGTACATCAACGAGTCCGAGCCCTTCGGCTTTGCCGCGAGTGACCCCAGCGGTGCGGTGTACCTGGTGTTTCGCGGGACCGAGTCGGCGCAGGACTGGGTGGATGACCTGGAGGCGAAGCAGGTTGCGTACCCCTGGCAGTCGGGCATAGGCCAGGTCCACCAGGGTTTCCTGAAGCTCTACACCTCCCTGCGCGACCAGGCCCTGCAAGCACTGGATGTCCTGCAGCCGGGCGGTGACCTCTGGGTCTGCGGCCACAGCCTGGGTAGCGCACTCGCCAGCCTGGCGGTGCTCGACCTGCATACCCAATGGCCTGACCAGCCGCTGCAGCACTACAACTTCGCCAGCCCGCGCGTGGTCGACCCGACCTTCGCCGCCTATTACAACGGTCTGAACATCCCCACCTACCGCGTCGTCAACGACAGTGACCTGGTGCCCGAGGTGCCGCCGGGCGTGACCGATACCTGGGTCTACCAGCACCTGGGCCAGGCCGTGACCTTCACCGCCAGCTACAGCAGCTTCGCCGGTGACCACAGCATGGCGGACTGTTACCTCTATGCAATCGACAATCCCAATGCACCGATGAAGGGGTGAGAAGCGGCTACAGCGATTTCACCGCTTCCTCGATCAACGCGAATATCTCCCCGGGCCGCGATGCCAGCGAGGCATGGCTGGCGTCCAGGGTAATGGTCTTCCTGGCCTGGATGCGTTCGGCCATCCAGGCCTGGGTAGCAGGGGGAATCATGTGGTCGCCCGATGACACCTGATACCAACTGGGCTTGCTGCGCCACGCCGGCGCTCCGGCCTTGTCCTCGAAGCAGCGCGCGGCAATGGGTTTCTGGGTGACCGCCATGACCTGGGCGTCTCGCTCGGGCAGGTCGGCGCAGAAATTGGCGTGGAAGCTGTCGCCCGCCAACCAGAGAAAACCCTCCGGATCGGGACGGATGCCGCTGGCGCCTTGGGGCGGTTCGGCGCGGGCGAAGATGCCACCCAGGCTGTCGTCTTCATCCGGCGCGAAGGCAGCGACGAATACCAGTCCGACCACATTGGCCGCGTGTCCGGCCCCCGAGATCACCGCACCGCCATAGGAATGCCCCACCAGCAGCGTCGGGCCGCCGAGGGATTCGGCCAGCTTGCGGGTGCGCGCCACGTCGTCGGCCAGTGACGTGAGCGGGTTCTGCACTGCCCTGACCGGGTAACCGGCATCCAGCAGCAGCGGAATCAATTCACGCCAATGCGAGGCATCGCCCCAGGCACCGTGGACCAGCAGGATATTGGGAAGGTTGGCCATGAGCGGACTCCTCGCATGCAGGGGCGTCTGCCAAGACTAGCCAGCCATGGATCGGCTGCCTGCGTAGGCGTCACCGACCATCGGATAGCGGGCTCAGGTCAGCACGTAGTCGACGGGTTCCAGTGGCGGCGGCAGGTCGCGCTGGCCTAGCGCATCGAGGATTTCCCGCTCCAGGGTGCGCACCATCGAGTCCGTGGCGAGGTCGTTCTCGTCGCGTCCGAACGGGTCTTCGAGCTGGTCGCCGATGGCATCCAGGCCGAAGAAGGTGTAGGCGACGATGATGGTGATGATCGGCGTCAGCCAGCCCAGGGTTCCGGCCATTGCGAAGGGCAGCAGCAGGCAGAAGATGTAGCTGGTGCGGTGGAGCAGCAGGGTATAGGGGAAGGGCAGCGGCGTGGTCTTGATCCGCTCGCAGGTGGCCTGGGCCGAGCTGAGACCGGACAGGCGCGCTTCCAGCAGGGTGTAGCGCCACTCATTGAGTTCCCCCTGGCCGGCCAGGTGCGCGCATTGGCCGCCGATCCGCCGCAGGATGCCGTCGCTGGTGTTGAGTCCATAGGCGCCGGGTTCTTCGCTGAGCCAGGGGCGCGCCGCAGCCTGTTCATCTTCGCCGCGCAGTCGTGCATTGAGCGCGTGGGCGAATCCGCACAGCTCGCGCAGCATGGCCTCGCGCAGGTGCGCATCGCTGATCGCCACGCTCTGGCGGACGAATGAGCGGACCTCGATGATGATCTGCCCCCAGGCCTTGCGGCCTTCCCACCAGCGGTCGTAGCAGGCGTTGTTGCGAAAGCTCAGGAAAATCGACAACGACAGCCCGAGCAGGGTGAAGGGCATGGCATTGATGCGGGTGAACCAGCCCGGATGCAGGCGCTCGATGACCACGATGAGGCAGGCGAGCAGGGTGATCAGCAAGGTGCGCAGGGCAATGTGCCGCGCGATGGAGCCCTTCAGCGCGGTGAGGATTATCAGCAGGTTGGGTTTAGGGCGGACGATCATCGGGTAGGGGCGTCGGGCTGTTCGAGAAGCGAAAGCTAAGGCTGCGGCGGGCGTTACGTCCAATCGCTATTGATGACCGGGTCATCGATGCTGTTTATGAGCCGCACGAGACAACGCTGGATTCTGTGTGGCAGGCATAGATGGCATCGATGATGAGACGCGGCACCTGGGAGGCGCCGCGTCGGTGTAGCGGTGAGCTCAAAGGCCTAGTTCGGACAAGCTCGGGTGGTCGTCAGGACGACGGCCCAGGGGCCAGCGGAATTTGCGTTCGGTTTCCTTGATGGGCAGGTCGTTGATGCAGGCGTAGCGATTGAACATCAGCCCGTTCTCGTCGAACTCCCAGTTTTCGTTGCCGTAGGAGCGGAACCAGTTGCCCGAGTCGTCATGCCATTCGTAGGCATAGCGCACGGCGATGCGGGTGTCGGAATGGGCCCAGAGCTCCTTGATCAGCCGGTACTCGTGTTCCTTGGCCCACTTGCGGGTGAGGAAGGCCTTGGCTTCGGCGCGGTTGAAGGCGAACTCCGCGCGGTTGCGCCACTTGGTATCCAGGGTATAGGCGAGGGAGACCTTCTCCGGATCACGGCTGTTCCAGCCATCCTCGGCCAGGCGCACTTTCAGGATGGCCGAATCACGGGTGAAAGGGGGAAGCGGCGGACGAACTTCAGCGTTAGAGGACATGGATAGTCTCCAATACAAATAGAAGGTTCAAAGTTTGAAGTTGCCCGCTCGATAACTTCCTATTTCCCCAGCAGCGTTTTCGCTACTTGCTGCGCAGTATCTGCCGAGTTGTTATCACCGAGTACATGGGCAACGGTAATGGCACCGTCGATCAGGACTAATAACTGCCTGGCCAGGGCGTCCGCATCGACGGCTCCATATTGCTGGCAAATCCCGAGTACGAATTCGAGCAACTTTTCTTTGTGCTCCTTGGCAACCAGGCGAACGGGGTCCTGAGGGTCACCCGTTTCACCTGCGGTATTGATGAAGGCGCAGCCCCTGAAGCCATCCGACTCGAACCAACCCTTGAGCACGCTGAACATCTGCAGCAACTGTGCTTCGGGCGTTTCGACCTTTTCGACTTCGTTTCTGAACCAGTTCATCCAGCGCTCGTCACGCTGCCTCAATACCTCTGCTACCAATTCGTCCTTGGTTCCGAAGTATTTATAGATGCTCTTGCGCGAAACTCCGGAAGTCTTGACCAGGAGGTCCATGCCAGTGGCATTGATACCGTTCCTGTAAATCAGGTCTTCGGCGGTTTCGAGAAGTTTATCTCTGACATCGGTAGTTGATTTGCTGTCCATGTGAAAGATGGTAGAACGATCGTTCTCCACGAGCAAGCCTCTTTTCTGAAAAAGGTATGAACGGTCTTCCGATGGATGAAATCCATGGGGTCATCGCGCCCATCCATCGTTGCCGAAGTGTAATCCCATGCCACCTGAAAGCAGCGTTTGCGGGGAGCCGGGCAGCCCGCAACCAGCGACTATACTTCCCACGAAATCAGCCACTGGGGGAACAGAGGCCGAGCTTCCGGCCATACCGGGAGCCGGAAAGCGATTTGTTGCACCGATGACCGTCGCACACAGCCACTGTGCACGAGCATCAGGAACGAGGCGACGGGCACATGGCGATTGCAATCATCCTGATCATCATCGTTGTCGCGTCCGTGCTGTTCCATCTCCTGGCGCCCTGGCACCTGACCCCCGCTGCCTCCAACTGGGGGGCCATCGATACCACGCTGCTCATCACCCTAATCATCACGGGCGTGTTCTTCGTCGCCATCGTCGGTTTCATGGTGGTGGCGATCATCCGCTTTCGTCACCGCGAAGGCCGCCGTGCGAAGTACGAGCCGGAGAGTCGCAAGCTGGAGTGGTGGCTCACCATCATCACGTCCATCGGCATCATGGGCATGCTGGCGCCGGGGCTGGTGGTGTACAGCGACTTCGTCCAGGTGCCGAAGGAAGCCTACCCGCTGGAGGTGATCGCCCAGCAATGGCAGTGGGCCTTCCGCTTTCCCGGCCAGGACGGCCAGCTCGGCCGCGCCGACGTGAAATGGGTCAATGCAGGCAACCCGTTGGGGCTGGACCCGGAAGACCCGCTTGGCCAGGACGATGTGCTGATCAAGAACAACGAGGTGCGTCTGCCGCTGGACCGCCCGGTGAAAGTGCTGCTGCGCTCGAAGGATGTGCTGCACAACTTCTACATCCCGCAGATTCGCGGAAAGATGGACATGGTTCCCGGCATGGTCTCGCACTTCTGGTTCACCCCGACGGTGGCCGGCCAGTACGAAATTCTCTGCGCGGAGTTCTGCGGCGTCGGGCACTACAACATGCGCGGCATGATGGTCGCCGAGCCGGCCGCCGCCTTCGACCAGTGGCTGGCCGCCCAGCCTACGTTCGCCCAGTCTCTTGCATCTGCCAGCAAGCCCAGCCAGGGCGGCCTGATCGAGAAGGGTCGCCAGCTCGCAGAAACCTACGGGTGCCGCGCTTGCCACAGCCAGGACGGCAGTTCCAGCCTGGGGCCAGGCTGGAAGGATCTTTACGGACGTGAAGAAAAGCTGGCCGATGGCAGTAGCGTCAAGGTGGACGACGCCTACCTGAAGGAGTCCATCCTCGATCCCAAGGCCCGGTTGGTGCAGGGATTTCCGCCGGTGATGGTGCCCTATACTTTCAACCAGGATGAGCTGGCCGCCCTGATTGCGTTCATCCAGTCGCTGAGCGCCGCTGGGCAGAAGGAGCAGGGTGCCCCTGGCGCGAGCGGCGGTGCAGTGGAGCAGGGCCGGCAAGTGGCCGAGTCGCTGGGTTGCCTGGCTTGTCACACCATCGACGGCAGCCAGGGCGTGGGACCTGGATGGCAAGGTTTGTACGGCAAGACCGAGACGCTTGCCGATGGCAGCCAGGTGAAGGTGGACGATGCCTACCTCAAGGCCTCGGTACTCCAGCCCGCAGCTGCCCTGGTCAAGGGGTATCCACCGGTGATGCCGGTCTTCACCCCGAGCGAGCCCGACCTGGAAGCGATCATCGCCTTCATCAAGTCCAGGGCCAATCCCGACGCCGCGAAGCAGGAACAGGCGCCATAGAACCGGACGGACCCGTTGCGTTACGGAGGGCTTCCAATGGCCCACGTCGAGCATGACGAAGCCGAGGCGCTGCACGAGCCGACGAGCTTCTTCACGCGCTACATCTGGAGCCAGGACCACAAGGTCATTGCCATCCAGTATTCCCTGACCGCGATCTTCGTCGGCCTGATCGCCCTGGTGTTGTCCGGGCTGATGCGCATGCAGATCGGCTTTCCCGGCAGCCTCGAGTTCATGGACCCGGCCACCTATTACCAGGCCATGACCATGCACGGGATGATCATGGTGATCTACCTGCTGACGGCACTGTTCCTCGGCGGTTTCGGCAACTACCTGATCCCGCTGATGGTGGGCGCGCGGGACATGGTCTTCCCCTACGTCAACATGCTCAGCTTCTGGTTCTACCTGCTCTCGGTACTGGTCCTGCTGTCCAGTTTCTTCGTGCCGGGTGGGCCGACAGGGGCGGGGTGGACGCTCTATCCGCCCCAGGCCATTACCCAGGGCACGCCGGGGACGGAATGGGGCATCGTGCTGATGCTGGTGTCCCTGGCGATCTTCATCGTCGCCGCCACCATGGGCGGTCTGAACTACGTCACCACCGTCCTGCAGGCCCGTACCCACGGCATGACGCTCTTCCGCATGCCGCTCTCGGTATGGGGCATCTTCATGGCGTCGATCCTTGCGCTGCTGGCCTTCCCGGCGCTGTTCGTCAGCGCGGTGATGATGCTGTTCGACCGTCTGCTCGGCACCAGCTTCTTCATGCCGGCGGTGATTTCCATGGGCCAGGCGCTGGACCACCAGGGCGGCAGCCCGATCCTCTTCCAGCACCTGTTCTGGTTCTTCGGCCACCCTGAGGTCTACATCGTTGCACTGCCAGCCTTCGGCCTGGTGTCGGACCTGATCAGCACCCACGCGCGCAAGAACATCTTCGGCTATCGGATGATGGTCTGGGCAATCGTCGCCATTGGTGTGCTGAGCTTCGTGGTCTGGGCGCACCACATGTACGTCAGTGGGATGAATCCGTATTTCGGCTTCTTCTTCGCCGTCACCACCTTGATCATTGCCGTGCCCACGGCCCTCAAGGTCTACAACTGGACCCTGACCCTCTGGCACGGCGATATCCATCTGACGGTGCCGATGCTCTTCGCCCTGGCCTTCATCGTCACCTTCCTCGTGGGTGGGCTGAGCGGGCTGTTCCTCGGCAATGTGATCGTCGATATCCCGCTATCGGATACCTACTTCGTGGTGGCCCACTTCCACATGGTGATGGGCGTTGCGCCGATCCTCGTGGTGTTCGGTTCCATCTACCACTGGTTCCCGAAGATCACTGGACGAATGCTCAATGATCACATTGGCAAGCTGCATTTCTGGATCACCTTCCTGGGCACCTACGCCATCTACTTCCCCATGCACTACTTGGGGTTCCTCGGTATGCCGCGGCGCTACTACGCCTACCCGGACTACCAGTTCATCCCGCAGTCGGCCCAGGAGCTGAACGCCTTCATCACCATCGCAGCGCTGACTGTGGGGGCGGCGCAACTACTGTTCCTGTTCAACCTGGCCTGGAGCACCTTCAAGGGCCGACCTGCGGGTGGCAATCCGTGGAAGGCCGCCAGCCTCGAATGGCAGACCCCGGATACGCCGCCCGTGCATGGCAACTGGCGGGAGAAACTGCCGGTGGTGCACCGCTGGGCTTATGACTACAGCGTGCCGGGCGTCGAGCAGGACTTCGTGCCGCAGACGGTTTCGGAAGAAGAATTGGAGCGCATGCGCGCAGGGAATGGCGAGACGACTCCCAAGGAGAAACGGCCATGAGCACGCAACTCTGGAAAAATGCAGATGGTGGCGAGCCCGGTGGTTGGAGTCCGGGCGACACCGACGGACCCGAAGTGCCGATCCAGGATCGCTACCGCACCGCGAAAGTCGGCCTGGCGGTGTTCCTGGGCGTGGTGACGGTGCTGTTCCTGCTGTTCCTGCTGGCCTTCATCATCCGCTCCCAGGTTTCTGACTGGCGTCCGCTGACCGATCCGCTGGCGCCGTTGGCCCATCCGTGGATGCTCTGGGTGAATACAGCGCTGCTGGCACTTGGCAGCGGCTGTCTGCAATGGGCCAAGGTGGCTGGGGAACGTAACCAGGCGAGCACTGCGGGCCTGGCGTTCCTCCTCGGCGGTGCCTTTGCCGTGGCCTTCCTGGCGGGCCAGCTTTGGGTCTGGCAGCAATTCGCCGCCTTTGGGTACTTCGTTTCGGGCAATCCGGCCAACAGCTTCTTCTATCTGCTGACCGGCCTGCATGGGGTGCACCTGGCCGGTGGCTTGGTGGCCTGGGCGATGGTCGGGCTACGCATGCTGCGCCCCGGCCCGAGCGAACGGCTACGGACCGGCATGGCGTTGTGTGCGTTCTACTGGCACTACCTGCTGGGGTTGTGGCTGGTGCTCTTCGCACTGCTGACCAGCACGCCGGAAACCTATCAGGCCATCGCGGCCTTCTGCGGGCTGAGGTAACGCCATGGCCACTCCACGGGAAACTCCGGCCCCCAGCACCTGGCGCGCCATCGCCACTGATTGGTCCTCGGATCGCGACGCCTTCAAGCAGGTGCCTTGGGGCAAGGCGATGATGTGGATCTTCCTGCTCAGCGACACCTTCATCTTCACCTGCTTCCTCACCGGCTACATGTCGGTGCGCATCAGCACCACTGCCACCTGGCCCAATCCGAGCGAAGTCTTCGCCCTGACCATCGGTGGCACAAGCATTCCCCTGATTCTCATCGCCATCATGACCTTCGTGCTGATCAGCAGCAGCGGCACCATGGCCATGGCGGTGAACTTCGCCTACCGCCGCGAACGGGTACGCTGCGCAGCCCTGATGCTGGCCACTGCGGCCTGTGGCGCCACCTTCGTCGGCATGCAGGCATTCGAATGGAGCAAGCTCATTTCCGAAGGCGTGCGGCCCTGGGGCAACCCCATGGGTGCGGCGCAATTCGGCGCCTGCTTCTTCATGATCACTGGCTTCCATGGACTGCACGTGTCGGTGGGCGTCATCTATCTCTGCACCGTGGCCTTCAAGGTGCTGCGTGGGGACTACGAGCAACGCGGGAACTACCAGATCGTCGAAATCGCCGGACTTTACTGGCACTTCGTGGATCTGGTCTGGGTCTTCATCTTCGCGTTCTTCTACCTGTGGTAGAGCAGGGGAGACATGAGATGGCGCATGCACAGGGTCAACAACATCCGATCAGCCTGTACCTGAAGATCTGGGGGCTGCTGTTCATCCTCAGCACCCTGTCTTATCTGGTGGACTACTTCCACTTCGTCGGCCTGTTCCGCTGGTCGATGATCCTCATCCTGATGCTGCTGAAGGCGGGGTTGATCGTCTCGATCTTCATGCACATGGCATGGGAGCGCCTGGCACTGGTCTACGCCATCCTGGTGCCGCCGCTGTGCCTGCTGGTGCTGGTGGGGCTGATGGCTGCCGAGGCCGATTATGTGTTCTTCACTCGGGGGATGTTCCTGGGGCAGTAGCCACGAGCATTTGAATTCGTTGCTTTTCGTCGGTTGGGTCGGGCGGCGTTCCGCGAGCGAAGCGAAACCCAACGATTCGCGGTCGAGCCCCCTGTTGGGCCTCGTTCCTCGGACCAACCTACGGCAGGACTGCGTCCTGCTTGGCGAATGAATTCGCCCCTACAGGAGAGCGTCGATCCATTTGTGGGAGCGAATTCATTCGCGATTGGC
>NZ_BDMA01000085.1:0-97114 GCF_002003485.1 Metapseudomonas resinovorans
GTGTAATCGCGCTGGCTACGTCGTACACCTTCTGCCATGGAGCGCTCCTGAAAATAAGGGCAAAGGTGTAAACCTTATTCAGGACGGGACATCTGAAATAAAAAAGCCCCGCAATTGCGGGGCTTTTTCTTGGGGTTTGGCCTTACAGGCGCAGGCCGCCGTCCAGCTCCAGGACACGACCGGTGTAGTAGTCGTTCTCCAGGATGTAGGCAACCGAGTGGGCGATTTCCAGCGGTTTGCCGAGGCGGCGCAGGGGGATGCCCGAGGTCATCTTTTCCAGGGCCTCCGGCTTCATGCTGGCGACCATGTCGGTCTCGATGAAGCCCGGGGCGACGCCGGCCACACGGATGCCGTAGCGAGCCAGTTCCTTCGCCCAGACCACGGTGTCGGCAGCCACACCGGCCTTGGCGGCGGAGTAGTTGGCCTGGCCCATGTTGCCGGCGCGGGAGATGGAGGAGATGTTGATAATCGCGCCCTGGTTATCCAGTTCGATCATCTTGGCGGCGACTTCGCGGGTGCAGAGGAAGACGCCGGTCAGGTTGACGTCGATCACCGCCTGCCACTGGGCCAGGCTCATCTTGGTCATCTCGCCGTCCTTGACCTTGATGGTCAGGCCGTCGCGCAGGATGCCGGCGTTGTTCACCAGGCCGTTGATGGCGCCGAAGTCTTCGGCCACCTGGGCGACCATATGGGTCACCTGCTCTTCGTTGGCCACGTTGCAGATGTAGGCACGGGCATCACCACCGGCAGCCTTGCAGGCGGCTACGGCTTCATCCAGCTTTTCCTGGTTCAGGTCCACCAGGGCGAGCTTCGCGCCCTTGGCGGCCAGATACTCACCCATGGCGCGGCCGAGGCCCTGGCAACCACCGGTAATGATGATGACCTTGTCTTTGAGTTGCATGAGAATCCCCTCGAATAACTGTCGCTTTGCCCCCGCTTGCGCCGTTAAACCGCTATTCTGGGCGCTCGTCCGTTTTCGACGGATTCTTTGCGAGGAGTCATAAGGTGAGCGTGAAAGCCGCAAAGCATGCACGAGAAATGCTGCTCAAGGAATACCAGGGGGTGCTGTCCACCCATTCCAAGACCATGCCGGGCTTCCCTTTCGGATCAGTGGTGCCCTATTGCCTGGATGCCGAAGGCCGACCGCTGATCCTCATCAGCCGCATTGCCCAGCACACCCATAACCTGCAGAAAGACGCCAAGTGCTCACTGCTGGTGGGCGAACGCGGCGCCGCAGACGTCCAGGCCGCCGGACGCCTGACCCTGCTGGCCGAAGCACGCCAGATCAGTGACGAAGCCGAGGTGGACGCTGCTGCCACTCGCTATTACCGCTATTTCCCCCAGGCCGTGGACTACCACCGCACCCACGACTTCGATTTCTGGCGCCTCGAACCGGTGCGCGCTCGCTTCATCGGCGGTTTCGGCGCAATCCATTGGGTGGATCAGCTCGTTCTGGCCAACGCCTTCGCCGGCGAAGCCGAGATCAGCATGCTGGAGCACATGAACAGCGATCACGCCAATGCCATCGCCCACTATGTAGAACTGGCCGGCTTGCCGTCCGACCCGACGGCGGAGATGGTCGGAATCGATTCTGAAGGATTCCACCTACGCATCGGTCAGACGCTTCATTGGTTGCCCTTCCCAACATCCTGTAACAACCCAGGCGCAGTCCGTCAGGCCTTGGTACAGCTGGCTCGCGCTGAATCCTGGCCGACCGGTGGCGAGGCGGTGGCTTGAATTGGGAGGAGGGCGACTTCATCTAACGGATTATCGGAAGCCGTTCTTCCGCCAAGGACCCCCAGATGCGCGCTTTTCTCTTTCTGTTCCTGCTCTTTCCACTGATCGAGCTGGCCGTCCTGATTCAGGTCGGCAGCGCGATCGGCATCCTGCCCACCCTGCTGCTGGTCATTGGTACCGCCGTGCTCGGCAGCGTGCTGCTGCGGGTAGCCGGTGTCGCCACTGCCTGGCGTGCTCGCGAGCGCCTGGCCCGTGGCGAGGTGCCTGAGCAGGAAGTGCTCGAGGGCCTGCTGATCGCTGTCGGTGGCGGCCTGCTGCTGCTCCCGGGTTTCATCAGCGACATCATCGGTCTGTTCTGCCTGATCCCCTTCACCCGCCGCCTGTTCATCCGCAACCTGCGCCAGCGCGCAGCGGCCCAGGCCATTCGCCAGCGCGCCTTCGCCGACGACCTCGCCGCCCGCAGCGGCCAGACCCGTCCGAACGTGATCGAAGGCGAGTACGAGCGCCGCGACCGCTAGTTTTTTTTGTGGGTGACCCTTGAAATGCCTGTTGGCGCCCCTATGTATCGGTCACCGCAAGGTTCTTGCCTGTTGGCAGGTCAGATTCCAGCGGCGCGCCCGTCGCGCTGCAACCGGCCCCGCCGGACATTACCAACCCACCGGTGCGCGCACCGGTCGAAAGACAACACTATTGGGAGAGATCGACAATGAAGCTTCGTCCTCTGCATGACCGCGTCGTCATCCGTCGCAGCGAAGAAGAGACCAAAACCGCTGGCGGCATCGTGCTGCCGGGTTCGGCCGCCGAGAAGCCGAACCGTGGCGAAGTCGTCGCTGTAGGCACCGGTCGCCTGCTGGACAACGGCGAAGTGCGTCCGCTGGCCGTCAAGGTCGGTGATCAAGTGGTGTTTGGCCCGTACTCCGGCAGCAACACCATCAAGGTCGATGGCGAAGAACTGCTGGTGATGGGCGAGAGCGAAATCCTCGCCGTCGTCGAAGCCTGAGTCTCGCGAATCTCCGCCTACACACCAAAGAATTGAGGATCAATTAAATGGCTGCTAAAGAAGTCAAATTCGGCGATTCCGCCCGCAAGAAAATGCTGGTTGGCGTGAACGTACTGGCCGACGCCGTTAAAGCCACCCTGGGCCCGAAAGGCCGTAACGTGGTTCTGGACAAGTCCTTCGGCGCTCCGATCATCACCAAGGACGGCGTTTCCGTTGCCAAGGAAATCGAGCTGAAAGACAAGTTCGAGAACATGGGCGCCCAGCTGGTGAAAGACGTTGCCTCCAAGGCCAACGACGCTGCCGGTGACGGCACCACCACCGCTACCGTTCTGGCTCAAGCCATCGTCAACGAAGGCCTGAAGGCCGTTGCTGCCGGCATGAACCCGATGGACCTGAAGCGCGGCATCGACAAGGCCACCATCGCCATCGTTGCCCAGCTGAAAGAGCTGGCCAAGCCCTGCGCTGACACCAAGGCCATCGCCCAGGTAGGCACCATCTCCGCCAACTCCGACGACTCCATCGGCAACATCATTGCCGAAGCCATGGAAAAAGTAGGCAAGGAAGGCGTGATCACCGTTGAAGAAGGCTCGGGCCTGGAAAACGAACTGTCCGTCGTAGAAGGCATGCAGTTCGACCGTGGCTACCTGTCCCCCTACTTCATCAACAAGCCGGACACCATGGTCGCCGAACTCGACGGCCCGCTGATCCTGCTGGTGGACAAGAAGATCTCCAACATCCGCGAAATGCTGCCGGTCCTGGAAGCAGTCGCCAAAGCCGGCCGCCCGCTGCTGATCGTCGCTGAAGACGTTGAAGGCGAAGCCCTGGCTACCCTGGTTGTGAACAACATGCGTGGCATCGTCAAAGTCGCAGCCGTCAAGGCTCCGGGCTTCGGCGACCGTCGCAAGGCCATGCTGCAGGACATCGCCATCCTGACCGGCGGCACCGTGATTTCCGAAGAAGTCGGCCTGTCCCTGGAAAGCGCTTCCCTGGAGCACCTGGGTAACGCCAAGCGCGTTGTCCTGAGCAAGGAAAACACCACCATCATCGACGGCGCTGGCGCCCAGGCTGACATCGAAGCCCGCGTTGCCCAGATCCGCAAGCAAGTCGAAGAAACCACCTCCGACTACGACAAGGAAAAACTGCAAGAGCGTCTGGCCAAGCTGGCCGGCGGTGTTGCCGTGATCAAGGTCGGTGCGGCTACCGAAGTCGAGATGAAAGAGAAGAAAGCCCGCGTTGAAGACGCCCTGCACGCTACCCGTGCCGCCGTCGAAGAAGGCGTGGTTCCTGGCGGTGGCGTAGCCCTGGTTCGCGCCCTGCAGGCCATCGAAGGCCTGAAAGGCGACAACGAAGAGCAGAACGTCGGTATCGCCCTGCTGCGTCGTGCTGTAGAAGCTCCGCTGCGCCAGATCGTGGCCAACGCCGGTGACGAGCCGAGCGTGGTTGTCGACAAGGTCAAGCAAGGTTCCGGCAACTACGGCTTCAACGCTGCTACCGGCGTGTACGGCGACATGATCGAAATGGGCATCCTGGACCCGGCCAAGGTCACCCGTTCCGCTCTGCAAGCTGCTGCCTCCATCGGCGGCCTGATGATCACCACCGAGGCCATGGTTGCCGAAGTGGCGGACGACAAGGCCGGCCCGGCCATGCCTGACATGGGCGGCATGGGCGGCATGGGCGGCATGATGTAAGCCACCCGGCCATCCGGTTCGAAGAAGCCCCGCCTCGTGCGGGGCTTTTTCTTGCCTGCGAAAATGGGCGCAAGCGCCACGCGTGGGTATGATCGCTGGTTACGCGCTGACGGGAATTCCAGGCTGGTTCCCGGTCGAACGTGCTCGGGCCGGCAAGTGGCCATCGGTGGATGAATGGAGTTGCACCATGCGGATCCTGCTAGTCGAAGACAACAACGACATTCTCGGCAACATGGTCGATTTCCTCGAACTCAAGGGTTACTCCGTCGACTGTGCACGGGATGGCCTCTCCGGACTGCACCTGGCCAGCAGCGAGCACTACGACCTGGTCGTGCTAGACGTGATGTTGCCGGGGCTGGATGGCTACAACCTCTGCCGACGCTTGCGTGAAGAGGCACGGCGCGATACGCCGGTCATCATGCTCACCGCCCGTGATGCGCTGGATGATCGTTTGAAAGGCTTCAAATCCGGTGCCGACGACTACCTGCTCAAGCCTTTCGCCCTTTCCGAACTGGCCGCTCGCATTGAGGCCGTGCTGCGTCGTTCCCAAGGGGGCGGCAAGCGCAGCCTGCAGGTGGGTGATCTCAGCTATGACCTGGACACGCTGGAGGTCAGCCGCGCAGGCAAGACCCTTCGGCTCAATCCCATCGGTCTCAAGCTGCTCGCGGTGCTGATGCAGAAGAGCCCGCACCTGGTTCGCCGGGAGGCGCTGGAAGAAGCCCTGTGGGGTGATGACTGTCCTGACAGCGACAGCCTGCGCAGCCACATCCACCAGCTGCGCCAGGTGATCGACAAACCTTTCGGCAAGCCCCTGCTGCACACCATGCATGGCCTGGGCTACCGCCTGGCGGAGTCCGCTGATGGAGTTTAAGCAGAGCCTCGCCCGACGGATTCTCATCGCCTTCGTACTGATGACCGCCTTCGTGGGCGGCACCTTCGCGGTGGGGATCATCGAGGTGGTACATGTGATCGAGGAGCAGTTGATCTCCCGCGACCTGAACAACGAGCTCACGCGGGTCCTGACCCAGAACATAGCCCAGGGCCGGACGCCCAGCCTGGACAGCGATACCCGTTTCTACAGCAGCGATGGGCGCGGCCCCTACGCCCTGCCAGACAACCTCGCCGGCCTGAAGTTGGGATTCCATGAAGTCTTCGAGGGAGAGAACGCCTATCACGCACTGGTGCGCGAGATCGATGGCCGGCGCTATGTGATGCTGCAGGACCAGAGCGATTTCGAGGCCCGCGAGCAGGTGCTCTACCGGGTGGTAATGGTGGGCTTCGTCCTCAGCGTGTTGCTGGCGCTGATGCTGGGCTGGGTGCTGGCGCGCAAGGTCATCGAACCGGTGGTGCGCCTGGCCGGGCAAGTCCGTCATCGCGACCAGTTATTGGGCATGGCGCCTCCACTGGCGCCGGACTACGCCGCCGACGAGGTGGGGCAACTGGCCCAGGCCTTCGACGATACCCTCGGGCGGCTGCATGACGTGCTCAATCGCGAGCGCCTGTTCACCAGCGACGTCAGCCACGAACTGCGCACCCCCCTGATGGTGCTGGCTACATCCTGTGAGCTGCTGGCGGAGAATCGCCACCTCGATGCGCGCGGGCGTGCCCATGTGCAGCGCATTGCCCGTGCTACCGAAGAAATGCGCGAGCTGGTCCAGACGTTCCTGATGCTGGCGCGCGCCCAACGCGACGAAACCAGCGGGGCGCCCCAGGCGAGCCTGACCAGCGTCGCCAGCGATCTCGCCAACCAGTGGCGCGAAGCCATCGAGCAGAAGGGCTTGCGCTTCGAGTACCAGCCCGGTACACGCCAGGACCGCCCCTACAATGCGTCCTTCCTGCGCTCGGTCCTCGGCAACCTGCTCCGTAACGCGCTGCACTACACCGACTCCGGCAGCATCCGATTGGTGCTGAAGGAGGGCGGCTTCGTGGTGGAGGACAGCGGTGTCGGCATCCCCGAAGCGGAGCGTGAAGCCATGTTCCGTCCGTTCGTCCGAGGGCCGGCGAAGCGCGGCGATGGCCTCGGGTTGGGGCTTTCGCTGGTACAGCGGATCTGTGACAACCAGGGCTGGACGGTCAGCCTGGGCGCCGTTGAGCCCACCGGTTGCCGCTTCGAGGTGAATCTCGGAGGTCGATCCGACTTCGCCAATTAAGTTTTTTTCTCACCCTTTGACCTTTCTAGAAGCACCCCCTGCGGACCCGGCACGCCCGGCACCGACCGTCGAGCAAGCGGGCAGCCCTGCGCGACTTGTGGCAGTTTAGGCGCCACTCGTCGCTGAGCGCGGCGGGTTGGTAAGTGCTGATCTACGGTTATGAAGCAGCGTTTGGCAGCGCTATCAAGGGGTTGCGATCATGAAATTAGAAGTCACACGAGCTTTGTTTCTCGTCGGCGCTTTGG
Organism: Metapseudomonas resinovorans; assembly: GCF_002003485.1. Taxonomy (GTDB): domain Bacteria; phylum Pseudomonadota; class Gammaproteobacteria; order Pseudomonadales; family Pseudomonadaceae; genus Metapseudomonas; species Metapseudomonas resinovorans_D. The sequence goes on from NZ_BDMA01000085.1 coordinate 6,821, forward strand.
GGCTCGCCTCCCTGGCGGTGGCTGCGTGGCATGAGCCTTCGCCCTCCGTGGTCAGCGTCAACGGCCTCGGCTACTGCCCGTTACCGCCCAATGCGCGGTTGAAGGCGCAAGCGCAGCCGGACCAGAACCTGCTGCTGTTCATGTTCGGCCTGTCCCAGGGGCTGCGCGCCCAGGAGTAAGGTCCGAAAACCCCGCGTGAGCGATTGTTTTGCAGAACTCGGGTAAGGTGCGCCGCGCGCACCAACGGCGTTACCGGATTCCTTCAATCCCCATTCAGGCACAGAGCCGGTGCGCATGGCGCACCCTACGATGAGGCCGGCAAAGAAAAGCCCCGCAATTGCGGGGCTTTTCTTTATCGCGGCCGGGCTCAGTGGCTGGTCGCCGGCTGACCTTCGGACTGCAGGTCCTTCTTCGCCAGCAGCGTATAGACGCAGGGCAGGACGAAGAGGGTGAACAGTGTGCCGATGGACATGCCGGTGGCGATCACCAGGCCGATGTCGAAGCGGCTGACCGCTCCCGCACCCGTGGCGAGGATCAGCGGCACCATGCCGAACACCATCGCCGCAGTGGTCATCAGCACCGGACGCAGACGAATGGCGGCGGCTTCTTCGACCGCTTCACGGGCGGAAAGGCCCTTCTCGCGGCGCAACTGGTTGGCGAACTCCACGATCAGGATGCCGTGCTTGCTGATCAGGCCGATCAACGTAACCAGGCCCACCTGGGTGTAGATGTTCATGCTGGATACGCCCAGGAACAGCGGGATCAGCGCGCCGCAGATGGACAGCGGCACCGTGACCAGGATTACCAGCGGGTCGCGGAAGCTCTCGAACTGCGCAGCCAGCACCAGGAAGATGATCGCCAGGGCCAGTGCGAAGGTGACGTAGAGCGCGCTGCCCTCTTGCACGTACTGGCGCGATGCGCCGGCATAGTCGAAGCCATAGCCGCGCGGCGCTTCTTCGCGAGCGATCTGCGAGACGGTGTCGATCGCTTCGCCCATGCTCACGGTCGGGAAGCCTTCGATGATGGCCGAGTTGAGCTGCTGGAACTGCTTCAGGCGGGTCGGCCGGGCGCTGTCATGCACGCTGATCAGGGTCGACAGGGGCACCATGGCGCCGCTGTCACTCTTCACGTAGTAGTTGCTCAGCCAGCCCGGATTGTCGCGGTAGGCGCGCTCCACCTGGGCGATGACCTTGTAGCTGCGGCCGTCGATGGTGAAGCGGTTGATCTCACCTTCGCCCAGCAGGATCGCCAGGGTCGAGCCCAGGTCCTCCATGGAGACGCCCATCTGCGCGGCCTTCGCCCGGTCGATGTCCACCACCACTTCCGGCTTGTCGAACGCCAGGTCGACGTTGAGGAAGGCGAACTTGCCCGACTCCATGGCGCGCGCCTTGATCCGCTCGGTTACCTGCAGCAGCGACTCGTAGTCGTTCGGGGTGTTGATCACGAACTGGAACGGCAAGCCTTCACCGGTACCCGGCAATGAGGGCAGGTTGAAGCCGAAGATCTGCAGGCCCGGGATCTGGTTCAGCTTGCCCTGGACCTCGTGGAGCAGTTCCATCTGGGTGCGCTCGCGCTCGTCCCAGGGCTTGAGCAGGAAGCCGCCGATGCCGGACTGCACGCCGTCGAAGCCGTTGATCTGGAACGAGGAGTAGTACTCGGGGAACTCCTTGAAGATTTTCACGAACGCCTCGGTGTAAGCGTTCAGATAGTCCAGGTTGGTCGGTTGCGGGGCTTTGGCCATGATGAAGACGATGCCCTGGTCTTCATCCGGGGCCAGTTCGCTCTTGGTGAGCTTCAGCAGCACGGGGATCAGGCAGAGCACGATGACCGCGAACACCACGACTACCGGGCGGGTGTTCAGGGTGCCATGCAGGGCCTGCTGATAACGCCGCTTGAGACGGTCGAAGATCATGTCCAGCTTGTGCGCCAGGCCCGACGGGTTCTCGTCGTGGCGCAGCAGCTTGGAGCACATCATCGGCGACAGGGTCAGGGCGACGATGCCGGAGATGATCACCGCGCCCGCGAGGGTCAGGGCGAATTCACGGAACAGCGCACCGGTCAGCCCTTCGAGGAAACCGATGGGGGCGTAGACCGCGGCCAGGGTGATGGTCATCGAGATCACCGGCACGGCGATCTCACGGGCGCCCTCGATGGCCGCATCGAAAGGCGTCTTGCCCTCTTCGATATGCCGGTGGATGTTTTCCACCACCACGATGGCGTCGTCCACCACCAGGCCGATGGCGAGCACCATGGCCAGCAGGGTCAGCAGGTTGATGGAGTAACCCATCAACTGCATGAAGAAGAGCACCCCGATCATCGACAGCGGGATCGTGATCACCGGGATCAGCACCGAGCGGAAGGCGCCGAGGAACAGGAACACGACCACGATCACGATCAGCACCGCTTCGCCCAGGGTCTTCACCACTTCGTCGATGGAGGCCTGGATGAATCGGGTGGCGTCGTAGGCGATGGACACCTTGAGGTTCGGCGGCAGCTGGGATTCCAGCTCCGGCATTATGGCGCGCACATGCTTGATCACGTCCAGCGGGTTGGCGCTGGGAGTGCCCTTGATGCCGATGTAGACCGAGGGAATGCCGTCGAAGGAGCTGATGGAGTCGTAGTTCTCCGCGCCCATTTCCACCCGCGCCACGTCGCGCACCAGCACGCGGCTGTCACCGACGGTCTTCACCGGGATGGCGCCGAAGGCATCAGGGGACTTGAGGTCGGTGGTGGCATTGATGCTGGTGACGACGTACTGGCCCTTCACCTCGCCGGCGGCGGAGAGGAAGTTGTACTTGCGCACCGCGTCGTTGACGTCGTTGGCGGTGATGCCATAGGCCGCCATCCGCACCGGGTCCAGCCACAGGCGCATGGCGAAGACCTGGTTGCCGAGGATTTCCGCTTCGGCCATACCCGGCAGGGTCGCCAGTTTGGGCTGGATGACCCGCGAGAGGTAATCGGTGATCTGTGGATTGGACAGCTCGTCGCTGTAGAAGCTGATGTACATCAGCGCCGAGGCGTCGGCCGCTTCCTTGGACAGCACCGGGTCTTCGGCGTCCTGCGGCAGCTGGTTCTTCACCTCGTTGGCCTTGGCCAGCAGTTCGGTGAAGAGGCGGTCCGAGTTGGCGCCGATGCGGGCGTAGATCTGGATGACCGACATGTTCTGCTGGCTCGACGACGTCATGTAGTCGATGCCTTCAGCACTGGCCAGGCTCTGCTGCAGTGGCTGGGTGATGTAGCCCTGGATGGTCTCGGCGTTCGCGCCTGGGTAGGCGGTGGTCACCGTGATGAGGGCGTTTTCCATCTGCGGGTACTGGCGGATCACCAGCTTGCTGAAGGCCTGGAAGCCCAGCAGCACGATCAGCAGGCTGACCACGGTCGCCAGTACTGGGCGACGGATGAAAGGATCTGTGAAAGCCATGTTCCGTTCCTTCGCGCGCGTGTCGCTTATTGGGCGCGGGCTTGATTGTCCGGTTTGCTGGACAGTGTCTCGTCGGGCGCGACGGCGACGTGGGAGCCGTTGTCCAGTTTGAGCTGGCCGGAAGTCACCACTTGTTCACCGGCCTGGAGGCCCTTGAGGACTACGACCTTGCCATCGCGGCGCTCGCCGGTTTCGACGAAGCGGCGCTCCACCACCAACTGAGCCTCGCCGTCCGGGCCTTTCTCGGGTTGGCCTTCGGCATTCTTCTTCTCGTCGATCACATACACCGAGTTGCCATAAAGGGTGTAGGTGATGGCGCTTTCCGAAACCACGACGCGGTCCTGGTCGCCCGGCAGCAGCACCTCGAGGTTGGCGAACATGCCCGGCAGCAGCTTGCCATCGGGGTTCTGCAACATGGCGCGCACCTGCAGGTTACGGGTGGCTTCTTCGACCTTGGGGTTGAGCGCGGCGATGTCGCCCTCGAAGGATTCGCCCGGGAATGCGGCGACGCTGATGCGCACTCTCTGACCAACCTTCAATAGCGGAGCGGACTGCTCCGGCAGGAAGAAGTCGACGAACAGGGTGTCGAGGTCCTGCAGGGTGGCGATGATGGTGCCCGAGGAGAGGAAGTCGCCGACGTCCACCTGGCGGATGCCGATGGTGCCGGCGAAGGGCGCGACGATGCGCTTCTTGTCCATCAGGGCCTTGAGTTGGGCAACCTTGCCAGTGGCGGCCTGAAGCTCCGACGACAGGCGATCGAATTCGCTCTTGGAGATGTTCTGCCGGCTGACCAGGCTGCGGCCACGCTCGAACTCGACGCGGGCCAGGGACAGTTCGGCTTCGGCGGTGGCCAGGCTGGCGCGTTCGACGTCGCTGTCCATCTGGATCAGCGGTTGGCCCAGCTTGATCTTCTCGCCGGAAAGGAAGAGTACGTCCTGGACGGTGCCGCTGGCTTCCACGGTGAGGTCGACGCCCTGGAAGGCCTTCAGCGAACCGATGGCGGGCAGGCGGCTTTGCCAGGGCTGCTCGATAGCCTTCTCGGCAGAGATGCTGATGGGGGGCTGCGGCGCAGAAAACTGCTGGATCTGTTGGTAGATCGAGAAGCCTTTATAGGCAGCAAGGGCGAGCACCACGAGGGCAACGACGCCCAGCATGATGAGCATGCGGCGGAGCAACATATTCCGGTTCCTTGGCAGGGAAGAGTGGCCTGGGAATAGGCGAGGGAAGCACCTTAGTACCAGAGTTAGACCAAGTCAAAGACAAGAAATTGCAGAACGTTGCGTTTCGGTATTTTGCGGTTTATGCGCTGCGGAGATCGCTGAAGATCGAGTCAGATCGGTGAATTTGTTCGGGCAGGAATCCGACCTTTCTGATCGAGGGGACAAGAGGCGGCGGCACTTCCCTGTGCCTGCCGTCAGGTCAGGCGTGGAGACGCGCCGTGAGTTGAGTGAGGTCGCCGGAAAGACCGTGCAGGTGCTGGCTGGCGCCCTGGGTACGTTGCACGTTCTCGTCGTTGGTGGTGGCGATGGCGGTGATCTCGGTGAGGTTGCGCGAGATGTCCTCGGCCACCGAGGTCTGTTCTTCCGCCGCGGTGGCGATCTGACGGTTCATGTCGCGGATGGCTTCGACCGCATCGGTGATGCGTTGCAGCATGGCGCCGGCTTCGGTGACCTGGGCGACGCTTTCTTCGCTGCGGTTCTGGCCGTTCTCGATGGCGCGCACGGCGTTGAGGGCGCCGGTCTGCACCGTGTCGATGATCTGATGGATTTCCGCAGTGGATTCAGCGGTGCGCTGCGCCAGGGTGCGTACTTCGTCCGCGACCACGGCGAAACCCCGGCCCTGGTCGCCCGCGCGGGCGGCCTCGATGGCGGCGTTCAGGGCCAGCAGGTTGGTCTGTTCGGCGATGCCTCGGATCACCTCCAGCACCTTGCCGATGCGGCCGCTGTCGCTTTCCAGACGACGGATCACTTCGGCGGTGTTGGCGATTTCGCTGCGCATGCCGGTGATGCTGTGGATGGTCGCCTGCATCACCGCGCCGCCCTGCTGTGCCGAGTGGTCGGCCTGGTCGGCCGCACCGGCGGCTTCGGCTGCGTGGCGCGCGACCTCCTGGGCCGTGGCGGACATCTCGTGCATGGCGGTAGCCACCTGGTCGGTGCGGGAGAACTGCTCGCGGGTGCCTTCAGCCATCAGGCTGGCGATGGCGCTGAGTTCGCCGCTGGCGTTGTCCAGTTGGGTGGTGCTCTGTTTGAGCCGATTGAAGGTGTCGGCGAGGAAGTCGCGCAGGGTGTTGGCGGCCACGGCCAGGCGACCCAGCTCGTCCTCGCGGCTGGCATCCACGCGTTGGCCGAAGTTGCCCTGGCTGAGCTGGGCGATGTGTTCGATCAGCGTGCTGATGGGGGCGATCAGGTTGCGGTTGAGCAGCCAGAGGCTGAACAGACCGATACCGATGCTCGACAGCAGCATGACCGCCAGGCCGATGTTCACGGTGCTGTCGGCGCTGGCACTGATGGCGTCGGATTGCTGGCTGCCACGGGCGTGCAGTTCGGCGACCAGGGCGCTCATCTGCTCGCTGGCGGCGCGGTCGATGCCCTTGACCGCAGTGTCGCCGGCTACCGGATCGGCGCCAGCCGCGATGAAGGCGTCACGGCCCTTGCGATAGGCGATGCCTAGGTTGCGGTGCTCATTGCGCAGGTTCTCCACTTTCGTCCGCAGTGAACCGTCGTCGAGGTCGCGGGCCTTGTCCAGCAGCTTGCCGAGCACGGCCTGGACCTTGGCTTCCTGGCCTTCGAATTGGCTCCAGTACTTGTTCAGGTTCTCCGGGGTCTTGCCGCGAAGGAGGACGTTCTTCCATTCCTGGACCTGCACCTTGAACTCGAGGTTGGCTTCATCTACCAGGCTTGAAGCTTCCAGCGTGCCGTCCACCAGCCCGCGATAAGACTGGATGCCGCCGGAGAGGAAGTGGAAACAGGCCAAGGCGATCAGCAGGAGCAGCAGCAAGCTGCCGCCGAGCAGGGTGAGGATCTGGCCGCGCAGGGAGCGTCGCAGAGACATGGTGTTGCGCCTCTTGGAAAAGGAAAGGAGATGTGGGCTCTCTACCAGACGAATGTTGCAGTTGTGTGATCGCCGGAAGGGCGCATTGGGGGACGTCGGGCAGGCATTCACTTAGTCGGCACGGCGAGGTGCCACTGAAGGGCGCAGGCAGGGAATTTGTGGGGTACGGAAGTGCCAGGAGCCCAGCGGTGGCGGGGCTTTCGCTCGGAGATCAAAACAGTGAGGGAATTCAATTGAACTTGGGAAACCACGTCCTGAGGATGTGGTCATGAGTCGCCGGCTCTGCCTGTGACGATTCGAATGCTTGGGCCAGCAGGATGACGCCGATCGGGTAGGTCCGGACCGAGCTAAAGAGGTCGGTGTTGTGCTCGGTGGTTCGCCCCCTTCCAGGGGGCTACCGCAAGTCCACGTTCTACGAACGTGGATGTTTACTCGCGATTGAAATCGCTCCCACAGGAAATGCCCCGTCAGGCCAGGTGCAGGTGGTTGTCCCAGAAGCTGGCTGGCAGTTGCAGCGGGGTGGCGGTGATCTGTTCGCTACGGCAGTCGTAGACGCGGCAGCGGCCCTGGCCGGAGGTGACGACGAAGCCGTCCTTCACCGCACCTACACCGGCGCAATCCGGCAGCGGCGCGTCGAGGCGCACGGCCCCGCTGTCCAGGTCCCAGATGAAGAAGCGGTTGCCTCGTGGTGCGGTGAGGGCGACCAGGCGCAGCTCATCGTGGATGGCGACGCTGGCGGTGTACTGGACCATTGCCAGGCGCTGTTCGTCCTCCAGCGGGAAGGGCTGGAAGGGCTGGCCGGGACGCTTGATGGCGATGAGGTCGGCGCGATCAGTGGCATCGCCCATGTACTGCTGGCCGGCGACTATGGTGCCGTCGGCACCGATGGCCAGGTGGCGGACGCTGTTCATCTGCTGCGGCAGGGTTTCCTTCGACAGCAGGCTGCCGTCGCGCCGCATCAGTACCAGGCTCGGTTCCATGGCGTCGAGGTTCATCTCCACGCGGCTTTCGGCCTCGGTTCGGATGCCGCCGTTGGCCACCACCAGGGTTTCGCCGTCGGGCATCCAGGACACCTGGTGCGGGCCGAGTCCGTGGGTGGAAAGCTCACCCTCGTGGATCAATTGGCCGGACTGATAACGGTAGCGGCCGAGCATGCCCCGGCCCGGATCGGTGGTGTCGTTCTCGGTGGCGTAGAGCCATTCGCCGTCGCGATGCCAGACGCCATGACCGTAGAAGTGGCGGTCCTTCTGCGAGGTCAGCGTCTGCAGCAGGTGGCCGTCACGCAGATCCACCAGGTAGCTTTCGGTGCCAGGACGACGGGCCACGAAAAGCGCCACCGGTTCGCTGGGATGCTCGACGATGTCGTGGCACCGCTGGCCGACACGGGTGGCGAACACCTGCGTGCCGTCCAGGCGGTAGCCCACGGCGTAATGCTGGCCGTCGGCATCGTCGCGGGCGGAGAGCAGCAGGGGCGATTCGCCCTTGCGGCTCAGGGTCCAGCCGCCCAGGCCAACGGCACCGAGCAACAGGCTGGCAAGGGTGAGGACCTGGCGCCGGAGCATCTCAGTCACCGTCGTTGGCGTTGAAGCCGAGTTGCACATTCAGGGCCTTGGCCAGTTCGCCGGAGTGCAGGCGCTGGACACGGTCCAGGCTGTCGTAGAAGTCGTTGACCTGCTTGCGGCCTTCTTCGCTCGCCAGCATCTCACCCAGGGGCTGCTTGATCGCATCGAGCTTGCCGCGCGCTTCGGCGTAACCGGCGTCGATCTTCTCGGCCAGGGCCTTCTGGTCGTCGCCCAGCAGGCTACGGATGCCATGCTTGTCGGTGCCCTGCCAGAGGGTTTCGGCGCTGGCCAGGGCGGCGGCGACGTTGGAGAGGGAGCTGTCGCTGCGCCAGGCCTCGGCCTGCATCGGCTGGGGCAGGCCCTTGGTCTGACGGCCCAGCGGGGTGCCGAGCTTCTTCTTCAGGGTATCCAGGGCGGTGACCTGGACCCGCAGCAGCTCGGAGATGGCTTCGTGGGAGTCGGCGTAACGCTGGTTGGGGAACTTGCTCAACTGATCGAGCATGCCGTCCTTGCTGTTCCAGCGCGCGAGGATGTCTTCGGCCAGGGTCTTCTGGCGCTCACCAATGGCCTCCAGCAGCGGGCAGTAGCGCGACTTCTGGGCGCTGTCGGCCATGTCCAGATTGCTGTCGAAGAGGATGTATTCGTAGGCGGACAGGCCCTGGACCACCACGCTGGCCTTGGCCAGGGCGGCGGCGTCGACGTCAGGCTGGGCCTTGACCAGCTGTTCCACCTGGCGACCGACCAGGTTCTTCTTGTCCGGCCAGAACTGCACCTGCCAGGCACGGTTGCCTTCGGCCAGCGGGCCGACCATCAGCGGCTGCAGCTCGGCCCAGGCTTTCTGCGCTGCGAGGAAGTCGGCGCGGGCCTTGGCCAGGTCTTCCTTGCCGGAGCAGAAGGCCAGGGCGCTGGAGGCGAGCTGGCGGTCGGCTTCGACCCAGCGGCTGTAGGTCGGCAGGATCACGTCCTTGGCCAGGGCCGCGGCGGTCTGCGCCTGCTGGTCCTGCGGGGAGCAGGCACCCAGGGCCAGGGCGGCGAGGCTGGTGAACAGCAGTTTGGGACGGAACATGCAGGGCTCCTTATAGGGAATTCAGGAAGGCCAGCAGCGCGGCACGCTGCTCGGCGTCGTATTTGAGAACCTTCTGCTTCGCCGCTTCCGCTTCGCCGCCGTGCCAGAGAATGGCCTCCAGCAGGTTGCGCGCGCGGCCGTCGTGCAGGAACTGGGTATGGCCGCTCACGGTTTCGGTCAGCCCGATGCCCCAGAGCGGCGGGGTGCGCCAGTCGCGGCCGGTGGCCTGGAACTCGGCGCGGCCGTCGGCCAGGCCATCGCCCATGTCGTGGAGCAGCAGGTCGCTGTAAGGGCGAATCACCTGGTTGGCCAGCTCGGGTTCGGCGGCATTGGCCGCAGTGGTGAAATTCGGGGCATGGCAGGACTGGCAACCAGCCTGGTGGAACAGGCCCTTGCCTTCCAGCACCTGCGCGCTGTCCACATCGCGGCGGGCCGGTACGGCCAGATTGCGGGTGTAGAACAGTACGAGGGACAGGATGTTGTCGCTGACTTCCGGCTCGCCACCACTCACTGCGGTCTTGCAGGCGGTCTGTGCCGCCGTGCAGTCGTCCTTCGGCAGGGAAGAGGTGGTCAGGCCCATATCACCCGAGAAGGCGTGAAAATTCTGTTGATTCAGGTTCGGCTGCCCGGCCTTCCAGCCGAAGCGACCGGTCACCGTCTTGCCGGCGACGTCGTCCCAAACCTGGTTGGCGCGGCCGCGGATGCCATCGCCATTGGCGTCATCGGGGTCTGCATTGGCGAGGATCGCCGCTTCAGGAATCACCTCCAGCAGGCCCAGGCCGATCATGGGCGGGGCGATGCGCGCGGAGAACAGCGCGTCGGGATGCATCGCGCCATAGCCGAGTTGGGAGATTTCCAGGCGTGGCTTGCGCAACTCCACCGTCGTGCCGTCGGCGAAGGTCACAGGCACGGGGTCGTAGCTGACCCGCACCTTGCCCTCGGGCGCGACACCGGGAATCGACACGTCCTGCAACTGGCCACCGTAGACCGGCTCCGGCACCACGCCTAGGCGTTCGAGTTGCCGTGCGTGTTCGGCGGACGCGTCAGCCGGAATCGACAGGCGTACCAGCATCGACACGGCGTTGTTGGCGCCGGCGGCTGGCGGGTGGCCGCGGCCGTCCTTCACGTGGCAGTTCTGGCAGGCATTGGTATTGAACAGGGGGCCGACGCCGTCGCGCGCCGTGGTGGTGGAGGGCGCGATCACCCAGGGGTTGCGAAAAAAGCTGTTGCCCACGCTGAAGTCCAGCCTGCGCGAAGGCGTCAGGTTGGCCGAGGGCATGGAAAAGGCGTTGTGGTCGAACTGGCGGACCGTCGCTGCACCGCCGGGCAGGTGCTCGCCGGGCTCGGCCTGGGTGAACCTCGGCGCGTCGTCACAGGCACTGAGGCCAAGGGCCAGCAGCAGGGGCGACAGGCGGCGAAAGGCCGGTGGAGCGAGCATTGGCGGGGTCCGGTCGGCAATAAACAGGCCGGCAAGCTTATCAGGACTGGGGGCTCTGAATAAGAGGGATTTGCGTTTGGCTTACATTCTGGAACTGAATGAAATTTCCATTGATGTAGGGGCGATTTCAATCGCCAAGCAGGACGAAGTCCTGCCCTGGAGCTGTGCAGGGGCGGCTTCGCCGTACAAGGAAACGCTTGGAACTACCGGGCACAAAAAAAGCGGATGCGGCACTGGGCCGCATCCGCTTTTGATTACCGCTACGTCGATCAGAATTCGTGATCGGCGTTGTCCGGCTTCAGATCGGTGATGCCGAGTTTGCCAGCGGCATCCTCGATGGCACCGGTCTGCTTGACCAGGGAGGCGATGGCGTCACGAACCAGTTGCTGGCCGGCGGTGTTGTCGGCGGCGATCAGTTGGTCGAAGTGCACGCCCTTGTTGGCGCTGTCCACCAGGGCTTGCAGCTTGCCTTCGGTGGCTTCCAGGTCGGCCTTCAGGGTGGTGTCGGTCTGGGCGTCAGCCTTGGCCACCAGGGAGGACAGGCTCGGACCGGTCAGGGTGGTGCCGTCGACCTTCTTGTACTCGCCCAGGTAGACGTTGCGGATGCCCTTGCCGTTGTAGAAGTGCGAGTTGTGGGTGTTGTCGCTGAAGCAGTCGTGCTCGTCTTCGGTGGAGTTGGCTTCCAGGGCGACTTTCATGCGCTCGCCAGCCAGTTCGCCGAGGGATAGGCTGCCCATGCCGAACAGCATCTTGCGCAGGCCGGCTTCGGCCGGTTCGGCTTCCAGTTTGGCGCGGTAGTTGTCGGCAACGCCCGACTTCCACTGGCCAACCATGAACTCGAGGTCGGAAACCAGCAGGTCGGTCGCGGCCTTCAGGTACTGGCGGCGACGCTCGTTGTGGCCGCCGGTGGCGCCTTCGCCAACCACGTAGTCGGTAGCGGGACGATTGCCGGCGCCCGGGCCGGTGCCGTTCAGGTCCTGGCCCCAGAGCAGGAATTCGATGGCGTGGTAGCCGGTGGCGACGTTGGCTTCGGAACCGCCCAGCTCGTTCAGGCTGGCCAGCTTCTCACCGGTGATTTCGGTGACGTCGAGCTTCTCTTCGCCGACCTGGATGGTGGTGTTGGCGATGATGTTGGCGGTGGCACCGGGGTTGCCCAGGGCGTGCTGGTAGTCGCCGGCGACGTAGTCGATCAGGCCTTCATCCAGCGGCCAGGCGTTCAGCTGGCCTTCCCAGTCGTCGACCACCGGGTTGCCGAAGCGGAACACTTCGGTCTGCATATACGGAACGCGAGCGGCCAGCCAGGCTTCACGGGCTGCCTTCAGGGTGTTGGCGTCAGGCTTGGCGAGGAAGGCGTCAACGGCCTTCTGTAGGTTCACGCCGGTAGCGTGCGCGTCGGTGAAGACGGCGAGGGCGAGGTCGGCGTAGTGAGCAACGACTTTCTTGGCCTCGGCCTCATCGACCTTGGTGGTTGCAGCCGGGGCGGCGGCAGTGGTGGCCGGTGCGGTGGCTTGCGGTGCTGCAGCTTCTTTCTTGTCGTCACCGCAACCGGCGAGGGCAATGGCGACGGCGAGCAGGCTGGCGGCAGCCAGGGGCTTACGAATCAAGGGCGAGGTCCTTTGCTTCTGGGTGATGGCAATGTGAAAGTTGCGCAGATGAAAACCGCAACATAATGCGAAAGATTTTCATTTTTGGAAAGGTGGATGTCGGGCGTTTTGCAACAGCTGTGTACGGGGTCTCCGCGTCCCTGGACGAATGCCATTAGAATCGCCCGGTTCCCCATGACCCGCAGCCTGAAGGAGAAGCCTGCATGAGTCTGACCAGCGTTGCCCTGATCGTGGTCCTGCTACTTGTCGCCGCCTATGCGGTGATCCTCTACAACGCGCTGGTGCGCCTCAAGCACGGTGTCGGCAAGGCCTGGTCGAACATCGAGGTGCTCCTCAAGCAACGCCATGACGAACTGCCCAAGCTGGTGGAGACCTGCAAGCAGTACATGCAGCACGAGCGCACCACCCTGGAGCGCGTGATTGCGGCGCGCAATGCGGTGGCCAGTGCCCGCGAGAAAGGTGACATCGGTGCCCTTGGCCAAGCCGAGAGCGGCCTGCGTGCCGGCCTCGGGCAGCTCTTCGCCCTGGCGGAGAACTATCCGCAACTCAAGGCCAACGAGAGCTTCCAGTTCCTCCAGCAGCGCATCAGCGGCCTGGAGAACGGCATTGCCGATCGCCGCGAGCTGTATAACGAGGCGGTGAACCTGAACAACGTGCGCATCGAGCAGTTCCCGGATGTGATCATCGCCGGCCTGTTCGGTTTCAAGGCCGCCGAGCTGTTGGAGTTCAGCGAGGCGGAGAAGGCCGACGTCGACCTCAAGAGCCTGTTCAGCTGATATGGCAGTGGATGTAGCCGGGCTGGCCATCAGCCTGGGATTCAGCTTGGGTGCCTTTGCCGGCGGCGGCTGGTGGTGCCTGCGCCGCCTGGCCCAGGCGCGGTTGCTGCTGGATACGCCGACCTCGAAGATCCGCTCCGCGGCCCAGGGCTACGTGGAGCTTTACGGCATGCTCCATCCCAACGGCGACGGTCAATTGGTGGCGCCCCTGACGGGCAAGCCCTGTCTCTGGTGGCGCTACCGCATCGAGGAGTACAGCGAGAGCGGCAAGAGCAAGAGCTGGCGGGTGGTGGACAGCGGTGTCAGTGATGGCTGGCTGCGTCTGGTCGACTCCACGGGCGAGTGCCTGATCGATCCCCGCGGTGCTGAAGTCCGCCCGTCCACCCGCAAGGTCTGGAAAGGCCATCAGCGTCATCCTCGGGGTGCCCTGGTCTCCGGAGGCCTGAGCGGCTGGCTGTCTGGTGGCGAATACCGCTACACCGAAGAGCGCCTGCATGCCGACGAGCCGCTGTATGCCATTGGCGATTTCCGTACCAGTGGCGGTGGTCGTCAAGGACTCGACCTGACGACGGCCCAGGGCGCTGTGGTCCGCGAGTGGAAAGGCGATTTCGCCGGCCTGCTGCAACGCTTCGACAGTAACGGCGATGGCCAGCTGGACGAGGCGGAATGGGGACGCGTGCGCCTGGCTGCCAAGCTCGAAGCCGAGGACCGCCATCGCCACACCAGCGCGGCGCCTGCCGTGAACCAGATGCGCCGTCCAGTGGAGTCGCAACCCTTCCTGCTCTCCAGTCATGGCGAGGATGTGCTCGCACGACAGTTCCGTTGGCAGGCCCTGTTCGGCGCGGTGCTTTGCATCGGTGGTGCGGTGGCGACGGTCTACCTGCTGAGGGTGACCGGACTGATGTAGGGTGGATCACGCTTCACCGATCCACCATTGGCGTTCGGCGTGGCGGGGAGGTGGATGGAAAGAGCGCCATCCACCCTACGGGGCCGCTGCGCGACCCTTTGCGAATGAATTCGCCCCCACAACAGGAGTCCTGTGCATTGCGCGGGAAACCCCCTCTCCCTTCAGGGAGAGGGCAGGGGAGAGGGTTGGCGTTAGAGCGTGGCGGGATTGGAGGCCGCGTTGGACAGGCGCCGGGCCTGCTTGAGGTAAAGGGTGAGTTCGCGGGCAGGTAGGGGCTTGCTGTAGAGGTAACCCTGACCCTCGTTGCAGCCCTGGGCGATGATGTAGGCCTCCTGCTCGGCAGTCTCCACACCTTCCGCGATTACCTGCATGCCGAGGTTACGCGCCAGCTGGATGATGGCGCGGACGATGGTGGCGTCGTCCTCGTCTTCCAGCACGTCCTGCACGAAGCTCTTGTCGATCTTGATCTTGTCCAGCGGCAGGCTCTTCAGGTAGCTCAGCGAGGAGTAGCCGGTCCCGAAGTCGTCGATCGCGATCAGCGCACCGGAACGGCGCAGGCTGAGCAGATGCTGGGCGGCGGTGGAGATGTCTTCCATCAGGCCGGTTTCGGTGACTTCCATCTCCAGGCTGCGCTGCGGCAGGCGATAGACCTGAAGCAGGTTGTTCACCACCCGAGGCAGTTCGGCGTGGTGCAGCTGCACGGTGGAAAGGTTGATGGCCATGCGCAGTTCGCTGAAACCCTGGTCATGCCATTCGCGAAGCTGGCGGCAGGCCTGGTCCAGCACCCATTCGCCGATGGGAATGATCGAGCCGTTCTGCTCGGCCAGCGGGATGAACAGATCCGGCGGGACGAAACCGTGCTGCGGATGCTGCCAGCGCAGCAGTGCTTCGACGCCCACGACGCGGTGGTCGCGGTAGTCCACCTGGGGTTGGTAGACCAGGTGCATCTCGCCACGGTTGAGGGCTTCGCGCAGGTCCTTTTCCAATTCGCGGCGGCGGCGCATCTCGCTGTCGACGCTGGCGATGTAGAACTGGTATCGGTTGCGCGAGCGGCTCTTGGCCAGGGTCATGGTCTGCTCGGCTTTCTGCAGCAGCTTCTCGGTGCTGTCGCCATCCTCGGGGAAGAGGGTGATGCCGATGGTGGCGCGCAGGCGAACTTCCTGCTGCTCCAGGGAGAAGGCCACTTCCAGGTCGTCCAGTACGGCCTGGGCCAGCTCCGCCGCCTCGTAGGGTTGCTCGATGTCGGCCTGCACCAGGGCGAACTGGTCGCCACCGAGGCGTGCCAGGGCGCCGAGGCGGCCGCTGTGGCCACGCAGGCGGTCGGCCAGGGCGATCAGTAGCTGGTCGCCGGTCTGGTAGCTGAACTGTTCGTTGACGCCTTTGAAGTCGTCCAGGCCGACACAGAGCACCGCCACACGGCGTTGCAGGCGGCCGGCGTCTTCGAGGATCTGGTCGAGCTGCTGCTGGAGTTGCTGACGGTTGGGCAGGCCGGTGAGGAAGTCGTACTGGGCCATGCGCAGCAGGCTGTTCTCGGCTTCGCGGCGCAGGTGGGTGTTGCGTTCGATGGAGGCCAGCAGGTCGTTGGCGGTATTTATCCACAGGCCCAGTTCGTTCTTCTCGTTGCCCTTGAGCATGGGCAGCTTGTGTTCGCTGGGACGGTCGGGATTGATGCTGGAGAGGTGCTCGATGATCTTCGACAGCGGCTTGGTCAGCAGCCAGTGGTACACGAGGTAGAGCACCAGGCCCATGGCCAGGGCGCGGAGCACGCCGGAGATGAAGATGATGACGGAGCTGGTGACGAAGTCTTCGCCGTAGGGGGCGGTATCGAGGGTGATGCTGAGGTCGCCGTAGTACTCGCTGTAGGGGCTGCGGCCGACCAGTTGGGTGGTGAAGGTCTGTTCCTTGCCGAGGATGGGGTCGGTCAGCCAGCGGGTCGACAGTTCCATCAGCGGCCGGTCCTTCTCCGCCAGCATCGGCTCGTTGGGATGGCCGATGGAGGCGTGGCGCACCGATTCGTGCTGGAACAGGCCCTCGATCACCTGCATGCCCATCTCGCGATCCAGGCTGTACACCGCCTGGGTCGAAGGATCGCGGAACATGCCGAGGATCCGGTTGGCGTCATTGGAAACCGCCTGCCGCGTCTTGTAGACATCGAACACGATCTGCGCGCAGCTCAGCACCACACCGACTACCAGTGCGGACAGCAGCACCACGCGCAGCAGCTTGAGTGACAAGCTGTGTTTGAGATCCAGCTTCAAATGGAAATTCCTTGTTCGATGCCGCCAAGCGTCAGACGGGTGTGAGTATTGGCAAACAGACCCTGGCCGTCAAAGGGCCAGTATGCGTATGCCACTATTCAATGCATCGATCCACTGCCGGGATCGCCGCTTTCGATTCCCCCTCTCCTTTATGTCGGTGCGAACCGGTCCGACCTTGAGGGGGTGTCCGACAATTTTTCCCTTTTACCGCAACAAGACGACGAATGACGCGCAAAAATGAAGAAACCCGGCGAATGGCCGGGTTTCTCTTACCGCTGGAGCGGGTCTCAGGCAGCGTAGTTCTTGGCTACGAAGTCCCAGTTGACCAGGTTCCAGAAGGCCTCTACGTACTTCGGACGCAGGTTGCGGTAGTCGATGTAGTAGGCGTGTTCCCAGACGTCGCAGGTCAGCAGCGGGGTGTCGCCGCTGGTCAGCGGGCAGCCGGCGCCGATGGTGCTGGCCAGGGCCAGGGAACCGTCAGCCTTTTTCACCAGCCAGCCCCAGCCGGAGCCGAAGGTGCCGATGGAAGTCTTGGAGAACTCTTCCTTGAACTTGTCGAAGGAACCGAAAGCGGCGTTGATGGCGTCAGCCAGGGCGCCGGTGGGTTGGCCACCGCCGTTCGGGCTCAGGCAGTTCCAGTAGAAGGTGTGGTTCCAGATCTGGGCTGCGTTGTTGAAGATGCCGCCGGAAGAAGTCTTGATGATCTCTTCCAGGCTCTTGCCTTCGAACTCGGTGCCCGGAACCAGGTTGTTCAGGTTTACCACGTAGGCGTTGTGGTGCTTGCCGTGGTGGAATTCCAGGGTCTCGGCGGACAGGTGCGGCTCAAGGGCGTTCTTTTCGTAAGGCAGCGGCGGCAATTCGAAAGCCATGTCTATCTCCTTCATCATCAGGTCGGGATTTTTGCGCCAGGCGCGGGGCCGTTCACGGTCGGCCGAAACAGCGGCTGCGAGTTCGTACTCTTTTTTGCCGCGAAGTCCGGATCATAGCATCGGGCATGGGGCTTAACCACGCAGCAACTGTGTGGTTAAGCCCTGCCGCCAGGGCTCTGGCGCGGTTATCTCATCTGGACCCGACGCACTCAGATTCCGTTCACCAATTGTGTCGCCATGCCGAACATCATCACCGCCACGGCCAGGTCGAGCAGACGCCAGGTGGTTGGACGCGCGAGCCAGGGGGCGAGCCAGGCGGCGCCGAGGGCGAGGGCGAAGAACCACACCAGCGAGGCACTGGCAGCGCCCAGGGCATAGGCGCCGGGGACGGTTTGCTGGGCGCCGAGGGAGCCGATCAGCAGGACGGTGTCCAGGTAGACGTGGGGGTTGAGCAGGGTGACCGCCAGGGCCGCCAGCAGCACGGCGCGGCGCGAGCGCGGCCCGGTTTCAGCGGACTGGTCGAGGATGCCGGGCATCACCGCGCGGCGCAGCGCCTGAATGCCGTACCAGAGCAGGAAGGCCACGCCACCCCAACGGGCGACGGCCAGCAGCACCGGGTTCTGCGCCAGCAGGGTGGCCAGGCCGAAGACGCCGGCGCTGACCAGCAACGCATCACAGAGCACGCAAAGGGCGGCCACGGGCAGGTGGTGTTCGCGGCGCAGGCTTTGGGCGAGGACGAAGGCGTTCTGTGCGCCGATGGCGATGATCAGGCCCGCAGCCACGAGTATTCCGTTCAGATAGCTCTGCCACATGTTGCTCACTCCGCCTGGGCGTTGGCCGCCAGGGCCCGCAGGGTAGAAACGGCGCGTTCGGCGTCGGCACTGGCGACGAACAGGTGATCGTGGAAATAGCCCGCCACCACGTTGCAGCTGATACCGGCCTGCGCCAGGGCGCCGGCGAAGGACGCGGTCAGGCCCACTGCGCTCAGGGAGGAATGCACTTCGAGGGTGATCCAGGCAGCGCTGTAGACGTATGCCAGGCCCAGGCGGTCGGCTTCGCCGCGCTCCAGGATCACGGTCAGTCCTTCGCGCTCGCGGAAACTGCCGAGCGGCACGCTGCCTTGCAGGCGAGCGGCGTCGTCCAGGGTGCAGAACACGTACTGGCCCGGATTGAGGTGCGGCGACATGTTGCGGATCAGGGTGGAGAGTGCGGTTTCGCCGGCCATGGTGCTTCCTTCGCTACGACGTTTTGGGGTGTGGCGAGTCTGCGGCGTGAGGCTGTATAAGGAAAACGAATCATGCTGATCTCTCATTAGGAAAACTGATTTGTTCGACTACAAGTTGCTGGCCGCCCTGGCGGCCGTGGTGGAGCAGGGTGGTTTCGAGCGTGCGGCCCAGCTGTTGGGGCTGTCGCAGTCCGCCGTGTCGCAGCGGATCAAGCTGCTGGAAGCGCGGGTCGGCCAGCCGGTGCTGGTGCGTGCCACGCCGCCGGTGCCGACCGAGGTGGGCACGCGCCTGCTCAACCATGTGCAGCAGGTGCGTTTGCTGGAGCGCGATCTGCAACGCCAGGTGCCGGCGCTCGAGCAGGGCGACATGCCGGAGCACCTGCGCATCGCCCTCAACGCCGACAGCCTGGCGACCTGGTGGGCCGCCGCCGTGGGGGATTTCTGCGCTGAGCAGCGGGTGCTGATGGAGCTGGTGATGGAAGACCAGGAAGTCGGTCTCAAGCGCATGCGTGCCGGTGAGGTGGCGGCCTGTGTCTGCGCCGCGGAACGTCCAGTGGCCGGCGCCCGCAGCGTGCCGCTCGGCGCCATGCGCTACCGCGCTCTGGCCAGCCCGGCATTCATCGAGCGGCATTTCCCCAAGGGCGTTACGCCCCGGGCATTGGCCCGCTCGCCGGCAATCGTGTTCGGCCCGGATGACTTGCTGCAGCACCGTTACCTGGCGGCGCTGGGAGTCGAGGGGGGCTTCGTCCATCACCTCTGCCCCTCATCGGAAGGCTTTGTGCGCCTGGCCGAGGGCGGTCTCGGCTGGGGGCTGGTGCCGGAGCAGCAGGTTGGGGCTCAACTGGCGCGGGGCGAGTTGCAGGAGCTGATTCCTGACCAGCCCATCGACGTACCGCTCTATTGGCACCACTGGCGCCATGGCGGCGAACTGCTCAGCCTGCTTACCGATCACCTGGTCGCAGCCGCCAGCCGCTGGCTGGTGCCCATGTCCTCGCAATAACAGCGGCGCTGCGGATGGGGCTGTCTGTAGGGTGCGCCGCGTGCACCAGCGGCATAAGGGCCACAACTATCCTTCTGACGCTGAACCGGTGCGCATGGCGCACCCTACGGAAGGGCACTGCAAGGTCATGCGGAGGCTTGCACTAGACCACTCGCCCTCTTCCAGGCCCGTCTCCCATGGTGGGCCGGTGAAGCGTGGCACACCCCACGTACTGGTCGTTCAGGTGATGCGGATGGAGCCGGAGCCTGGCAACTGCTCCACGCAGCGCTCCCCCAGCAGTCGCGAAGGCGTGAAGTAGCCGCCTTCACCGTGGTAATCCAGCAGATGGCGCACCGTATGAAGCACGCCATGCACTGTGACCTGATAACCGTTGGCGGTTTCAAGATGCGCGACGCGGCGCTCCCCGGCGGCATTGCGCACCTCGCCCCAGACCCAGGTGGGGCGACGCAGGCGGGTGGTTTCGTCCGGCCCCGCGACGTTCCGGGTCACCAGCCCCTTCAACCTGGCCTGCATCCAATCGCTGGCCAGCAGGCCGCGTAGCGGGTCGATCAGGCGCATGCCCAATGCCACGGCAGCGGGAGCCGGCAGGTAGACCTCGATATTGGGAATGCCGGTGGAATAGAAGGCGGTGGCCACGTCGCCCCAGGGAATGGTCACAGCTGATTTCGCGCCGCGGCCGAAGTCGATCTCGCGGCGTCGGTGCCCCAGGGGTACCGGACGCAACCGGCCGTTCTCCCGTACCTGGCCGCCCAGGGCCAGCCCCTCGATGCTGGTCTTGGCGGTGCCGGGGGACAACCCACTGTCGGAGTCGAAGCCGAGCGCCAGGTGCGTGGCGTCCGGCAGGGCGGTCTTGAGGCAAGACGCCACACAGTCGGTGGGAATGACGTCGAAGCCCGCGCCGGGGCAGATCACGATGCCGGCTTTGCGCGCCGCCGCGTCCTGGGCGTGGGCGAGGGCGAACACCGTGATCTCGCCGGTGATGTCCAGGTAGTGCGCTCCACTGGCGAGGCAGGCCTGGATCATCGGCGTGCTGGTGGCGGAGAAGGGGCCGGCGCAGTGGGCGACCACCGAGACGCCTTCCAGGCGTTCGGCGGCGTGAGCCGGGTCGGCCAGGTCGAAGACCCGAGTCGGCAGGCCGAGGCGGCTCCCCAGGGCTTCCAGCCGGGCCGGGTCGCGGCCGGCGAGGATTGGCGTCAGTCCTTGTTGCAGGGCTTGCTCGGCCACCAGTTGGCCGGTGTAGCCGTAGGCTCCATAGATCATCCAAGTCTTCGTGTTCACTGCGCGGTTCCTTGGCGGTGGATTCAGACAAAGGTAGTCCACGGCATTCACTCGGGCGGGAACGATGGCCGGGCATAGCGTTCAGAGTCGTTCTATTGGCTCGCGACGCCACACCTGGCAGGTGCCAGGGCTGCTAGAGTCGCGAGCATCACGACGCATGGCAGGGGACCATAGATGAAGATTCTGGTGACAGGGGCGAGTGGCTTCATCGGCGGGCGTTTTGCACGTTTCGCGCTTGAGCAGGGGCTCGATGTCCGGGTGAACGGGCGCCGGCCGGAGGGCGTGGAGCATCTGGTCAAGCGCGGTGCGGAGTTCGTCCAGGGCGACCTGTCGGACACGGACCTGGTGCTGCGCCTGTGCGACGACGTCGATGCCGTGGTGCATTGTGCCGGCGCGGTCGGCGTCTGGGGCAAGTACGAGCACTTCCACCAGGCCAACGTCCAGGTCACCGAAAATGTGGTCGAAGCTTGCCTGAAGCAGCGGGTGAAGCGCCTGGTGCATCTGTCCTCGCCCTCGGTCTACTTCGATGGCCGCTCCCATGTCGGAATCCGTGAAGAACAGGTGCCCAAGCGCTTTTCCGATCATTACGGCGCCACCAAGTACCTGGCCGAGCAGAAGGTGTTCGCCGCCGAAGAGTTCGGCCTCGAAGTGATCGCCTTCCGCCCGCGTTTCGTCACGGGTGCCGGGGATACCAGCATCTTTCCGCGACTCATCGCCATGCAGCGCAAAGGTCGCCTGAAGATCATCGGCAACGGCCTGAACAAGGTCGACTTCACCAGCGTGCAAAACCTCAATGACGCCTTGTTCAGCGGCCTTCTGGCCGCCGGCCCGGCGCTCGGCCAGGTCTACAACATCAGCAATGGCCAGCCGGTGCCGATCTGGGACGTCATCAACTATGTGCTGCGCAAGCTGGGTGTCCCCCAGGTGACCCGGCACATTCCCTATGGCCTGGCCTACAGCGCTGCGCTCGTGAACGAGTCCGTCTGCCGGATTCTGCCGGGGCGGCCGGAGCCATCGTTGTATCGCCTGGCCGTCGCGGTAATGGCCAAGGACTTCTCCCTGGATATCAGCCGCGCGCGGCAGAACCTGGACTACGACCCACGGGTGAGCGTCTGGACCGCACTGGATGAATTCTGTGCCTGGTGGGGCGCCCAGCAGCCTTAACCCCGCAGCGGGCCGGCGTACTGGGTGTACTTGCGCACCAGTTCTTCCTCGCTGAGCACCGGCGGCTTGAGGCGAATGCCGGTCAGGATACTGAGGTGTTCGCCTAGCTCGCGGGTGGCGTCGCGCTGGGATTCGGCGCAGGCGTTGAGCATGGACAAGATGGCGTCGGGCTGGCTGAGGCGGATATCCACAGCCTGTTCGTCACGAAGCTGGCGCCGCAGGGTCTGCATGCAATCCAGCACAGCCTTGGTCAATTCCACTCCTTCTTCCCCCATGGTCGAAGTGTGCTCCTGCCCTTCATGGCGAAGAGCGGAAGCCTGGCGGAGCCGTCGGCTCCGGATGGCGATTTCCTGGCATGGCCCCGTGCCGGGGCTGGCTACTGGCTAGCAAGCCCCGTACCAGGCTGGAAAGCCCGGAACTGCTGGGCCCTGGCGTGGTCAATCGAATGTCGCCGCCCCTGCGCAGTGCACCCCGCACCGCCGTGGCGCGACGCTGAAGACCGCCGTTGGAACCGGTATACTCCCGGCCATTCGCGGTTCTGCTTTTCTCTCCAAAGGTTCCCCAATGCGCAACGACGCTCTCGACGAAGTGGATGATGTCCCCAGCCTGACTACCGATGCCCGTGATCGCGACGAGTTCGGCCATCACCCGGTGGCCGAGCCCGTGCATCGCCACAACAATGGTTATTCAACCGCCGCTCCCGTGAGCAAGGGCGCCAGCACTGGGCCGCTGTGGGCCCTGGTGGTCGCCCTGGTCGTCGCCCTCGCCGGCCTGGGCTGGTGGAGCTTCCAGCAGATCAGTCTGATGGAGCAGCAACTGGTGGCGACCCAGGAAAGCTTCGCCCGGATCAGCGAAGAGGCGGCCGGCCGCATCCAGGACATCACCGGCAAGGTGGTGGCGACCGAGTCCAGCGTGACCAGCGGCAGTGAGTCCATGAAGCTGCAGATCAAGCAGTTGCAGGCCAAGGTGATCGAGCTGACCAAGCAGCAGCAGGCTGCCAGCGCTCAGCTGGGCAGCCAGGGCAAGAGGGTCGATCAGCTCGCGGCGGATGTGAAGGCCGCCCAGGGCGCCGCGACCCAGGTGGGTAGCCAACTGGCCAGCAAGCTCGACGGCCTGGCCAGCGAACAGGGCAAACTCAAGGCCGCTCAGGGTGACATGGCCCAGTTCGACAGCCGTCTGAAGGGCTTGGGCAGTGATGTCGAAGCATTGAAGAAGCAGGGCAACCCGAACCAGGCAATCAAGGGCCTGGAGCAGGACCTGCTGGTGCTGCGCAGTGAACTGGACAACCGCCCGGCTCCGTCCCAGGGCGCCAGCACTGCGGAGTTCGACGCCTTCCGCGCGCAGATGACGCGCAATATCAGCACCCTTCAAAGCCAGGTGCAGAACCTGCAGCAGCAGATCAATACGCGCTGATCAGCCCCGCTTCTACACAAAGCCCCCGTGCCGCAAGGCACGGGGGCTTTTTGTTTGAGGAGCGTGTACTGGAACTGGCCTGCGTGGGCTCAGAACCTGAAGACGTAGTTCATGCAAAACCGCTCGGCATTGTGGGTGATGATGCCCGCCGGCCCACGGGAGATCGTGGTGCGTTCGACACCGTCGGGCTGCCCTTTGGTGTGGAACTCGTTGTGCAGCCACGCCAGGCTCAGCCGTCTAGCCTCCTGGACGTGGGAGCCCGAAAGTGACGAATGCACCCTACAAGTAGCCGGCCCCCCAGCTGACTTCCATATTCCATACCGCAATGACATTGAGTTGGATGCTGGGTGGGCTCCTCAAATCCTCAAGATTCACGGAAGCGCTGGCTGGGCGTTCCGGCTCCCGGCGGGAGCCTCGGTGGCTCGGGAGTAGTTTGGCCCGTACGTAGTCACATTACCCGGAGAAGCCCTCTCCCGAGTTCGTATCCGTGGATCGTTCAACGCAGTGACTGTCGATGTCAGTGACTACAGCGAGTACACCTATTCCTGAAGGGGGGCACCTGGCTGTGCCATACCAAGTTGCAAGATCGCCGGCTTGGCAATGTGCCAAACATCCTGCAAGGCAATGCCAAATGCGACGCCGCGTTACAGCTTCAGGATTGTTTGTGCCTCACCGGCGCGAGTCACCCCTCTCCACTTCAGGGAGAGGGAACGGGGGTGAGGGGGACAAGCGCGCACTGGCTAGTTTTTAGAGGTTGCCGTCCGCAGCCGGCATCAATCGGCAGCCCTGGTGCGGGCTGACCCACGCGGCGGTGCTGCTGCGTCCGAGGCCGGTGGCGGTCACGCGCTTGTGCTCGGCGTCGTCGAGGAAACCACTGGTGGGCACGTATTGCTTCACATAGCCCTGGCAGTAATCGGCGTCGTTGCCCATCACGTAGCGACAGGAGCAGTACTCCTTGGCGGTGTAGGCGCTGATGATGTCGGGGAAGGCCGCCAGGTGCTGGCGATTCTGCCAGGCCAGGGCGGCCAGCAGGATGAGCGCGAGCACCAGCAGGCTGAGAACGGGGCGACGGGCGATCACGGCTGCACCTCCGGGGCGAATGCGGCCAGGGCCAGCTTGAGGAAGTCGTTGTGGTGGTAGCTGCCGTCGCGATCATCGGCGTAGCGCACGATCACCAGTTTCTGGCTGGGCAACACGTACAGCGCCTGGCCCCAGTGGCCGAGGGCGGCGAAGGCATCTTCCGGGGCGTCCGGCCAGGGTTTGGCGCTGCCCTCGATCTGGGCGTTGAGCCACCAGTGGCCGCCGGGTACGGCCTCTCCGGGCTTGGCCGGATCGGGTCGATATTGGGCGAAGGGCTTGCGGTTGAAGGCGACCCAGTCCTCTGGCAGGAGCTGGCGCTCGCCCCAGCGACCGCCGCGCTGCATCAAAAGGCCGACGCGGGCCAGGTCGCGCGCGGTCAGGTAGCTGTAGGAGGAACCGACGTAGGTTCCGGCCGCGTCGGTTTCCCAGACGGCCGAGCGAATGCCCAGGGGCTCGAACAGCGCCGTCCAGGGGTACTCCGCATAGGCCTTTTCGCCGACCATGCCGCGCAGCGTGGCGGACAGTACGTTGGTGTCGCCGCTGGAGTAGCGGAAGCGCTTGCCGGGCACCGCATCCAGCGGGTGCGCAGCGGCGAACGCAGCCATGTCGCCACGGCCACGGGTATAGAGCATGGCGACCACCGAGGACTTCAGCGGGGCGTACTCGTAGTCCTCCTGCCAGGCGAGCCCGGAGGCCCAATGCAGCAGATGGTCGAGGTGGACATTGGTGTGGCCGGCGAAGGCCGGGTAGTAACGCGAAACCGGCTCGTCCAGCTTGAAGCGGCCCTCGCCATAGGCGACGCCGAGGACGGAGGCCAGCAGGCTCTTGCTCACCGACCAGGTGAGGTGCGGGGTGTCTGCGCGGGTGGGGCCGGCGTAGTGCTCGTAGATGAGCTCGCCATCGCGGATCACCACCACGGCATCGGTGCGCACGCCCTTGCGGCCGCCATCGTCGCGCTGCGGGAAGGCATAGGACTCGAGGGCTTGCACGGCTGCGGTGCTGGACGCCGGGGCTTGCTGCCAATCGGCGGCGGGCCAGGTTTCAGCCTGGGCCAAGCCGGTCAGCAAACCGAGCGCCATGGCCAGCGGTCGTAGAACGGGGATGGGCATTGTTCGGCCTCTTCTGGTTTCGAAGGGCGAACCTAGCACGGCCTTTGTGACGGTAAAAAGCGCCGAACGCGCCGGCTGCTGTGGCTATTCGGCGCGATAAGTCAGTTCAGCGCGGCAACCGGTAGTCGTCCGGGCCGAGCAGGTCGAGACCGCATTCCAGGTTCTCGATCCAGTAGAGGAACGCGCTGATCATTTCCTGGCCAACGAAGGGGCGGCCGTGCTGCGGGACGATCATCTCCACGTCCATGCCGCGCACCATGTCGGCCCAGAGCCGGCAGACCTTGTTGCTGGCCATGTAGCGGCGGTGGAAGCCTTCCATGTTCGGCACGTGGTTGACGAAATCGCGCACCGGCGTGGCGTCGTCGACGAGCGACGCCCCCATGTCGCCCGAGAAGAGGATACGGCTGACCGGATCATAGAGCTGGAAGTTGCCCACCGAGTGGAGGAAGTGCGCCGGCACGGCCTTGAGCTGGCAGCGGCCCAGGTTGATGGACTGGCCGCGGTCGGGCAGGGCGATGATGCGGTCGTAGGTTGAAATGCCGTGGCTGATGGCCAGGTAGTTGGCGGTCAGGTGGGGCAGGAAACGCGCCCAGAGCTTGGAGCAGATCACCCGTGCGCGGGTGTGCAGCAGCCATTTGTCGAGGGACGCGATGATGTCCGGGTCCTGGTGGGAAGCGAAGATGTAGGTCAGGTCCTGCACCGGCATGTGCTTGGACAGCTCCAGCGACAGCGGCGTGTAGGTCAGGTCGCCGCCCGGGTCCAGCAGCAGGTATTGCTCATGGTCGGTGATCAGGAACTGGTTGGACTGCACGCCGTCGCCGCTGACCAGGTCGTCGAACATCAGGCATTGGTGGGAGCCGTTGTCGAACAGCACGATGGGGTCGCGACGCATGTAAACCTCGATAGGAAAAGCGACGCGCAGATGTAAGGCATTTCCCACGGGTACACCCTGACGTGGATCAAGGCACGGACTGTAGGAGCGAATTCATTCGCGAAGGACAGCGCAGCTGTCCGTATACATCAGCCCGCACGACGGCCCTTCGGTCCGTATCGCGAATGAATTCGCTCCTACAAGACAGCTGTCAGAGTCCCAGTGCTGCCAGCGCCCTCTCCAGCCGCTTCGCCCTCGGTCCGCTGGCGATTTCCAGCACGCCCTGGTCTCGTTTCCAGAGGTCGACCCATTCCACCGGACCGCTGGCGAAGGCGGTATCCAGTTCCGGCTTCAGCGCCTTGAACTCGGCAAAGAGGGCGGCCAGCAGCAGGTGCATCGTCGGGGTGGTGGCGCATTGGCGAGAAACTTCGGCGGCGCCGCTGAGCAGGCCCAGCAACCGCAGTTGCAGCGCTTGCGGCCAGGCACTGTCGCGGCCGATGCCATACAGCCAGGCAACCAGCGCGGCAAGGACATGAAGGTCTTCGATGCTGCGGAAGGGCTTCACGTAGGCGTCCCAGCCATCGCCGGCCAGGCGTTCGCAATGGGCGCCTTCAAGATGCAGGCGGGCGTGGGGAACATCGGGCATCAGCGGCAACGGCTTGAGCTGTTCGACCTGCACACCGGGAGCGCCATTGCGAACCACCACCAGCGCCAGGCGCGGCGATTCGCCGTCGTTCTCTTCGCGGGCCGCCACCAGCAGCCAGTCGGCGGCATCTCCGGCCGTGACGAAATCCTTGCGACCACTGAGGCTGAGGTTGGCCAGGCGCGTCTGCATGTCCGCCGGACGCACACTGCGGTTCTCAGTGACGCACAGCGCACCCAGGCTCAGCGGCGCTGACGGCCAGAGCAGTCGCAGGGCGCCCTGGTAACCCGCGAGGAAGGCCAGCCCGGGCGTAGGCGCCAGCTTGCCGCCGAGGACGGCGAGTTCGAAGGGCGTGACCTCGCCCAATCGGTCCAGCAGAGCGCCGTACCAGTCGTCCAGGGGCTGGCCGGACGGCAGGCGGGCGGAAGCTTCGAGCAGGCGTTGCCAGGGCATTGGGGATTCCTCAAGGGGGTTGTCATGCAAGCATCATGAGACCGTCATGGGTGTGACACCGGGTCTACCTAGCCTGAGCTTGCACAACAAGATCGTCCGGCTGCAACCGGGATCGAGCCGGCCTACGGAGGCTTATTCATGACCCAGATCGCCATGACCCGCGACAGTGTCGCACCCAACGGGAAAAGCCCTCGCCGCCTGCAGGCCGAGCGCCTGGAAGGCATCGCTGCGCTGCGTGAGGCACAGGCCCTGCGTTTTCGTGTGTTCAGCGCCGAGTTCGACGCCAAGCTGCAGGGCGCCGAGTTCGGTCTCGATATGGATGACTACGATCCGCACTGCGAGCACATCGGCGTACGCGACCTGGACAGCGGCGAGCTGGTCGCCACCACCCGGCTGCTCGATCACCAGGCCGCCCACGACCTGGGCCGCTTCTACAGCGAAGAGGAATTCAGCCTCCACGGACTCGGCGAACTGCAGGGCCCGGTGCTTGAAATCGGCCGCACCTGCGTCGATCCGGCCTACCGCAATGGCGCGACCATCGCCGTGCTCTGGGGTGAACTGGCCGAGGTGCTGAACCAGGGCGGCTACCGCTACCTGATGGGCTGCGCCAGCATTCCCATGCAGGACGGCGGTATCCAGGCCCAGGCCATCATGCAGCGCCTGCGCGAGCGTTACCTGTGCACCGAACACCTGCGCGCCGAGCCGAAGAACCCGCTGCCCATGCTGGAGCTGCCGGGCAACGTGATCACCGAGATGCCGCCGCTGCTGAAGGCCTACATGCGCCTGGGTGCGAAGGTCTGTGGCGAACCCTGCTGGGACCCGGATTTCCAGGTGGCCGACGTGTTCATCCTGCTCAAGCGCGATGAGCTCTGCCCGCGTTATGCCCGCCACTTCAAGGCGGCGGTCTGAGGGCCGGGCATGCTGAAGTCCGTACGTTTCTACGCTCGCGTTATCCGGCTGCTGGCGGTGATTGGCCTCGGCCTGTCACTGGCCGCCTGGGTGACCGTACTGGAACGCCTGGGGCGGACCGAGCTGATGGCTAGCCGGCAGCGTCTCACCCGCTGGTTCCTCAAACGCTTGACCGGGGCCTTGCCGTTTCGCGTACGCGTCAGCGGCCGCGTGCCGGATCAGCCGATGCTGTGGGTCAGCAACCACGTGTCCTGGACCGATATCCCGCTGCTCGGTGCCGTGGCGCCGTTGTCGTTCCTGTCCAAGTCCGAGGTGCGCTCCTGGCCGGTCGCCGGTTGGCTGGCGCATAAGGCCGGCACGCTGTTCATCCGACGCGGATCGGGGGATAGCGGACTGGTTGGGCAGCAACTCGCCCGTCACCTGGGCGATGGCCGCAACCTGCTGATCTTCCCGGAAGGCACGACCACCGACGGCAGCTTGCTGAAAGCCTTCCACAGTCGCCTGCTGACCAGCGCCGTGGAGACTGGCGTGCGGGTGCAGCCGGTGGCCATCCGTTACCTGCGTGATGGCCAGCGTGACGATGTCGCGCCCTTCATCGGCGAGGACGACCTGCTTTCGCATCTGGTCCGCCTGCTGCGCAGTGACCGGGCAGAGGTGGAAATCCAGCTGCTCGAACCCGTGTCGAGCCAGGGACTGACTCGCACGGTGCTCAGCCAGAAAGCGAAGAGCGCCGTGCAACGGGCGCTCTTCGTAGAGGAGGACGACGAGGCGTTGGCCGCCTGAGTGGCGGTCAGGCCTTGTCCTGGTCCGGCCAGCGGATTGGCGGTACCGCGAGGATGTCGCAGTTCAGCTCGCGCATGGCGGCATCGGCGACGCTGCCGATCAGTATCCGCTTCATGCCGGTCAATCCCCGCGTGCCCATCACCAGCAGGTCGACGGGGTCGCGCTCCAGCACGCGCCGCAGTGCGGTCATGGGCTGGCCTTCCTCGATCAGGCGCTGATCGATGTGGCCGCCCAGCTCCTCGCGAAGCAGGAATTCATCCAGCGCAGCCGTGGCACGGCGGCGTTCGTCGGCGCCGTAGTCACCCGGGATCGCCCCGACGCCGGCAGAGGCCGCCAGCATCATGGCTCCGCCCAGCGGGTCGAAGGCATGCAGTGCCTTGGCTCCGGTCTTCGGCAATAGACCCAGTGCGTCGGCGGCACGCACCGCCTGGGCGGAAGCCGGGGAGCAGTCCAGGGCCAGCAGGGGCATCAGGTAGTCGTCTTCAGCCGCCTTGTTCACCAGCAGGATCGGTACATGGCTGGTGCGCAGCAGGCGCTCCAGGGTAGTACCTGTGAAGATGTCGCGCAGCGGGCTCTTACGGTGGCTGCCGACGACCAGCAGATCGATTTCGGCCCAGCGGGTGCAATCGGCGATGTGCTTGGCCGCGTCGCCCACTTCCACCCAGATTTCCGGCGCGCGGCCGGCCAGCTCAGTGAAAAAGTCCATCTGCTCGTTCAGATAACGGCGGACCTGTTCCACTTCCAGCTCGATGCGCAATTGCGGCTGGTCTTCATCAACCACGTGCAGGATGAACCAAGGGCAGTTGAACTGATGGGCCAGGCGCGCCGCTCGCCGCAGGGCGCGGTCGGAACGGTTGGAAAGGTCGGTCGCGAGCATCAATGCTTTCATCTGGCACCTCCAGTAGCGGATTCCTGTAGGCCCATTCCACTGCAGATGTAAGAAGTTTCCCTTGATGCAGATCAACCGTGGCTTTGCTGGGTTCCTGCGAATTGCTGGAGCTGTGGATAAAAGTGCCGGAAGTCATCGCTGAGTGGCTGGTACAGGGCTTCCAGCTCGGTCATGGCGCCGGCCAGCGCTTCGGGGCGGGAAAAACGTCGCGAAATCCCGTTGATGACCAGCTCCAGCGTCTCGAACTCCCGGTAGCTCCCCAGCCAATCCTGTGCGGCCATGCGAGGCGCGATAAGAGCCAGGCGGCCGGGCAGTTCGGGTTCGTCGCCCAGGACCTGGTAGACGTGGTGGGTGAAGGCGTCCAGCGGTTCGGCGGCATAGAGCTGCCAGTCGCGGGCCAGGCAATGGTCGAAGAAAACATCCAGCAGGATGCCGGCGAAGCGCCGCCGCTCGCTGGGAAAGCGCAGCTTGGCCTGGGTGATGAGCGGATGGCTGTCGGTGAAGGCGTCGATGCGCCGGTGCAGGCGGATTCCGGCTTCGATATCTGCCGGCCAACGCCCGGCCAGCGGCCCTTTGACGAAGTCGCCATATAGGCTGCCGAGTAGTTGCGCGGGCTGCGAGCCGCCGAGGTGGAGGTGAGCGAGGTAGTTCATTGGCCGAGCTTACCCCAGGGCGGTTTTATCATGGCGGTCGATGATGACTATTGGCACAAACAATCCCGTATCGTCTTTTCTCGATATAAAGTTCGTTCCATCTCGATATACGAATCCACCGCCATGAGCACACCCATCGACCTAGACGAAATCATCAAGGCACTCGCCCATCCAGTGCGACGGGAGATGCTGCAGTGGCTCAAGGAACCGGAAAAGTACTTCGTCGAGCAGGACCACCCATTCGAAATCGGCGTCTGCGCCGGCAAGTTCGACCAACGCTGCGGGCTGTCCCAGTCCACCGTCTCGACGCACCTGGCGACCTTGCAGCGCGCCGGACTGGTGACCAGCCGCAAGGTGGGCCAATGGAACTTCTTCAAACGCAATGAAGCCGTCATCGCTGAATTTCTTCGCCAGATGAGCGACGAGCTGTAACTGCAGCACCTGCCACAACCCGAAATCTTCCCAGGAGCAGGCCAATGCCTACTGCGCTTCTCGTCCTCGCCTTGTCCGCTTTTGCGATAGGCACAACCGAATTCGTCATCATGGGCCTGCTGCCCGAGGTGGCCGCCGACCTCGGCGTGTCCATCCCCGGTGCGGGCTGGCTGGTCACCGGCTATGCGCTGGGCGTCGCCATCGGCGCGCCGTTCATGGCGATGCTCACCTCGAAGCTGCCACGCAAGCGCGCTCTGCTGATGCTGATGGGCGTGTTCATCATCGGCAACCTGCT
The DNA here is from genome assembly GCF_002003485.1 of Metapseudomonas resinovorans. Taxonomy (GTDB): domain Bacteria; phylum Pseudomonadota; class Gammaproteobacteria; order Pseudomonadales; family Pseudomonadaceae; genus Metapseudomonas; species Metapseudomonas resinovorans_D. The sequence goes on from NZ_BDMA01000085.1 coordinate 37,970, forward strand.
CTGCGCCATCGCTGCCAACTACGGCCTGCTGATGCTGGCGCGCGTCGTCACCGCGCTCTGCCATGGCGCCTTCTTCGGTATCGGTTCGGTGGTGGCTGCGAGCCTGGTGCCGGCCAACCGCAAGGCTTCCGCCGTCGCCCTGATGTTCACCGGCCTGACCCTGGCCAACGTGCTGGGCGTTCCCCTGGGTACCGCCCTGGGCCAGGTCGCTGGCTGGCGTTCGACCTTCTGGGCCGTGACCCTGATCGGCATCGCTGCGCTGATCGGACTGTGGCGGGTACTGCCGCGCCAGGACGATGAAGAAGCCACCGACATCCGCGCTGAATTCGCTGCCCTGCGGGGTACCGGGCTGTGGTTGGCGCTGTCCACCACCGTGCTGTTCTCCGCCGCCGTGTTCTGCATCTTCACCTACGTTGCGCCGCTGCTCGGCGAGGTGACCGGCGTTTCGCCCCGAGGCGTGACCTGGACCCTGTTGCTGATCGGCCTTGGCCTGACGCTGGGTAACGTGATCGGTGGCCGCCTGGCCGACTGGAAACTGGCACAGACCCTGATGGGCGTGTTCGTTGCCCTGGCTGTTGCCTCCAGTGCCCTGACCTGGACCAGCGCCGCGCTTATCCCCACGGAAATCACCCTGTTCCTCTGGGCCACCGCCGCCTTCGCCGCCGTGCCGGCCCTGCAGGTCAACGTGGTGAACTTCGGCAGCGCCGCGCCGAACCTGGTTTCCACCCTGAACATCGGCGCTTTCAATATGGGCAATGCCCTTGGCGCCTGGGTCGGAGGCCTGGTCATCAGCCAGGGCTACGGCCTCACCACAGTTCCCCTGGCCGCTGCCGTGCTGGCGATTCTCGCCCTGATAGCGACCCTGCTCACCTTCAGCAACCGTACTCCCGAGCTGCAAGCGGCTCTCGACTGACCCGAGGTAAACGACATGCCCACGCTCTTCGACCCGATCAAGATCGGCGACCTGGAACTTTCCAACCGCATCATCATGGCGCCGCTGACCCGCTGCCGCGCCGACGAGGGCCGCGTACCCAACGCCCTGATGGCCGAGTACTACACCCAGCGCGCGTCCGCCGGGCTGATCATCAGCGAAGCCACCTCCGTCACGCCCCTGGGCGTCGGCTACCCGGATACCCCCGGCATCTGGTCCGACGAGCAGGTGAAGGGCTGGAGCAACATCACCAAGGCGGTGCACGCCAACGGCGGCAAGATCGTCCTGCAGCTGTGGCACGTTGGCCGTATCTCCGACCCGAGCTACCTGGACGGTGAAGCCCCGGTAGCGCCCAGCGCCATCGCCGCCAAGGGCCACGTCAGCCTGCTGCGTCCGCTGCGTGACTATCAGGTGCCGCGCGCCCTGGAAACCGAAGAGATCGCCGACATAGTCGAGGCCTACCGCATTGGTGCCGAGAACGCCCAGGTCGCCGGTTTCGACGGTGTGGAAATCCACGCTGCCAACGGTTACCTGCTGGACCAGTTCCTCCAGGACGGCACCAACAAGCGCACCGACCAGTACGGCGGCTCCATCGAGAACCGTGCCCGCCTGCTGCTGGAAGTCACCGATGCCGCGATCAAGGTGTGGGGCGCTGGCCGTGTAGGCGTGCACCTGTCGCCGCGTGCCGATCTGCATGACATGGGCGATTCCGATCTGGCCGGCACCTTCGGCTATGTCGCCCGTGAACTGGGCAATCGTGGCGTAGCCTTCCTCTGCGCTCGCGAGAAGGAAGGCGAGGACAGCCTGACGCCCGCGCTGAAGGAAGCCTTCGGTGGTGTGTTCATCGCCAACGAGCGCTTTACCCGGGATAGCGCCGCTGCCTGGCTGGAAAGCGGCAAGGCCGATGCCGTGGCCTTTGGCGTTCCCTTCATCGCCAACCCCGACCTGCCCGAGCGCCTGCGCCTGGACGCACCGCTGAACGAACCGCGCCCGGAACTCTTCTACGCCAAGGGCCCGGTGGGCTACATCGACTACCCGCGCCTGTAACCGCACAACCGGCCTTGTAGGGGCGAATTCATTCGCCAAGGGCCGCGCAGCGGCCCCGTAGGTTGGTCCGAGCCTGCGAGGCCCAACGTGGCCGTTACAGGCGCCTCTGGAATGGGGCAGGGATCTTGTAGGGGCGAATTTATTCTCCAAGGACTGCGTAGCGGTCCCGATAGGGTTTGCCAGAGTGCAGTCCTTCGGCCTGCCTGGCGAATGAATTCGCCCCTACAGTTATCTCGGAGCCAAGCTGACACCCACATCCCTGCATCCTCTGGTAGCTTTGCACCCATTGTCCGTCCGTCGGGACCGCCCCAGGGGGAACCCGGCGGCGATTCGTGTGACCAATGGAGTCCGGCCGAAGTCTTCCGGCCGTCAGCGACATGCCAAAGGAAGCCTGCATGCACAAATCGATACGCCCACTCATTGCCCTGCTCGCCGCGCTGGCGCTGCCGGTTCACGCAAGCTGGTACCTGGACAACGAGTCGTCGCGGATATCCTTCATCTCCACCAAGGCCGGCAGCATCTCCGAGGTGCACCGCTTCCTCACCCTGCACGGCAAGATCGGCAAGGATGGCAAGGCCCACCTGCGCATCGAACTCGAATCGGTCAGCACCGGAGTGCCGCTGCGCGATCAGCGCCTTCGTGATCAGTTCTTCGACATCGCCAAGTACCCCGAGGCCGAAGTCAGCGCCCAGCTGGACCTGCGTCCGATCACCGACCTGGCGCCCGGTGCACAATTGGAGCTGGGCCTGCCGCTCACCGTGAAGATTCGCGACAAGCAGCAGCAATACCGCGCGGAGCTCCTGGCCACCCGCCTGGACGACCATCGCTTCCAAGTGGTGACCCTGGCGCCGCTGGTGCTTCAGGTGGAAGACTTCGGCCTGACCAGTGCACTCGATGAGCTGCGCAAGCTCGCCGGCCTGCCGGGCATCAGCCTGTCGGTGCCGGTAGGTGCCGTGCTGATCTTCACGGAGCGCTGATGGGGCAGATCTTCCCCTGGAAGTCCGGCAACCGCCTCGAGTTGCTGATTGACGGCCCGCAGTTCTTTCCGACCATGCTCACCGCCATTGCCCGGGCCGAGTACCAGGTTGCGTTGGAGCTGTATCTGGTGGAAGACGGTCGCTGCAGCGAGGCGCTGGTGGATGCACTGTGCGTCGCCGCCGTGCGCGGCGTACGCGTGCGTTGCCTGTTCGATGATTTCGGCAGCCTGAAACTTGGCCGCGCGCTTCGTGATCGGCTCAACGATGCCGGCGTGCTGCTGCAGTTCTACAACCCGCTGCGCTGGCGAAGTGGCTTCAGAAACCTGTATCGCGACCATCGCAAGATACTCGTGGTGGATGATCGCCTGGCCTTCGTGGGCGGCACCGGGGCAACCGACGAATTCTGGGACCCGGCCCAGGAAAACAGCCGCTGGCACGAGGTGATGGTGGCCATCGAAGGGCCGCTGGTGGCGCACTGGCAACTGATCTTCGACTACCAGTGGCTGGCCAACCTCGGCCGCCGCCCATGGAAATCGGGAGAGGCGCCGGGCCTGGCGCACCTGCCGCCCTATCCGGCGGTAGGCGAAGGGCTTGGGCGCCTGGCCTACGCCGATGCCAGTCAACATCGCGACATCGTCCAGTCACTGGTGCGCAGCATTCGCACGGCGCGCAATCGCGTGTGGCTGGCGACGCCCTACTTCCTGCCGAGCTGGAAGGTTCGCCGTGCCCTGATCAAGGCCGCACGACAGGGTGTCGAGGTGCGCCTGCTGCTCACCAGCCGTCACACCGACCACCCGCCGATTCGCTTCGCCGGCCAGCGTTACTACCCGCGCCTGCTGCGTGCCGGGGTGCGGATATTCGAGTACCAGAAGCGCTTCCTGCACCTGAAAATGGCGCTCGCCGATGACTGGGTCAGCGTCGGTTCCTGCAACTTCGACCACTGGAACCTGCGCTTCAACCTGGAGGCCAACGTCGAGGCGCTGGACCTGAGTTTCACCCAGGCAGTCGATGCCTGCATGCGCCAGGATTTCGCTGATAGCCGCGAGATCACCATGGACGACTGGCATGCCCGGCCCCTGGTCAAACGCCTGCGCCAGCGGCTCTGGGGCTGGCTGGACCGCCTGGTGGTGAACCTGCTCGATCGGCGCCGTTAGCGGGGCGCCGCACTTTCGTCGGGTGCCTGCGGACAGATGCCGGGCTAGGCTTGCTCCACTACAACAAGAGGGAGTGGCTGCATGGGCCGCCGATACCTGCCGATCCTGCTGCTTTGCGCCGTGCTGGGCGGTTGTTCCACCCCCGGTGCGTTCTTCGGTGCAACCCAGGGGCCGGCATTCCAGGCCGTCGCACCGAGTGATGCGGAGCACGCGCTGGTCTACCTGTACCGGCCGCAAAGCCAATGGGCCGACCAGGAACTGGAAGCGCCGGGCCTCTTCCTCAACAACGAACTGATCGGCAGCCTGCCGAGCAACGGTTATCTGGTGCTGGAGTTCGATACCGCCAGCTACAAGCTGGAAATGCGCCGTCCGTTGTTCGGCAGCTACTGGACCCTGTTCGCCGATGGCCCGCTGGACTTCACCCTCATCACGTCATTCGTCCTGGACGCGGCGGGCGGGCGTACGTACTACCTGCGTTATGACGAACTGGACCCGCCGCCGAAGAACAGCGACCAGCCCGGTGCGGGCAATGGGCCGCTGCAACTGGTGGAGGAGTCCCTGGGCAGCCAGGAAATCACCGCTACGCGCCAGGTGCAGCCGAGCGAGCGGATCGCCGCCAGCGGCGAGATGGTGCGTCCGCAGGAAGGGTTCTGGCGGGGCGTGGGCCAGGCGCTGGACAAGATCGGCATCTGACATTCGGCACGCCTGTAGTAGGGGTCTATTACCCGCGATCGAAGGACGGCGCGGATAATTGGCTACCTTTGAAGCCTCAGGGCTTCCAATCCAGGAGGATGCGAAATGGCCGCGAAGAAGATTCTGATGCTGGTCGGCGACTACGCCGAAGACTACGAAACCATGGTGCCGTTCCAGGCCCTGCTGATGGTCGGTCACACCGTGCACGCCGTGTGCCCGGACAAGATAGCCGGCCAGAGCGTGCGTACCGCCATTCATGATTTCGAAGGCGACCAGACCTACAGCGAGAAACCGGGTCACAACTTCGCCCTCAACTTCGACTTCGCCAAGGTCAAGGCAGAGGACTACGACGCCCTGCTGATCCCGGGCGGCCGCGCGCCGGAGTACCTGCGCCTGAACGCCACCGTGCTGGAGCTGGTGAAGGCCTTCGACAAGGCTGGCAAACCCATTGCCGCCGTTTGCCACGGTGCCCAGTTGCTGGCGGCTGCCGGCGTGCTGGAAGGGCGCGAGTGCAGTGCTTATCCGGCCTGCGGTCCGGAAGTCAGGCTTGCGGGTGGCCAGTATGTGGATATCCCGGTCGATGCCGCACACACGCAGGGCAACCTGGTCACCGCCCCGGCTTGGCCGGCGCATCCTGCGTGGCTGGCGGCGTTCCTCAAGTTGCTCGGGACGAAGATCGAACTCTGACACGGTGGAAACCGCAATCTGATTGCGCCATCGAGGTCAGGCCTGGCCCCGATGGTGGATCGATGAAGCGCGATCCACCCTACGCCTACGCGCCACACCACGAACCTGGAGGCACGCCATGTGCGAGCTGTACGTCAAGGCCGATCCCATCCTCTACGAGTCCCGCTCGCGCTCGCTGCGCATTCGCGGGGTGGTGACCACGCTGCGGCTGGAGAACCAGTTCTGGGACATCCTGCGGGAGATCGCCGAGGTGGATGGCATGACCACCAACCAGCTCATCACCAAGCTCTACGACGAAGTGATGGAGTACCGCGGCGAGGTGGTCAACTTCGCCTCTTTCCTGCGGGTGAGCTGCACCCGCTACCTGGCCCAGCGCCGCGCCACGGTTGTCGAGCTGCCGAAGGCGCGGGTGAACATTTAACGCATATCTTCACAGCCTCGCGAGCTAGAGCGAGACAAGGCATAAACAGCCGAGAAAGCGGACTGGGCTCGCACGCGAGTTTACGACTGTAAATGAGCATTTCGAGGCTGTTTATAACGCCGTATCGCCGACGCGCAGCAGGCTGATTTCAGCAGACCTGTTCGAGCCAGTCGTTGAGGTTGTAGTAGTTCGTCACGCGGGCGATCTTGCCGCAGTGGATGTGGAAGAAAGCCCCGGCCGGCAGCACATAGGTCTGGCCATTGGCTGGCGGCAGACCCTCATCGTTGGACAGGTACTGGCCGTACACCACGAACTCGGCGGCGGCGCGGCTGCCGTCGGCGCTCTGCATGACCACGATGTCCGACAGCCGCTCCTTGTAGCAGCGGTTCATCTTGTCCATGAACGCCGCGAACGCCGCCTTGCCCTGCTGGCGTTCGCCCTGGTTGATGTCGTGCACCACATCCTCGCTGAGCAGGGCGAGGAAGGCTGGCATGTCGCCGGCGTTGAAGGCGTCGTAATAGGCTTGCACCAGTTCGGTAGCGGTCATGGTTGGGTTCCTGTCGCAATGGGGTCATTCGGTCCGTGTCCGGCATGATAGGTTCCTGACCGGAGCCCGACTTAGCCAGGGGCGTCATCCACTTCCCCAGAACGACCGATCCGATGCAGATCCGACTTCTCCAGGGCGCCGCCATCGCGCCTCACATTGATGACCTCGCACGCCTTCGCCTGACGGTGTTCCGCGAGTTTCCCTATCTCTACGACGGCACGCTGGAGTATGAAGCGCGCTACCTCGCCACCTATGCCAAATCGGCGGAAAGCCTGTTCGTCCTGGCCCTGGATGGCGAACGTGTGGTGGGTGCTTCCACCGGTCTGCCAATGGCGGATGAAACCGAAGCATTCCAGCGGCCGTTCCGAGAGCAGGGTTGGGACCCGCAGCGCATCTTCTACTTTGGCGAGTCGGTGCTGCAGGCGGAGTACCGGGGCACTGGGCTGGGCGTGCGCTTTTTCGCCGAGCGCGAGGCTTACGCACGGCGTCTTGGGCGTTTCGCGCATTGCGCCTTCTGCGCGGTGGAGCGACCGGCCACTCATCCACGACGGCCGCCGGGCTACCAGCCTCTCAATGCGTTCTGGGCGCGACGTGGCTATCGCCACCATCCGGAGCTGCGCACCGAATACCACTGGCGCGACCTGGACGAAGACACCGAGTCGGCCAAACCCATGTCCTTCTGGCTCAAGGAACTCACCCCATGATCAGGATCGCCGCCTGCCAGTACGCCATCGAACTGCATGAGAGCTGGGAGGCCTACGCCGGTCACCTGGAGGGGCTGTGTGCCGAGGCGGCTGCAACCGGCGCAAAGCTGCTGGTGCTGCCCGAGTACGCCGGCCTGGTGCTGGCCGGTCAGTTGCCGCCGCACGAGCGAGGGGACCTGCAGACATCCATCGTCGGCATCCAGCCCCTCCTGCAGGATTGGCGCGCACTTTGTGCCGGCATCGCCGCGAAGCTCGGTGTCTACCTGCAACCCGGCAGCCTGCCGGTGCGGGATGCCGATGGGCGATTCCGCAACCGCGCCTGGCTGTTCGGGCCGGGTGGCGAACTGGGCTATCAGGACAAGCTGATCATGACCCGCTTCGAGCGCGAGGAGTGGGGCATCGCGGCGGGGGAGGGGCTGAAGGTGTTCGACACGGCCCTGGGGCGATTGGGCATCCTGATCTGCTACGACAACGAATTCCCCATGCTGGCGCGTACCTTGGCCGAAGGCGGCGTCGACTTGATCCTCGCCCCCAGTTGCACCGACACCGAAGCCGGCTACAACCGCGTGCGCATCGGTGCCCAGGCACGCGCCCTGGAGAACCAGGTCGCTGTCCTACAGTCACCTACCGTTGGCCTGGCGCCGTGGTCGCCCGCGCTGGACGAGAATATCGGCCGCGCCGGCCTCTACGTGCCGCCGGACTACGGCATGCCCAGCGACGGCGTGATCGCCGAAAGCCCCGAACTCTGCCCGTCCACCAGCCAGTGGCTGATCTGCGACCTCGACTTGGACGAGGTGCGCCGGGTGCGTACCGATGGTCAGGTGTTCACCCGGCGGGATTGGCCGGAGCAGTTCGGCCAGACAACGCTTTAGGGCACCAGCGCAAAGGCGCAATATGAAAAAGCCCGGCACATGGCCGGGCTTTTTCATGGGGCGATGAAGGCTTACTTCACTTCCACCGCCAGGTTCTCGGCGATCTTCTGTTGCCAGATTGCCGGGCCGGTGATGTGTACCGACTCGCCGTTGGTGTCGACGGCGACGGTGACCGGCATGTCCTTCACGTCGAACTCGTAGATGGCTTCCATACCGAGTTCGGCGAAGGCCAGGACCTTGGACTTCTTGATCGCCTGGGCCACCAGGTAGGCGGCACCGCCGACGGCCATCAGGTAGACGGCCTTGTTGTCCTTGATCGCATCGATCGCGATCGGACCACGCTCGGACTTGCCGATCATGCCCAGCAGGCCAGTCTGCTCGAGAATCTGGCGAGTGAACTTGTCCATACGGGTCGCGGTGGTCGGGCCAGCCGGGCCAACCACTTCGTCGCCAACCGGATCGACCGGGCCGACGTAGTAGATGAAGCGGCCTTTCAGGTCCACCGGCAGCTCTTCGCCCTTGTTCAGCATGTCGACCATGCGCTTGTGCGCAGCGTCGCGGCCGGTGAGCATCTTGCCGTTGAGCAGGATGGTCTCGCCCGGCTTCCAGCTCTGCACTTCTTCCGGGGTGATCGTGTCGAGGTCGACGCGGCGCGCGGACGGGCCGGCTTCCCAGACGATTTCCGGGTAGGCGTCCAGCGGCGGGGCTTCCAGTTCAGCCGGGCCGGAGCCGTCGAGCACGAAGTGGGCGTGACGGGTAGCGGCGCAGTTGGGGATCATGCAGACCGGCAGCGAGGCGGCGTGGGTCGGGTAGTCCATGATCTTCACGTCGAGCACGGTGGTCAGGCCGCCCAGGCCCTGGGCGCCGATGCCCAGCTGGTTGACCTTCTCGAACAGCTCGAGGCGCATTTCCTCGATCTTGTTCTGCGGACCGCGGGCCTTCAGCTCGTGGATGTCGATTTCGTCCATCAGGACTTCCTTCGCCATCACCGCGGCCTTCTCGGCGGTACCGCCGATGCCGATGCCGAGCATGCCCGGCGGGCACCAGCCGGCGCCCATGGTCGGGACGGTCTTCAGTACCCAGTCGACGATGGAGTCGGACGGGTTGAGCATGGCCATCTTCGACTTGTTCTCGGAGCCGCCGCCCTTGGCCGCCACGTCCACTTCCACGGTGTTGCCGGGAACGATGGAGTAGTGGATGACCGCCGGGGTGTTGTCCTTGGTGTTCTTACGGGCGCCCGCCGGGTCGGCCAGGATGGAGGCGCGCAGGACGTTCTCCGGCAGGTTGTAGGCGCGACGCACGCCCTCGTTGATCATGTCGTCCACGCTCATGGTGGCGCCATCCCAGCGCACGTCCATGCCGACGCGGACGAACACGGTGACGATACCGGTGTCCTGGCAGATCGGGCGGTGGCCGGTGGCGCACATGCGCGAGTTGATCAGGATCTGCGCCATGGAATCGCGCGCGGCGGGCGATTCTTCACGCAGATAGGCCTCATGCATGGCCTGGATGAAATCCACGGGATGGTAGTAGGAGATGAACTGCAGGGCGTCGGCGACACTCTGGATCAGATCATCTTGCTTGATCACGGTCATGTGGGCGCTCCTCTTGGAGGGAACATCAGGGAAGCGCCGGACCACGACCCGGCGCGCGAGGCTAAAAAAGGCGCGGCAGTATAGCGCGTGGCGCTAGTCGGGCACAGTCGCCGGTAGTCGACCTTGGTCGGTTGTCGGACACATCCTACAGGCTAGGAAATTTGTGATCACAGGCGTACATTGAAGGCATGGTGCCATTACGGGAAGGAGCCCCATGAGCCCATCCAGCCAGCGGGTCAGCCATAGAGCCTTGCAGAGTCTGCTGCTGAAGCGCTTCGGAATGGCTGTGGCTACCTACTCGATGGTCCTGCTCTTGTGCTGGGTTGCGATGATCGGTGGCTTGTTCCGGGTTTCTCCGAACACCGCCCTGATCGGCACCGGCCTTGTCGCCTCGTCCCAGCTCGCGCTGTTCTGGCTGTTCCTCAGCGGACACAACCTGCGTTTCTCCGACCCCAGCCTGACGGAACCCCAGGTGCTGCTCGCACTGGTCTGGAGCACCTGGCTGATGTCCATGGTCGACAACGCGCGGGGCACCCTGTTGACCGTCTACGTGCTGATCATGATGTTCGGCGTGTTCCAGCTGAAGCCCAGGGTCTTCGCCCGTTGCGCAGCAATCGGCTTCTTCGCGTTCGCGGGTCTCAACCTGTACGAGGCCTACCAGATGCAATTGGCCGATCCGGCCCTGGCGCTGCTGCAGGTTTGCGTGCTGTTCGTGCTGATGGTCTGGCTGAGCCTGTTCGCCAGTTATGTCCAGGCGCTGCGCCAGCGCATGCGTCAACGCCGCTTCGCCCTGCAGGCGCACCAGGACACCCTGCGTGGAATGATGCGCCAGCTGGAGGACCTGGTCGCCACCGACGAACTGACCGGGCTGTTCAACCGCCGTCATTTCCTGCGCCTGGCCAGCCGCGAACTGGACAGTCTGACGTCGAACCGCCAGCACGGACTGGCACTGATCGACCTCGACCATTTCAAACGCATCAATGATGTTCACGGCCACGCCGCCGGTGACCGGGTGCTGCAGACCTTCGCCGCCGTGGCGCGGGCCTGCCTGCGCGATGGCGACGTGTTGGCACGCTACGGTGGCGAGGAGTTCGTCCTGCTGCTGCCCAACTGCGATGCGGACCGCCTGACCGCCTGCTGCGAGCGCCTGCGTCAGGCCTTCGAGCAGGCTGAGCCGGTGGGCGTGCAGGTGGAACGGTTGAGCCTGTCGGCGGGCATGACTTTGCTGACGGCCGGCGATGATCTGGATGATGCGTTGCAGCGTGCTGATCAGGCACTCTATCGGGCGAAGCGCGGCGGACGTAACCGTTGCGATGCCGCCTGGGAGGGCCTGGGTGCCTGAACTCGAAGTTGCCGGAAAACGTTGGAACGTAGCCCCCGCTAGCAACCTGCTGGACGCCCTGAACGCCGGCGGCTGCAACGTGCCTTTCAGTTGTCGCGCCGGCAGTTGCCACGCCTGCCTGGTGCGCTGCCTGTCCGGTGAACCAGCGGATGCCCGGCCCGAAGCGCTGGACAGCGTCCAGCGTGCCGAGGGTTGGCGGTTGTCCTGCCAGTGCCTGGTGGTGCAGGACCTGGTAGTCGAGGTGTTCGACCCGGCGCGCGATGGCGTGGAAGCCGAAGTCGTTAGCGTCGACTGGCCGGGCCCGGATGTCCTGCGCCTGCGACTCGTGCCATCGCGGCCACTGCGTTACAGCGCCGGCCAGCACCTCCTGCTGTGGAATGACGAGGGCGTCGCCCGGCCTTATTCCCTGGCCAGCCTGCCAGGTTTCGATGACTTCCTCGAATTCCACCTGGATTGCCGCAAGCCTGGACTGTTCAGCGACAGGGCCCGGCGTCTGGTTCCGGGCGACAGGCTGCGCCTGGGCGAGCTGCATGGCGGCGCGCTGCACTATGAACCGGCCTGGGACACCCGGCCGCTGTTGTTCCTTGCCGCAGGCACCGGACTGGCGCCGCTTTGGGGGCTGCTGCGGGAAGCGCTGCGGAATCATCATCAGGGCCCCATCCGCATCATTCATCTGGCCCATGACGCCGGCGGACATTATCTGGCCAAATCCCTCGCCGAGCTGGCTGCAACCCATTCCGGGCTTGTCGTCCAACTGATCACGCCGGCCGAGTTGCCAGAGGTTTTGGCGCAATTCCGTCTTGTTTCGCGGCAAACCATCGCCTTACTCTGCGGCCACCCCGCCAGCGTCGAAGAGTTCGCGCGCCGGCTTTATCTGGCCGGCCTGCCCCGTAATCAGCTGCTGGCCGATACTTTCCTGACCCGCGAAACCTGAGCCGCGGGCCAACACCAATCGAGGAGTTGCCATGAGCGAGCACATTCTGGTCGAGCGCGAGCAGGGCCTGCTGACGCTGCGCATGAACCGCCCGGACAAGAAGAACGCCCTGACCCGCGCCATGTACAGCGGCATGGCCGAAGTGCTGGATGCCGCGCGGGACGACGCTGGCGTACGGGCAGTGCTGATCACCGGCAGCGAAGAGTGCTTCACCAGCGGCAACGACATTGTGGACTTTCTGCAGGAACCGCCGAGCGGGATGGACAGCCCGGTGTTCCAGTTCATGCGCGCGCTGTTCGACTTTCCCAAGCCGGTGGTGGCGGCGGTAAGTGGTCCGGCGGTAGGGATCGGCACTACCCTGCTGCTGCACTGCGATCTGGTCTTCGTGAGCTGCGATGCGAAGCTGAAGATGCCGTTCGTCAGCCTTGGCCTGTGCCCCGAGTTCGGTTCCAGCCTGATCCTGCCGCGCCTGCTCGGTCATGCGAAGGCGGCTGAGCTGCTGCTGTTGGGCGAAGGTTTCACCGGTGAGCAGGCTGCCAACTGGGGCATCGCCAACGCTGCCCTGGAAAATGGTGCTGCGACCCTGGCCCGCGCTCGCGAGGCCGCGCTGCGATTCCTCGACCTGGCGCCTTCGGCCCTGATCGCGAGCAAGCGCCTGATGCAGGCACCGGGCCGCGAGGAATTGCGTCGGGTGATCTCGGAAGAGGGCGAACTGTTCAGCCAGCGCCTGCGTTCGCCTGAGGCGGTCGAAGCGCTGTCGGCCTTCACCCAGCGTCGCAAGCCGGATTTTTCGAAGTTTGTTTGAGGCTGCTCGAACCGCTGTAGGGGAATAGATGCTGTAGGGGCGAATTTATTCGCCAAGGGCAGCTCGGCTGCCCCCTTCGGCTTCTCAGGGCAGACCTTCGGCCTGCTTGGCGAATGAATTCGCCCCTACAGGGAACGCCAAATAAAAAGCCGCCCCGAAGGGCGGCTTTTTCGTTCCAGGCCAGGTCAGACCAGCAGGTCGCCGACGTGGAGGATCTTCATGGTGTTGGTGCCGCCCTGGGTGGTGTAGCTGTCACCCTTGGTCAGGATCACCCAGTCGCCCTTGGTCACCACGCCGCGTTGCAGCAGTTCGTCCACGGCCATCTGGCTGACTTTCTCCGGCGGCAGCGCGGCGGCGTCGAAGGGGATGGTCTCCACGCCACGGAACAGTGCCACGCGGGCCTGGGTTTCGCGGTGCGGCGAGTAGGCGAAGATCGGCACCGAGGAACGGATGCGCGACATGATCAGCGGGGTGTAGCCGCTTTCGGTCAGGCAGATGATGGCCTTGATGCCCGGGAAATGGTTGGCGGTGTACATCGACGCCAGGGCGATGCTCTCGTCGCAGCGGTCGAAGGTCTGGCCGACGCGGTGGTGAGAGCGGCGGGTGTCCGGGTGTTTCTCGGCGCCCTGGCAGATGCGCGCCATGGCCTGTACGGCCTCGACCGGGTATTCGCCGGCGGCGCTTTCGGCCGACAGCATCACGGCGTCGGTGTAGTCGAGCACGGCGTTGGCTACGTCCGAGACTTCGGCGCGGGTCGGCATCGGGCTGTGGATCATCGACTCCATCATCTGGGTCGCGGTGATCACGGCTTTGTTGTAGCGGCGGGCGTGCAGGATGATTTTCTTCTGGATGCCCACCAGTTCGGCGTCGCCGATTTCCACGCCGAGGTCGCCACGGGCCACCATGACGGCGTCGCTGGCGCGGATCAGGCCGTCCAGGGCCTCGTCGTCAGCTACCGCTTCGGCGCGTTCGATCTTGGCCACCAGCCAGGCCTTGCCACCGGCTTCGTCGCGCAGGCGGCGGGCCAGTTCCATATCGGCGGCATCGCGGGGGAAGGAAACGGCCAGGTAGTCCAGGTCCATTTCCGCAGCTAGTTTGATATCGGCCTTGTCCTTGGCGGTCAGCGCCGGCGCGGTCAGGCCGCCGCCGCGACGGTTGATGCCCTTGTGGTCGGACAGCGGGCCGCCGATCAGCACGGTGCAGTGCAGCTCGTCAGCGGTGCTGGCGTCGACGCGCATCACCACGCGACCGTCGTCCAGCAGCAGCTCGTCGCCGACGCCGCAGTCCTTGATCAGGTCCGGGTAGTCGATGCCCACCACTTCCTGGGTGCCGGCGTCACGCGGATGGGTGACGGAGAAGCGGAAGCTGTCGCCTTCCTTCAGTTCGATGCGTTTGTTGGCGAACTTGGCGATGCGGATCTTCGGGCCTTGCAGGTCGCCGAGCAGGGCGACGAAGCGGCCATGCTTGGCGGCCAGTTCGCGGACCAGGCGGGCGCGCGCCTTGTGTTCCTCGGGGCTGCCATGGGAGAAGTTCAGGCGGGCGACGTTCAGGCCCGCGATGATCAGTTGCTCCAAAACCTCCGGGGAGTTGCTGGCCGGGCCGAGGGTTGCGACGATTTTGGTACGGCGGAAAGGCATGCGAAGACTCCATTTTTCAAGCAGAGCGCGAGGCTACTACGCGAGAAAACTGTAGTCATTGTTCCTGTGCACTACCCGCTGAATTGTTTCAGGTGGGGCGCTGGCCGGTGCTAGGGGCGGTTCTGGTTGAGGGCCTGGTCGAGGTGGCGAGAAGCCTTGTTGGCCAGGTCGCTATTGGGAAACTGCACCAGCAGCCGACGGAAATAGCCGATCGCCTTGTCGCGACTGGCGTGGGGATTGTCCGGCGCCAGGTACATCAATCCCAGCTGATAGAGCGCCTTCTCCTTGATGTCCGGCTGTACGTGAGCATCGGACAGCGCCAGCAGGTAGAGCTCTTCGGCTTCGGCCACGCGGTCCTTGAGTACGGCGCGACGCGAAAGCAGGGTCATGTCCGGGTCCAGTCCCGGCTTGTAGAGGTCCAGGTTGTTGCTCGGCTGCCAGGTGGCGAGGAGTTCGCGGGAGCTCTTCTGCACCGGCTCCCCGGCGCGTTGGCGGATGACCAGGATGCGCGCTTCAGCGCGCTGGGCCGCGCGGCTGCTGGGAAACTCGTCGAGGACCCGTTCCAGGTAGCTCAATGCCTTGGCATCGTCCCGTTGTTCGTTGTAGCGGCTCATGTAGATGAGGCCGATCTGGTACAGGGTGATGGCGCGAACGTCGTCGCTGAACTTGTCGTCGCGGTAGCCAACCAGATACAGCTCTTCCGCCTCGGGGCTCTTCGCGTCGCGGATGGCCATGGCGCTGTAGGTCAGCAGATCGCCTTCTTCTTCCACCGCCGCGGCCATTCGCTTGCTCTTCATGGTCTTGTACTCCACCACTTCGTTGGTGGTGACCTGGGCAATGAACAGCGGGGTGGTGGGCGAACAGGCGCCCAGCAGCAGGCACAGGGCGAGGAGGGCGGGGCGCGTGGAATGCATGGCGGGACCGAGTGCTTGGGCGACGTCCGCAGTCTAGCAGTGGCCGCTTGCCATCCGAGGGGCGCGCCAGCAGGACCAATCGGAGGTTATGCTTTGCACTGCTCGTTCGCCCAGCGGCCTGAAGAAGCGGCGCTCCCCGCCGATATCCCGTGGGACGGAGGAATTATCCATGCGAACCCTGATCATCCTGACCCTGCTGGCGGCCGTGGGCGGTTGCACCCGCTGGTCCCTCGATCATCACCTGAACAACGCCTATCGCTCCTATGAGAGGGGGAATTGCGAAGACGTGATGCTCGAACTGTCCAAGGCCGAGCGCAAGAGCCGCTCCCGCCAGTACCTGCAGCCGGAAATCTCCTTGCTTCGTGGCCAGTGCCTGGAACGCCAGAGCCTGTTCGTCGATGCGGCGCAGACCTACCAGTTCATCATTGCCCGCTATCCCGCCAGCGAGTACGCCTACCGGGCCAAGGCCCGCCTGGAGACCCTGCAGCAGCTCGGCCGCCTCACCGGCAGTTCTGCCAAGGCCAGCGTCGCACCGCTCTGACCCGTAACCCGGCCGTCGGTCGTTGCCAGCTTGAGCTGGGCCCGGCCGGGGCTAAGCTGAGCGTCAATCCGAGGAACGCTGGAATGCGCCACCTGCTGTGCTGTCTGTTGCTGGTTCCGGCCATTGCCGGTGCAGAGATCTATCGCTGGACTGATGCCCAAGGACAGGTGCATTTCAGCGAGACACCCAGGGAGGGTGCCGAGCCGGTCTCGGTGAAGCCCCAGGTGATTGAGCGCGACCAGGCGACTCGTGAACGCGAAGCGCGCACTGAGAAAGTCTTCGATGCGCGCCGCCAGGAACAGGCTGCCGCAGCTGATCGGGCCACGGAGGCGCGGGCGCGGCAACAGAAGGTGTGCAGCAGGTTGCGTTCGCAGCAGGACAATTTGAATCACGGCGGACCGTTCTACCGGCTCGACGAGCGTGGCGAGCGCCAGTACTACACTGATGAACAGATCGATACCTACCGTCGCAAGCTTGGCGAGAGCATCTCCCGCGATTGCAATTGAAGGTTGGTCTGGGGTTACAACGAGTTCATACTGAAGTGCCACCAATAGCGATTTGATATCATGCCTACCAAGCGCCATATCGAACGCCATCAGCTGCCTTATTACCTGAAGGTGTTCAATCGAATCACCGACAAGCCCATGGGTTACCTGGGCAATGTTTCCATGGACGGCCTGATGTTGATCAGCCAGCTGCCCATGCTGGTGGGCGCGCGCTTCGATATGCAGTTGAAAATTCCGGGCAAGGATGGGCAGCTGCACTTCATCGATTTCTACGCCACCTGCCAGTGGTGCCACGAGGATGTGACGCCTGGCCACTACGATTCCGGCTTCTCGCTGGTGGCGCCTCCGTCGGAATACGCCGACTTGATTGACGCCCTGCGTTTCTATTTCAGCTTTCGCCCTTTGGCCGCCTCGGCCTGAGTCTGCCTGAAAAAAGCTTCCAGCCCGCGTCAGGTTTTTCCTGACTCCTGCAAGAAAAATGAAAAAGGCGCCAGATGGCGCCTTTTTCGCAGTAGATCGGTTCAGGGACGGATTTCGATCAGCGTCCCGTCCTTCACGAGGCTCCATATTTCGCGCATGTCCGTGTTCTTCATGGCGATGCAGCCTTCAGTCCAGTCCAGGCTGTGGAAATACCATTCAGGGTATTCCTCATCCAGCGGTGTACCGTGAATCATGATCATGCCGCCCGGCGTCACCCCCTTGTCCCGGGCCTTCGCTGCGTCGCGGGCGTTGGGGTAGGAGATGTGCATGGACAGGTTGAACTTGTCGCTGGTCTTGCGCCAGTCGATCCAGTAGTAGCCTTCTGGGGTGCGCTGGTCCCCTTCGCGCAGCTTCGGGCCAAGCGGTTGCTTGCCAAGCGAGATGCGGTACGACTTGAGAATGTCGCCGCGATTCATCAGCAATAGTTTGCGCTCCGATTTCACCACCAGGACCTTGTCGATGGATTTATCAGCCATCGTCGGCGTGGTGCTCGCCTGGGCGAGAGCGGCAAGGCTCATGGAAAGTACGACTAGCAACCAGCGCATCGGCACAGCAACCCCACAGTGTTCAAGTCAGCAGATTAGTGGTCAGGCTTTTTTGTAGTAGGCCAGCAACGGAGCGAGTGGCTCGTTGCGCACCGGGAAGACCTGCCCGGCGCGGTCGGCGAAGTAGCATTCTAAGGTACGGCCCACGGTCGGGAAAGCCAGCTCCGACCAGGGAATATCCCGCTCGTGGAACAGACGCACCTCCAGGCTTTCGTCACCGGCGGCGAAGTCCAGATCCACCAGCTCGGCGCGGAAGAAGGTGTACACCTGACTGATGTGCGGCAGGTCGAACAGCGTATAGAGGTTGAGATTGCGTACCCGCGCGCAGGCTTCTTCAAGTGTTTCGCGGGTGGCGGCCTGTTCCATCGTCTCGCCGTTTTCCATGAAGCCGGCGGGCAGGGTCCAGTAGCCCTTGCGCGGATCGATGGCGCGGCGGCAGAGCAGCACCTGCTCGCCCCAAACCGGCAGGCAGCCGGCGACGATACGTGGGTTCTGGTAGTGGATCGTGTGGCAGCTGTCGCACACGTAGCGCAGGCGGTTGTCTCCGTCGGGGATGCGCTGGGCGACCGGGCCGCCGCACTGGCTGCAGTATTTCATCGTGGATCCTCAGGGGCAGGCGCTCATCTTGGCGCGGCACGGTGTCGCACGGCAAGCGGGGTACCGGGCAAACCAAAGGTGGTGAATGGTGCGACCTGTCGGCGTGGGACTTGGGCGGTCCCGACGTTCATGCCATGATGCCCGGCAGTCGAGAACAACGAGAAAATCCATGCTGGATGACCTGCTCCGTCGTGTGCAGAGCTACTCCCCGAGAACCCTGGAAACCGATCACGACTTCCCTGAAGCGGCGGTGCTGGTGCCCATCACGCGCAGCGACGAGCCCGAGCTTGTCCTGACCCTGCGCGCCAGTGGCCTGTCCACCCACGGCGGCGAGGTGGCCTTTCCCGGTGGTCGTCGCGACCCCGAGGATGCGGACCTGATCCAGACTGCACTGCGCGAAGCGGAGGAAGAAGTGGGTCTGCCACCAGGGTTGGTGGAAGTCATCGGCCCGTTGAGCACTCTGGTTTCCCGCCATGGCATCAAGGTCACGCCGTATGTCGGGCTGGTCCCGGACTTCGTCCAGTACAAGGCCAACGATGGCGAGATCGACTCGGTCTTCAGCGTGCCGCTGGCGTTCTTCCGCGACGATCCGCGGCAAGTGACCCACCGCATCGATTACCTCGGCCGCAGCTGGTACGTCCCCAGTTATCAGTACGGCGAATACAAGATCTGGGGCCTGACGGCGATCATGGTCATCGAGCTGGTCAACCTGGTCTATGACGCCGGCATCGACATGACCCGCGCCCCCGCGAGCTTCATAAAACTCAAATAAGCCCCGTTCGAGGAGCGCCTGATGAAATACCGCCTTGGAACCGCCCAGGTCGAAACCCATCCCGACAGCTGGACCGCCCCCACTGCCACCCTGGTGGGCAAGGTGCGCCTGGATGCCGGTGCCAGCGTCTGGTTCGGCGCCGTACTGCGCGGCGATAACGAGCTGATCCACATCGGTGAGAACAGCAACGTCCAGGACGGCACCGTGATGCATACCGACATGGGCTATCCGCTGAACATCGGCCACTCCGTCACCATCGGCCACAACGCCATGCTGCACGGCTGCTCGGTGGGTGACTTCAGCCTCATCGGCATCAATGCCGTGGTGCTCAACGGCGCGAAGATCGGCAAGTACTGCATCATCGGCGCCAATGCACTGATCCCCGAAGGCAAGGAGATTCCCGACGGCTCATTGGTCATGGGCTCTCCCGGCAAGGTGGTGCGTGAGCTGACCGAGCAACAGAAGAAGATGCTCGAAGCCAGTGCCGCCCACTACGTACACAACGCCCAGCGCTACGCCCGCGACTTGGCCGAGCAGGACGACTGATGGACGCCGAACGCCCCGTCCGCTCGCCCTGCGTGCAGGTCTGCGTGCTGGACGACCACGACATCTGCGGTGGTTGCCAGCGCACCGCCGACGAAATCACCCGCTGGGGCCGCATGGACAACGCCGAACGCCGCGAAGTCCTGGCTCGATGTTTCGAACGCGCCAAGGCCAGCGGCCTGTTCATCAGCTCTCCGTCCCAGGCTTCTTGACTCCCCGAGGAAACGACATGCCCCGTATTGGAACCCCCTTGTCGCCCAGCGCGACCCGTGTACTGCTGTGCGGCTCCGGCGAGCTCGGCAAGGAGGTGGTGATCGAACTGCAGCGCCTCGGCTGTGAAGTGATCGCCGTCGACCGCTACGCCGACGCCCCGGCCATGCAGGTGGCGCATCGCAGCCACGTGATCAGCATGCTGGACGGTGCGGCCCTGCGCGCCGTGATCGAGCAGGAGAAGCCGCATTACATCGTGCCGGAGATCGAGGCTATCGCCACCGCGACCCTGGTGGAGCTGGAAGCCGAAGGCTTTACCGTGGTGCCGACCGCCCGCGCGGCCCAGCTGACGATGAACCGGGAAGGTATCCGCCGTCTTGCCGCCGAAGAACTGGGCGTGCCCACCTCGCCCTATCATTTCGCCGATACCTTCGAGGACTACAGCGCGGCGGTGGCCAGCGTCGGCTACCCCTGCGTCGTCAAGCCGATCATGAGTTCCTCTGGCAAGGGCCAGTCGGTGCTCAAGTCCGACGCCGACCTGAAGGCCGCCTGGGACTACGCCCAGGAAGGCGGTCGCGCCGGCAAGGGACGGGTCATCGTCGAAGGCTTCATCGACTTCGATTACGAAATCACCCTGCTCACCGTGCGCCACATCGGCGGTACCAGCTTCTGCGCCCCCATCGGCCATCGCCAGGTGAAGGGTGACTACCACGAATCCTGGCAGCCCCAGGTCATGAATCCGAAGGCCTTGGCCGAGTCTGAGCGCATCGCCCACGCGGTGACCGAAGCTCTGGGTGGTCGCGGTCTGTTCGGCGTGGAGCTGTTCATCAAGGGCGACCAGGTGTGGTTCAGCGAGGTTTCGCCGCGTCCCCACGACACCGGCCTGGTGACGCTGATTTCCCAGGACCTCTCCGAATTCGCCCTGCACGCACGGGCCATCCTCGGCCTGCCGATCCCGGCCATCCGCCAGACAGGTCCGTCCGCCTCGGCGGTGATACTGGTGGAAGGCACGTCCAGTCAGGTCAGCTTCGGCAACCTGGGCGCGGCGCTCAGCGAGCCGGATACCGCGCTGCGTCTGTTCGGCAAACCGGAAGTGGATGGTCAGCGCCGTATGGGTGTTGCCCTGGCGCGGGACGAGTCCACCGATCTGGCGCGGGCCAAGGCGACCCGTTCCGCGCAGGCGGTCGACGTCAAGCTGTGATGCGCCTGGCCACGTGGTGCTGGTGGGTTGCCGCGCTGCCGCTGCTACCCCTGGCACTGCCCATGGCCATGCATACCCGCCGTACCGCACTGCGCCTGGCGCCCGCCGCCGGGCCGGAGCGGGGGCTTGCAGGGAGCGAACTGGAAGGCGAGCCCCTGCGACTTCTATTGATTGGTGAATCCACCGTTGCCGGAGTCGGCGCTTCCTGCCTGGACTTCGCCCTGGCCGGCCAACTGGCCTCGGCCCTGGCCATGCGCCTGCGGCGCCCCGTGGCCTGGCGTGCCTGCGGCGAGAACGGCATCACGGCGGGCGAGGCCCTGGAGCGGCTGCTGCCGCAGGTAGCGGATGAACCTGTCGACCTGGTGCTGCTGGTCTTTGGCGTCAACGACACCACCCATTTCAGCTCCAGCCGCAGTTGGCAGGAGGCCCTGAAGGGAATGGCGCAGCATTTCGTCGGGCGTGGTGCGCAGGTCGCGCTGGCCGGCGTGCCGCCGCTGCAGCATTTCACTGCATTGCCCTGGCTGTTGCGCCAGTTGCTCGGCTGGCGCGCCAGCTTGCTGGATAGCCAACTACGGGCGCTGGCGGAGCGTGAGGGTATTGCCTGCTGTGCCACCCGCCTGGAGATGCGCCCGGAGTTCCTGGCGCTGGATGGCTACCATCCGTCTCCACTTGGCTATCGCGTCTGGGGCGAGTCGCTGGCGGACTGGTTCATCGCATCGGTTCAGTCGACCCTGGAGACGGAAGATCTGGCGCTCGATCTGAGCGCATGAGGCCGGGGCGGCTATCGCGCTTTTCTTCGGGCTTGGAACGGCCAGCGTATGGTGGCGATCAGGCCTTCGGCGTAAGCCCGGCGCGCCAGGCGAGCACGCGCTGCACGCGGTTTTCGCCGGATTGGAGAATTTCCAGGCGATAAGGGCCGACCTTCAGGCACACGCTGGAGTCGGGAATTTGTTCCAGGGCTTCGGTGATCAGGCCATTGAGGGTCTTCGGCCCATCACAGGGCAGGTGCCAGCCGAGCACCCGGTTGAGTTCGCGCAGGTGTAGCGATCCGTCCAGCTCATAGCGGCCGTCCTCGCGGGACTGGATGCCCGGGTTGGGAGCGAAGTCTTCCAGGCTGCCGAACTCACCCACCAGCTCCTGGAAGATGTCTTCCAGGCTGACCAGGCCCACCACGTCGCCGTACTCGTCGACCACGATGCCAAGGCGGCGCTTCTGCTTCTGGAAGTTCACCAGTTGCGTCAGTAGCGGCGTGCTTTCCGGGACGAAATAGGTCTCGCGGCTCACTGCCATCAGCTGCTCGGCGGTGGTCGGACCTTCGGTCAGCAGGCGCGGCAGCTGGCGCAGATGGAGGATGCCTTCGATCTGGTTGATGTCTTCGCGGTACAGCGGCAGGCGAGTGTGGGTGGCGTTCTGCAGCTGGGCGAGGAGTTCGTCCTGCGAAGCGTCCAGGTCGATCCCCTGGATCTCGCTGCGGGGAATCATGATGGAGCTGATGGTGACCTGTTGCAGGGCTTCGGTCACCGCCACTGGCAAGCGTGACTGCGGCTGGATCTCCACGCCATGGTGACGGCGTGTGGTCAGCCAGGCGACCACCGCGCCGGCTACCAGGGAGAGGGTGATTCCAAGGAGAAGGCCGGCGAGCAGTCCGTGCATGGGATCGTCAGACGTGGAGGATGAATTCGCGGACCAGCTTGCTGCCGAAATACGCCAGCATCAACAGGCAAAAGCCCGCCAGGGTCCAGCGAATGGCCTTGTGCCCGCGCCAGCCGAGCTGGTGGCGGCCCCACAGCAGCACGCCGAACACGACCCAGGCGATGCAGGACAGGATGGTCTTGTGCGCCAGGTGCTGGGCGAACAGGTTGTCCACGAACACCCAGCCGGAGATCAGCGACAGCGACAGCAGGCACCAGCCGGCACTCAGGAAACCGAACAGCAGGCTTTCCATGGTTTGCAGGGCGGGGAAGTTCTTGATCAGCCCGGAAGGGTGCTTGTGCTTGAGCTGATGGTCCTGCAGCAACAGCAGCAGGGCCTGGAAAACCGCCATGGTCAGCAGGCCGTAGGCCAGGATCGACAGCAGGATATGCGCGAGGATGCCTGGCTGCTCATTGATGGCCTGGGACGTGCCGCCCGGTACCAGCGCCGCCGCAAGCACCGTCAGGGCGCCGAGCGGTAACAGCAGGAGCAGCAGGTTCTCGATGGGAATCCGTGCAACCGCCACTATGGTCAGCAGGATCACCGCGGCGGCGATCAGGCTGGCAGCGTTGAAGAAGTCCAGGTAGAGCCCGGCAGGGGTCAGGAGCTGGAAGAAGAGAGCAGTGCAATGGGCGAGCAGGGCCAGGCCGCTGCCGAGGATCAGCAGGCGTTTATCCGGCGTGGTGCGCTGGCTGAGGCGAAAGCCCTGATAGCCAGTGGTGCCCATATAGAGGAATGTAGCCAGGAGGCTGGGCAGCAGAGGGTGCATAAGTCCTTGTAAGGCAAGCCCGAAAGGCAGTGAGTGTGGCATACAAGGCTTGACGGTGAAAGACCGCTGGCGGTGTCGGCGACGCCGACTCTTCGTTATACTCCGCCGCCTGCCGCAAGCTCAGCCGGGGCTCATGAGAGCCCGAAAGGAACGCGCATGTTTGAAAACCTAACCGACCGCCTCTCACAGACGCTGCGCCATGTCACCGGCAAGGCCAAGCTGACCGAGGACAACATCAAGGACACCCTGCGCGAGGTGCGCATGGCCCTGCTCGAAGCCGACGTCGCCCTCCCGGTGGTGAAAGACTTCGTCGCCAAGATCAAGGATCGAGCGGTCGGTACCGAGGTTTCCAAGAGCCTGACCCCAGGCCAGGCCTTTGTGAAGATCGTCCAGGCCGAACTGGTCGAGCTGATGGGCGCCGCCAACGAGGACCTGGCGCTGAACTCGGCACCTCCGGCGGTCATCCTGATGGCGGGCCTGCAGGGTGCGGGCAAGACCACCACGGTGGGCAAGCTGGCGCGCTTCCTCAAGGAGCGCAAGAAGAAAACGGTGCTGGTGGTTTCCGCGGACGTTTACCGCCCGGCGGCCATCAAGCAGCTGGAAACCCTGGCCAACGACATCGACGTCACCTTCTTCCCCTCCGACACCAGCCAGAAGCCGGTGGCGATTGCCCAGGCGGCGATCCAGGAAGCAAAGCTGAAGTTCATCGACGTCGTGATCGTCGACACCGCGGGTCGCCTGCACGTCGACACCGAGATGATGGACGAGATCAAGCAGGTTCACGCCGCCATCAAGCCGGTGGAAACCCTGTTCGTGGTCGATGCCATGACTGGCCAGGACGCTGCCAATACCGCCAAGGCCTTCAACGATGCCCTGCCGCTGACCGGCGTGGTGCTGACCAAGGTCGACGGTGACGCCCGTGGCGGTGCCGCGCTTTCGGTACGCGCCATCACCGGCAAGCCGATCAAGTTCCTCGGCATGGGCGAGAAGACCGAAGCTCTCGACCCCTTCCACCCGGATCGTGTTGCCTCGCGCATCCTCGGCATGGGTGACGTACTCAGCCTGATCGAGCAGGCCGAGCAGAATATGGATCGCGAGAAGGCCGAGAAGCTCGCGAAGAAGATCAAGAAGGGCAAGGGCTTCGACCTCGAAGACTTCCGTGACCAGCTGCAACAGATGAAGAACATGGGCGGCCTCGGCGGCCTGATGGACAAGCTGCCCATGCTCGGTGGCGTCAACCTGGCGCAGATGGGCAACGCGCAGAACGCCGCAGAAAAGCAGTTCAAGCAGATGGAGGCGATCATCAACTCCATGACGCCTGCGGAGCGTCGCGATCCTGAAGTGATCAGCGGCTCGCGCAAGCGCCGCATCGCGCTGGGCTCTGGCACCCAGGTGCAGGACGTCGGCCGTCTCATCAAGCAGCACAAGCAGATGCAGAAAATGATGAAGAAGGTCACCGCTAAAGGTGGCATGGCCAAGATGATGCGCGGCATGGGCAGCATGTTCCCCGGCGGCATGCCGAAGATGTGAGCTCAGGCCGCCGATCGGTAGCCGCCAAAAAGAGATTTGCAATCGGCCGCATAATCCTTAGAATATGCGGCCTTTCGGGCCCATGGCCCATGTGTGTGCACAGCTTGAAAAGCACCGACTATAGGAACGAAGTTCAATGGTAACCATCCGTCTTGCCCGTGGCGGCTCCAAGAAGCGCCCCTTCTACCACCTGACCGTGACCAACAGCCGCAATGCGCGCGATGGTCGCTTCGTTGAGCGCGTTGGCTTCTTCAACCCGGTTGCTCAGGGTGCCGAAGTCAAGCTCTCCGTAAATCAGGAGCGCGTCAGCTACTGGCTGAGCCAGGGCGCCCAGCCGTCTGAGCGCGTTGCTCAGCTGCTGAAGGAAGCTGCCAAGGCTGCTGCCTAAGCATCTTTATGAGCACGACGCCGGCCCCCGCCGATGAACTGATCGTTCTTGGCAAGATTTTCTCGGTGCATGGCGTACGTGGCGAGGTGAAGGTCTATTCCTTCACCGATCCGCTGGATAACGTGCTCGATTACCGCCGTTGGACGCTCAAGCGTGACAACGAGGTAAAGCAGGTCGAAGTCGCCAGCGGACGTGTGCACGGCAAGGTCCTGGTAGTAAGGCTGAAAGGGTTGGACGACCGCGAGGTTGCCCGGACCTACGCAGGTTTCGAAATCTGCGTGCCCGTCAGCGAACTGCCGGATCTCGACGATGACGAGTTCTACTGGCACCAGTTGGAAGGTCTCAACGTGATCAACCAGGACGAGCAACTGCTCGGCCGAATCGATCATTTGCTGGAGACCGGTGCCAACGACGTGATGGTGGTCAAGCCCTGCGCTGGCAGCCTTGATGATCGTGAGCGCCTACTGCCCTATACGGAGCAGTGCGTGTTGTCGATCGATCTGGACGCCGGCGAAATGAGGGTGGAATGGGACGTTGATTTCTAAGGGCCTGACATGAAAAGCATGCAGGTCGAAGTTATCAGCATCTTTCCCGAGATGTTCGCTGCCATCAGCGAGTACGGCATCACCAGTCGTGCGGTGAAGCAAGGGCTGCTCAAGCTCAATTGCTGGAATCCGCGGAGCTTCACCGAAGACCGCCACCAGACGGTGGATGACCGGCCCTTCGGCGGCGGCCCCGGCATGGTGATGAAGATCCAGCCCCTGGAACGGGCCCTGGCAGCAGCCAAGGCAGCGACGGGGGAGAAGGCGAAGGTGATCTACCTCTCGCCGCAGGGGCGCAAGCTTGAGCAGGCGGCCGTGCGCGAGCTGGCGAATGAGGAAGCATTGATCCTCATTGCTGGTCGTTACGAAGGCATCGACGAACGCTTCATTGAGGAGCACGTCGATGAGGAATGGTCGATTGGCGACTACGTCCTGTCCGGCGGTGAGCTGCCGGCCATGGTGCTGATCGATGCGGTGACGCGGTTGCTGCCCGGTGCGTTGGGCCACGCGGACTCCGCCGAGGAGGACTCCTTTACGGACGGCCTGCTCGATTGCCCGCATTACACCCGACCGGAGATGTATGCAGGCAAACGTGTTCCCGAGGTGCTGCTCAGCGGCAACCACGAACACATCCGGCGATGGCGTTTGCAGCAGGCGCTTGGGCGCACCTGGGAACGTCGGGTCGATCTTCTGGATTGCCGCTCGCTTTCTGGAGAAGAGAAAAAGCTGCTGGAGGAATACATCCGCCAGCGGAACGATAGTTAACGTATCGATGGCACGCCCAGAAGGCCTGTCTTAGGAGCATAGCGATGACCAACAAAATCATTCAGCAGATCGAAGCTGAACAAATGAACAAAGAGATTCCGGCTTTCGCCCCGGGCGACACCGTAATCGTTCAAGTGAAAGTGAAGGAAGGCGACCGTGCTCGTCTGCAGGCCTTCGAAGGTGTGGTCATCGCCAAGCGTAACCGCGGCCTGAACAGCGCTTTCACCGTACGTAAGATCTCCAACGGCGTAGGCGTTGAGCGTACTTTCCAGACCTACTCCCCGCTGGTTGACAGCCTGAGCGTCAAGCGCCGCGGCGACGTGCGCAAAGCCAAGCTGTACTACCTCCGCGACCTGTCCGGCAAGGCAGCTCGTATCAAGGAAAAGCTGGCCTAATCGCCGAGCTTTCCCGAAAAACCCGCCCAGGTTCGCCTCGGCGGGTTTTTTCTTGCCTGTGTGCAGGGGATAATCCGCACCCCCGCTGGCAGCGCCAGTCGGGAGTTTTCCTGCCTATCCGGCAGCGCATAGAAGAATGACAAGAGTCGCGGCACGAGTGGCAGCCACATAGATTCGATTCAGGTAGTAGTGGCATGACCCCGAGAGAGCAAGAGATCGCCCGCCGGACCGAGCTGTCCGAGAGCCGGGTAACCAAGGCGGTGTTCCCGCCCAGCACCAACCATCACAACACCCTGTTCGGTGGCACCGCACTGGCCTGGATGGACGAAGTGTCCTTTATCGCTGCCACGCGCTTCTGCCGCTTGCCACTGGTGACCGTATCCAGCGACCGCATCGACTTCAAGCATCCGATCCCGGCGGGCTCCATCGTCGAGTTGGTCGGGCGCGTGGTGAAAGTCGGCAATACGAGCCTCAAGGTGGAAGTCGAGGTCTTCGTCGAGGACATGTACTGCGCGACCCGCGAGAAGGCCATCACCGGCCTGTTCAGTTTCGTCGCCATCGACGGGGAGAAGCGTCCAGTGCAGGTTCTGCCGGATTACCCCCAGGCCGCCAGCGCCGCATGAATGCAAAAGGCACCCATCGGGTGCCTTTTTTCGTAGCTCGCCGGTTCAGTGACGCATGCTGATCTTCAGGGATGCCTGTGACAGATCGATGTTGTTCAGGGTCAGGCTGCCGAAACTCTGGTCGCGAGGTGCGCCGGCCACGCGGATATTCTCGAAACGCAACTCGCCGATCGAACTGGGCAAACGCAGGTTCACCGAGCCATCCGCGTTGACCGTCGAGGTCATCTTGCTGGTGTCGTAGGCCACGTCCTTCATCGACGTCTCTGCATCCAGGCCATCCAGCACCGGCATTACCAGTCGCGCCAGTTGCTTCACTGCGCCCAGGCCATCGCCTTGCTCCGCTTGCAGGAACAGACCCTGCAATACATCGTCCAGGCCCTGGGCGCTGACGCTGCTCATCTCCAGGTCGCTCAGCGGGCGCAGGCCCTGCGGTGTTTCCTGGCGGCTGATGCTGGCAGGTGGCTGCAGGCGCTGAATATCGGCGCTGGCCATCTGGAAGGGACTCATCAATGCAGCCACGAGGGTGGCCGCCAGACGCAGATTGCTCTGTTTCTTCAGGGCCTTGGTCAGTTGCTTCTGGGTTAGCAGGCCTTGCGCTATCAGTACTTCACCCAGCCGCATCTTGCTGGTGAGTTGCATCTTGATCGCGGCATCCAACTGCTGGGAGGTGATCAGACCCTTGTTAATGAGGATCTGCCCCAGGCGGGAGTTCATTTGGTTGGCCATGTTCCGGTACCAGCGGTGGGTGATAGCAAGATGAAATCATCCACGGCCAGTCCGATCCTGTCACCAGACTAAGGATAGGCTGGCCACGCCGCCCGTCAGTGTGTTTGCACCAGAGTGCGATCAGCGGTAACACCGGGTTGCACTTCGGTTTCGATCAGGGACACCAGGGTCCAGTCCTTTTCGGGAACGAAGTCCGGCGGGTTGCCGGTCAGGTGCACCCAGCCGCGTGGGTCTCGCGCCAGCAGCAAGGTCGCGCGGTTGCCGTGTAGTGCCTGGTATTCCTCCCAGCCGAACGCGGCAGTCAGGGTGGTGGTACGAACGTCGGCGCCCTTGGCCAGGTAGCTGGCGAACTGCGGGAAGGTCAGCGCCTGGTTGCCCAGGGGCCGCCCGCGGACCGTTTCGCTGGCGCGGTGTTTTTCACTGCGCCGACTTTCATGGCCGCTGGGCAGGGTGAAGCGGCGCTGGGCACTGAAGTCATGGCGGAAGTGCATGCAGGCCAGGGCGTTGAGTTCACTGGATGGCGACAGGGCCAGCAGGTGGCCGAGGCCCACCAGGTCGAGGTGTGCCTCGGCATGTTGCGATGTGGGATTGCCGAAGTAGGTGGGCAAGTTGTCCATGCGGGCGGCGCGAATGTTCTCCCAGCTGGAGTCAGTGAGCAGCACGCGGCTGCCGAGGTTCTGCAGCGCCTTGCCGACCTCGCGGGCGACAGGATTGGCGCCGATGATGAGAAAGCCCGAAGGGGCCGGTTCGGCGACCTTCAGCAGCCGAGCCAGCGGACGCGCGGTCGCGCTTTGCAGTACCACGGTGCCGATGATCACCAGGAAGGTCAGGGGAACCAGCAACATCGCCTGCGCGTGACCGGCCTCGATCAGGCGCAGGGAGAAAATGGCCGACACCGCAGCTGCGACTATCCCGCGCGGAGCGATCCACGCCAGCAGCGCGCGTTCCCGCCAGTTGAGGCTCGACCCCCAGGTGCTGACCGCGATATTGAGTGGCCGTGCGATGAACTGGATCACTGCCAGCAACAGCAGGGTCGCCGGCCCCAAGGCGACCAGGGCGGAAAAGTCCAGGCGTGCGGCCAAGAGGATGAACAGCCCGGAAATCAGCAGCACGCTGAGGTTTTCCTTGAAGTGCAGGATCTGCCGCACATCCACGCCACGCATGTTGGCCAGCCCCATGCCCATCACCGTCACCGCCAACAGACCCGACTCATGCACCAGCAGGTTGGCACTGATGAACACCCCGAGCACCGCCGCGAGGGCTGCAAGGTTCTGCAGGTACTCCGGCAGCCAGTGGCGGCGCATCGCCACGCCGAACAGCCAGCCGCCCGCAGCGCCCAGCAGGCAACCGCAGGCGATGACACTGGCGAAGGTGGAAAGGCTGGCGAGCCAGCCACCGTCTTCGCGGCTGACGATGAAGCTGAATACAACCACGGCCAGCAGAGCGCCGATGGGGTCGATGACGATGCCTTCCCAGCGCAGGATGTTGGCGATCGACGAGCGTGGGCGCACGACCCGCAGCATCGGCACGATCACTGTGGGCCCGGTGACCAGGGTCAGGGTGCCGAACAGCAGCGCCAGTTCCCAGGAAAAATCCAGCAGCCAATGCGTGGCGATCGCGATCACCGCCCATGTCAGCAGCGCGCCGACGGTCACCATTCGCCTTACCACGCTGCCGATCTCGCGCCATTCGGAGAAATGCAGGGTCAGGCTGCCCTCGAACAGGATCAGCGCCACCGACAGGGAAATCAGCGGGAACAGCAGCGGGCCGAACAGCGCTTCCGGGTCCAGCAGGCCGGTCACTGGGCCGCCAAGGATGCCGGCTACCAGCAGGAAGAGGATCGCCGGCAGGCGCAGGCGCCAGGCCAGCCACTGGCTGAACAGCGCTGCCGCGCCGATGCCGCCCAGGCCAAGCAGGATGTGGTGTTCGCTCATTGGAATTCCTTATCGGGGATGAATCGCCTACAGCGCTATGAAAGACTAGCGCCTCGTACAGTCAAGGCCGCCATTCATGCCCGCGCTAGACCATCCTCTGATCGACCGATTCCTCGATGCCCTCTGGCTGGAAAAAGGACTTTCCGAACACACCCGCTCGGCCTATCGCAGCGACCTCGCACACTTCAACGGCTGGCTCGATGAGCGCGGCCTGGCGCTGGACAAGGCTGGCCGCGACCTGATCCTGGATCACCTCGCCTGGCGCCTGGAGCAGGGCTACAAGGCGCGCTCCACCGCACGTTTCCTCTCCGGGCTGCGGGGGTTCTACCGCTTCCTGCTGCGTGAGAACCTGATCCTCGAAGACCCGACCCTGCAGGTGGACCTGCCGCAACTGGGCCGGCCCTTGCCCAAGTCGCTGTCCGAGGCCGATGTGGAGGCCCTGCTGGAGGCGCCGGAGCTGGACGATCCCATCGGCATGCGCGACCGCGCGATGCTCGAAGTGCTCTACGCCTGCGGCCTGCGCGTCACCGAGTTGGTGAGCCTGACCCTGGAGCAGGTCAACCTGCGCCAGGGCGTTCTCAAGGTCTTCGGCAAGGGCAGCAAGGAGCGCCTGGTGCCCCTGGGTGAAGAAGCGATTGCCTGGATCGAGCGCTACCAGCGAGAAGCGCGGCCTTTCCTCCTCGACGGCAAGCCCAGCGACGTGCTCTTCCCCAGCCTGCGTGGCGACCAGATGACCCGCCAGACCTTCTGGCACCGCATCAAGCACCATGCGCAGGTGGCCAGCATCGGCAAGTCGCTGTCGCCGCACACCCTGCGCCATGCCTTCGCCACCCACTTGCTCAATCATGGGGCCGACCTGCGCGTGGTGCAGATGCTGCTCGGCCACAGCGACCTGTCCACCACGCAGATCTACACCCATATCGCTCGTGCCCGCCTGCAGGAGCTTCACGCCCGCCACCACCCGAGGGGGTGAGCCGGAAAGGCGACGCATGTATCGCCCCAGCGAACGAGTGGCCCTGGATGGCCGGGCCGGGATTGAACCAGGCAGAGGTGCCACGACAGGGATGTCGTGCACGAGTGCCGCTTGCGCCGGCGGCCGACCGACCTACGCAGCACCGGCCGGCCACCTACGCAATCCGCCGGGCGTCAGGCGTCTGCGTGCCGGGCCTTCTGTGGTAGGCTTGAGCGGTTTCCGTACGTCCGCCGCTCGACAGGAGTACCCATGCGCGTGACTCGTCTTATCGCCGGCCTGGCCCTCGGCCTCGCCAGCACCATCAGCCTCGCCGACGACCCGGACCAGGCTATCCGCAAGACCCTCGATGCTCTGGAACTCGGCCTGCCCATCGAGTCCATCGGTGAAAGCCCGATGAACGGCATCTACCAGGTCCAGCTGAAGGGCGGTCGCATGCTCTACACCAGCGCCGATGGCCAGTACCTGATGCAGGGCTACCTGTACCACGTGCAGAACGGCAAGCCGGTGAACCTCACCGAGCAGGCCGAGAGCCGCTCCATCGCCAAGGAAATCAACGCCATCCCGGCCAGCGAGATGGTGGTGTTCTCACCCAAGGAGCCGGCCAAGGCGCATATCACCGTATTCACCGACACCGACTGCGGCTACTGCCAGAAGCTGCACAGCGAAGTGCCGGAGCTGAACCGTCGCGGTATCGAAGTGCGTTACGTTGCCTTCCCGCGCCAGGGTATCGGCAGCCACGGCTACAACAGCCTGGTCAGCGTCTGGTGCAGCAAGGATCGCCAGGAGGCCATGAACAAGGCCAAATCCCGCGAAGAACTGCCGGCTGCGAAATGCGATAACCCGGTAGCCAAGCAGTTCGAACTGGGCCAGCTGATCGGCGTCAACGGCACCCCGGCCATCGTGTTGGGCAATGGCCAGATGATTCCGGGCTACCAGCCGGCTCCGCAGCTGGCCAAACTGGCCCTCGAAGCCAAGTAATTCGGGCGTCCAGCTTGATTGACCAATAAAGAGCCGCTTCGTAAAGTGCGGCTCTTTTCCTCGGCCGGGACACACCCGGCCGTTTTCGCAGTGATGATGGGGAGTTCAGCGTGAAGCCGGTAAAAGTAGGCATCTGTGGCCTTGGGACCGTCGGTGGCGGCACCTTCAACGTACTCAAACGCAACGCCGAGGAGATTGCCCGCCGTGCCGGGCGTGGAATCGAAGTTGCCCAGATTGCCGCTCGTCGTCCCAACCCGAAGTGTGAAACCGGCGCTACCCCCATCACCGCCGACATCTTCGACGTGGCCAACAACCCGGAAATCGACATCGTCATCGAGCTGATCGGTGGCTACACCCTGGCCCGTGAGCTGGTCATGAAGGCCATCGAGAACGGCAAGCATGTCGTCACCGCCAACAAGGCGCTGATCGCCGTGCATGGCAATGAAATCTTCGCCAAGGCCCGCGAGAAGGGCGTCATGGTCGCCTTCGAAGCTGCCGTCGCCGGTGGCATCCCGGTGATCAAGGCGATCCGCGAAGGCCTCGCCGCCAACCGCATCAACTGGCTGGCCGGCATCATCAACGGCACCGGCAACTTCATCCTCACCGAAATGCGTGAGAAGGGCCGTGCTTTCGAGGACGTACTGAAGGAAGCCCAGGCCCTGGGTTACGCCGAAGCCGACCCGACCTTCGACGTCGAAGGCATCGATGCCGCACACAAGCTGACCATCCTCGCGTCCATCGCCTTCGGCATTCCGCTGCAATTCGACAAGGCCTACACCGAAGGCATCTCGAAACTGACCAGCGCCGACGTCAACTACGCCGAGGCCCTGGGCTACCGCATCAAGCACCTGGGCGTGGCGCGTCGCACCGACAGCGGCTTCGAACTGCGTGTGCATCCGACCCTGATCCCGGCTGACCGCCTGATCGCCAACGTCAACGGCGTGATGAACGCCGTGATGGTCAACGGCGACGCCGCTGGCAGCACCCTTTACTACGGCGCTGGCGCCGGCATGGAGGCCACTGCCTCTGCCGTGGTCGCCGACGTGGTGGACGTGGTCCGCGCGCTGACCACCGATCCGGAAAATCATGTGCCGCACCTGGCCTTCCAGCCGGATTCCCTGTCCGACCACCCGATCCTGCCGATCGAGGCCTGCGAGAGTGCTTACTACCTGCGCATCCAGGCCAAGGACCATCCGGGCGTGCTGGCGCAGGTCGCGACCATCCTGTCGGAGCGTGGCATCAACATCGAATCCATCATGCAGAAAGAAGTCGAAGAGCAGGACGGCCTGGTGCCGATGATCCTGGTTACCCACCGGGTCGTCGAGGCGCGCGTCAACGACGCCATCGCCGCGCTGGAAGCTCTGGAAGACGTGGTAGGCAGCGTAGTGCGCATCCGCGTCGAGCAACTGAACTAAGCAGCCGCCGAGCCTCGGTGCTGCCGCGAGGGGCGATCCCCCGGTGCGGCGCACCAGCCCCGGCCGCTCGAAACCAAGGTTTTAAGACATGCGCTATATCAGTACCCGCGGCCAGGCTCCGGCCCTGAACTTCGAAGACGTGCTGCTGGCTGGCCTGGCCAGCGACGGCGGCCTATACGTCCCGGAAAACCTGCCGCGCTTCACCCAGGAAGAAATCGCCTCCTGGGCCGGCCTGCCGTACCACGAACTGGCCTTCCGCGTGATGCGCCCCTTTGTAACCGGCAGCATCAATGATGCGGACTTCAAGAAGATCCTCGAGGAAACCTACGGTGTCTTTGCCCACAACGCCGTGGCGCCGCTGCGCCAGCTGAACGGCAACGAGTGGGTACTGGAACTGTTCCACGGCCCGACCCTGGCGTTCAAGGACTTCGCCCTGCAACTGCTGGGTCGCCTGCTCGACCACGTGCTGAGCAAGCGCGGCGAGCGTGTGGTGATCATGGGCGCCACCTCGGGTGACACCGGATCGGCCGCGATCGAAGGCTGCAAGGCTTGCGAGCACGTCGATATCTTCATCATGCACCCGCACAATCGCGTGTCCGAGGTGCAGCGCCGTCAGATGACCACCATCCTCGGCGAGAACATCCACAACATCGCGGTCGAGGGCAACTTCGACGACTGCCAGGAGATGGTCAAGGCGAGCTTCGCCGACCAGGGCTTCCTCAAGGGCACCCGTCTGGTAGCGGTCAACTCGATCAACTGGGCGCGGATCATGGCCCAGATCGTCTACTACTTCCACGCAGCCCTGCAGCTGGGTGGCCCGGCGCGCTCCGTGGCCTTCTCCGTGCCCACCGGCAACTTTGGCGACATCTTCGCCGGCTACCTGGCGCGCAACATGGGCCTGCCGATCAGCCAACTGATTGTCGCCACCAACCGCAACGACATCCTGCACCGCTTCATGAGCGGCAATCAGTACGTCAAGGACACCCTGCACCCGACCCTGTCGCCGTCGATGGACATCATGGTTTCGTCCAACTTCGAGCGCCTGCTGTTCGACCTGCACGGTCGCAACGGTGCCGCCATCGCCAACCTGATGGACACCTTCAAGCAGGGCGGCGGTTTCAGCGTCGAGGAAGACCGCTGGACCGAAGCGCGCAAGCTGTTCGATTCGCTGGCCGTGGATGACGCCGCCACCTGCGAAACCATCGCCGAGGTGTACGAGGAGTGCGGCGAGCTGCTGGACCCGCATACCGCCATCGGCGTTCGTGCCGCTCGCGAGTGCCGCCGCAGCCTGGCCACCCCGATGGTCATCCTCGGCACTGCCCACCCGGTGAAGTTCCCCGAGGCCGTGGAGAAGGCTGGCGTTGGCCAGGCCCCGGCCCTGCCGCCGCACCTCGCCGACCTGTTCCAGCGCGAAGAGCGTTGCACCGTGCTGCCGAACGACCTGAAGCAGATTCAGGCCTTCGTCAGCCAGCATGGCAACCGCGGCAAGCCGCTGTAAGCCAGGCGCCAGAACGAAAAGGCCGGCTCCCGAAAGGGTCCGGCCTTTTTTGTGGCTGCAGAGAATGGGATGGAAAGCTTGTGGGGGCGAGTCCTTGTAGGGGCGAATTCATTCGCCAAGGGATGCGCAGCATCCCTCTCGGCCCCGTGGGGCAGACCTTCGGCCTGCTTGGCGAATGAATTCGCCCCTACAGAAATGCAGCCTGCCTGACGTCAAATCGCCCCGTCGGCCTTCAGCGCCGCCACCTGCTCGACGCTATAGCCCAGCCCCGCCAGCACTTCGCCGTTGTGCTCGCCCAGTTCCGGGCCGATCCATTCGGTCGAGCCGGGTGTATCGGAGAGCTTGGGGACGATGCCCGGCATCTTGAAAGGCTTGCCGTCCGGCAGCTTCGCCGAGAGGAACATCTCCCGGGCGAGGAATTGCGGGTCGGCGAACATGTCCTCGGCGGAGAAGATGCGGCTGGCCGGCACTTCGGCGCGGTTCAGCACGGCCAGCACCTCGTCCAGGGGCAGCGAGCCCACCCAGCGGTCGATCACCCCGTAGAGTTCATCGCGGCGGGCATCGCGGCCATCGTTGCTGGCCAGGGTCGGATCGTTGGCCAGGTCCTCACGGCCGATGCCCAGCATGAAGCGCTTGAAGATGGCATCGCCGTTCGCGCCGATCTGCACATGGCGGCCATCGGCGGCGGTGTGGATGGAGGAGGGGGTGATGCCGGGCATGATGTTGCCGGTGCGTTCACGGATGAAACCGAACACATCGAACTCCGGCACCATGCTTTCCATCATGGCGAACACCGCTTCGTAAAGCGCCACGTCCACCACCTGGCCCAGGCCACCGTTCACCTCGCGGTGGCGCAGCGCCATGAGGGCGCCGATCACGCCCCAGAGGGCAGCGATGGAGTCGCCGATGGAGATGCCGGTACGCACCGGAGGACGATCTTCGAAGCCGGTGATGTAACGCAGTCCGCCCATGGACTCGCCCACTGCGCCGAAGCCCGGCTGGTCCTTGTAGGGGCCGGTCTGACCGAAGCCGGATAACCGCACCATCACCAGCTTCGGGTTCAGCGCATGGAGCACCTCCCAGCCCAGGCCCAACTTCTCCAGCACGCCGGGGCGGAAGTTCTCGATGAGGATGTCTGCTTCGGCGAGCAGCTTCTTGAGGATTTCCTGGCCTTCCGGGTGCTTCAGGTTCAGCGTCAGCGACTTCTTGTTGCGCGCCTGCACGAACCACCAGAGGGATGTGCCTTCATACAGCTTGCGCCATTTGCGTAGCGGGTCGCCGCCGTCGGGGGATTCGATCTTGATGACTTCGGCGCCGAATTCTGCGCACAGGCGCGAGGCGAAGGGGCCGGCGATCAGCGTACCGAGCTCGATTACTTTGAGGCCGGCGAGGGGTTTGGCAGGGGCGTTCATCGGGATGTCCATGGGCCAGGCAATGGCGGCGACTCTACTCCCTCGGGGGTTGTTGCGAACAGCCTGGATTGCCGCTGGCGCACCCTTGCGGGGCGACTTAAAGTTCTTGGCAGGACCCTGATTCGTGTGCGTTGACAGCCATGCCAGAACGCCTCGCCAGCCGCAGCCACTTGTCGCCCGGAACGTGCCGGGAGGAGGGTGCATGCAACTGAATGTCCCCACGCTGGTGCTTGTGGATATCTACGTCCTCGCGCTGGTTGGCCTGCTCATGCTGCACGCCTGGCGTCGCGGCCGCCGCGAACCGACGCTCGGTTACCTCGCCGCCATGCTGCTGCTTGGCGCCCTGGGAACCGTGCTGGGCAGCTTGCGTGGCATCGGCATGGACTACGTGCCGCTGGTGCTGGGCAATGTGGTGTTGCACTTCTGCGCGGCCATGAACTGGACCGCCATGCGTGTGTTCGCCGGGCGTCAGCCGCACGTGCCGGGAATCTGCGCCGGCTCGTTGGTGTGGGTGCTGCTCTGTCTCAACCCGGCTTTCTACGAGTCCCTGACCGTGCGCATCGCGGTCAGCTCGCTGATCACCGTCTGTTATTGCGGGCTGAGCGCCCACGAGCTCTGGCGCAGTCGCCAATCGCTGGAAGTGGCCTACATGCCGGCCCTGGTACTGACCGTCTTCCACATGGTTTTCTACAGCGCGCG
Organism: Metapseudomonas resinovorans; assembly: GCF_002003485.1. Classification (GTDB taxonomy): domain Bacteria; phylum Pseudomonadota; class Gammaproteobacteria; order Pseudomonadales; family Pseudomonadaceae; genus Metapseudomonas; species Metapseudomonas resinovorans_D. The sequence continues at coordinate 74,964 of NZ_BDMA01000085.1, forward strand.
CATCGTGATCGATCGCGGCATGCCCTTCGATGCGGCCCTGGCCAGCAGCGGCCAGGGCACCAACTTCTTTTCCCTGCTGGTGTTCGAGACCCTGCTGTATGCCATCGGCATCGCCTTCGTCACCCTGTCCATGGTCAAGGAGCGCGCCGAACTGAAGTTTCGTGCCGCCGCCTATTGCGATCCGCTCACCGGCGTCGGCAACCGGCGCGCCTTCATGACCACCGGCGAATACCTCCTGGAGAGCTGCGAGCACCGGCGCGAGCCGGTAGCCCTGCTGCTCTGCGACCTCGACCACTTCAAGCGCCTGAACGACAGCTATGGCCATGCCACCGGCGACGAGGCCCTGGTGGCGTTTACCCGCATCGCCGTCGGTAGCATGCGCAAGCAGGACGTGTTCGGTCGCATTGGGGGCGAGGAGTTCGCCTGCCTGCTGGCCGATGCCGACGACGAAGCCGGCGCCCAGGTGGCCGAGCGTATCCGCCGCGAGTTCACCGAGGTGCCATTCCAGGAGGCGGGAGAACTCAGCGTCAGCATCGGTATCGTCAGCTCCAGGGACGCCGGCTACGACCTGTTCCGCCTGCTCTCGCTGGCCGACGACGCGCTCTACGCCGCGAAGGACAAGGGCCGCAACCGCATCCAGCGCTATCCCGCCGATTAGCCGGAAGGCTCAGCCAAGGCAGAGGAATCAGGGTAGACTTGCCGCCCTCCGAGAATCACCAAGAAGCCCGCCATGGCCCTCCAAGCGACCCCCTACAAAGTCGACCTCAACCTCACTGACCTCGACCGCAGCGTCTACGAGAACCTGCGCTTCACCGTCGCCAAGCACCCCTCGGAAACCGAGGAACGCCTGGCTGTGCGGTTGATCGCGTACGCGCTGTGGTACCACGAGCAGTTGTCCTTCGGCCGTGGCCTGTCGGACGTGGACGAGCCGGCCCTGTGGGAAAAGAGCCTGGATGACCGCGTCCTGCACTGGATCGAAGTGGGCCAGCCGGATGCCGAGCGCATCACCTGGTGCTCGCGCCGTACCGAGCGCTTCAGCCTGGTGGCCTACGGCAACTTGCGCGTCTGGCAGAACAAGGTGCTGGATGGCGTACGCAGCCTGAAGAACATCAACGTCGTCGCCGTCGGCCAGGAAGCCCTGGAAGAACTGGCCCGCGACCTGCCGCGCTCGATCAGCTGGAGCGTGATGATCAGCGACGGCGAGCTGTTCATCACCGATGAGCGCGGTCAGCACGAAGTTCCGTTGGAGTGGCTGGCCGGGGAGCGCTGAGAACCTGCTTACGATCTGCTGCGCGTCGGCCCTGCTGCGTTAAAAACAGGCTCGGAATGCTCATTTACAGTCGTAAACTCCGCTTCCTCGCCTGTTTTTGCCTTGCATGGCTCTAGCTCGCGAGATCGTAAACAGGTTCTGCGCCGCCACTACCGTCAGGCCCTTTCCCGGGAGGGAGAGGGGAAGTCGATTCAAAGATTGGACCTTTCATGCGTATCGAACACCGTGCCCTGCCCGATGCCCTGCCTGACCTGGGCGACCTGCCACCGCTGTTGACCCGCCTCTATGCGTCCCGTGGCGTGCAATCGGTGGCTGAGCTGGACAAGAGCCTGGCGCGGTTGATCCCCTACCAGCAGCTCAAGGGCATCGATGCCGCCGTCGAGCTGCTGGTGGAAGCGCTGGAGAAGCGCCAGCGCATCCTCTACGTCGGCGACTTCGATGCCGACGGCGCCACTGCCAGCAGCGTCGGCGTGCTCGGCCTGCGCATGCTCGGTGCCTTCCATGTCGATTACCTGGTCCCCAACCGCTTCGAATACGGCTATGGCCTGACGCCGGAAATCGTTGCCGTCGCCCTGACCCGCCAGCCTGACCTGCTGGTGACGGTGGACAACGGCATTTCCAGCGTCGAAGGCGTGGCTGCCGCCAAGGCCGCAGGGCTCAAGGTACTGGTCACCGACCACCACCTGCCGGGTCCGGAATTGCCGGCGGCGGACGCCATCGTCAACCCCAACCAGCCCGGCTGCGACTTCCCCAGCAAGTCCCTGGCCGGCGTTGGGGTGATCTTCTATGTGCTGATGGCCCTGCGCGCGCGCCTGCGCGAGATCGACTGGTTCGCTCGCGCCGGCCTCAAGGAACCCAACCTGGGCGACCTGCTCGACCTGGTGGCCCTGGGTAGCGTCGCCGACGTGGTACCCCTGGACGCCAACAACCGCATCCTCGTGCACCAGGGCCTGGCCCGCATTCGCGCCGGTCGTGCCCGTGCCGGCCTCAAGGCCATCCTCGACGTCGCCGGCCGCCCGGCAGGGCGCATCACCTCCACCGACCTGGGCTTCATCCTCGGCCCGCGCCTCAATGCCGCCGGCCGCCTGGATGACATGAGCCTGGGCATCGAATGCCTGCTGTGCGAAGACGAAGCCCTGGCCCGCGACATGGCCGTACAACTGGACCAGCTCAACCAGGACCGCAAGGCCATCGAACAGGGCATGCAGCGCGAGGCGTTGGCGCAACTGAAGAACCTGCCCATCGAAGACATGCCGTTCGGGCTCTGCGTATTCGAGCCGGACTGGCACCAGGGCGTGATCGGCATCCTCGCCTCGCGTCTGAAGGAGCGTTACCACCGCCCGACCATCGCCTTCGCCGATGCCGGTGACGGCCTGCTCAAGGGCTCGGCCCGTTCGGTAGCGGGATTCCACATTCGCGACGCGCTGGATGCCGTCGCCGCCCGTCATCCGGGGCTGATCAGCAAGTTCGGGGGGCACGCGATGGCGGCCGGCCTGTCCCTGCCTGTGGAAAACTTCGGCGCCTTCGCCGCTGCCTTCGACGCCGAGACCCGCCGGCAGCTCGATGAAGACGACCTCACCGGCCGCCTGCTCTCCGACGGCCAACTGAGCATCGAGGAATTCCACCTGGAGCTGGCCCGTGCCCTGCGGCTGGCCGGCCCCTGGGGGCAGCACTTCCCCGAACCGCTGTTCCACGGCGTGTTCCAGATCGTCCAGCAGCGCCTGGTCGGCGAACGCCACCTGAAGCTGGTGCTGAAAAGTGAATGCGGTTCGGTGCAACTGGACGGCATTGCCTTCAACATCGACCGCGAGCAATGGCCCAACGCCAGCGTCCGCTGGGCCGAAGTGGCCTACAAGCTGGACGTCAACGAATACCGTGGCCAGGAAAGCGTGCAACTGATGGTCGCCCACATCGCGCCGCGCTGAGGGCCCTCTGCAACAAATCCGTTCGGCTTCCTGAAGGGCCAAGCTTCCCCTCGCTCAATGGGTAGGGTGCGCCGCGCGCACCGGCTTCTTGCCGCGGTGTCGAGGGTGATCCCGGAACTGGTGCGCATGGCACACCCTACATTGAAGCCTTCCTCCAGACCGCCGCCGATGGTGGATCGATGAAGCGTGATCCACCCTACGAAAGCGCACGGCCCCTGTAGGTTGGCGCAGAGCGAAGCGAAGCCCAACAAGGCACGCGCAGCGTGCCCCGATCTTGCGGGGGCTCTGCGCTGCCCTTGGCGCTTGAAATGGCTACGTTTGCGTTAGCGTCCAGGAGCCTTGTAGGAGCTAGCTTGCTAGCGAAAAGGGGCCATTCGCTGGCAAGCCAGCTCCTACGGGCAATGCAGCTACTTGCTCACCCGTCACCCCATCCGCGCAAAGCTCCGATCCGGGTCTACGCTGATCCAGTCCTGCGCCCCCAAGAAGAATTTTTTCGGCCTGCTGTCGATCTCGTCGATCCCCCATCGACCAATAAGCACAGTCAGCAGGTAGCGGTCGCAGGCTGGCGTTCATGCCACCCAACAGGAGAACAACAATGCGCTTCATGGTGATTGTCAAAGCAACCAAGGAATCGGAAGCGGGCATCATGCCCAGCACGGAACTGCTCACGGCCATGGGCCAGTACAACGAGGAGCTGGTCAATGCCGGCGTCCTGCTCGCCGGCGAGGGACTGCATCCCAGTTCCAGAGGGGCGCGTGTGCAGTTCAAGGGCAAGGACCGCGCAGTCATCGACGGCCCCTTCGCGGAAACCAAGGAACTGATCGCCGGCTTCTGGCTGTTCAAGGTCAATTCCCTGGAAGAGTGCATCGAGTGGGTCAAACGCTGCCCCAATCCGATGCTTTCCGATTCCGAAATCGAGATTCGTCAGGTGTTCGAGGCCGAAGACTTCGGCGCGGAATTCACCCCCGAGCTGCGCGAGCAGGAACAACGCGTCTTCGAGAAAGCCAAACAGCAGTGACGGCTGAAAAAAACGGACAGGAGACTCTCATGAAAATCGATCCCTACCTCACGTTCGATGGGCAGTGCGGCCCGGCTTTCCAGTTCTACGCCAAGGTGCTCAATGGCACCCTGGAAGCTTTCCTGAGCTTCGCCGAAAGCCCGGCCAGCGAAGATGTGCCGGAGAACTTCCGCGACAAGATCATGCATGCCCGCCTGGCGGTGGGTGACCAGGTGATCATGGGCTCGGATTGCCCGCCCCAGGCACCTTTCCAGGGCATCAGCGGCATCAGCGTTTCGATCAACGTCGATCGCATCGTCGAGGCCGAGCGGGTCTTCAATGCCCTGGCCGAGGGTGGCCAGGTTCAGATGCCCCTGGCGCAGACCTTCTGGGCTGCGCGCTTCGGCATGCTGGTGGACCGCTTTGGAGTGCCCTGGATGATCAACTGTGAGAAAGATCATTAATTCTCAAAAGTGATGCGACGCCGGGGTCATCCCGGCGTTGCGGGCCTAAGCTTCTGGAGTTATCTCAAGCGGACGGCCCCAATGTTCCTGATCGACAGGCTGCGTGATCGTATCAGCCGTTTCCACTATCGCCGCGAATGGCTGCGCCCTGACCTCATGGCGGGCCTGTCAGTGGCCGCGGTACAGATTCCTACCGCCATCGCCTACGCGCAGATCATCGGTTTTCCCGCTCAGGTCGGGCTCTACGCCTGCATCCTGCCGATGCTGATCTACGCCCTGGTGGGCGGCTCCCGGCAACTGATGGTGGGGCCGGATGCCGCCACCGCCGCCATGGTGGCCGCCGCCATCACCCCCTTGGCGGCGGGCGATCCGCAGCGCCTGGTGCATCTGTCGATGATCGTCGCGGTGATGGTCGGACTGCTGTCGATCCTGGCCGGTTTCATCCGCGCCGGATTCATCGCCAGCTTTCTCTCGCGGCCGATCCTGGTGGGCTACCTCAATGGCATCGGCCTCAGCCTGCTGGCCGGCCAGCTCGGCAAGCTGCTGGGCTACCAGAGCGAAACCAGCGGCTTCATCGCCGGCCTGCTGGCGATGATTCGCAACCTCGCCGACACCCACCTGCCGACCCTCGCCTTGGGGGCGGCGGCGCTGCTGCTGATGATCGTCCTGCCCCGGCGCTGGCCACGGCTGCCGGTCTCGCTGGTCGCGCTCGTGCTGGCTTCGCTGGCGGCCGCCTTGCTGGGACTCGACCGGCATGGTGTGGCCCTGCTGGGCGCCGTCCCGGCTGGCTTGCCCGAGCTGAGCTGGCCGCGCACCAGCTACCAGGAGCTGCTCGGTCTGCTGCGGGACGCCACCGGTATCACCATTGTCAGTTTCTGCAGCGCCATGCTCACCGCCCGCAGCTTCGCCGCCCGCCACGGCTACGCCATCGACGCCAACCACGAGTTCATCGCCCTGGGCCTGGCCAACATCGGCGCCGGGGTTTCGCAGTCATTCGTCATCAGCGGCGCGGATTCGCGCACGGCGGTGAACGACCTGGTGGGCGGCAAGACGCAGATGGTCAGCGTCGTGGTGGCGCTGGTGATAGTCGCGGTGCTGGTGTTCCTCCACGGCCCGCTGGCCTGGGTGCCCATCGCCGCCCTGGGCGCCGTACTGATGCTCGCCGGCTGGGGACTGATCGACTTCCGCGCGATCAAGGCTTTCTGGCGCCTCAGCCGCTTCGAGTGTGGCTTGTGCCTGCTGACCACGGTTGGCGTGCTGGGCGTCGGCGTGCTGCCTGGTATTTTCGTCGCCATCTCCCTGGCACTGCTGCGCTTGCTGTATCTCACCTACCGTCCTCGCGACGCTGTGCTTGGCTGGGTTGAGGGTGTCGACGGCCAAGTGGAGCTGGCGCGTTATCCACAGGCGACCACCTCGCCCGGCCTGTTGATCTATCGCTTCGACGCGCCGCTGCTGTTCTTCAATGCCGATTATTTCAAGCAGCGCCTGCTGCACCTGGTGGAGCAGGCGGACCACCCGCGCGCGGTACTGCTAAACGCCGAAACCATGATCAACCTTGACCTCACCGGCCTTGCCACCCTGCGCGAAGTGCAGCAGACCCTCGCGGCGCAGGGTGTCTACTTCGCCTTCTCTCGCCTCATGGGGCCGGCCTACGACCTCTTGCAGCGTTCCGGCGAGCTGGGCGAGCTCAAGCCGCCGCTGGTGTTCAGCTCGGTGCGGGCCGGGATCAATGCCTATCAGGCGTGGCTGGCCAAGCAACCCTTGCAGGAGCCGCGACCGGTCACGTAAACAAGCTGTTCAATCCACCGGAAAACAAGGATCGACCATGGACCCCTTCATGCAAGCCGCCATCGAAGAAGCCCGCCAGGGACTGGCCGAGGGCGGGATACCCATCGGTTCGGTGATCGTCCACAAGGGGCGCATCATTGGGCGTGGCCACAATCGGCGAATCCAGGAAGGCAGTGCCATCAAGCACGGCGAGATGGACGCCTTCGAGAACGCTGGCCGCCAACCGGCCAGCGTCTACCGCGAAGCGGTGCTCTACACCACCTTGTCGCCCTGTTCCATGTGCAGCGGCGCGATCCTGCTCTACGGCATTCCGAAAGTGATCATCGGCGAGAACCGCACGTTCCTCGGCGAGGAGGAGCTGTTGCGCTCCCGTGGCGTGGAGCTGGACGTGCTGCAGGACGCCGAGTGCGTGAAGTTGATGGAGGACTTCATCGCCGCAAGGCCGGAGCTGTGGAACGAAGATATCGGTGAGTAATGGCTCACCGGTCGTCTGCTTTTCCCTCCATGCGCCCGCGTCGGGACCGGCTCCCAAGAGGGCCGGTCCATCTGCCGTTCAGCGACTATGCTGGTTACCGACAGCATCGATAGTGTGAGGTCGACGCCGCTGCCTGCACGGCGCCCAATAGGGCTCTGAACGCCTGAGTTGCGGTGGAAATGACGATCAAAAGCGATAAATGATTTGGATCAGGTTGCGTCGTTGCTCAAAGATTTTCGCTTTTAGCGCCCACCGAATCGCTGCCAAACAAGAGCGTCATGGGCGTGGTTAGGTCGGTTACCCGTTTGGAATAGCCTTGCACTTAAGCAAAAGGAGAATTCGATGCAACCGACTCCCACTTCGGAAAGGCTGCTATCCCGCGGCCTGCTGGATGTCCTGATCCGCGCCGGGCTCATCGCCATCCTGGCCATTACCTGCTACCAGATCTTCAACCCCTTCCTCAACCTGATGCTCTGGGCGCTGATCCTGGCGGTTACCTTCTACCCGCTGCACGGCCTGCTCAAGGAAAAGCTGGGCCTGCGTGACGGGCACGCGGCGACCCTGATAGTGGTCGTATCGGTGGGCCTGCTGATGGTGCCGATCTATCTCTTGGGCATGTCGATCGCCGAATCCGTGCAGGGCGCGCTGGAGCTGATCAAAAGCGGCGACTGGCATATACCCGCGCCGAACGAATCGGTCGCCAGTTGGCCGCTGATCGGCCAGCCGCTGTACGACTTCTGGCAGCAGGCCTCGCTCGACCTGACCAGTTTGCTGAAGAACCTCATGCCGCACCTGCGTGGCGTGGGGATGACCCTGCTGGGCAAGCTGGCCGGCGTAGGGGCGGGCTTCCTGCTGTTCATTGGCGCGCTGATCGTCGGCGGCATCCTCATGGCCTACGGCGCCAATGGCACCCGCAGCGCCGTGCAGATCGCCTCGCGCATTTCCGGCCCGGACCGCGGCCCGCAGATCGCCAGCCTGTGCACCGCCACCATCCGCGCGGTGGCCCAGGGCGTGGTCGGCATCGCCTTTATCCAGATGCTGCTGGTCGGCGTCGGCTTCGTGTTGATGGGCATCCCCGGAGCGGGCTTGCTGGCCATCCTCGTACTGTTGCTGGGCATCATGCAGTTGCCCGTGTTGCTGATCACGATTCCGGTCATCGCATACGTCCTGGCCACCGAGGGTGCGACGGCCGGCACCATCATCTTCTCCATCTACATCTTCGTTGCCGGCATGTCCGACAACATCCTCAAACCCCTGCTGCTGGGCCGTGGCGTCAATGTGCCGATGCCGGTGGTGCTGATCGGTGCGCTGGGCGGGATGGTTACCAACGGCATCATCGGACTGTTCATCGGGCCGGTCATGCTCGCCGTTGGCTATATGCTGTTCTGGCATTGGGTCGAGGAGCAGCCACCGAGCGTGCCAGAGGAAACCGCTGCGGAAGACGAGACGACGGCCTGACGCTCCGACCCATTCATGCCCATGGCCCCCCGACTCGCCCGACTGCTCCTGTTCGGAGCCCTTGGCCTTAGTGGATGCGTGCGTCTGGGGCCGGATTTCCAGACGCCACGCGAACCCTGGATCGACCAATGGAACAGCCCGGCCATCGAGCAGGCGAGCCTCGATCGCCCGCAGCCGGACTTGCGCCAGTGGTGGCAGGTGTTCGACGACCCGGCCCTCGATGCCCTGATCGCCGAAGCCGACGCGTACAACCCGAGCCTGGAAATCGCCGGCCTGCGAGTCATGGAGGCGCGTGCGCAGCTCGGCATCGCCCTGAGCGGTCGGTATCCGCAGGTGCAGCAGGTCAGTGCCGATGCCCTGTACCTGGACCGCAACCAATCTGGTGGCCGAAACCCACAGGACAGTCATTCCTGGCAATACGGTGCCGGTTTCGACGCGGCCTGGGAGCTGGATTTCTGGGGACGGTTCAGCCGCGCTATCGAATCGGCCGACGCCGCCTACTTCGCCGCCTATGCCAACTACGAGGACGTGCTGGTGCTGCTGCGCGCCCAAGTGGCGGATACCTACTATTCACTGCGCACTTTCGAGGCCCGCCTGCGCATCGCCCGTGACAACGCCGAACGGCAGCGGCGCAGCTTCGAGATCACCGAGCGGCGCTTCCGCAGCGGCGACAGCGACGAACTCGACTTCCAGCAAGCCAAGACCCAGTACCTCGGCACCCTGGCCACCATCCCGGACCTGGAAAGCCAGGTGCTGCGAACGCGCAATGCCTTGGCCGTGCTGGTGGGCCGGCCGCCGGGACCTCTGCCGGAACTGCGCGAGCGCGAAGGCCTGATTCCGTTGCTGGATCGCGCGGTGCTGCAGGATGTCCCCGCCAACCTGCTGCTGCGTCGGCCGGATGTGCGTGCCGCGGAACTCGCGGTCGCCGCCCAGTCGGCACTCATCGGCGTCTCCGAGGCGGACCTCTATCCCTCCATCACCCTGCTGGGCAGCATCGGCTGGAGCGCGTCGACGCTGGATGGCGCTTCCGACAGCCTGGACCTGGTGGCAGGGCCGAGCCTGGTGTGGAACGTGTTCGACCATGGCCGGATCAAGAACGACGTGCGCGTCCAGGATGCACGCCTGCAACAGCTGATCGAGGCCTACCGTGACGGCGTGCGCCAGGCCGCGCGCGAGGCGGACGACGCCGCCACCGGGTTGATCAAGTCGCTCGAAAGCGAACACATCCGGCGCGAGGCTGCCGAGTCGGCGGAGCGCTCGCTGACCCTGGCACTGGCGCAGTACCGCGAAGGCTTCGCGGATTTCCAGCGGGTGCTGGATGCCCAGCGGGAGCTGTTCCAGCAGCAAGACAGCTACCTGGTCAGCCGCAGCAATGCGGTGGCCAACCTGATCGGCCTGTACAAGGCCCTGGGCGGGGGCTGGCAGCGCTCGGGACCGTTGATCGACGACGGCACGCGTCAGCAGATGCAACAACGTACCGATTGGGGCGACCTGCTGGACGAGCCTGACGCGCCGTCTGACACACAGCTGCCAATCGAACAAGGTGAACGACCATGACCGACACGTCCCAGGCCAAACCGGAACCACCGGCCCAGCCCGCTCCCGCAAAAGCGGCGGACGGCGCGACGAAGGGAACCCGCTGGGTCGCCCTGGTGATCATCCTGACGCTGGTCTGGTACCTGCTGGCCGATCGCTTTACCCCCTATACCCAGCAGGCGCGCTTGCAGGCCTTCGTGGTGCCTGTGGCGGCTGAAGTGGCGGGGCGGGTCACCAAGGTGCACGTTCGCAACAACAAAGATGTCCAGGTGGGCGAAGTGCTGTTCGAGGTGGACCCGACGAATTACCGGATTGCCGTCGACCGCGCCCGTGCCGACCTGGAAACCGTACGCCGGCAGGTGGGAGCGAGCACCGCCGCCATCGACTCGGCCCTCGCATCTCAGCGGGCCGCCGAGGCCAACGAACTGAAGGCGCGGCAGGACAGCGAACGCCTAGAACGCCTCTACAAGCAGGACCCGGGCACCCTCTCCGTGCGGCGCCTGGAAGGGGCGCGGGCATCCCGTGAACAAGCCATCAGCCAGGTAGCGGCCGCGCGGGCCGAAGTGCAGCGTGCACGTGAGCAGCAGGGTGGAAGCGAAGAGGAGAATGCGCAGTTGCGCAGTGCCGCCACCGCCCTGGAAAAAGCCGAACTGGACCTGGCCAACACCCAGGTTAGAGCCCGCTCGGCCGGTTTGATCACCGACTTGCGCACCGACGTCGGGCAGTACGTGGGGGCGGGTAGCCCGGTGATGACCCTGATCGCCATCCACGACCTGTGGATAAGCGCTGACTTCACTGAAAACAACCTGGGCCACGTCCAGCCCGGCGCACCGGTGGCGATCGTGCTGGATGCCCTGCCGGGGCGGGTCTTCGAGGGACGGGTGCGCAGCGTCGGCTATGGCGTCAGCGTCGGTCAGGCGCCGGCCCCCGGCAGCTTGCCGTCGGTGGAGAACAGCCGTGACTGGCTGCGGCCCGCCCAGCGCTTCCCGGTCATCGTCGAACTCCTGCCGGGCGAGCTCGACGAACTGCGCGGCCTGCGGGTCGGCGGCCAGGCCGAGGTGATGGCCTTTCCCCGCGAGGGCAATCCTCTCAATCCACTTGGCCGCTTGTTCATTCGCATGATGAGCTGGCTGTCCTATGCCTACTGAGCACGACCCACGCAGCCAGCGCGCCCTGCGCCTGGCCAGTGGGACGGCGCTGGGCCTGGCGATCAGCTTCGGCCTGGCCCTGCCGATTCCCTTCCTGACGCCGATCTTCGTCATGGTCCTGCTGACCGCCGGCAATCGTCCCTTGCCGCTGAAGGCCGGACCGGGACTGGCGCTGGTGATCATGCTCAGCACCGCCACGGGCCTGCTGCTGATCCCGCTGTTGCGCCATGCGCCGGCCAGCGGGGTGTTGCTGGTCGCGCTCTGCCTGTACCTGTGCTTTCGCTACGGATTGCGGGGTGGAAACCCGCTGGTGGCGCAATTCCTGGTGATCGGCCTGACCATGATCAGCGCCGCCGGCACGGCCGAATTCGCATTGGCACTGACGGTGATCCAGGCGTTGGGCAAGGGCGTGCTGCTCGCCGTGCTGGTGGTTTCGTTCAGCCACATGATCTTTCCCGAACCCGTTGCGCCGCCAGCGCCCCCCGCCCGTCCCTTGCTGGAGGAAGTGGAGGCCGCCTGGGTGGCGGTGCGTGCGGCGCTGGTGGTGCTACCGGCCTTCCTCCTGGCGCTGATCGACCCGGCCAGCTACATGCCGCTGATCATGAAGTCGGTCAGCCTCGGCCAGCAGGTGTGCGGTGCCAGCGCTCGCACTGCCGGCCGCGAACTGCTGGGCTCGACCCTGCTTGGCGGCGTGCTCGCCATGCTGTTCTGGAGCGCATTGAGCCTCTTTCCGCACCTCTGGATGTTCTTCCTCTGGATGCTGCTGTTCGGCCTGTTGCTGGCCCGCAAGCTCTATCGCCTCAGCCCCACGGCGCAGACGCCGGGCTTCTGGGTCAACACCCTGATCACGCTGATCATCCTTCTGGGCCAGTCGGTGCAGGACAGCGCGGCGGGCAAGGATGTCTACACCGCCTTCGCCATCCGCATGGGGCTGTTCATCGCCGTCACCTTGTATGCCTGCGCTGCGGTCTACCTGATCGACCGGCGCCGTTTTCGCCGGCAACGGCGCTCCGCGTCCTGACGAGGTCGTTTCATGTTGCTCAATCTGCTGGTCGGAATTCCCGTGATGCTGCTCTGCCTCGCACTGCAGGCGTACTTCGTGGCGATCTGCCTGAAGTATTTCGTGCGCTACAAGCTGCTCGCGCAGGAGCACGATTCACCCGTGCACAGTGCGGTCCATCTGGGCGTGGTGATGCTATTGATGCTGCTGGGCAACTTCGCCCAGATGGCTATCTGGGCGGCGCTATTCCACCTGCTCGGAGAGTTCGATGACTTCGCCACCGCGCTGTACCACTCGGGGGTGAACTTCGCGACCCTCGGCTATGGCGACATGGTCATGACTCCGGCCTGGCGCCTGCTGGGGCCGCTGGAGGCCGCCAACGGCATCCTCATGTTCGGGGTCTCTACCGCGGTCATGACGGCGTCGGTCTCGGAGATCATCAAGCAGCATATGGCGCGGGTCCGGAAGCACACCGACGACTAGACTGTATCTGTCCGTCTGCCTTCGCCTGGAGGTGCAGCATGGCGATCCGCGAAGGTTTCATCGGCAGCATCGGCAACACGCCGCTGCTGCGCCTCGAAAGCCTGAGCAACGAGACCGGTTGCGACATCCTCGCCAAGGCCGAATTCCTCAATCCCGGTGGGTCGGTAAAGGATCGCGCCGCCCGCTTCATCATCGAAGATGCCGAATGCCAGGGCCTGCTGTACCCCGGCGGCACGGTGGTGGAGGGCACCGCCGGCAACACCGGCATCGGCCTGGCGCACATCTGCGCGGCGCGTGGCTATCGCTGCATCATCGTGATCCCCGACAACCAGTCGCCGGAAAAGCTCGAGCTGCTGCGCACCCTTGGCGCCGAAGTGCGTCCGGTGCCGCCCAAGCCCTACAAGGACCCGGACAACTACCAGAAAATCGCCGGCCGCCTGGCTGCCGAGCTACCCGGTGCGATCTGGGCCAATCAATTCGACAACACCGCCAATCGCCAGGCCCATTTCGAGACCACGGGACCGGAAATCTGGGCCGATACCGACGGCCGTCTCGATGCCTTCGTCTGCGCCACCGGCACCGGCGGCACCCTGGCGGGCGTGGCGCGATTCCTCAAGGCGCAGGACCCGGGCATTCGCATCGTCCTTGCCGACCCCATGGGCAGTGCGCTGTACAACTGGGTGAAGCACGGCGAACTGGTGGCGGAGGGCAGCTCCATCACCGAAGGCATCGGCACCACGCGCATCACCGCCAACCTCGAAGGCACGCCCATAGACGACGCGGTACAGGTGGAAGATCCCGCCTGCGTCTCCATGGTCTATCACCTGCTGCGGGAGGAAGGACTGTTCGTCGGCGGTTCCTCCGGCATCAACCTCGCCGCCGCCGTGCAGGTGGCCCGCGAGTTGGGGCCGGGGCACCGGGTGGTGACGCTGCTCTGCGATCGGGGCGGTTTGTATGCGGCGCGGTTGTTCAATCCGGCGTGGCTGGCGGAGAAGGGGCTTTCAGCGGCCGCCGGAGGTCATGGGTAGGGTGCGCCGTGCGCACCGATAGCGCCCACGAAGGTTCCTGGTGCGCGCGGCGCACCCTACGCTGTGGACCTGTTCAGCCGCTCTGCTCAGGATCGAACTGCAACAGCAACGACCAGGGTGCATTGCAGTTGCCGACGAAGATCGGATGCAGCAGGCAGATGGCGTTGCCCGTGCCCTTGAAGCGCAATGGCCGGCCATCACGAATGGCGCTGCGGGCATCGCCCGACAGTTCGTTGGCCAGGGTGCCCAACCGCTTTCCGTCCGGGTGGGTCACGTAGTGGGCAGCGTTGGACAGCAGCGCGTAGTGGCCGTTGCCGAACGGTTTGAGCTGGCTCAGGCGCTCCTGGAGCTGCTGCAGGCTGTAGTCGGCACCGAGGATGCCGAGGAAGCGCCCACCGGCCAGCATCGGGGTCATGAAGGAGGTCATCAATACCGTGCTACCGGCCACCCTGTAATCGTAGGGCTCCATGAACAGGTCGCGGCCCTTGCGTCGTGGCAGTTCGTACCAGTCGCCGTCGTAGCCCACCAGGCACTCGCGCTGGATGGCACCGGCGCCCCGGTTCCAGTAGGCCATGATGCGGCCGGTGTGGTCGTGGCCCGGCTGGTTGGTGAACTCGGCGTCGCGGCCGTCCAGGGCGTTGGGTTCGCTGGCACAGGCGAAGGCCAGCAGGCCGGGGTTCTGCAGGAGGAACTGCTGCATCACGGCGTCGATCTGCTCGCGCTGCGGGCCGATGCCCTGGGCATGCAGGCCGAGGATGAAGTGCTTGAGGCCATAAAGCGCAGCAGCCATGACCGCGAACTGGCTCTGTAACTGCTGCGCCTCGCGGGCCAGCAGGACTTCGGCCGTCTCCGCCCTGGCGGCACTTTCCGCGCGCTGCACCTGCTCCAGCGCCTTCTCGCTTTCCTGGCGGATGGTGGCGACCACGCTGCCGATATCGGCGGTGGCATTGGCCGACTGGGTAGCCAGGCGCCGCACCTCGTCCGCGACCACGGCGAAACCGCGACCGAGCTCGCCGGCACGGGCAGCTTCGATGGCGGCGTTGAGGGCGACCAGGTTGGTGTTCCTGGCGATCTGACGGATCACGTCGGAGACTTTGTTGATCTCGTTCCAGCGGCTGTTCAGGCCGTCGATCAGCAGTTTGACCTGGTCGAGGGTGGAGTTGCCCTGGGCGCCGTCTTCCGGCGTGGGCGCCTGGGTCTGTCGGGGACTGCTCTGCATGGTGGGTTACCGAAACGGGTTGGGGCAGGAAGGCGCCGCAAGCGGCGGCGCGAAACCGTGGCCCGGCGGACCGGGCCACGGAATGTCGGTCAGGCGAGCTCGCCCACCGCGCGGTGGGCTTCGTCTATGGCCGCGTGGGCATAGGCGCTCCAGGCGGAGTCGGAGTTGGCGATGGTCACGTTGCCCACCGGTTTGCGCGCCAGGAGCATGGTCTTTTCGCTCGCCTCCTCGTCGTCGAACAGCGAGTTGGCGAAGTAGGCGTAGCCGTGGGACCAACGGTTGACGGTGATGGCGAGGATGTCCTTCTGGTGATCGAAACCGCCTGGACCGAGCATGCGCTGCAGCTGGTCGCGCAGCTGCGCTTCAAGCTGCTCGAAGGTCGTCGCGTAGAGTTTGGCGCGACCGGTGCGGGCCTGGGTGCGGGCGTCCATGCCGGAGTTCGGCGAGGTGGGCACGTAGACCATGTGCAGGCCGATGGGCTGCTTCGGATCGCGCGGGTGCTGGTAGCCGCCGAGGTCCACCGGGTAGTCCAGCTTGATGCGGCTGTAGGGCTGGGTGGTGGCGTAGATCTCGTGCACGCCGAGCTTCCGGAAGCTTTCCCAGTTGCGGATCACCACCTTGGTGTACACCAGCGGGAACTTCACGTTCTGGGCGAGGGCATTGGCCTGCTCGGGCGAGAGGTCGCGCAGCAGGTACGGGATCATCATGTTGTAGCAGGCCAGTACGCAGTGCTTGCCGCGTACCCGTGCCAGTTGGCCGCCACGGCTGTAGCCGACGTCGACGCCGCCCTCGCGGTTCTTCACGCTCACCGCCGTGCTGTTCAGGCGCAGGCGCACCGGGCTGCCGGCGATGTCCAGCTGGCTGTAGTCGAACTGCGCCAGGACGATGTCTTCCATGCCCTTGCCGGGCGCCACGGCCGGAATCAGGTCGCGCACCAGCAGGCGGGCTACCGAGGCGTTGCCGTCGGGGAAGTGGTAGATGTACGGCTCTTCCATTTCCGCCTTGGCTTCCTCGCCAATGGGCGGCAGCTGCATCGCCGCGAAGCCGGGGAAGCCGACGTAGTAGGCGTCATAGGCCGCCACAGCGTCGATGCTGAGGGCGGAGAAGTCGTTGGTGCGGCTCTGGAAGTACTTCACCGCGCTCTCGGACAGGCCCACGTCCTTGAGCAGGAAATCGCGGTAGCTGGTCTTGGCCAGGTGGGCTTCCTTCTCGTCGCTGGTCTTGCCGGCGAGGTAGTCGCGGGGTGCTTCGTGGAGGTCGATCAGTGCCTGGCGGTCAGCTTCGGGCAGCGGGAAATCACTGATGAAGGTGCGCCAGGAGCGGGCATTGCGTTTTTCCGGGGCGATGTCGTCAGCTACCACTGGCGATGGGTCGCCGCTCACCAGCTTGTCCACGCCGAAGTTCTCCTTGTCGAAGAACACCCCGCGGGACAGGCCGAGGTTGGGGTAGAAGTCGCGGTCGAAGGCCGTCTCGAAGCGTTTGATGTCGACGCCGAGCTTCTTCAGCAGGCCGTTCACTGTGTCGCTAAATAGGTGGCTGGGCGACTGGAAGGATTCGCTGCCGCCGTAGCCGAGGATCATGCGGCCGCCCGCCTCGAACTCGTTGCGCTTGGCGTGGCCGCCGAAGTCGTCATGGTTCTCGATGATCAGGATGCGCGCGTTCGGTTGTTTCTCGCGATAGAACCAGGCTGCGGCCAGGCCGCTGATGCCACCGCCGACCACCACCAGGTCGTACTCTTCGGCCACCGGCAGGCCGTCGGTATCGAACTTCTTCTTCTCCCAGCCCATCTGGTGCGCCACCTCGAAGGCACCGGGGTGGCTGCCGCGCAGGCCGGTGAGGGCCGGCGGGTAGTAGCGGCCGGACGGGGCGGCGCGCAGCAGCTGCATGGGCGTCAGCCCGGCGGCGATAGTGAGGGCGACACCGTTGAGGAAATCACGGCGGGTGACGGTCATGGCGAATCCTTGCAAGGCAATTGCTATTCGAGGGGCGGGGGGAGCGGGGGAGGGCCGGCGCCCATGGCGGGCGCCGGCGAAAGGCTTACCAGCCGAGTTGCTTGTTGAATCCGAGGGCGTCGTAGTAGTCGCCCTGGTAGGTGATCTTGCCGTTCTTGACGCGGATGAAGCTCACGCCTTCGAACTTCAGCGGCTTGTTGGTGGCCGGGGTTTCGGCGCTCCAGGCCCCGCTGTTGGTACCGGCGAATTCCCACTGGAAGGCGATGCCATCGGCACTGATGATGGGCTCGCTGGTCATCTTCCAGGTGAGGTTGGGCACCGCACCGACGAACACCTTGATGACATTGTCGCGGGCTGCTGCACGACCTTCCTGAGGCGTGCCGACCGTGGCGTCGAAGTACACCGCGTCTTCGGCCAGGAAGCTGGCGGCCTTGTCGACGTCGTGGGCGTTCCAGGCAGCCATGTAGCCATCGACTATGGCCTTGGCATCGTCAGCGGCCTGGGCCATCCCGGCCATGGCGCAAAACAGGATGAAGCTGAAATTACGCAAGGTATTACGCATTGCTCGTTCTCCTGGTTGGGTGAGGCGTACTACGGGTGGTGCGGCCTTGCTCTTCTGTGGGGGCGAATTCATTCGCTAAGGGGCAGCGTAGCTGCCCCGAGGTTTTCCAGGGCAGGCCTGCGGCCTGCTCAGCGACTGAAGTCGCCCCCACAAGGAACTGGCCGAAGCCAGCTCGTTAATGCTTGAACATCACATGGCGAATGGCGGTGTAGTCCTCCAGCCCGTACATCGACATGTCCTTGCCGTAGCCGGAGTGCTTCACGCCGCCGTGGGGCATTTCGCTGACCAGCATGAAATGAGTGTTGACCCAGGTGCAGCCGTACTGCAGGCGTGCGGACAGGCGGTGGGCGCGGCCGACATCAAAGGTCCAGAGCGAGGAGGCCAGGCCGTAGTCGGAATCGTTGGCCCAGTCCAGCACCTGCTCTTCAGTGTCGAAGGCGGTGACCGAGACCACCGGGCCGAATACCTCGTGGCGGACGATTTCGTCGTCCTGGCGGGCGCCGGCAAGGACGGTGGGCTGGAAGAAGAAGCCCGGGCCCTCGACGCGCTTGCCGCCGGTGACCACCTGGATGTGCGGCACGGCACTGGCGCGCTGGACGAAGCCTTCGACACGCTCCAGGTGCTGCTCGGTGATCAGCGGACCGAGCTCGGTGTCCGGGTCGTCCTGCAGGCCGGTCTTGATGCTGCCGACAGCCTCGCCGAGCTTGGCGACGAAGCGCTCATAGATGCCTTTCTGCGCGTAGATGCGGCAGGCGGCGGTGCAGTCCTGGCCGGCGTTGTAGAAGCCGAAGGTGCGGATGCCTTCGACGGCGGCGTCGATGTCGGCGTCGTCGAAGATGATCACCGGGGCCTTGCCGCCCAGTTCCATGTGCATGCGTTTCACGCTGTCGGCGGTGCCGGCGATGATCCGCGAGCCGGTGGCGACCGAGCCGGTGAGGGACACCATGCGTACCTTCGGGTGGGTGGTCAGCGGCTCGCCAACGCTCGGGCCGCGGCCGAAGACCATGTTCACCACGCCGGCGGGGAAGATCTCGGCGATGAATTCAGCGAGCTTCAGCGCGGTCAGCGGAGTCTGCTCGGAGGGCTTGAGCACCACGGTGTTGCCGGCGGCCAGCGCTGGGCCGAGTTTCCAGGCAGCCATCATCAGCGGGTAGTTCCACGGTGCGATGGAGGCGACCACGCCGACCGGGTCGCGGCGGATCATCGAGGTGTGGCCGGGCAGGTACTCGCCGGCGGCGGAACCGCTCATGCAGCGACTGGCGCCAGCGAAGAAGCGGAACACGTCGGCAATGGCCGGCAGTTCGTCATTCAGTGCGGCGGAGAAGGGCTTGCCGCAGTTCTGCGACTCCAGGCGGGCGAGTTCCTCGGCGTGGGCGTCGATGGTGTCGGCGAGCTTGAGCAACAGGGTGGAGCGGTCCTTCGGCGAAGTCTGCGACCAGGCAGGGAAGGCAGCGTCGGCAGCGCGCACGGCGGCATCGACCTGGGCCGGGCTGGCTTCGGCGATTTCCACCAGGGCGGTGCCCAGCGACGGGTTGAGCACGGCGAGGCTGGGACCTTCACCGGCGATGAGCTGGCCGTTGATCAGGAGTTTGGTTTGCATGGGGTAATCCTCGTTCGGTTCTAGCCCCTCGCCCTCTGGGAGAGGGGTTGGGGTGAGGGAAATTCGGTGCGGCTCGGACTGCCCTCTCCCCCGGCCCCTCTCCCGGAGGGAGAGGGGAGAAAAGCTCGGGAGAGGGGAGCCGGCCTGAAACTGCTTACTTCCCGCTACCCGCCACGCTCTCGCCACCCTTGGTCAGGTAGTAGGCGGCGAGGATGGGCAGCATGGTCACCAGCATCACCAGCATGGCCACCACGTTGGTCACCGGGACGTCGCGCGGGCGGCTGAGCTGGTTGAGCAGCCAGATCGGCAGGGTGCGTTCGTGGCCGGCGGTGAAGGTGGTGACGATGATCTCGTCGAACGACAGCGCGAAGGCCAGCATGCCGCCTGCCAGCAGGGCAGAGCCCAGGTTCGGCAGGATGATGTGGCGGAAGGTCTGCCAACCGTCGGCACCCAGGTCCATCGAGGCTTCGATCAGGCTGTGGGAGGTACGACGGAAGCGCGCGATCACGTTGTTGTGGACGATCACCACGCAGAAGGTGGCGTGGCCGATGACGATGGTCAGCAGGCCGGGCTCGATGCCCAATTCCTTGAACGCCGAGAGCAGGGCGATGCCGGTGATGATCCCGGGCAGGGCGATCGGCAGGATCAGCATCAGCGAGATGCCTTCCTTGCCGAAGAAGCTGCGGCGGTAGAGCGCGGCCGCAGCCAGGGTGCCGAGCACCATGGCGATCAGCGTGGCGACGACCGCGACCTGCAGCGACAGCTTGATCGCTTCCAACACGTCGGCGCGGCCGAAGGCGACGCTGAACCAGTTCAGGGTGAAGCCCTGCGGCGGGAAGCTGAAGGCGGCGTCTTCGGTGTTGAAGGCGTACATGAAGATGATCAGGATCGGGATGTGCAGGAATGCCAGCCCGCCCCAGGCCGCCGCTTTCAGACCCCAGGACGCTTTTTCAGAGTGCATCGAAGGCCCCCAGACGTTTGACGATGGACAGGTACACGGCGATCAGCACGATCGGCACCAGGGTGAAGGCGGCGGCCATGGGCATGTTGCCGATGGCGCCCTGCTGGGCGTAAACCATGCTGCCGATGAAGTAGCCGGGCGGGCCCACCAGTTGCGGCACGATGAAGTCGCCCAGGGTCAGGCTGAAGGTGAAGATCGAGCCGGCGGCGATACCTGGGATGGACAGCGGCAGGATCACCTGCATGAAGGTCTGGCGCGGGTGCGCACCGAGGTCGGCCGAGGCTTGCAGCAGCGACGGCGGCAGGCGTTCGAGGGACGCCTGGATCGGCAGGATCATGAACGGCAGCCAGATGTACACGAACACCAGGAATCGCCCGAGGTGCGAAGTCGACAGGGTGCTGCCGCCGACGCCGGGTACGTCCAGCAGCAGTTCCAGCACGGGCTGCAGGTGCAGAGCCTGGACGAACCACATCACCACGCCGCCCTTGGCCAGCAGCAGGGTCCAGGCGTAGGCCTTGACGATGTAGCTGGCCCACATGGGCATCATCACCGCGATGTAGAAGAACGCCTTGGTCTTGCCCGTGGTGTAGCGCGCCATGTAGTAAGCGATGGGGAAGGCCAGGGCGGCGCTGGCGATGGACACGGCGATGGCCATGCTCAGCGTGCGCAGGATGATGTCGAAGTTGGCGGCCTGGAACAGGGCGCCGAAGTTCACCAGGGTCAGGTCCTTCGACACCGTCATGGTGAAGTCGTCGAAGGTGTAGAAACCCTGCCAGAGCAGCGTCAGCAGCGAGCCCAGGTAAATGGCGCCGAACCACAGCAGCGGCGGCACCAGTAGCAGCGAGAGGTACAGCGTCGGCCGGCGATACAGCAGGCCCGAGAACCTGCGCATCAGGCCATTCGCGGCGCGCGGCCGCTCGGCGTTGAGGGTCAGTTCCATGTCACGCGCCCTCGGTCAGCTGGACCATGGCATCGCGCGCCCAGCGAGCGGTGACCACCTGGCCCTGCTGGTGCAGCGGCGCGGCGTCCTGCCACTGGCTGTTGGCCAGGCTGACGCAGAGGTTCTGGCCGTTATCCAGGCGGATTTCGTAGCGGGTGGCAGCGCCCTGGTACTGGATGTCGTGAAGCAGGCCGCTGATTTCCACATCGCTGCCGTTGCGCTCACCATTGGCGAAGCGGATGTGCTCGGGGCGGATGGAGAAGGGCTGGTTGACACCGGTGAGCTGACGCGCGACGTCGCCGCGCAGCACGTTGGAGGTGCCGACGAATTCGGCAACGAAAGGCGTGGCCGGCTTCATGTAGAGATTGCGCGGGGTGTCCACCTGCTCGATGCGGCCCTTGTTGAACACGGCCACGCGGTCGGACATGGACAGCGCTTCACCCTGGTCATGGGTGACGAAGATGAAGGTGATGCCGAGCTGGCGCTGCAGCTTCTTCAGCTCGCTCTGCATCTGCTCGCGCAGCTTCAGGTCCAGTGCGCCGAGGGGTTCGTCCAGCAGCAGTACGCGCGGGCGGTTGACCAGCGCACGGGCCAGGGCCACGCGTTGGCGCTGGCCACCGGACAGCTGCGCCGGCTTGCGGTCGCCGTAGCCGGCCAGGGCAACCATACCGAGGGCTTCCTCGGCGCGGGCCAGGCGCTCGGCCTTCGCCACGCCCTTCACCTTTAGGCCGTAGGCGACGTTCTCGCGCACGTTCATGTGGGGGAACAGGGCGTAGTCCTGGAACACGGTGTTCACGTCGCGCTCGTAGGGCGGCAGGCCGGCGGCTTCTTCACCGTGGATGCGGATGGAACCTGAGGTGGGTTGCTCGAAGCCGGCGATCAGGCGCAGGCAGGTGGTCTTGCCCGAGCCCGATGGGCCGAGCATGGAGAAGAACTCGCCGTCCTTGATATCGATGGATACCCGGTCGACGGCTTTGACCTCGCCGAACTGGCGGGAAACCTGGGTGAACTGGACAGCAAGTGTCATGGTGTGGTGCTCCGGTAACGCGAAAAAAAGACATGACTTGGGCGGGGCCTCGCGATGGAGGCCCTGCGGGAATTTCAGGTGGTTCGGACAAACTCCCTCTCCCTCTGGGAGAGGGCTGGGGTGAGGGGAGTGTCAGTCGCTCGGTGTTTCAAGGGGGACCGATTAACCCCTCTCACTTCAGGGAGAGGGGGGAGAGGGCGACTCCGCGCGGAGCCTGTCTTCCCTCACTCTGAAGTGGTCAAGTAAAACTGGACACCGGTTTAGGTTTATCCAGCCAGCGCTTCGCGCTGTACCGGTGTCTGGTAGTTGTTGTAGCTG
>NZ_BDMA01000086.1:0-88352 GCF_002003485.1 Metapseudomonas resinovorans
CAGCTACAACAACTACCAGACACCGGTACAGCGCGAAGCGCTGGCTGGATAAACCTAAACCGGTGTCCAGTTTTACTTGACCACTTCAGAGCAGCCTGCGCTGAGGTTCGAATCCGGCGCTCTTCCTGTGGGGGCGAATTCATTCGCCAAGCAGGACGCAGTCCTGCCGTAGGTTGGTCCGAGGAACGAGGCCCAACGCCTGCGGACGCTCCTTCCGTTGGGCTTCGCTTCGCTCTGCACCAACCTACGGGAAGTTCGTGCTGAACTCGGCCGCCCTCACCCCAGCCCTCTCCCAGAGGGAGAGGGAGCAGCCTGCGCGGAGGTTCGAATCCAGCGCTCTTCCTGTGGGGGCGAATTCATTCGCCATGCAGGACGCAGTCCTGCCGTAGGTTGGTCCGAGGAACGAGGCCCAACGCTTGGGGGCACTCGGCGATACCCACGGCAAGGTTGTTCTGGCGGAAAGACCTTGCAGATATTCCGTATTATGGTATACCAATATCCAGCAAGCCACCGAGCAGGTCAGAAGGCCTCTGGCGGCGTCACCCCACCGCAGCGGCCGCTCCGTGGCCACGCAGAAAAAGGTTCGAGGTAAGCGACATGAAATTCTCTTTGTTCGTGCACATGGAGCGCTACGACGAGCAGATCAGCCACCGCCAGCTGTTCGATGATCTGACCGAGCTGACGCTGATGGCCGAGGCCGGCGGATTCAGCACCGTGTGGATCGGCGAGCACCATGCGATGGAGTACACCATCTCGCCGAGCCCCATGCCGCTGCTCTCCTACCTCGCCGCCCGCACCAGCACCATTCGCCTCGGCGCCGGTACCATCATCGCGCCCTTCTGGCACCCCATCCGCGTCGCCGGTGAATGCGCGCTGCTGGACGTGATCAGCAACGGCCGCATGGAAGTGGGCCTGGCCCGTGGCGCCTACCAGTACGAGTTCGACCGCATGGCCGGCGGCATGCCCGCCACCAGCGGCGGCCAGGCGCTGCGCGAGATGGTTCCGGTGGTGAAGGCGCTGTGGCAGGGCGATGTCGCCCACGACGGTGAAATCTGGAAATTCCCCACGTCCACCTCCTCGCCGCGTCCGATCCAGAAGCCGACCCCGCCGATCTGGATCGCTGCCCGCGACCCGGACTCCCACAACTTCGCCGTGGCCAACGGCTGCAACGTGATGGTCACCCCGCTGATGAAGGGTGACGAGGAAGTGGTGGACCTGAAGAACAAGTTCGAGGCCGCGCTGGCCAACAACCCGGACGTGCCGCGCCCGCAACTCATGGTGCTGCGTCACACCCATGTGCACAGCGCAGACGACCCGGAAGGCTGGAAAGTCGGCGCCAAGGCCATCTCGCGCTTCTATCGCACCTTCGATGCCTGGTTCGGCAACAAGGAAACCCCGGTCAACGGTATCCTCCAGCCCAGCCCGGAAGAGAAGTTCAAGGACCGCCCGGAATTCGAGTTGGAGAACATCCACAAGAACACCATGATCGGTACCCCGGAAGAAGTGATCGCACGTATTCGCCACTACCAGGAACTGGGCGTTGACGAGTTCAGCTTCTGGGCAGATAACAGCCTGTCCCACGCCGAGAAGAAGAAGTCCCTGGAGCTCTTCATCAAGCACGTGGTGCCGGCGTTCCGCTGACAGATGCCGCAAGCGGCCGGATCGGGCGATCCGGCCGCCTTTCACCAACCCACAGGTGGTCGAACGCCATGTACAAGACTGGCATCACCCTCTGCTCCCGCAACCCACTGCCCGGGGCCGCCATGGCCTACCTGCGCGGCAAGTGGACGCCCGCCCATCTCTTCCTCAAACGCCTGCGCTCCTCCGTCACTGCCAAGCAGAACGGCTTCTGGCAGATAGTCCGCTAAGCAACTCTCAACGCTGAAATTCGCCCGCGTCCGACGCTTCGCCGCTCGACCGAGGTGCCCGTGCACCTGGCCGATGCTGCCTGTCGCCGCGCATTCATGGCCGAACAACAACAAGAGTTGCGCATGAACACAGACAGAGCTTTCCTCGTCATCGACATGCAGCAGGAGGATGGTTTCCCCCTGCATGGCTTCGATCGGGTTATCCACAACAGCGCCCGCCTGCTGGACGCGTCCCGACATGCCGGCATCCCCATCCTCTACACCCGCCACATCAACGCGGCGGACGGCAGCGACCTGCCGCCCGGCGAGCCGCTGGACGCCGTCGGACGCCCGCTCAGCTACTGCGCCGGCACGCCCCAGGTGGAGATCATCGAGCACCTGGCGCCCCGCCCCGGTGATTGGGTGATCGACAAGCCGCGCTACAGCGCCTTCCACCGCACCGACCTCGACCGGAAGTTGCGCCAGTTGGGCGTAAGCCGACTGGTGGTGAGCGGCGTGCTCACCGACGCCTGTGTGCTGGCCACGGTGCTGGACGCCTTCGCCCTGGGCTACGGCGTCGACCTCATCGCCGACGCCTGCACCAGCACCACGGAAGCCGCCCACAACGCCGCCCTGCTGATCCTCGCCAACTGGGTCTACGCGATCGAGCTCTTCTCCACCGCGCAGTACCTCAAGGCCCTGGAAGGTGCGCCCTGCCAGTCCTGCCGCCCGACCGAGCCGGACCAGTTCGCCCATAGTCCCGAGCAGTTCATCGCCACCATCGCCCGTCTTCAATCCGCTCTGGGCCTGTCCCAGCGCGAGCAGGAGTGATCGCCATGCACGTCGAGAAAAGAAGCATCGATTTCATCCCCGAAAGCGAGCGCCATGGCAAGCCAGGCTCACTGTTCTACATCTGGTTCGGCGCCAACATGAACATCACCACCATCGCCTCCGGCGTGCTGCCGGTAGTGATAGGCCTGAACCTGTTCTGGAGCGCCGTGGCAATCATCCTCGGCTCGCTGATCGGTGCCATCTTCATGGCCTCGCACTCGGCCCAGGGACCGAAGCTGGGCATCCCGCAGATGATCCAGAGCCGCGCCCAGTTCGGCGTGATCGGCGCCGTGTTGCCGCTGCTGTTCGTGATGCTCATCTACCTGGGCTTCTTCGTCAGCAATACCTTGCTGGCGGCCCAGGCCATCGAGTCGGTGAGCCCGCTGGGCGGCGACGCCAACATCTATCTGATCGGGGCACTGTGCTTCGTGGTGGCACTCTATGGTTATCGCCTGATCCATCGGTTGCAGAAGTTGCTGTCGCTGCTCTCGGTGCTGGTGTTCCTGGTCGCCACCGCGCTGGCCCTGGGCCTGCCGGTGCCTGAAGGGCAGTGGTCACCGGTGGGGTTCTCGCTGGCCAAGTTCATGGTGGCGGTAAGCATCGCGGTCACCTGGCAGCTCTCCTATGCCCCCTACGTCGCCGACTACTCGCGCTACCTGCCGAGCAACACGCCGATGTCGCGGGTGTTCTGGTTCAGCTATGCCGGCACCGTGGCCGGCGGCGCCTGGATGATGATCCTTGGAGCGATGCTCAGCGTGGCCATCGGCGGATTCTCCGACAATGTCGGCAGCCATCTGGCCCTCATGTTCAGTAGTGCCGCCTTGCCGCTGTTCGCCTTCATTCTCTACGGCCAGGTGGCGATCAACGTGTTCAACCTCTATGGCGCCTTCATGTCCACGGTCACGGTGATCGAACCCTTCGCCCGCCTGCGGGTGACGCCACGGGTGCGGGGTCTGTTCATGCTGGCCATCAGCATGATCGCCACCGCGCTGTGCACTATCAGCCAGGAAAACTTCATCAGCTATTTCCTGAACTTCATCTTCTTCATGAGCTACTTCCTCATCCCGTGGACCGCCATCAACCTGGTGGACTACTACTGCCTGAGGAAAGGCGACTACTGCGTGCCGGACATCTTCGACCTGGACGGCCGCTACGGCCGGGTCAACCTGGTGGCCTGCGGCAGCTTCGTGCTGGCGATCCTGCTGGAGATTCCGTTCATGAACACCACCCTTTATGTCGGCCCCATTGCCAACGCGCTGGACGGTGTCGATCTGGCCTGGGTGGTAGGGCTGGTGGTGCCGGCGCTCACCTACTACTGGGCGATGCGGCGCAGCCTCGCGCGCGATCTCCAGCTTTTGTAACCCGATTCATTCGGAGGCAGGCCGTAGGTTGGTCCGAGGAACGAGGCCCAATGCCCGGGGAAACTCCGTCCGTTGGGCTTCGCGTAGCTCAGACGCAACCTACAAAGGCTATCTTCCTTCTGTGGATGAACTCATTCGCCAGTCAGAGCGCAGGGCCAGTCGTAGGTTGGTCCGAGGAACGAGGCCCAACGTCCCATCCGTTGGGCTTCGCGTAGCTGAGCCACAACCTACAAAGCCCACACCGGCACATCCACATGGAATCTCGTATTACGGTATTCCATGTTTTCCCGTATCCTTCGCGCCCCTCTTCTCCCTCGCAACAGGCGGCTTTCCTGGCCCGCAGCCAATCCCGCACGACCTTCCGTCGCCAAGGCCTTCCCTCCCCCGGCGGCTGACTCTTGCATATTCAATATTATGGTATACCATCAGACAGCAAGAGACTTCCCAAACCAGGAGAGCCCAATGAGCTTCGAAATTCGCAAGATCGTCAGCTACGTGGAAGAGACCTTCATCGAAGGCGGCAAGGCCACCGACAAACCGGTGACCATGGTGGGCCTGGCAGTGGTGATGAAGAACCCGTGGCTCGGCCGTGGCTTCGTCGAAGACCTCAAGCCCGAAATCCGGGCCAACTGCTCCGATCTGGGCGCCATGATGGTCGAGCGTCTGACCGCCGCCATCGGCGGTGCCGCGAAGATCGAGGCCTATGGCAAGGCCGCTGTGGTCGGTGCCGACGGCGAGATCGAGCACGCGTCCGCGGTTATCCACACCCTGCGCTTCGGCAACCACTACCGCCAGGCAGTGAACGCCAAGAGCTACCTGAGCTTCACCAACAAGCGCGGCGGCCCGGGCACCTCGATCCAGATCCCGATGATGCACAAGGACGACGAGGGCCTGCGCTCCCACTACATCACCCTTGAAATGCAGATCGAAGATGCACCGCGCGCCGACGAAATCATCGTCGTGCTGGGCGCTGCAGATGGTGGCCGCCTGCACCCGCGCATCGGCAACCGCTACATCGATCTGGAAGAGCTGGCCGCCGAGCAGGCCCAGTAATCCCAAGGCCCGTGCAGGAGCGATCCATGATTCGGCTTACCGCTGAACGCACACCGGCCGGCACCAGTTATCTGGCGACCGGCCAAGGCCACCCCGTGGTACTGATCCACGGGGTCGGCCTGAACAAGGAAATGTGGGGCGGCCAGATCGTCGGCCTGGCCCCGCAGTTCCAGGTCATCGCCTACGACATGCTCGGCCACGGCGCCAGCCCGCGTCCGGAACCGGGCACCGGGCTGGTGGGTTATGCCGAGCAACTGCGGGAACTGCTGGAGCACCTGAAGCTGGAGCGGGCCACGGTCATCGGCTTCTCCATGGGTGGACTGGTGGCGCGGGCATTCGCCCTGCACCACCCGCAGCAGATTGAAGGACTGGTGATCCTCAACAGCGTGTTCAACCGCAGCGCCGAACAGCGCGCCGGGGTGATCGAACGCACTCGCCAGGCCGCCGAACACGGCCCGGATGCCAACGCCGAAGCCGCCCTGTCGCGCTGGTTCAGCCGCGAGTACCAGGCAGCCAACCCGGCGCAGATCGCCGCCATTCGCCAGACCCTTGCCAGCAACGATCCGCAGGGCTATCTGACTACCTATGAGCTGTTCGCCACCCAGGACATGTATCGGGTCGATGACCTCGGCAACATCAAGGTGCCGACCCTGGTCGCCACCGGCGAACTGGACCCGGGCTCGACGCCCGAGATGGCCCGGCAACTGGCTGAGCGCATTCCCGGTGCCCAGGTGGCGGTGCTCGAAGAGCAACGGCACATGATGCCGGTGGAGTCGCCGCGTCTGGTCAACCAGATGCTGCTGGATTTCCTCCAGCAGGCGCAGACCTTACAGAACCAAGCAAAGGGGATCGTCGCATGACGCTCGCACGCTTCCAGATGTGCATCGACGGCCAGTGGGTCGATGCGCTGTCCGGCAAGACCTTCGAAAGCCTCAACCCGGCGCTCGCCGCGCCCTGGGCGGAACTGCCCGATGCCGACGAGGCCGATGTCGAGCGTGCCGTACAGGCGGCCCAGAAGGCTTTCGAAAACCCGGCCTGGCGCGGCCTTTCCGCCACCGCGCGGGGCAAACTGCTGCGCCGCCTGGGTGACCTGATCGCCGAGAACAAGGAACACCTGGCCCAGCTGGAAAGCCGCGACAACGGCAAGCTGATCCGCGAAACCCGCGGCCAGGTCGGCTACCTGCCGGAATTCTTCCACTACACCGCCGGCCTCGCGGACAAGCTGGAAGGCGGCACCCTGCCGCTGGATAAGCCCGAGCTGTTCGCCTACACCGTGCACGAGCCGCTGGGCGTGGTCGCCGGGATCATCCCGTGGAACAGCCCGCTCTACCTGACCGCGATCAAGCTGGCGCCGGCCCTGGCGGCCGGCAACACCATCGTCCTCAAGCCTTCCGAGCATGCCTCGGCGACCATCCTCGAGCTGGCGCGCCTGGCCCTTGAAGCCGGCATCCCGGCGGGCGTGGTCAACGTGGTTACCGGTTTCGGACCGAGCACCGGCGCGGCACTGACCCGTCATCCGCTGGTGCGCAAGATCGCCTTCACCGGCGGCGCCGCCACCGCGCGTCACGTGGTACGCAGTAGCGCGGAGAACTTCGCCAAGCTGTCGCTGGAACTGGGCGGCAAGTCGCCCAACATCATCTTCGCCGATGCCGACCTGGACAGCGCCATCAACGGCGCCGTGGCCGGCATCTACGCCGCCTCCGGGCAGAGCTGCGTGGCCGGCTCGCGCCTGCTGGTGCAGGACGAGATCTACGACGAGTTCGTCAAACGCCTGGTGGCCCGCGCCCAGCGCATCCGCATCGGCAACCCGCAGGACGAGAGCAGCGAGATGGGCCCCATGGCCACCGCGCAGCAACTCGCCGTGGTCGAAGGCCTGGTGGCCGACGCCCTCGCCGAAGGTGCTCGCCTGCGCATGGGCGGCAAGCGTCCGGCAATCGACGAGCAGGGCTGGTACTACGAGCCGACGCTGTTCGAGTGCGACAGCAACTCGATGAAGATCATGCAGGAAGAAGTCTTCGGCCCGGTGGCTTCGGTCATCCGCTTCAAGGACGAAGCAGAAGCCCTGGCCATCGCCAACGACTCCCAGTTCGGCCTCGCCGCCGGCATCTGGACCCGCGACCTGGGCCGTGCCCACCGCATGGCCCGTGACGTTCGCTCCGGGATCATCTGGGTCAATACCTACCGCGCGGTTTCGGCCATGGCGCCCATCGGCGGTTTCCACAACAGCGGCTATGGCCGTGAGAGCGGCATCGATTCGGTGCTGGCCTACACCGAGCTGAAAACGGTGTGGATCAACCTCTCGCAGGCCCCCATGCCCGACCCCTTCGTGATGCGCTGAGAGGGCACCACCATGATCGAACCCGGCATCTACAAAGAAGTGATGGGCTCCTTCCCCTCCGGCGTCACGGTGGTCACCACCCTGGACGCCGAAGGGGACATCGTCGGCATCACCGCCAGCGCCTTCAGTGCCCTGTCCATCGACCCGGCCCTGGTGCTGTTCTGCCCCAACTACGCCTCGGACACTTACCCGATCCTGCGCGACAGCAAGCAGTTCGCCATCCACCTGCTCTGCGCCGACCAGCAGGCCGAAGCCTACGCCTTCGCCAAGAAGGGCAAGGACAAGGCAAAGGGCATCGACTGGCGCCTGAGTGAGCTGGGCAACCCGCTGCTCTCCAAGGCCACCGCGATCATCGAGTGCGAGCTGTGGCGCGAATACGACGGCGGGGACCACGCGATCATCGTCGGGGCGGTGAGGAATCTGATCCTGCCCACTGACGAAGTCACGCCGATGCTCTACCACAAGGGCAAGCTCGGCGCCCTGCCGGAGATTTCCTGAGTCACCTTCAGGGCCGCTGCTCGCCACTCTCGACAGCGGCCCTTTTTTATTGCCGTACCTGTAGGAGCAAGTTTGTTCGCGAACCTGTCCCAGGAGCCTTCGCTGGCCAGCCAGCTCCTACAGAAGAGAAGGAGAACCCCATGAGCAACGAGAAATACGAAAAGGGCCTGGAAATCCGCACCCAGGTGCTGGGCGAGGCCTACGTGAACAAGTCGATCCAGAATGCCGACGACTTCACCCGCCCGCTGCAGGAGCTGGTCACCGAGTACTGCTGGGGCCACGTCTGGGGCCGGGACGGCTTATCGCTGAAAGAACGCAGCATGATAAACTTGGCGATGATTTCGGCGCTCAACCGCCCCCACGAGCTGAAACTGCATGTTCGCGGTGCCCTGCGTAACGGCCTGTCCCGCGAGCAGATCCGCGAAATCCTCCTGCAAGTCGGCATCTACTGCGGTGTGCCGGCGGCAGTCGACAGCTTCCGCATCGCTCGCGAAGCCTTCGCCGAGGCCGACGCAGAGGCACAGGGTTGACCGCCGGCACCACCCGATGATGGAGCACCCTGTGGTGCTCCTTCGTCTTTCCTACGGACAGCCATAACCAGAGCGGACCACATGAAACGCTTGCCCCTCGACGACAGCTTCAAGGTCAACCGCAATCCCGTCACCCTGCGCGAGATCGTCCTCGACAAGCTGCGGGGCGCCATCCTGAACTTCCAGCTGCTGCCCGGCGACCGCCTGGTGGAGCGCGACCTCTGCGACCGCCTGGGCGTCAGCCGCACTTCGGTACGCGAGGCTCTGCGCCACCTGGAGTCGGAAGGCCTGGTGGAGTTCGCCGATGCCAAGGGTCCGCGCGTGGCCATCATCACCCTCGAAGACGCCTGCGATATCTACGAGCTGCGCTGCGTGCTCGAAGGCCTGATCGTCCAGCTCTTCACCCTCAACGCCAAGGCCAAGGACATCCGCGCCCTGGAGAAGGCCCTGGCGGAGAACCGCGAGGCCCTCGAGGAAGGCGAGCTGCAGCAGGTACTGGAATCGGTCCAGGGCTTCTACGACGTGCTGCTGGAAGGTTCCGGCAACCACATCGCCGCCACCCAACTGCGCCAGTTGCAGGCGCGCATCAGCTACCTGCGCGCCACGTCCGTGTCCCAGGAGAACCGCCGCGGCGCCAGCAACAAGGAAATGGAACGCATCGTCGAAGCCATCAAGAGCGGCGACCCGCTGGCCGCCCACCAGGCTTCGGTGGACCACGTCCGCGCCGCCGCCAAGGTGGCCCTGGACTACCTCAAGTCCAAGCAGGACGAACCGGGCAAGGTGCGCGACATCGCCAGCCCGATCGCCCTCAAAGAGCCGCGCATAGGGCGCTGACACCATGCCCGCCCCGCGTTTCTGCCCCCAGTGCGGCTCAGGCGAACTGAGCCGCCGGCAACCCGACGGGGACACCCATTCGCGCCTGATCTGCGGCGGCTGCGGCTACATCCACTACGAAAACCCGAAGGTCATCGCCGGCTGCATCATCGAGCAGGACGGCAAGTACCTGCTCTGCCAGCGCGCCATCCCGCCGCGCCCCGGCACCTGGACGCTCCCCGCGGGCTTCATGGAAAATGGCGAGACCACCGAGGAAGCGGCTCTGCGCGAGGTCTGGGAAGAGAGCGGCGTGCGCGCCGAGATCGTCTCGCCCTACTCCATCTTCAGCGTGCCGAAGATCAGCGAGGTCTACATCATCTTCCGCGCCATCGCCCTGGACGTGACCGGCCAGCACGGCCCGGAAACCATGGACTACCGCTTCTTCGCCCCCGAAGAGATTCCCTGGGACGCCATCTACTACCCCGCCATCCGGCAGATTCTCGAGCGCTACATCGAAGAACGCGCGGCGGGTGTGTATGGCATCTACATGGGTAATGACGATACCGGGAAGATTCACTTCATCCGCTGAAACCACATGTGATACGGCTGTGGGAGCGAATTCATTCGCGATTTCCGTAGCTGGCGGCCCTGCGGGCCGCTTCGCGACTGAAGTCGCTCCCACATCAGGTCGGGCACCAACCTACGGCTCCACCCCCTCCACAATGATCACCTCCGCCTTCGCCACGCCCTGGCGATATCCACAGGCCTCCTGGTATTCCGCCGAGTGGTAGCAGGCCAACGCCTGCTCGTAGGAAGTGAACTCGATCACCACGCTACGCTGGGGAGTAGTGCGGCCTTCCATCGCCTGTGAACGGCCGCCACGGGCCAGCAGCCTGCCCCCGTATCGAGCGAACACCGCAGGGGCGCGACGGGTGTACTCGCTATAGCGTTCCGGGTCCGTCACATCGACGTGGGCGATCCAGTAAGCCTTCATGCTGACCTCTGCTGTTCCGGTTAAATTGGTATTATGGTATACCAGAAACCTTTCCCCTTGATCCAGTCAGGTGTCGCGCCATGCCGTTCAATCGCATCGAAGAAATCATCGAAGACTTCCGCCAGGGCAAGATGGTCCTGCTGGTGGACGACGAGGACCGCGAGAACGAGGGCGACCTGCTGCTGGCAGCGGAAATGTGCACCCCCGCCGCAATCAACTTCATGGCTAGAGAAGCCCGTGGACTGATCTGCCTGACCCTGACCGACGAGCACTGCGAGCGCCTCGGCCTGGAACAAATGGTGCCAGCCAACGGCAGCGCCTTCGCCACCGCGTTCACCGTCTCCATCGAAGCCGCCACGGGCGTGACCACCGGCATCTCCGCCGCCGATCGCGCCCACACCGTACTTACCGCCGTGGCCCCCGAGGTTCAGCCCGACGACCTGGTACAACCCGGTCACATCTTCCCCCTGCGCGCTCGCGAAGGCGGCGTGCTGACCCGCGCCGGACACACCGAAGCCGGCTGCGACCTGGCGCGCCTGGCGGGTTTCACCCCGGCCGCGGTCATAGTCGAGGTGATGAATGACGACGGCAGCATGGCGCGCCGCCCAGACCTGGAAGCCTTCGCCGAGAAGCACGACATCAAGATCGGCACCATCGCCGACCTGATCCACTACCGCCTCAGTACCGAACACACCGTCACCCGCATCGGCGAGCGCGACCTGCCCACCGTGCATGGCACCTTCCGCCTGGTCACCTACGAAGACCGCATCGAAGGCGGCGTGCACATGGCCATGGTGATGGGGGATATCCGTCGCGATGAACCCACCCTGGTGCGGGTCCACGTGATCGACCCTCTGCGCGACTTGGTCGGCGCCGAATACACCGGGCCGAAGAACTGGACGCTCTGGGCCGCCCTGGAGAAAGTGGCCGAAGCCGGCCGTGGCGTTGTGGTGGTACTGGCCAACAACGAATCTTCCCAGGCCCTGCTGGAACGCGTGCCGCAACTCACCCAGCCACGCCGCCAGTTCAGCCGCTCGCAATCGCGTATCTACTCCGAAGTCGGCACCGGCGCGCAGATCCTCCAGGACCTGGGCGTGGGCAAACTGCGCCACCTCGGCGCACCGCTGAAATATGCGGGCCTGACCGGCTACGACCTGGAAGTGGTGGAGACTTTGCCGTTCGAGGGGTGACTCACGGCCCCTTCCATGGCGGAATCCTGTAGGGGCGATTTCAATCGCCAAGCAGGCCGAAGGGCTGCCACTCGTAGCCAGCTCCGCGCCAGCCAAACCACCCTCACCCCCAGCCCCTCTCCCTGAAGAGGAGAGGGGTGACTCAAGCCACTCCCTCGGCGCAATCCTGTGGGGGCGATTTCAATCGCCAAGCAGGCAGAAGGACTGCCACTTGTAGCCAGCTCCGCGCCAGCCAAACCACCCTCACCCCCGGCCCCTCTCCCTGAAGAGGAGAGGGGTGACTCACCCTTCACCCACGGCGCAATCCTGTAGGAGCGACTTCAGTCGCGATGCAGGCCGCAGGCCTGCCACGTAGGATCAGCCCCGTAAAAGCCCCCGCCCCTGCCCCACCACTCGTCACCCACAACCCAACGCTCACCCCCAAATGGCGATAACCGGCAACGCCGAGGACTTGCAGAAAGTTTGGAATACCATAATATGACATTCCGTAGGCCGAGATAATTTTCCGGGAACTGCCTCCCATCCCGGCCGCCCTTGAAGCCCCAGCCACTGGGGTCCCTGCTCCTGATAAGCGGGTAGAAAGCGAAGCCCGCTTGCGTACAAACACAACAATGAGGGCAAGCAAGATGGTGTTCAAAAAACGTGCAACCGCGGTATTCGCCGCAGCATTCCTGGCCGCGACCAGCACCGCTGCCCTCGCCGCCGAAAACCTCAGCTTCGTGAGCTGGGGCGGCACGACCCAGGATGCGCAGAAACAGGCCTGGGCCGAGCCCTTCAGCGAAGCCAGCGGCATTCGCGTCGTGCAGGACGGCCCTACCGACTACGGCAAGCTCAAGGCCATGGTCGAAAGCGGCAACGTGCAGTGGGACGTGGTAGACGTCGAGGCCGACTTCGCCCTGCGTGCCGCCGCCGAAGGCCTGCTCGAACCCCTGGACTTCGGCGTGATCCAGCGCGACAAGATCGACCCGCGCTTCGTTTCCGACCACGGTGTCGGCTCCTTCTTCTTCTCCTTCGTGCTCGGCTACAACCAGGGCAAGGTCGGCGGCAAGACCCCGCAGGACTGGACCTCGCTGTTCGACACCGCCAACTACCCGGGCAAGCGCGCTCTCTACAAATGGCCGAGCCCCGGCGTGCTGGAACTGGCGCTGCTGGCGGACGGCGTCCCGGCCGACAAGCTCTACCCGCTGGACCTGGACCGCGCCTTCAAGAAGCTCGACACCATCAAGAATGACATCGTCTGGTGGGGCGGCGGCGCCCAGTCCCAGCAACTGCTGGCCTCCGGCGAAGCCACCCTCGGCCAGTTCTGGAACGGCCGCATCTATGCCCTGCAGCAGGACGGCGCGCCGGTCGGCGTGAGCTGGAAGCAGAACCTGGTCATGGCCGATTTCCTGGTCATCCCCAAGGGCGCCAAGAACAAGGACGCGGCCATGAAGTTCCTGGCCAACGCCAGCAGCGCCAAGGGCCAGGCCGAGTTCGCCAACCTCACCGCCTATGCCCCGGTGAACGTCGACAGCGTCGGCCAGCTCAAGGAAGACCTCGCCCCCAACCTGCCCACTGCCTACGCTAAGGATCAGATCACCCTCGACTATGCGTACTGGGCCAAGAACGGCCCGGCAATCGCCGCGCGGTGGAACGAATGGCTGGTCAAGTGAAGATGGCTGCCATTCAGCCCGACTCGCCGGCCAAGACCCGTGAAGGCGCAGCCCGCGCCTCCACGGGTACTGACTCCAAGGCTGCGTCGATGAACCAAGTCAACGAGACCACCCTGCGCTGGCGCGGCGCCCGCAACCTGATCCCCGCGCTGCTGTTCCTCGGCCTGTTCTTTCTCGCTCCGCTGATCGGCCTGCTGCTGCGCGGCGTGCTCGAACCCACGCCGGGTCTGGGCAACTACGAGCAGCTGTTCGCCAACTCGGCCTATGCCCGCGTGCTGTTCAACACCTTCGCGGTGGGCGGCCTGGTGACCCTGATCAGCCTGCTGCTGGGCTTCCCGCTGGCCTGGGTGATCACCCTGGTGCCACGTGGCTGGGGCCGCTGGCTGCTGAACATCGTGCTGCTGTCGATGTGGACCAGCCTGCTGGCACGCACTTACTCCTGGCTCGTTCTGCTGCAAGCCTCGGGCGTGATCAACAAGATGCTGATGGCGCTGGGCATCATCGACCAGCCGCTGGAGATGGTGCACAACCTCACCGGCGTGGTGATCGGCATGAGCTACATCATGATCCCGTTCATCGTGCTGCCGCTGCAGGCCACCATGTCGGCCATCGACCCGATGGTGCTGCAGGCCGGCTCGATCTGCGGCGCCAGCCCCTGGACCAACTTCACCAAGGTGTTCCTGCCGCTGTGCCGTCCGGGCCTGTTCTCCGGTGGCCTGATGGTCTTCGTCATGTCCCTCGGTTACTACGTCACCCCAGCCCTGCTGGGCGGCGCGCAGAACATGATGCTGCCGGAATTCATCGTCCAGCAGGTGCAGTCGTTCCTCAACTGGGGCCTGGCCAGTGCCGCCGCCGCGTTGCTGATCGCCATCACCCTGGTCCTGTTCTACCTCTACCTGAAGCTGCAACCGGAATCGCCGGTGGCTTCGAGCACTGCGAGGTAAGCCATGCTGCTGTCACCCAATGCCATGGGCCTGCGCCTGCGCGTCGGCCTGTACCTCACGACGGGCGTGATCGCGGCCTTCCTGCTGCTGCCGATCCTGTTCATCGTGCTGCTGTCCTTCGGCTCCTCCCAGTGGCTGGTGTTCCCGCCGCCGGGCTGGACGCTGAAGTGGTACGGACAGTTCTTCTCCAACGCCGAGTGGATGGAGTCGGCCCTGGCGAGCCTCAAGGTCGCCGTGCTGACCACCCTCTGCTCCGTGGCCCTGGGCCTGCCCACCGCCTTCGCCCTGGTGCGCGGCAAGTTCCCCGGCCGCGAGTTCCTCTACGGCCTGTTCACCCTGCCGATGATCGTGCCGCTGGTGATCATCGCCGTGGCCGTGTACGCGCTGTTCCTCAAGCTGGGCTACACCGGGACGCTGTTTTCCTTCGTGGTCAGCCACGTGATCGTCGCCCTGCCCTTCACCATCATCTCGATCATCAACTCGCTGAAGCTGTTCGATCAGTCCATCGAAGATGCCGCGGTGATCTGCGGTGCCTCGCGGCTGCAGGCGGTGTTCAAGGTGACCTTCCCGGCGATCCGCCCCGGCATGATGGCCGGCGCGCTGTTCGCCTTCCTGGTCTCCTGGGATGAAGTGGTGCTGAGCGTGATGATGGCCAGCCCGACCCTGCAGACCCTGCCCGTGAAAATGTGGACCACCCTGCGCCAGGACCTGACCCCGGTGATCGCCGTCGCCTCGACGCTGCTGATCGGCCTGTCCGTACTGGTAATGGTGATCGCCGCCGTGCTGCGCCGGCGCAACCCTGCAAGCGCCTGAGCGCCGAGGTAAGAAAATGAGTGCCGTGATCCAAGACACCCGCGAAAACAAGACCCTGGTCAGCCTGCGCAATCTGAACAAGCACTACGGCGACTTCGCCGCCGTGGACAACATTTCCCTGGATATCCAGGACGGCGAGTTCCTCACCTTCCTCGGCTCCAGCGGCTCGGGCAAGAGCACCACCCTGTCGATGTTGGCCGGCTTCGAGACGCCCAGCTCCGGCGAAATCCTGGTGGACGGCAAATCCCTGGTGAACGTGCCGCCGCACAAGCGCGACATCGGCATGGTGTTCCAGCGTTACTCGCTGTTCCCGCACCTCAACGTGCGCGACAACATCGGCTTCCCGCTGGACATCCGCAAGCAGGCCGCCGGCGAACGCGAGCGGCGCGTCGAGGCCATGCTCAAGCTGGTGCAACTGG
The DNA here is from genome assembly GCF_002003485.1 of Metapseudomonas resinovorans. Lineage (GTDB taxonomy): Bacteria > Pseudomonadota > Gammaproteobacteria > Pseudomonadales > Pseudomonadaceae > Metapseudomonas > Metapseudomonas resinovorans_D. Next base: position 15,284 of record NZ_BDMA01000086.1, read on the forward strand.
ACAAGTTCGCCCAGCGCCGCCCGGCCCAGCTCTCTGGTGGCCAGCAGCAGCGCGTGGCGATCGCCCGTGCCCTGGTGTACGAGCCGCGCATCCTGCTGATGGACGAACCCCTGGGCGCCCTGGACAAGAAACTGCGTGAAGACTTGCAGGACGAGCTGCGCCACCTGCACCGCCGCCTCGGCATCACCATCGTCTACGTGACCCACGACCAGGAAGAAGCCATGCGCCTGTCCCAGCGCATCGCCATCTTCAGCCACGGCAAGATCGTCGGCCTGGGCAGCGGCTACGACCTCTACCAGAGCCCGCCGAACGCGTTCGTGGCGTCCTTCCTCGGCAACTCCAACTTCCTCAAGGTGAAAGCCCAGGGCAATGCAGGTGCCAGCTTCGAGGGCCAGAGCCTGGCCATCCGCCCCACCGCCGGCCTGCATGACGGCCAGGACCTGATCCTGATGGTGCGCCCGGAAAAAGCCCTGGTCCTGACCCCGGAACAGGCCGCCCGCGAACCCCTGGCCGCCGGCTGGAACCAGATCCAGGCCAAGGTCGCGGAAACCGTATTCCTCGGTGAAAGCCTGACCTGCAGCGTCGTCACTGCGGGCGGCACCAGCCTGACCCTGAAGGAGCTTTCCGGCACCACCGCACCGCTGCAACCCGGCGCGCCGGTCATGCTGCGCTGGGCCGCGGCCGATGCCTGTGTCTACACGGAGTGGAACGAAAGCGACCTGGTCAAGGGCGCCGGAGCACATTGAGGCGTTGATCCTTTGCTCGACGCATGACCGCTGCGCTGACTTGTAGGAGCGAGCTTGCTCGCGAACAGACCGAGCTCGATCTTTTTCGCGAGCAAGAACTCGGCGTCCCCCTCGCTCCTACAACAAGTCCGCGGCGGTCGCAGGCAGAACCGGTCTAGTCCTGCTCGACCCTCTTGTCGGCCTCATCCAGTTCGTAACCCGGATGAAATCCAGGAGCGACGGTTGGATTTGCCCCGGATTTCATCCGGGCTACCGACTGATCCTGTGGGAGCGAATTCATTCGCGATGTTGGTTCAGGGCAGGCCTTCGGCCTGCTTCGCGAATGAATTCGCTCCTACACAAGCCCTATTCCTGTTCTGCCTCCTTGTTGACCTCCTCCGGGCTACCGACGCGTAGGAGCCAGTGCCTCATGACCACGTCCTCGGGCGATTTTTCCGGCCATGCCAAAATTCCGGCAGCGGCCAAAACAAACGCCAAGTGATCCAGCACAACCACCCTTACATACTCTGAAACCCCCATTCTTGGGGCCTCAACCGCTTATGCCAGCCTTTTGACCACTCGCCAAATGCGACTCGCTTAGCGCATTGACACACCTTGTTACAAAGAAAAGGATTACCCACGAGGCCAACGTGCCACTACAGCCTCGCACCTGATGTCGCGTGCCGATTCGCTGCCGAACGCCAGTCAGCAGCGTCGTCGACCTCCGCCCCCTCCCGTGCCCATTCGGTGGCTCGATTCTCTCTCTGGTGTGTTCCTCTCTCTTCGATAGCGAGGTGGGTATGTCTGCCCGGAATACGCGTGCGATCTCGAAGGCCCTGAACAGGGTTCCGAAGATCTTCAAATCCTCAGGCTTCTTCATCGGTGCACTGATGGCGCTGGATCTCTACGCCGCGGTTGCCGTTCCCCTGGACCTGTTCGGGCCGCCACCAGCGGACGACCCCTCGCACTTCACCGGCCCACCGAAAAATTCCCAGGCGGCGCTGGAATCGCTTGAATCCGCCGCCCCGGCGAACTCGGGATCCATCGAACTGCCCAACGGCGTGATCGGCGACCGCGACTCGACCCGCGTCGACAACGTGCTGCCGCCGGCGCAGCAGACCTCGTTCAACTACCCCACCAATGGCAAGCCAAGCCCACTGTTCGGCGCCCAGCCCTTCAGCCAGCAGATGATGCTGTTCGAAGTCTTCGGCCTGGAGAAACTCGACCCCACCTCGCCGCCGCAATCGGTCCCGTTCCCCGAGCCGAGCATCGGCTCCGCCCCCGAACAGGACCCGAGCGACGCCTCGCGCAGCGGCCCGTCCGGTGCGGACCTCGACGCGTTCCTCGGCCAGCCGGGCCTGTCGCCTTTCCCGGCGCAATACGCCGACACCCTGGACCGCAACCCCTGGAGCCCACTGATCGAGGACTTCCTGCACCGGCAGATTGCCGGTTCGGCTGAAGGCCGCCCTCCAGGCATGGGCTGGTCGCACCAGCGCTGGAACGAGTTCTACCCGCAAGTTGAAATCAAGACGGCCCAGGCCGGCGCCCGCACCAACGGAGGTGTCCGTGACCAGTATCAGCGCCATGCCTACAACGAAGGCGAGTTCGGCCCCGGCGGGCTCTACTACAACACCGCCGGCCTGTCCTACACCAACGGCACCACCCGTGGCATCCAGCCGCGCTTCCACCCCAACATGCCCGTGCAGGACCACAACGCCCTGTGGACCTTCGATGGCACCTTCCCGCCCAAGCTGATGATGGTCCGCTATGGCCAGCCGGTGCTGTTCCGCCACTACAACGCGCTGCCCATCGACCCGGCAGCCAACCGTGGTTTCGGCCTGCACACCATCAGCACCCATGAGCACAACGGCCACACGCCAGCGGAGAGCGACGGCTACGCCAACGCCTTCTTCTTCCCCGGTCAGTTCTACGACTACCGCTGGCCGATCCAGCTGGCCGGCTACGACACCATCAACACCACCGCCAGCGACCCGCGCGCAGCCTTCCCCTGCGATGACGGCGAGACCCTCTGGGTGAACGACGCCCATCCCGGCATGAAGACCTGCCAGAACGGCAAGATCCAGATTCGCGGCGACTGGCGCGAAACCATGAGCACCCACTGGTTCCACGACCACATGCTCGATTTCACCGCGCAGAACGTCTACAAGGGCAACGCCGCGATGATGAACTACTACAGCGCGGTGGACCGGGGTAACGAGGCCTTCGATGATGGCGTCAACCTGCGCCTCCCCAGCGGCACGTCCGAGTCCTGGGGCAACCGCGACTACGACGTGAACCTGCTGGTCGCCGACAAGGCCTGGGATCAGCAGGGTCAGCTCTGGTTCAACCCCTTCAACACCGACGGATTCCTCGGCGACCAGGTGCTGGTCAACTGGCAGTACAAACCCTGGTTCGACGTGCGCGCCCGCAGCTACCGCTTCCGCATCCTCAACGGTTCGGTCTCGCGTTACGTCAAGCTGGCCCTGGTGCGCGAAATCAAGGGCACCAGCGGCGAGTTCCAGGGGCCCAAGGGCTCGGGTGTGTCCTATGCGCGGGTGCCGTTCCACATGATCGCCAACGACGGCAACATCATGGAACACGCCGTGCCCTTCGACGGCACCCTGGATCTGGACCACGACGGCAACCTCAAGGACCACTTCGGCGTCCTGCCCATCCAGGGCATCGCCGAGCGCTACGACATCGTCGTCAACTTTGCGAAGAACGGCGTCAAGGCCGGGGACAAGCTGTACTTCGTCAACGTCCTCGAACATGAGACCGGCAAGGGCGCGAAGCAGGAAATCGCCCTCGCCGACATCCTCTCCGAGAAGTACAAGGCGGTGATCAAGCAGACCAGCAACGGCCCCGCCTGGGACAAGGGTGATCCGGGGGTGGGCAAGTTCCTCGAACTGCGCGTGCAGGCCTACGGCGGCCAGGACCTGGCCATGAACCCGGCCGACTACGAGCCGGCCAAGCCGGGCAAGGCCGAAGGCAAGGTGATGATTCCGCTGACCCTCCACGCGGACAACGCCAACGATCGCCAACTGCTGAGCCAGGCGCGTCACCGCAGCTTCGAGTTCGGCCGTTCCAACGGCACCGACGAAACCCCCTGGACCATCAAGACCGACGGTGGCCAGGGCTACAACATGGATCCGCGACGCATCTCCGCCGCCCCGCGACTGGCCAACGGCCCGACGCCAGCCGGCTACAGCGGCGCAGGTACCCTGGAAATCTGGAAGATCAAGAACGGTGGCGGCGGCTGGTCGCACCCGATCCACGTGCACTTCGAGGAAGGCATCATTCTCAGCCGTGGCGGCCTGCCTCCGCCGGAATGGGAAAAGTGGGCGCGCAAGGACGTCTATCGCATTGGCGAAGACAGCGAGACCCAGCAGGTGGTGGAAATGGCCGTGCACTTCCGCGAGTTCGCCGGAACCTACATGGAGCACTGTCACAACACCCAGCATGAGGACAACTCCATGCTGCTGCGCTGGGACATCGAGCACCCCGGCCAGGTCCAGTTGATGCCCACGCCACTGCCCAGTTGGGACGGCGTGAGCTACGTGGACTCGGTCGCCCTGCCGACCTTCCGCACCGGTGACGGCAACGGCCAGACCAGCCGCTGACCCTGAGCGGGGCGGAGCCAGCTCGGCTCCGCCCCAGGGAGAGAGCCTATGCGTATTCCAGGTTTCCACTGGCTGGCCCTCGCCCTGCTGGCGCTGGCCACGACCTGTGCCGGCCTCTGGCTGGCACCGACGAGCCAGACGGCATCATCCGCCCCCTGGGGCCGCGACTACTTCCCCAATACCGAGCTGATCGACCAGGACGGCGAGCACCTGCGCTTCTTCGACGACCTGATCGAGGGCAAGGTGGTCGCGATCAACTTCATCTTCACCAGCTGCGGCGACACCTGCCCACTGGAAACCGCGCGCCTGCGCCAGGTGCAGAAACTGCTGGGCGACCAGGTCGGACGCGACATCCACTTCTACTCCATCAGCATCGACCCCATCCACGACACGCCGGAAGTGCTCAAGGCCTATGCGACCAGATTCCAGGCCGCACCAGGCTGGCAATTCCTCACCGGCGACTACGACGAGATCACCCGGTTGCGGGAAAAGCTCGGCCTGCTGGTACCGGGCGACGATCCCGGCAACCTCAAACAGCACAACCTCAGCCTGGTGGTGGGCAACCAGGCGACCGGCGAATGGATGAAGGTCTCGCCCTTCGAGAACCCCTACATCCTCGCCGACAAGCTTGGGAACGAATTGCAGAACTGGCGCAATAGCAACGCCGGCGCCCGCAGCTATGCCGACGCGCCGATCATTCGGCCGCCGTCCAGTGGCGAGCAACTGTTCCGCACCCGTTGCAGCGCCTGTCACACCCTTGGCCCGCAGGACGGCGAGCTGGGCGCCCTGCGCGGCGTCGGCCCGGACCTGCTCGGCGTAACCCACCAGCGCGACCCGAAATGGCTGACCCGCTGGCTCAAGGAGCCCGACCGCATGCTCGCCGAGAAAGACCCGCTGGCCGTCGACCTCTTCCGCCAATACAACCAGGTGGCCATGCCCAACCTGCAACTGGGCGAGCAGGACATCCAGGCGCTGATGCAGTACATGGATGATGAGACCTTGAGGCAGCAAGCCAAGCGTTAAGAAGCCCCTCTCCCTGAAGGGTGAGGGGTGACTCTTGGCTCACCCATGGTGCAAACCTGTAGGAGCGACTTCAGTCGCGAAGACTCACCGACGGCGCCTTGGCTTTGTTGGAATGCATATCCCTGTAGGGGCGAATTCATTCGCCAAGGGCAACGCAGTTGCCCCCTGCAACCTCGTTGGGCAGCCCTTCGGCCTGCTTGGCGATTGAAATCGCCCCTACAGGAAAAGCGGACCGCACCCCGCACCCATTCCACGGCGGGCACTCATACCTTGTGGGGGCGAATTCATTCGCTATGGGCAACACCGTTGCCCACTGTCATCCCGCCAGGCAGCCTTTCAGCCTGCTCAGCGATTGAAATCGCCCCCACAGGAAAAGCGAACCGAGCCCCGCATCCATACCACAGCAGGCACCCATACCTTGTAGGGGCGAATTCATTCGCCAAGGGCAACGCAGTTGCCCCATGCAGTCCCGCCAGGCTCATCTCCTCCACCAGGAAGTCGATGAAGGTTCGGGTGTTCTGTGGCAGGCGCCTGCCAGCCGCCATCACCGCTACCAGGCGGCCTGGCAACCCTGGCCATCTTGCCAGTCCACTCCTCAGTCATGAGATGCTGATGGTCCGTTTCGTCACCGCACATGAAGGCCTCGCATGCAGTTCACTCACTTGTCCGTCGCCCGCAAACTCAAGTTCTACCAGTTGGTGGTCTTCGATCAGGTTTTGCAGAGCGGTTCGTTGCTGCGTGCGGCGCAAGCGCTGAACCTCACCCAGCCGGCGGTCACCAAGATCATCCATGAGCTGGAGTTCTACTTCGATGCTCCCTTGCTGGTGCGAAGCAACCGCGGCGTCAGCGCTACGCCCCTGGGGGAACTGGTGGTGCGGCGGGCGAAGTCGCTGCTGGCGGAGCTACGCTCGCTGACCGACGAGGTCAACGCTTACCAGGAAGGCACTTCGGGCCAGGTGATGGTCGGCACCCTGATTTCCGCATCGAGCTCCCTGCTGCCGCGGGCACTGCAACTGCTCAAGCAACGCGCGCCGAAGGTGCTGGTGTCGCTGCGAGTGGGCCAGATGGACCAGCTATTCCCAGCGCTGGCGGTGGGCGAGGTGGACCTGGTAGTGGGTCGCGTCCCCGATGACTGGCGCTGGCACCATGAGTCCTCGATGCTGGAGATGAAGGTGCTGTACGGCGAGCAACTGGCGATCGTGGCGGGAGCCCGTCACCCGCTGGTCAGCACGGCGCCGATCCGCCTCGAGGCCCTGTTCGACTTCCCCTGGGTGTTGCCCACGCGGGACTCGCTGCTGCGCAGGACTGTCGACCTGCTGTTCGACGAAGCCGGCCTGGAACCTCCGACCAACGTGGTGGAATCCCTGTCGATCCTGACCAATATCAGCCTCATGCAGGACCAACAGACCGTGGCCGTCATGCCGCTGGAGGCAGCCCGCCAGTTCACCGGGGCCGGACTGCTGGGCACCCTTGACCTCGGCAGCCGCCTGCAATTCGGCGACATCGGCTACTTCCGCTCTGCAACCCGCGAACTCGGGCCGGCGGCGAGGCTGTTCCAGGAATGCTTGGATCAGGCCGGACAGGAGCAGCATGGCACGCAGATGAATTGAATCCAGCCATTCCAGATAGCAATACCAGAGACCAATCCTTTTATTATTCGCTTATACGGCGAATCCCTAGACTCCTCCGAAAATCCAATAATCGGAGGTTGTCGTGTCCACTCCCCCATCCCTGCTACGCCACTTCGTGAACGGCGAGTTCGTCGCCACCTCCAGGACCTTCGACAATGTGTCGCCCATCGACGGCCGCCTGCTCGGCCAGGTCTGCGAGGCTGATGCCGCCTTGGTGGACCAGGCGGTCGCGGCCGCCAAGGCCGCGCAGCAGGGGCCCTGGGCCGGCTACAGCGCCACCCAGCGGGCCGACCTGCTGCTGCGCGTCGCCGAGGGTATCGAGCGTCGCTTCGAGGACTTCGTCGCCGCCGAAGTCGCCGACACAGGACGTCCCGTGCAGCAGGCCAGGACCCTGGACATCGCCCGGGGCGTCCATAACTTCCGCACCTTCGCAGAGCTGATCCGGCAAGCCGGCGGCGAGTATTACGAGATGCGCACGGCCGACGGCAGCGATGTCTTCAGCTACACCGTGCGCAAGCCCCATGGCGTGGTGGCGATCATCTCGCCCTGGAACCTGCCGATGTTGCTGCTCACCTGGAAAGTGGCGCCCGCCCTTGCCTGCGGCAACTCGGTGGTGGTCAAGCCCTCGGAAGACTCGCCCTCCTCTGCCACGCTGCTGGCGGAGGTGATGCAGGAAGCCGGCGTTCCAGCGGGCGTGTTCAACCTGGTGCATGGCTTCGGGCCGAACTCCGCCGGCGAATTCCTGACCCGCCACCCGGATGTGGATGCCATCACCTTTACCGGCGAATCCCGCACCGGCGCCACCATCATGAAGGCTGCCGCCGAGGGCGTGCGCGAGGTGTCCTTCGAACTGGGCGGAAAGAACGCCGCCGTGGTCTTCGCTGACTGCGACTTCGATGCCGCCGTCGCCGGGGTGCTGCGTTCGAGCTTCACCAACTCCGGCCAGGTCTGCCTGTGCTCGGAACGGGTTTATGTAGAGCGGCCGATCTTCGAACGCTTCGTCGCCGCACTGAAAGCCGGCGCCGAGAATCTGAAGATCGGCTACCCCGACGAACCGGGCGTCGACATGGGTTCGCTGATTTCCCACAAGCACCGCGACAAGGTGCTCGGCTACTTCGAACTGGCCCGTGGCGAAGGGGCGACCCTGGTCACCGGCGGCGACGTCCCGCGCTTCGGCGACGAGCGCGACAACGGCGCCTACGTGCGACCGACCATCTGGACCGGATTGTCCGACGATGCGCGTTGCATGCGCGAGGAAGTCTTCGGCCCGGTCTGCCACGTCGCCCCCTTCGACCGCGACGACGAAGTCGTCGCACGGGTCAACGATTCTGCCTACGGCCTCGCCGCCGCGGTCTGGACCCGCGATCTCAAGCGCGCCCACAAGGTGTCCCGGCGCCTGCATGTCGGCATGGTCTGGGTGAACACCTGGTTCCTGCGCGACCTGCGCACGCCCTTCGGCGGCGCTCGCCTGTCCGGGCTCGGCCGAGAGGGAGGGCGCCATTCCCTGGATTTCTATTCCGAAACCACCACCGTCTGCGTCAACGCCTGACCGGGAGCCCTCCATGCATGCAGCACTCATCGAAGCGGCCAGCCGCCTGCGCCAGGCGGAACGCAGTGGCCAGGCTTGCGCCCCGGTTCGCGATCTGATCGCGCGCGCCCTGGAAGAGCATCCAGGGCAGGATCCCGTCGCCCTGGCCTACGCGGTCCAGCGCTACAACACCCAGGCGGCCATCGAAGCCGGCCTGCGCCCGGTGGGCCGCAAGATCGGCCTGACCTCCCACGCCGTGCAGAAGCAACTGGGCGTCGACCAGCCGGACTTTGGCCTGCTGTTCGCCGACCGGGCGCGTGGCGACGGCCAGCCCATCGCCTGGGCGGACACCCACCAGCCCAAGGTCGAGGCGGAAATAGCCCTGGTCCTGGAGCACGACCTGCCCCACGAACGCCACACCGTCGCCGACCTGATCCGCGCCACGGCCTTCGCCCTGCCAGCCATCGAGGTGGTCGGCAGCCGCATCGCCAACTGGGACATTCGCCTCGTCGACACCATCGCCGACAACGCCTCTGCCGGACTGTTCGTGCTCGGCACCCGCCCGGTGCGGCTGTCCGAGCTGGATCTGGTTCGCTGCGGCATGAGCATGACCCTGCGCGGCGAGCCGGTGTCCGTCGGCGCCGGCGCCGCCTGTCTGGACAACCCGCTCAACGCCGCCATTTGGCTGGCCGACACCATGGTCCGCCTGGGCGACCCCCTGCGGGCTGGCGACATTGTCCTCACCGGAGCCCTGGGCCCGATGGTCACCGCGCAACCGGGCGACGTGTTCACTGCCCATATCCAGGGCCTGGGCAGCGTCAGCGCCGCCTTCGCCCGACAGGACTGACAGGACTGACAGGAGTTCCCATGCGCAAGAAACGCAAAGTCGCCATCGTCGGCTCCGGCAACATCGGTACCGACCTGATGATCAAGGTGCTGCGCAACGCGCAACACCTGGAAATGGGCGCCATGGTCGGCATCGACCCGGCGTCCGACGGCCTGGCCCGCGCAGCACGGCTGGGCGTGGCCACTACCCATGAAGGCGTGGAAGGCCTGACCCGCCTGCCGATCTTCTCCGAGATCGACTTCGTCTTCGATGCCACCTCGGCCTCGGCTCATGTGAAGAACGACGCATTCCTGCGGGGCCACAAGCCCGATCTTCGCGTGATCGATCTGACCCCGGCCGCGATCGGTCCCTACTGTGTGCCGGTGGTTAACCTGGAGCAGCACCTGCAGGCGCTGAACGTCAACATGGTCACCTGCGGCGGCCAGGCCACCATCCCGATGGTGGCGGCGGTTTCAAGGGTGGCGAAGGTGCACTACGCCGAGATCATCGCCTCGATCGCCAGCAAGTCCGCCGGACCCGGCACCCGCGCCAATATCGACGAGTTCACCGAGACCACCAGCAAGGCCATCGAGGTAATCGGCGGTGCGGCCAAGGGCAAGGCGATCATCATCATGAACCCGGCTGAGCCGCCGCTGATGATGCGTGACACCGTGTTCGTGCTCTCGGAGGCAGCCAACCAGGCCAAGGTAGAGGCCAGCATCGAAGAGATGGCTGCTGCGGTACAGGGCTATGTGCCCGGTTACCGCCTCAAGCAGCGGGTGCAGTTCGATGAGGTACGCGACCTGAACATCCCCGGCCTCGGCCGCTTCAGCGGGCTGAAGACCTCCATCTTTCTGGAGGTGGAAGGCGCCGCCCACTACCTGCCGAGCTACGCCGGCAACCTCGACATCATGACCTCCGCCGCGCTGGCCACCGCAGAGCGCATGGCGCAAGCAATGGGGGCCTCGGCATGAGCAAGAAACTCTATATCTCCGACGTAACCCTGCGCGACGGCAGCCACGCGATCCGCCACCAGTACTCCATCCCGCAAGTGCAGGCCATCGCCCGCGCCCTGGATGAGGCAAAGGTCGACGCCATCGAAGTCACCCACGGCGACGGCCTGCAAGGCTCCAGCTTCAACTACGGCTTTGGTGCCCACAGCGACCTGGAGTGGATCGAGGCCGCTGCCGAGGTGATCCAACACGCCCGCCTGACCGTGCTGCTGCTGCCGGGCATCGGCACGGTCCATGACCTGAAGGCCGCCTATGACGCTGGTGCGCGCTCAGTGCGGGTGGCGACCCACTGCACCGAGGCGGACGTGTCGAAGCAACACATCGAATACGCCCGCAGCCTCGGCATGGACACCGTGGGCTTCCTGATGATGAGCCACATGATCCCCGCCGAGCAGTTGGCCGCCCAAGGCAAATTGATGGAAAGCTACGGCGCCCAGTGCATCTACATGGCCGACTCTGGCGGCGCGATGAGCATGCAGGACATTCGTGACCGCATGCGCGCCTTCAAGGCGGTGCTCAAGCCCGAAACCCAGACCGGCATGCACGCCCACCACAACCTCAGCCTCGGCGTGGCCAACTCCATCGTCGCCGTAGAAGAGGGCTGCGACCGCATTGACGCCAGCCTGGCCGGCATGGGCGCGGGCGCCGGCAACGCGCCGCTGGAAGTGTTCATCGCCGCCGCTGAACGCCTGGGCTGGAACCACGGCACCGACCTCTACCGGCTGATGGACGCCGCCGACGACCTGGTGCGGCCGCTGCAGGACCGCCCGGTGCGGGTCGACCGCGAAACCCTCGGGCTCGGCTATGCCGGCGTGTATTCGAGCTTCCTGCGTCACGCCGAAGTGGCAGCGGCCAAGTACGGCCTGAAGACCCTCGACATCCTCGTCGAACTGGGCAAACGCCGGATGGTCGGTGGCCAGGAAGACATGATCGTCGACGTCGCCCTGGACCTGCTGGCCCGCGAACAGGAGAGCCGCCCATGAGCACCGATATCTCCCGCATCGCCGCCGCCCTCGACCAGGCCGCGCGCCGCGCCGAACCCCTGCCGCAATTCAGCGCCACGTCACCCTTCTCGCTGGACGAGGCCTACCGGATCCAGCGCGCCTCCATGCAGCGCCGCTACAACGATGGTGAACAGTCCATCGGCATCAAGCTGGGCTTCACCAGCCGCGCCAAGATGATCCAGATGGGTGTGGACAGCCTGATCTGGGGCTGGCTCACCGACACCATGCTGGAAGAGGACGGCGGCCTGGTGGACCTGTCGCGCTACATTCACCCTCGCGTCGAACCCGAGGTCTGCTTCCTGACTCGTCGGGACATCGACCGCCCGCTGACTCTGCTGGAAGCGGCCGACTACATCGAAGCGGTGGCCCCAGCGCTGGAAATCATCGATTCGCGCTACCAGGCCTTCAAGTTCAGCCTGGAAGATGTCGTGGCCGACAACTGTTCCTCCTCCGGTCTCACCGTCGGCCCCTGGTCCCGTGACTTCGCCGGGCTGGCCAACGCCGGAGTGGTCATGCGCCTGGACGGTCGCCCGGTCCAGACCGGCTCCACCGCCGCCATCCTCGGCCAGCCCCTGCGCAGCCTGGTGCAGGCATCGCACCTGCTGCACGACGCCGAATGCGTGCTGCCGGCAGGCAGCCTGGTGATGGCCGGAGCCGCCACCGCAGCGGAAGCCCTGTACCCCGGCGCCTATGTCAGCGTCGAGATCCTCGGCTTTGGAGAAAGCAGCTTCAGCGTGCGCCCCTGACCTCTCGACGAGCACACAAGGAATCCCTCATGACCGACAACCGCTCCACCGTCGTCCCCGGCAAGGCCAAGCCTCGTGGCCGCTTCCCCCACATCAAGCGCGCGGGCGACTTGCTCTTCGTCTCCGGTACCAGCTCGCGCCGTCCGGACAACAGCTTCGCAGGCGTCGAAGTGGATGCCTTGGGCACCACCAACCTGGATATCCGCGCCCAGACCCGGGCCGTGATCGAGAACATCCGCGACATCCTCGCCAGTGAAGGTGCGAGCCTGGATGACCTGGTGGAAATCAACAGCTTCCTGGTCGATATGAATGACTTCGGTGGCTACAACGAGGTGTATGCCGAGTACTTCGACGAATCCGGCCCGACTCGGACCACCGTCGCCGTACACCAGCTTCCGCACCCGCACCTGCGCATCGAGATCAAGGCTATCGCCTACTCCCCCCGCAACCACTGAGCACAGAACAATGCACAAGAACCACTTCAGTCCCCCACTCAATTTCAATCGCTGGATCGAGGAAAACGCCCACTTGCTGAAACCGCCGGTGGGCAATCAGCAGATCTGGCAAGACAGCGATTTCATGGTCACGGTGGTCGGTGGGCCGAACCAGCGCACCGACTTCCACGACGACCCGGTGGAAGAGTTCTTCTACCAGTTCAAGGGCAACGCCTACCTGAACATCTGGGACCGCGGCCGCTACGACCGCGTGGAGCTGAAGGAAGGCGACATCTACCTGATGGCGCCCCATGTGATCCATTCCCCCCAGCGCCCCGAGCCCGGCAGCCTGTGCCTGGTGATCGAGCGCCAGCGCCCGGTCGGCCTGCATGACGCCTTGCAATGGTCCTGCGCCCGCTGCGGCACCCTGATCAAGCGCTACGAGATGCAGCTGCAAAGCATCGTCAACGACCTTCCCCCCGTCTACGAACAGTTCTACGCCACCTCCGAGGAAGAGCGTCGCTGCAGCCAATGCGGTGATATCCACCCCGGCCGCGACTGGCAGACCTGGCACCGGACCCTGAACGAGCTCCACCCCGTATGAAGATCGATATCCACTCCCACTTCTTTCCCCTGATCAGCCAGGCCGAAGCCGCGCGGCTGTGCCCGGAGCGGGCCCCCTGGCTGCAGGCCGAGGGCCGTACGGGGCAGATCATGGTCGGCGACAAGCCGTTCCGGCCGGTGCACGACGTGCTCTGGGACCCGCAACGGCGCCTGGAGCACCTGGACGAGCAAGGCCTGGATATCCAGATCATGTGCGCAACGCCGGTGATGTTCGGCTACGACCAGCCCATCGACCGCGCCCTGCCCTGGGCGCAGCTGATGAACGACCGCGCCGTGGAGATGGCCGCCCACGCACCAGAGCGCCTCAAGGTGCTAGCCCAGGTGCCCCTGCAGGACATCGACGCGGCCTGCCGCGAGGCAAGCCGCGCCATGACCTGCGGGCATGTCGGCGTGCAGATCGGCAACCACGTGGGCAATCACGACCTGGACCATGACGGGCTGGTGACTTTTTTCCACCACTGCGCCACCGAGGGCATACCGCTGCTGGTGCACCCCTGGGACATGATGGGCCGCGAACGCATGAAGCGCTGGATGCTGCCCTGGCTGGTGGCGATGCCGGCGGAGACCCAGTTGGGCATCCTCTCGCTGATCCTCTCCGGAGCCTTCGAGCGTTTGCCCGAGTCCCTGCGGCTGTGCTTCGCCCACGGCGGCGGCGGTTTCGCCTTCCTGCTGGGGCGAGTCGACAACGCCTGGCGCCATCGCGACATCGTCCGCGAGGACTGCCCGAACCTGCCCTCCAGCTACGTGAAGCGTTTCTTCGTCGACTCCGCGGTGTTCGACCCCCGCGCCCTGCAACTGCTGGTGGATGTAATGGGGCCCGACCGGGTGATGCTGGGGTCCGACTCGCCCTTCCCCCTGGGGGAACAGCGCATCGGCGCAGGTGTGCTGGAGCATCCGAGCCTCTCCGACGACGACAAGGCCCGCATCGTCGCCGGCAACGCCCGGGCGTTCTTTGGCCTCTGAGCGAATCTCGCCAGCCATCTTCTGCCTCAACCGCCTTCCCGTCTTGGAGGCGGTTTTTTGTGTGAGGGGGTTGAGGATTGGCTCATTGCCGAGTGGGCGTCGAGCCTCTGTTTCGCCTTCCCGGGCGCCTCACTTTTCCAATCGTTGAAAAGTAAGCAAAAGACTTGCCCCTGAATCCGGCCCGGCTCCTCGATTCCTCTCGGCCTCCTGACGGGGCGGTTTGGCTGCCCCACCGAAAGTGCTGGCTTTCAGATCACATGTGCGCATCAGGCTGCGCGCCCCGCCTGGCACGAGTCACCCCTCTTCCGTTGGGAGAGGGCTGGGGTGAGGGGCGCCGGAATGGCAGGGAGTCGATCTGGTTCCGCAGGGTGGATAACGCTCTTTTTATCCACCATCGGCGTCATGCCGAACGACGATTGGTGGACCGGAAAAGCGTGGTCCACCCTACGCAGGCCTGTCTCTTTCTCTTTCTCTGGCTCCGGTCCGGCGTCAGATCCGGAAACTCCCCACCAACTGCTGCAGGCGCGCGGCCTGCTGGTCCAGGTCGGCACAGGCGCGCAGGGTCGCCTGGAGGTTTTCCACGCCTTCCTGGTTGAGGGTGTTGATCTCGGTGATGTCCATGTTCAGCGAGTCGACCACGGCGGTCTGTTCCTCGGTGGCGGTGGCCACCGACTGGTTCATGCCGTCGATCTCGCCGATGCGATGGGTCACGCTGCCCAGGCGCTCGCCGGCCTGGTTGGCGATCTCCACGCTCTGCTCGCTGTAGCGCTGGCTCTCGGTCATGGTGGTGACCGCCTCGCGGGCGCCGACCTGCAGTTCCTCGATCATCTGCTGGATTTCCTGGGCCGACTTCTGGGTGCGATGGGCCAGGTTGCGCACCTCGTCGGCCACCACGGCGAAACCACGACCGGCTTCCCCGGCGCGGGCGGCTTCGATGGCGGCGTTGAGCGCCAGCAGGTTGGTCTGTTCGGAGATGCCTTTGATCACTTCGAGGATCTGGCCGATGTTCACCGTCTTGCTGTTCAGCGTCTCGATGTTGCCGCAGGAGGCACGAATCTTTCCGGACAGCTCGTTCATCGCGGAGATGGTGCGTTCCACCACCTGGCGGCCATCCTCGGCCAGGGTGCGCGCGGAGGACGCCTGGTTCGAGGCGTCGGCGGCGTTGCGGGCGATTTCCTGGGCCGCGGCGCCGAGCTCGTTGATCGCGGCGGCGACGCTGTTGGTGCGGTTGGCCTGCTCGTCGGAGTTGCTCATGGACGAGTTGGAGGCGTTGAGCACCAGCTTGGCCACCTGATTGACCTGATTCGTAGCCGAAGACACTTCACGGATCGAACCGTGGATACGTTCTACGAAGCGGTTGAAGGCGCTGGCCAGTTCGCCGAACTCATCCTGGGTGTGGATCGCCAGGCGGCGAGTCAGGTCGCCTTCACCCTGGGCGATGTCCTGCATGGCGCGACCCATGATGTGCAGGGGTTGCATCAGTACGCGGATCAGCATGCCGAGCAGGATCATGATGATCACCACGGCGATCACGGTGGCGATGATGGCCGACGCGCGGAACTCACTGAGCATGCTGTAGGCCTTGTCCTTGTCCACCGAGACGCCGATGTACCAGTTCACCGAGGGCAGACCTTTAACCGGGGCGAAGGTGAGGATGCGCGTGGTGCCGTCCACTTCGACTTCGCTGAAGCCGGTGCTGATGGCGGGCGTGTTCTGCGGATAGATGTCCCGCAGGCTCTTCATCACCAGGTCCTTGTTCGGATGCACCAGGACCTTGCCGTCGGCGCTGACCAGGAAGGCGTAGCCCATGCCATCGAAGTCCAGCGCGCTGATGATGGTGGTCAGGGTGTCCAGACCAAGGTCGCCACCGACGACACCCTGCAACTGGCCCTGGCGAATCAGCGGCACGGCGACCGTGACCATCAACTGGCTCTGGGTGGCGTCCAGATAGGGCTCGGTGATGACCGTTGCACCAGCATCCCGGGCAGCGTGGTACCAGGGGCGCGTACGGGGGTCGTAGCCGTCGGGAGCCGGGTCCTCCGTGGCCATCTGGAAGCTGCCGTCGGCGCGGCCGAAGTAGGCGTAGACGAAGCTGTCACGCACGGTCTGCAGGGTGAGGACGTTGCGCGCATCCTCCTCCACGCCCTGTTGCAACAGGCTCTGCGCGACCAGTTCGATGGACGACAGCCGCCCTCCGAGCCAGTGCTCTACGCTGTTGGCGGCCAGGCGCCCGGCGTCCTTCACACGGCTTTCGAGGGCACGGCCCAGGGCCGGCTCCAGGCGAGCGTCGTTATGGAGGGTGAAGAAGGAAAAGCTGACGACCACCAGCAAGGAGGTCGCCAGGAGCAATTTTCTGCCAAAACCAAGGGAGCGGATCATGGGAGGGTTCCGGTGGCGGGGCTGGATCGCCCCACCGGCAGCCCAGCCCGGGAAGAGAAGGTGTCCCCAAGCGAACTCGGGGATACCGGGTTCAGAACTTGATGCGTACGCCCAGTTGCATGCCTTGCGGGTTCTCGTCCGGCAGCGGGTTTTCCAGGCTCCAACTGATCGGGTAGCGGATCTCGCTGTCGCGCTTGTGATGGATGTAGGCGTAGACGCCGTAGAGGTCGATGTTCTTGTCGTAGTTGTAGATGTAGCCAAGGCTGATGGCCGCGGCATCGCTCAGTGCCTCGTCCTTGCGGTCGTCCTTGTAGATGAAGCTGGCGGTGGCATTGTGCTTGTTGCCGAAGTTGTGCCGCATGCCCAGTTGCAGGTCGCTGCCATTGGACTCGAAGTCCACCCAGGGGGCGTAGGCGTAATAGCCCACGTAGCGGTGGTAGACCGCAGAGAGTTCGGTCCGCCCCATGCTGTACACCGCCGTCAGGTAGGCGTCGGTGGACTGTTCCATGGTGTACTGGTCCCACAGGTTGCGCTGGTACTTGCGGTCCACGGCCGCCGAGAAATACCAGGGGCTGTCGGTCCAGCGATCCACGGCGATGCTGATGACCTGCCCATCGCGACTGCCATCGTCCTCGCCATCGGTAACCATGCCGCGAAACTCGTAACCCTCGATTCGCGGGCTGATGTACATCAGCGAGCCGTCTTCGCGCCACGGCGCGTAGAACACCATGACGTTGCTGATCAGGCTGTAGTCGTTGTTGTACAGCGGGTCGGCGTAGCCATAGGCGTTGGCGGACGGGGTGTCCTGGCGGCCGGCGCTGAGGGTGCCCCAGCGTTTGGAAATGATTTGGGCATAGGCTTCGCGCTTGCCGATGTCGTCATCCGAATGCGGGTTGTACTGCGCCTGATAGACCCAGTTCAGCGACAGGTCGTCGGTGAGCGCTTCCTGCATATGCAGTTGCAGGCGGTTGGCGCTCAAGCCCCCTCCGTTGACGCGCTCCTCGGTGAACCCGCCGGATTCGGCCACCTCGTAGTTGACGTCGATGATCCCGGAAAGCTCGATAACGTCGATGCCCGTGGTGTTCGCGATTTCCGCGATGTCCGCGCAGGCGTATCCGCTCACCAGTGGGAGGGCGAGTAAAAGTTTGCGCATTTGCTGCTCCAGTTGAACGAGGCAGGGCTCGCGACAGCACGGCCCGTGTCTGTCGCGGCCGGATTTCTTATTGGGTTTTATTGTTCGTGTTGGCTGGGATCAGTCCCGCGAGGGCCAGGGCTGCTTCGGCGGCTCGAAGCTCGGTTCGCCGAGCAGCGGGGTCGAGAGCGCGTAGAAGCCGTGGTTGGTGAAGAGCCAGATCAGGTTGCGGTCGTACTCGGTGTAGGTGCCATGGGTAAGGTTGCCCATGGCGTAGCTGGCCACGTTCTTGGTGTCGTACGGCGGCACGAAGTAGGCACCGATGGTCGGCTCGTCCGGGTTGCGCACGTCGAACACTTGCACGCCGGCGTTGTAGTAGGCGTAGGGCAGGATGCCGTCGCGGGAGACGCCGGGTTGGGTGTAGTAGCCGGTCCGCTTCGGTCCGAAGCTGCCCTTGCGCTGGCAGTAATCGGCGAATCCAGCCTCGGCCGGCGGTGTCGGACGCGGCAGGGCGTGCTTGATGGCCGGCTTGGCCGGGTCGCTCACATCGACTGCATAGATCTTCTTCTCCGCCTCATAGCAGTCCTCGGTCAACGGGTAGCCGCTGAAGTAGATCAGCCCGGTCTTCTCCACCTGGGACACGTCGATGTTGTCGCCCTCGGTGCCCGCCACGCTGACCGGGAACTCGAGGTGGCCCACCACCTTCATGTTCGCCGAGTCGGTGATGTCCACCACATAGAGCCCCATGCCGCCCATGGCGGCGTAGCCGTACTTGCCGCCCTGCTCTACCGGCTTGGGAATAAACAGCGACATGCGCGCGCCCATCCAGGAGGCCCGGTTACCGGCCCGGGCGTTGGCCTTGAACACTGCCTCGTGCTCCGGGTCGCCGACGATCTGGCCGGGCACGGTGAGCACGTCCAGCAGCTTGGGATCGCTCGGATCAGACATGTCCCAGGACTGGTAGCCGGCGTTGTAGAGGTCGTTGGGGTACTCGGTCAGGCCGTACTTGTTGCTGGGCGCGGCTGCCACGTACATGACGTCACCGCCGAAGTAGGCCGGGATGTCGCGCACGCCGGAGCCCTCCTGCTCACCAATGGGCGCATCGGGGTGCTCGATGTCGGTGGTGCGGGTGGCGAGCAGCTTCCAGTCCGCCGGCAGCGGGCCGTTCATCTCGTAGACCTTGAAGCCCTTGAGGTGCTTGGACTTGCGGATCGCTTCGACCTTGTCCGGCTCACGGTACTTGTCCGACAGCACGCCGAAGCGGCGCACCTCGAAGGCCTGCACCATCACGTACTTGCCCAGTTTCTTGTTCCACTGGATGGAGGCGGCGCCGAACATGTCGTCCGCCGCATAGGGATTTTCTTCCTCGCCAGGGCCATTCGGGCCCCAGGTCGCACCCTTGCTGTGAACGACCGTCACCGCCTTGGGATTGGTGATGTCGAAGATCTTCAGGTTGCGGCGCACATACTGATAGAGGTAGCGCTTGCCGTCGAAGTCGACGATGTTCTGCCAGGTGTGGAAGGGCTCGACCGCGATCGGGTAGTAGGCCTCCACCTTCATGTTCTTGATGTAGCTCTGGGTGTCCCAGTGATCCAGTTGCCCATCGAACGGCTTGCCCTCGTGGGAGAAGGGCGTGGCCACCGGTGGGATGAACTTGCCGGTCGCCTTGTCCATACCATAGCTGCCCGGCGCGGGCGCCGGCGGCGTGCGATCGGGGGACAACGAGGTCTGGCGCTTGACGATGGGGTCGACGATGTTGATCGGGCCATGCTCCTCGGCCTGCAGGCTGGAACTGGCCAGCAGGCCGAGCACCAAAGACAGCGCCAGCCGGCTGCGGGCGAATGGGTGGACCGGTTTAACAGAGAGCGGCATTGTTTTCATTATTTACTCCGTTTGGTTATGCCCATCGGGCAGTCTTTGCGTTTCATCACGACGGGAGTCCGTTCCCTCAACGTCCTTGCTTGCATCCATCGCCCCGCCCGTGCCTCCCGCCACGGGCTAGAAAATCTCCAGGGGGTAATCGGTGACGAGCCGGAAATCATCGAGATCCCCCGGCCCTTGTGCGGCATCCGCCCGGTGCCAGGCCTGGCGCAGGCGGATGCTGAGCCCGCGGGCAGGGCCGGAGGCCACCACGTAGCGGAACTCCAGGTTGGTTTCCCGGTGCGCGTCGTCGCTGCCGTAGCGCCCGGCGTAGGGGCTACCGGCCGGCGCCTGGCTACCATCGATGCGGCTGCCCTCGACGTAGCGTGCCATCAGCGAGGCGCCGGGCCAGCCCAGGCCGTCGAGCGCGTAGTCGTAGCGAAGCTGCCAGGAGCGCTCGTGGGGGCCATTGAAATCGGAGAACTGGGCGGAGTTGGGCAGCCAGATGGAGGCGCCCTGGTCCCGCCCGTTGCGGCCGTTGCGGTCCTGGTCGCCCACGCCGAGGTAGTCGAAAGGGGTATCGCCCCGGACCTGTTGCAGCCCCAGCGTGAAACGATGGCTGGCCATGCGCAGGAACGCCGATGCGCCCATGGTCAGGTTGTCGATCTCACCGGCAAGCGCCCTGCCTTGGTCCGTGCTCCGGTAGAGGGTCAGGTTCACCCCCGCCGCCTGGTCCCCCGCCAGGGGGAAGCGCGCATCCAGGTTTGCGTAGCCCTGGTACCAGAGATCGTCGAATCGGGCGCCGTAGAGCGCCAGGGCCACCTCGGGCCGCCACTGCCAGCGGCCGCCCAGGTAGTCCGCACGGGGCGTGGTGACACCGGCCATGACTGCCCAGAGATCGCCATCGGCGTTGGTGGAGACCGGGCTGGTGGCCGAGTAGAAGTGCCCCGCTTCCAGCAGCAGGTCGTCCCGCTCCTGGCTGCGCAGGGACAGGCCAGTGGCCGTCTGCGGCACAATGCGGAAGTGGCTGACACCGAACACTGGCGTATCCGGCCGCTGCTCGCCTAGTTTGAGCTCGGTCCGCGATACCCGCAGCTTCAGCGCCGCACCAGCCTTGGCGTACTCGTGGGCCGGCTCGCCGTCGTCGCGCACCGGCAGGTTGCCGGTGCCGGTCTTGCCGCCCGAGGCGTCCAATCGCAGCCCCTGGTAGGCGAAGGCATCCAGCCCTACGCCGAGGACGCCAGGCGTGTAGCCCGAGCGGAAGTCCAGGTTGAGACCCTGGGTCCAGTCGCGGGCGTCCGGGCGTCCACCGGTCTTGTCGCGATTGAAGTAGGCGTTGCGCAACAGCAGGCTGAGTCGACTCGCCTGGACGACATCGTCCCACCCCTGGGCTGCCGTCTCGGTGGACGACAGGGCCAGCAGGCCGGGAATCACGAGCACGACAGTTCGGAAGCCTCGCATGGTGCTCCTCGCAGTTCCGGGTTGGTGGGTTCCAGCGGGCAAGCCGCTCCCGCTCCGGGCGCCGATGCGCCCGGGGACATGGGGGGTCAGGGAATGGGTGACCTGATCGAACGATCAGGTCGGGGTCGACTCAGTGCCGAATAGGCAACGGCTTGGGGGCATCGCCCTCGACGACCGGAGAGCGCCTGAAGCGCAGGGCGTAGATCAGTCCCATCAGCATCAGGAACGGCACGCCACAGGTCAGGGTGAGGGCAAATTCCTCGGTGAACAGCGTGGTCAGCATCACCGCCAGCATCAGCAACAGGCCGGCGAGGCTGGTCCAGGGATAGCCCCAGAGACGGAACTCCAGCGTGGCCGCGTCCTGGCGACGGCGGAAGAACAGGTGGGTGAGGAAGATGCCCGCCCAGGTGAACATGGCGCCGAACATGGCGATGGACATCATCAACGTGAAGGCGTTCTCCGGGTAGGCGATGTACAGCAGCGTACCGAGGCCGATGCCCAGGGACGACAGCAGCAGCGCCGGCAGCGGCACACCCCTGGCGCTCACACGGCCGAACAGCGCCGGGGCCTGACCCGCCCGCGCGAGGCTGAACATCAGGCGCGAGGTGATGTAGAGCTGGCTGTTCATCGCCGACAGCGCCGCGATCAGGATCACCGCGTTGAACACCGCGCCGGCAAAGGGCACGCCGGTGGCGTTCATGACGGTGACGAAGGGACTCTGGCCACCGTTGTTCTGACCCCAGGGCAGGATCGCCAGGACCAGCGCGAGCGTCAGCAGGTAGAACACCACCAACCGCACCACGGTGATGCGGAAGGCGCGGGTGACCGCACGCTTGGGGTCCTTGGCCTCCCCCGCCGCCACGGCGATCATCTCGATGCTGAGGTAGCTGAAGAACGCCACGATCACCGCCACCCAGGTGCCCCAGTAGCCGTTGGGGAAGAAGCCGCGGTCATTGGTGTAATTGGCGAAGCCGATGCCGGAATCGGCTGGCGCGCCGTAAATCACCCAGGCCCCCAACAGGATGAAGGCGACAATGGCGCAGAGCTTGAGCAGCGAGAACAGGTACTCGATTGCGCCGAACACCTTTACGCTGAGGACGTTCGCCAGCACCAGCGCCGCCGAGAAGGAGGCCATCCAGTAGCCGCCCGGCACATCCGGGAACCAGTACTTCATGTACATGGCCGCCGCGGTGATCTCGGTGCCCACCGCGAAGACGATGGAAGCCCAGTAGGCATAGCGGATCAGGAAACCGAACCAGGGCGCCACATAAAACTCGGCGAAGGAGCCGAAGGAACCCGAGGTGGGATGGCGGACGGTCATTTCCGCCAGGCACCCCATCAGCAGGAGGGCGATCACGGCGCCAATGGCATAACTCACCAGCACGCTGGGCCCGGCGAAACCGATGGCGAAGCCGCTGCCCAGGAACAATCCGGTGCCGATGGCGCCACCGATGGCGATCATGGACAACTGGCTACTGCTGAGGCTTTGCTTCAGGCCCTGCTCACGCTGGACCAGGTTGTCGAAAGAGCTTGTTGTTCTTGTCATGTTCGAATGCTCCGGTCTTGAAGGGGTATCAGGTCACCGACTTCCTGGCGATGAACTCCGGCCGATGCCATTCACCGCTCTCAAGGACATCGCGCAACGCCTGGACGCCGTCCCAGACGTCCACATAGCGGGTGTACAGCGGAGTGAAGCCGAAGCGCAGGATGTCCGGCGCGCGGAAGTCCCCGATCACACCCCGGGCGATCAGGGCCTGCATCACCGGGTAGGCATCGGCATGGGCCAGCGACACCTGGCTGCCCCGCTGGGCGGCATCGCGCGGCGAGCGCAGTTCGATGCCGAGTCCCGCCAACTGCTCGTCGCACAGCCGGATGAACAGGTCACAGAGCGCCACGCTCTTCTTGCGCAGGACCTGCATGTCGACGCCGTCGAACACCTCCAGCGCCGCCTCGAGGGCCAGTACGCCCAACTGCGGCGCGGTGCCCACTAGCATGCGGTCGATTGTCGGGTGCGCCTCGTAGTCATGGACGAAGGCAAAGGGACGGGCGTGGCCGTGCCAGCCGGTGAGCGGCTGGTCCACGAGAGGAATATGGCGTTCCGCGACGAAGACGAAGGCCGGGGCGCCGGGGCCGCCGTTCAGGTACTTGTAGCCGCAACCAACCGCGAAGTCGGCGGCGCAGCCGTTCAGGTCGACGGGCATGGCGCCGGCGGAGTGGCACAGGTCCCAGACCACCAGGGCGCCCACCTCATGGGCACGAGCCGTGATGGCGGCCATGTCGTAGCGGCGGCCGGATTTGTAGTTCACATGGGTCAGGGAAAGGATCGCCACTTCGTCGGTCAGCGCCGCCAGCACCTCGTCGGGATCGACGCAACGCAACTCGCAGCCGGTCAGCTCGGCGACGCCGGAGGCTACATAGACGTCAGTCGGGAAATTGCCCTTCTCCCCCAGGATCACCTTGCGGCCAGGGCGCATCCGGGTCGCAGCCACCAGCACCTTGAACAGATTGATGGACGTCGAGTCGGCGACTATCACCTCGTTGGCCTGTGCACCGATGAGCCGGGCGATCTTGCCACCGGTACGCTGGGGTGCCGGGTACCAGTCCGCATCGTTCCAGGAACGGATCAGCCCCCTGGCCCACTCCTCCCTGAGGATACGGTCCATGCGCCCGGGAATATGCGCGGGCATGGCGCCCAGCGAATTGCCGTCGAGGTAGATCTCGCCGTCCGGTAGGTCGAAGCGGGCGCGACGGTCCCCGAGGGGATCGTCGCGATCGAGGCGCTGGAAATCATCGCGGCTCAGCGGCATGGACAACGACATAGGTGCTCCTTGGGTAATTGTTGTTCGGTGAGTCACCGGATCGCCGGCGGCGCCCATTGATGGTGGAACGCTGCGTCCGATTGACCCTTTGAAACTGGGGTGATGCTATCCCGAGTCGCAATTGCCCAAAAAATAGAAATGAGCGACGCGGGTATTCCCGGTGGTAATACCCCGCCCCGCGCCCCGTTGCGCGTCCCGCTGATCCAGGTCAGCAGGCCACCCGCTCATTCGCTCTGCTCATCTCCTCCACCAGGAAATCGATGAAGGCTCGGGTCTTTTGCGGCATGCGGCGGGACGAGGGGTAGACGGCGTTGATGCTGATGGGCGGCGCCTGCCATTTGCACAGCACCGCCACCAGCCGGCCGGCGGCCAGGGCGTCGTCGACGATGAAGCTCGGTAACAGGGCGATGCCCATGCCAGCCTCGGCCACCTGGGCGAGGAAGTCGCCGTTGTTGGCCTGGAGCGGACCGTGTAACTGCACGCGCCGGGTCTCTTCGCCGTTGCTCAACGCCAGGCTGACACCGCTCTGCAGGTAGCCGTAGCCAAGGAACGCATGATTGGCGAGGTCCTCCGGCGACTGCGGTATCCCGGCCTTCTCCAGGTACTCAGGCGAAGCCACCAGCAGTCGCGGCGCCGGGGCGATGGTGCGCGCCACCATGGACGAGTCCGCCAGGCTGGCGATGCGGATGGTCACGTCGAAGCCGCCGCGCACCGGGTCCACCTGCTGGTCGCTGAGCACCAGCTGCAGTTCGATCTGCGGGTGCCGCTCATGGAACAGCGGGATCAGCGGCCCCAGCTTGCGTAGGCCGAAGGACATGGGCGCGTTCACCCGCAGTACCCCGCGCAACTGCCCTACCCCGTCCCGCGCCCGCTGCTCGGCCTCGTCCAGGGCAGCCAGCAGGTCCCGCGCCGACTCGAAGTACTCCGTCCCGGCTTCCGTCAGGTGCAGGCTGCGCGTCGTGCGCACCAGCAGTTGCACGCCGATGGCTTCCTCCAGCGCCTGCACCTGCTTGCTCACCGTGGAGCGTGGCAGGTCAAGCGCCCGTGCCGCTGCGGCAAAACCATTGCTGCGGACGGTTTCGATAAAGGCGCGCATGCACTCGACCCTGTCCATCAATGTCTCCAAACCAGAATCAATGAAGTTCAATTATGCCTAATTGTTTCTCTCAATGGGCGAGCACAAAATTCATCCCAAGTCGGAACCAAACAGCCTCCAGCGCGGAGGCACCGGCCAGGAAGAAAACCAAAAACCAACTGCTCCAAGGAGAAATGCCATGTCCATCCGCGAACTGCTGAACCCGACCAACTCCGCCCTGATCCTGATCGACCACCAGCCGCAAATGTCCTTCGGCGTGCAGTCCATCGACCGCCAACAACTGAAGAACAACACCGTGGCCCTGGCCAAGAGCGCCAAGATCTTCAACGTTCCAACCATCCTCACCAGCGTCGAAACCGAAAGCTTCAGCGGCTACATCTGGCCGGAACTGCTCGGTGTGTTCCCCGACCAGCACCCCATCGAACGCACCTCGATGAACTCCTGGGAAGACGAGAAATTCGTTGCCGCCGTGAAAGCCACCGGCCGCAAGAAACTGATCATGGCCGCCCTGTGGACCGAAGTCTGCCTGACCTTCCCCGCGCTGGAAGCCATCGAAGCCGGCTACGAGGTCTACATCGTCACCGACGCTTCCGGCGGCACCTCCCAGGAAGCTCATGACATGTCGGTGCAACGCATGATCCAGGCCGGCGCCATTCCGGTGACCTGGCAGCAGGTCCTGCTCGAGTACCAGCGCGACTGGTCGAAGCGCGAAAGCTACGACGCCGTGATGGACCTGGTGCGCGAGCACAGCGGCGCCTACGGCATGGGCGTGGACTATGCCTACACCCTGGTGCACAAGGCGCCCCAGCGTCAGGTGAAGTAAGCAGCAAGGCCGGAGGCGACCAGCGCCTCCGGCCTTCTTCCACGCCTTGCACGGAGCACCTCGCCATGACCACCGACGATATCGTCACCCTGCTGATCCGCCACCGGGTCCGCGAGGGCCGGGAACAGGAATACGAAGGCTGGCTGCGCCGCATCATCGGCATCGCCAAGGGTTACCCCGGTCACCTCGGCATCGATGTGGTGCGGGATCGCAAGGATGGCATGCACCTGTTTACCTGCGTCCTGCGCTTCGCCAGCACTACCCAGCTCCAGGCCTGGCTGGACTCCACCGAGCGCCGCCTGCTGATCGAGGAAGTCAGCCACCTGCTGGCCGATGGCGACCAGGTGGAAATCAATCCCGAGCGGGAATTCTGGTTCACCCCAATGCCGGCCGACGTGCCGCAGCCGCCCCGCTGGAAACAGGCCTGCATTACTTTCCTGGTAATCCTGCCGCTGGCGCTGCTGGTACCACTGCTCTGGCAGCCACTGTTCAAGCTGCAACCCTGGCTCGGGGGTTATGTGGCGAGCAACGTGGTGATCACCGCCAGCATCGTGCTGCTGGTTGTCTATCTTTTCATGCCGCCGGTGACACGTTTTTTCGCCGGTTGGCTGAACCAACCCTAAGTCCAAGGAGGGTTCCATGAGCGAAGACCCAACCAACAACAGCCGCCGCCAGTTCCTCGCCGCCAGCACTGTGCTTGGCGCCGCTGGCGCACTCTGGTCCGCACTGCCCTTCGCCGGCGCCGCAGGCGTCGCCCATGCCACCTCAGGGGGTTCCATGTCCGCTGACCTGATCCTGTTCAACGGCCGCCTGCACACGGTCGACCGCGAGAAACCCAACGCCAGCGCCGTGGCCATCAAGGACGGCCGCTTCCTCGCCGTCGGCACCGATGCCGAAGCCATGGCCCTGCGCGGCGACGCCACCCAGGTCATCGACCTCAAGCAACGCACGGTCATTCCCGGCCTCAACGACTCGCACCTGCACCTGATCCGTGGCGGTCTCAACTACAACCTCGAATTGCGCTGGGAAGGCGTGCCATCCCTGGCCGATGCCCTGCGCATGCTGAAAGACCAGGCCGATCGCACCCCCAGCCCGCAGTGGGTGCGGGTGGTCGGTGGCTGGAACGAATTCCAGTTCGCCGAAAAGCGCATGCCGACCCTGGAGGAAATCAACCGCGCGGCGCCGGACACCCCGGTGTTTATCCTTCATCTGTATGACCGCGCGCTGCTCAACCGCGCCGCGCTGAAGGCAGTCGGCTACACCAAGGACACCCCCAACCCGCCCGGCGGTGAAATCCAGCGCGACGGCAACGGCAACCCCACCGGCATGCTCATCGCCCGGCCCAACGCCACCATCCTCTACGCCACCCTGGCCAAGGGCCCGAAGCTGCCGTTGGAGTACCAGGTCAACTCCACCCGCCAGTTCATGCGCGAGCTCAATCGCCTCGGTCTGACCAGCGCCATCGACGCCGGCGGCGGCTACCAGAACTACCCGGACGACTACCAGGTGATTCAGGAACTGGCCAACAACGGCCAACTGAGCGTGCGCATCGCCTACAACCTGTTCACCCAGAAACCCAAGGAAGAGCTCACAGACTTCAAGAACTGGAGCAAGGTGGTGAAGCCGGGTGACGGCACCGACTTCCTGCGCCACAACGGCGCCGGCGAGATGCTGGTGTTCTCCGCCGCCGACTTCGAGGACTTCCTCGAACCGCGCCCGGACCTCGCGCCAAGCATGGAGCAGGAGCTGGAGCCGGTGGTGCGCCACCTGGTGGAGCAGCGCTGGCCGTTCCGCCTGCACGCCACCTACGACGAATCGATCTCGCGCATGCTCGACGTGTTCGAGAAGGTCAACCGCGACATCCCGTTCAACGGCCTGCCCTGGTTCTTCGACCACGCCGAAACCATCTCGCCGAAAAACATCGAGCGGGTCCGCGCCCTCGGCGGCGGCATCGCCATCCAGGACCGCATGGCCTTCCAGGGTGAGTACTTCGTCGACCGCTACGGCGCCAAGGCCGCCGAAAAGACCCCACCGATCCAGCGCATGCTCGCCGAAGGCGTGCCGGTGGGCGCTGGCACCGATGCCACCCGCGTGTCCAGCTACAACCCCTGGACTTCGCTGTACTGGCTGGTCAGCGGCAAGACCGTCGGCGGCCTGGAGCTTTATCCCCAGGGCCTCAGTCGCGACACCGCGCTGCAGCTGTTCACCCATGGCAGCGCCTGGTTCTCCAGTGAGCAGGGCAAGAAGGGGCAGATCAAGGTGGGCCAGTTGGCCGACCTGGCAGCCCTGTCGGCGGACTTCTTCAGCGTCGAGGAAGAAGCAATCAAGTGGATCGAGTCGGTGCTGACCGTAGTCGATGGCAAGGTGGTTTACGCCGCCGGCGAGTTCGACAAGCTCGGCCCGCCGCAAGTGCCGGTGCTGCCGGAGTGGTCGCCGGTGGCGAAGGTGCCTGGGCACTGGAAGCCCGCCGCCCCGCTCGCCGCCCAGGTGCACCAGTGTGTCGGCGCCTGCACCGTGCACGCCCACAGCCACGAACGGGCGCGCCAGTCGAGCGTGCCGGTGAGTGACTTCCAGGGCTTCTGGGGGGCACTGGGCTGTTCCTGCTTTGCCTTTTGACCCCGGCCCCTGTGGGAGTGATTTCAATCACGAAAGCAGGCCGCAGGCCTGCCCCTTGATCGCGAATGAATTCGCTCCCACACCTGTAGGGGCGAATTTATTCGCCAAGGGCAACGCAGTTGCCCCCCTGCAATCCCGTTGGGCAGACCTTCGGCCTGCTTGGCGATTGAAATCGCCCCTACAGGTAATGCAAACCGCGCCCCGCACCTATCCCACGGCAGGCCCCCATACCTTGCAGGGGGCGAATTCATTCGCTAAAGGGCAACACCGTTGCCCCCTGCAATTCCATTGAGCAGCCCCCACAGGAAAAGCGAATCTCGCCCCGCACATATCCCGCAGTGAGCACCCATACCTTGTAGGGGCGAATTCATTCGCCAAGGGCAACGCAGTTGCCCCGGCCATTCCGCAGGGCAGACCCGCGGCTGGGGGCAGCTCACATCATCCCGCTTTCCTTGAACTCCTCCGCCAGGAAGTCGATCAAGGTCCGTACCGAGGGCAACAGGCCGCGCCGAGAGGGGAAAACGGCATGCACGATGCCGGTTCTCGGTGCCCAGCCAGGCGTTACCTGTACCAATCGGCCGCTGGCCAGTTCATCCCGCACCACCACCCACGGAATATGCACCACCCCTACCCCGGCTTCGGCTGCCTGACGCAGCATCAGCAAATCGTCGGTAACCAGTCGGGGATGATGGCGTACGGCAGCGCTGGCGCCGTCGGGGCCATCCAGGTGCCAGATGTACTCGCGTAACGGCGCACCCCAGTGCAGGCTTGGCAGGCTCGCCAGGTCCGCGGGCACCAGGGGTTGCGGAATGTTCTCCAGCAGTCTTGGGCTGGCCACCAGCCACTGTGTGCTGTTGGCCAGCACCTTCATCACCAGATCGGTGCTTTCCAGCGGCGGGAAGCGCACCCGCAGGGCGATGTCGATGCCTTCCTGGATGAGGTCCACCTGGCGGTTGGTGCTGTCGATGTGCAGCTGCACCAGCGGGTACTTCACCATGAACTGGCTCAGCATCGGCCCTACCCAGAAATCCAGCAGCGCGGTGGGGCAACTGATCCGCACCACGCCCTGGGGTTCGGAGCGATTGCGCTCGATCACCTCGGCGGCGCCCTCCGCCTCCACCATCATGGCCACGCAATGGCGGTAATACTCCTGGCCGATCTCGGTGACCGAGAAATGCCGCGTCGAGCGCTGGATCAGCCGCACGCCCAGCCGCTCTTCGAGGTTGGCGATGCGTCGGCTGAGCTTGGACTTGGGCATGTCCAGCGCCCGCCCAGCCGGGGCAAAGCCGCCGTGCTCCACCACCTGGGCGAAGTAGTAGAGGTCGTTGAGGTCTTCCACCAGCGTTCTCCAAATAGGACTCTGAAGCCAATTTATCCCGACTACCGGACCCAGTGTTGCAGTTTCAATATGTGCCCCATGCACTTCAGGAGGCACACCATGAAAAAGATCCGCGGTATCTACACCAGCCCCAGGCCCCATTGGGTGGGCGACGGTTTCCCGGTTCGCACGCTGTTTTCCTACGACAGCCTGGGCAAACACATCAGCCCGTTCCTGCTGCTGGACTACGCCGGCCCCGCCGAATTCGCCCCTGCCGAACGTCCACGCGGCGTCGGCCAGCATCCGCACCGGGGTTTCGAGACCGTGACCATCGTCTACCAGGGCGAACTGGAGCACCGGGACTCCACCGGTGCCGGCGGGCTGATCGGACCCGGTGACGTGCAATGGATGACCGCGGCCTCGGGCATCCTCCATGAGGAGTTCCACTCCGAAGCCTTCACCCGCAGTGGCGGCACCCTGGAAATGGTCCAGCTCTGGGTCAACCTGCCGGCCCGCGACAAGCTGGCGGAGCCCGGCTACCAGACCATCTTGGATGCCGACATTCCCCACCTGCCCTTACCGGACGCTGCCGGCAGCCTGCGCCTGATCGCTGGCGAGTTTGCCGGCAAGCGCGGTCCGGCACGCACCTTCACGGAGATGGACGTGTGGGACATCCGCCTGAACCGTGAGAAGCCGGTCAGCCTAAGCCTCCGACCCGGCCGCAACACCGCCCTGGTGGTACTGCGCGGCACCTTGCTGGTGAACGGCGAGGAACTGGTGCGCGAAGGGCAGTTGGCACTGTTCGAACCCGCCGGCGAAGAACTGTTGCTGGAGGCCAATGACCAGGCCCTGGTGCTGCTGCTTTCCGGCGACCCCATCGACGAGCCGGTCGTCGGTTACGGCCCCTTCGTGATGAACAGCGAAGCCGAGATACGCCAGGCGATCCAGGACTTCCAGAGCGGCCACTTCGGCCACATGGACGACTGACGGTCACACGCCGGGCCGGGCGCCTGCCTAGTCTGGTCAATCCCCCACGACGGATTCGTGGGCCGGCGGGCAACCGCTTCGGCCAGGACGGCCATCACCCTGAGAAAGAGGTAAGACGCCATGAGCAACTTCGCCCAGATCGCCAACTTCAACGGCCAGATCCCGAGGATCGACCCCGATGACGCCGCGATGCTGCTGATCGATCACCAGAGCGGGCTGTTCCAGACGGTCAAGGACATGCCCATGACCGAGCTGCGCTCCAACGCCATCACCCTGGCCAAGGTCGCCACCCTTGCGAAGATGCCGGTGATCACCACGGCCTCCGTGCCCCAGGGGCCCAACGGTCCGTTGATTCCGGAAATCCACGAGGCCGCGCCCCACGCCCGATACGTGGCGCGCAAGGGCGAGATCAACGCCTGGGACAACCCCGAGTTCGTGGCGGCGGTGGAAGCCACCGGCCGCAAGACCCTGATCATCGCCGGCACCATCACCAGCGTGTGCATGGCCTTCCCCAGCATCAGCGCGGTCAACGCCGGCTATCGGGTCTTCGCTGTCATCGACGCGTCAGGCACCTACTCCAAGATGGCCCAGGAAATCACCCTGGCGCGCGTCGTCCAGGCCGGCGTGGTGCCCATGGACACCGCCGCCGTCTGCTCCGAGGTGCAGCGCACCTGGAACCGCCCCGACGCCGCCGAGTGGGCCGCCGCCTATAGTCATGTATTCCCGCACTACCAACTGCTGATCGAGAGCTACGGAAAAGCCCAGCAGGTGGCCAGGGACAACG
This sequence comes from Metapseudomonas resinovorans, assembly GCF_002003485.1. Classification (GTDB taxonomy): domain Bacteria; phylum Pseudomonadota; class Gammaproteobacteria; order Pseudomonadales; family Pseudomonadaceae; genus Metapseudomonas; species Metapseudomonas resinovorans_D. The sequence continues at coordinate 46,696 of NZ_BDMA01000086.1, forward strand.
AAGTGCTGGATTCGCAACGCTGAAAAATTCCTGCGCCTGCCCCACAAGGGCGGACGCTCAACCAAGCGAGGAAAATGCCATGTCTTTCCAATACAAGCGTCTGGACAAGAACAACGCCGCCGTGCTGCTGGTCGACCACCAGACCGGCCTGCTCTCCCTGGTACGGGACATCGACCCGGACAAATTCAAGAACAACGTGCTGGCCCTGGGTGACCTGGCCAAGTACTTCAAGCTGCCGACCATCCTCACCACCAGCTTCGAGACCGGCCCCAACGGCCCGCTGGTGCCCGAGCTGAAAGAGCAGTTCCCCGACGCCCCCTACATCGCCCGTCCCGGCAACATCAACGCCTGGGACAACGAGGACTTCGTCAAGGCGGTGAAAGCCACCGGCAAGAAGCAGCTGATCATCGCGGGCGTGGTGACCGAGGTCTGCGTGGCCTTCCCGGCACTGTCGGCCCTTGAAGAAGGTTTTGACGTATTCGTCGTTGCCGACGCGTCCGGCACTTTCAACGAAGTCACCCGTGACGCCGCCTGGCGCCGCATGGAAGCTGCCGGTGCGCAGTTGATGACCTGGTTCGGCGTGGCCTGCGAGCTGCACCGCGACTGGCGCAACGACATCGAAGGCCTGGGTACCCTGTTCTCCAACCACATCCCCGACTACCGCAATCTGATCACCAGCTACACCACGCTCACGAAGTGAACCACCGGGAACCGCGTCGTATTGGCGCGGTTCCTGCCCCAGTCCACCTCTCTGATCTAAGATGTCGCCCCCTTCAAGCAGCATGACTGAGGAGTGACCCATGCCCCATGACGGCAGCCTGCTGCAGGCAGCGGTGGTGTTCCTGTTCGCCGCCGTAATCACCGTCCCCCTGGCCAAGCGCTTGCAGCTTGGCGCTGTACTGGGCTACCTGCTGGCGGGGGTGCTGATCGGCCCTTCCGTACTAGGCCTGGTCAACGATCCCCAAAGCGTCGCCCACGTGTCCGAACTCGGCGTGGTGCTGTTGCTCTTCATCATCGGCCTGGAGCTCTCGCCCCGCCGTCTCTGGGTGATGCGCCGCTCGGTGTTCGGTGCAGGCCTCGCCCAGGTCCTGCTCACCGCCCTGGTCATTGGCCTGGTGGCCTGGCTGGTGTTCGCCAAGAGCCTGAACACCGCAGCCGTCCTGGGTTTCGGCCTGGCACTCTCGTCCACCGCCTTCGGCCTGCAGATACTCGCCGAGCGCAAGGAACTGACCAGCCCCCACGGCCGCCTGGCCTTCGCCATCCTGCTGTTCCAGGACATCGCCGCCATCCCGTTGATTGCCCTGCTGCCGCTGCTCAGCGGTGCTGGCGAGTTCGACACGGAAGGCGTCGACCTGCATGACGTGTTGCTGGCAGTGGCCAGCATCGGTGCAGTGATCATCGGTGGCCGCTACCTGCTGCGGCCGATATTCCGCGCCGTGCTGAAAGCCGGGCTGAAAGAGGTTTCCACCGCCACCTCGCTGCTGGTGGTGGTCGGCACCGCCTGGCTGATGGAGTTGGCGGGCGTTTCCATGGCCCTTGGCGCCTTCATCGCCGGCCTGCTGCTGGCGGACTCCGAATACCGCCATGAACTGGAAGCGCAGATCGAGCCCTTCAAGGGCCTGCTGCTGGGCCTGTTCTTCATGAGCGTGGGCATGAGCGCCGACCTCAGCCTGCTGCTGAACGAGCCGTTCGCGGTCATGGTGCTGACCGTTCTGCTGCTGATGGCGAAACTGCCGCTGCTCTATCTGGTGGGCCGCTTCGCCGGTGGACTGGAGCGCGCCCATGCGTTGCGCTTGGGCATCGTCCTGGCTGCAGGTGGCGAGTTCGCCTTCGTGGTGTTCAAGGTGGCTTTCGAGCAGGGCATGCTCGACGCCCGCCTGCACGGCCTGCTGGTGCTCAGCATCACTCTGTCCATGGCCGTGACGCCGCTGCTGGTGCTGGGCCTGTTCCGCCGCCTGGTCGTTGCGCCGGAAGCGGTGGAGGTGCCGGCCGAGTACCAGCGCATCGACAGCGACGCGCCCCGCGTGGTGGTTGCCGGCATGGGCCGCATGGGCCAGATCATCGCCCGCGTGCTGCGCGCCCAGCAGGTTCCTTTCGTTGCCCTGGATACCGCAGTGGACATGATCGAATACGGGCGCAGCCTGGGCCGCATGCCCATCTACTACGGCGACCCGTTGCGGGCGGAAATCCTCCGTGCAGCCAAGGTGGACAAGGCCGAGTTCCTCATCATCGCCACCGATGATCCGGACACGAACCTGAAGATCACCGAACTGGTCAAGCGCCTCTACCCGCACGTCAAGGTGATCGCCCGCGCGCGCAACCGCCAGCATGTCCACCGCCTGCTCGACCTGGGCGCCGTGCCCGTGCGCGAAACCTTCCATTCCGCCCTGGAAATGAGCCGCCAGGCCCTGCTTGGCCTGGGTCTCGACGAAGAGCGAGCCAGCGCCCGCATTCGCCGTTTCCAGCGCCACGACGAGGAAGTCCTGGCCGCCCAGCACAACGTCTATGACGACGACGCCGCCGTGGTCCAGACCGCCCGTGAAGCCCGTACGGAGCTGGAACACCTGTTCGACGCCGACCTGATCGAGGACAAGGCGGTGAAATAGCCGCCGGCGGCGTGGCCCGGTCGCCGGCGAACGGATCAGCTTTACTCAAGGCAGATTCAAGAGGGGGCCCCTGATGAACCGGAACGACCTGCGTCGTGTGGACCTGAACCTGCTGGTGGTCTTCGAGACCCTGATGTACGAGAAGAACCTGACTCGCGCATCAGAGAAACTCTTCCTCGGCCAGCCTGCGGTCAGCGCGGCGCTGGCCCGTTTGCGCGACCTCTTCGACGACCCGCTGCTGGTCCGCAACGGCCGTGTCTTCGAACCCACCAAACGGGCACTGGAAATACTCGACGAACTGCAACCGGCGCTGGACTCGATCTCCAGTGCCGTCAGCCGGGCGAAGGAGTTCAACCCCTCCACCTATCGCAATACCTTCCGGATCGGCCTGTCGGACGATGTCGAGTTCGGCCTGTTCCCTCCCCTGATCCACCAGCTCCGTGAGGAAGCGCCCGACAGCATAGTGGTGGTGCGTCGGGTCAACTTCCTGCTCATGTCGGCGATGCTCGCTTCCGGGGAAATCTCGGTCGGCGTCAGCTACACCACGGAGCTGCCGGCCAATGCCAAGCGCAAACGGCTGCGCAATCTGCGCTGCAAGATCCTGCGCGGCGACGACCGTCCCGGCACACTCACCCTGGATGACTACTGCTCGCGCCCCCACGCGCTGGTGTCGTTCTCGGGCGACCTGACCGGGAACATCGACAACGACCTGGCGCGAGTTGGCCGCAGCCGACGCGTGGTGCTGGCGGTGCCGCAGTTCAGCGGACTGCGCTCGATCCTGGCCGGCACCGAAATGCTCGCCACCGTCCCGGACTATGCGGCAAATGCGCTGATCGAAGGATGCGGATTGCGCGCCGATGAGCCGCCCTTCCCCATCTTCACCTCCGAACTCTCCATGGTCTGGAGCAGCGGCACCGACAACGATCCCGCCGAACGCTGGCTGCGCGAACTGATCGTGCAGCACATGGCCGCGCCGGCGATGCCCGATCAGCCCGCCGCGTAGAGGGGCTGGGTTTCGCGCAGGAATACCGGGAGATCGGTGATTGGCGGCCGCGCGGGAATCTCGAAGTACATCTGGATCACGCTGCCACGGTGGTAGGACGCATGGTTAACCACGTGCATCAGCATGGCACCCGCAGTCATCACGCCGGGGTCCCCGGAACAAAAGACGAACTCCACGGGCGTGTTCAGCGATTCATTGGTCTGCGCGGCGCTCCATGAGACGAACCAGTCATTCATCGCGGCCTGTGCGGCGCGAAGGTCGTCGAACTCGGGATAGGGAACTTCCAGCCGTGTCTTGTAGGGGTGCGGCCGGCGTTCCAGGTGGGCACGCCAGATGCAATCGATGACGTGGATATGGTTCAGGGTGCCGAGGATGCTTTTGCACAGGGTCACGCGTTCCTTGCAGACCTCGCCGGGCGGTAACCCCGCCAGATCCTCGAAGAGCCGTTCATCGACCCACTGCTTGTAGTGGGCGAGCATCCTCGCCGTGGAGGCGTTGATCATCGGATGTCCTCCTGCTCGGAGTAGGGCCAATGGCAGGTGCGGCGGGAACGACGACCATCGGCGGCAGAAGGAGTGTAGGCCCGGCGGCAGTGCGCGGAATTCATTGGCCGACGGCTGGAAATGCCTACAGGGCCTCGGCCCGCTCCTGGTCCGGAACCTGCGCATTGCGCCGCCGCACGTACTCGGCGAACGCCTCCGGCGGCAGCGGTCGGCTGAACAGGTAGCCCTGGAACTGCCGGCAACCATTGCCGATGAGGAACCGCTGCTGCGCTTCGGTTTCCACGCCTTCGGCGATCACCGCCAGCCCCATGCTGCGTCCCAGGGCGATCACGGTGCGCACGATGGTTTCGCTGCTGGCATCGCTCAGCACGTCGCAGATGAAGGAACGGTCGATCTTCAGCTTGCTCAAGGGCAGGCGCTTGAGGTGGCTCAGGGACGAGAAGCCGGTGCCGAAGTCATCCAGGGAGAAACGCACCCCCTGCTCCACCAGCGCGGTCATCTTCTGCGTCAGGTCTTCCAGGTCCTGCACCACCAGGGTTTCGGTCAACTCCAGCTCCAGGCGCCGCGCCTCGATGTCGTGTTCCGCGATCAGCGCCAACACCTCGGCCACGAAGGTCGACTGGCGAAACTGGTTCTGGCTGATATTCACCGCCAGGCCCAGTTCGTGGAAATCCGGATCATCCTTCCACGCGCGCAGCTGCGCGCAGGTCTGGCGCAACACCCATTGGCCGATGGGCAGCATCAGGCCGTTCTTCTCGGCGTGGTCGATGAATTCGCCCGGCGCTACCAGTCCGCGTTGCGGATGGCGCCAGCGGATCAGCACCTCAGCCGCCACCACCCGATCCTTGGAGTCCAGTTGCGGCTGGTAATGCAGGACGAACTGCTCCTCGCGCAGGGCGGTGCGCAGGTCACGGTCGAGCTCCGAGCGCTCCACCGCATCCGTCTGCAGGATGTGCAACAGCATGAAGAACATCGCCATGGACGCCACGCCCTGGACCCAGGAACCGACCACCCGCACCTCGTCCGGCAGGCTGTAACCGGTGATCGGGCTCCAGGAAGAAGATGCCAGCCAGGTGAACAGCGCCAGGCACACAAAGGTGACGCCGTAGCGCAGCCGCCGGGGTTCGTCGCGAAAGGCCATGAGCGCCGCCAGGGCCAGGGGCAGGAAGTACAGGTGGGACGCCCGTGGCGCCGCCGCCGTCGGCACGTCCAGCAGCAGGGAGGAAATCAGGATGACGACGATCAGCACCCCGAACAGCAACAGGTTGGCCGCGCGCGTCCGGTTGCGCAGGGTCAGGGCGAACACGCCCAGACCGCAGACGATCAGGGCCATATCCATCGGGACGATGCCCCACTCTCCCCGCACAACGAAGTAACCGCCCCAGAACAGCCCCATGAGCACCATGAGCCCGCTCGCCAGCAAACGCATGCGCCGCTCTCGGCGCTGGCCGACCAGGGCGAGGTCAGGCGACTGCCACAGCAGTTGGACGCGCTTGAAGAACGCGGAGATGGGGGTCATGGAAAATCCCTTTGCCGACCCTATTCATTCTTGAGGGTGATTGCGTGATTGCAAATTGGCATTGGATTGAAGGACGACACACGGGGGCCAGCGGTCAAGTCCGAGTCCCAGCCGCCCGACTTTCTCCCGGGGAATACCGGCCGTCGCCTGTACCTCCGTTCTCGAATCGGTTTGCAGATGCAGTTGGTCAGACCCTCAACTCGGGCACTTCCGATGTTCTCGCATGCGATTTATAGTCCAGGCATTCGAGAAACCGGCATTTGTCCAACGAGGAAGCAGATGAAATCCACCAGCAGCCTGACCCCGGCGAAACCGGCCCCGCTCTCAGACTTCCTGTGCTTCGCGGTCTATTCCGCGAACCTGGCCTTCGGCAAGGCGTACAAGCCGATTCTCGAGCAGCTCGGGCTGACCTATACGCAGTTCATCGCCATCGTCGCGCTATGGGACGAAGACAATCAGACCGTGGGCAGTCTCGGTGAAAAGCTCTTCCTGGAATCGAACACGCTCACGCCGATGCTGAAGAAGCTCGAGGGGATGGGCCTGGTCCAGCGTCAGCGCGATCCCGAGGACGAGCGCCAGGTGCGCGTCAGCCTGACGAAAGCTGGCAAGGACCTTCGCGAGCAAAGCGCGGAAACCGCACTCAACGGTGCAACGGGCCTGGACTCCGATGAATTCGTGCGCATGCAACAGGCGGTCGTGGCACTGCGCGACAACCTCATCAAATCGTCCGGCAACCGCAAGTGAGTGGCGCGCTTGCGTAGGTTGGGTAGGTTGCGGCTGAGCGATGCGAAGCCCAACGAATGCCGTCGATGCTGTGGTGGGATTGATGCGCTAACAGACCTTCCGAGCCTCTGCGCCAGCCTGAGGCAACCCTCACCCCCCGGCCCCTCTCCCAGAGGTAGAGGGGTGACTCGCGCCGGCGAGGCACAAGCAATCCTGAAGCCACCAGTAGCCTGGCATTGAGCCGCTGCACTGAGGCAGCGGCTCCGCCCCGTCACGGTGCGCCGAACATCATGGTCCAGTAGATGCCATTCTCGCTGCGGGTTTGCGCAGCGTAGGCCGCCCCGACTTGGGTGAAACGGGGATTCATCAGATTGGCGCAATGGCCAGGGCTCGCCAGCCAGCTGTCCATGGCCGCACGTGGTGAACCCTGCCCGGCAGCGATGTTCTCGCCGACTTGTTTTCCCCGATAGCCCGCCGCCCGCGCCCGGTCGAATGGCGAATCGCCATTGGGATCGTTGTGGGAGAAATAGTCGCGTTCGGCCATCGAGCGGCTGTGCCGCTGGGCGGCACTGCCGAGGGCGGAGCTCCAGGCGAGAGGGCGCGCTGCGGCGAAGCGCTTACCACCGCACAGTCGCGGTTTGGCCCGCGCCGCGTTGACCTGCGCCAGCAACGCCTGGCCCGCCGAGCGGGTATCCCCAAGCTGGGCGCTGACCATGGGTCGGGCCAGTACCAGGCGCCACTGGTTGCCGCTGCGGCTGATGCCGACATCGGTCACCTTCGGGTCCATCAGGTCCTCGCAGTAGTCATCGCGAAGCATGTCGAAGGCCAGGCCGGCATTGCGCGCCCCGGACAAGCGGATGCTCCGCACCTCACCGGCCTGGTAGCCCGCATCGCGCAGCCCCCGGCGCAGCTCACCCGAGTACCCGATCGGCAGGGCCAGGTTCGATTTAAGAGTCAGGGCTGGTGCCGCGCGGACGCTGCTCCACCCGCAGCGTTGGTTGTGGGTCCGGTAGTCGTTGATCTCTGCCAGCAGTTGACGCTCATCGCCCGCCTGGGCGACGTGGGTGAACAGGGACAGCAGGGCCAGTGGCAAGGATGGAAGCAGACGAAGGGATCGATAGATTGGGCGCATGAATGGCGTGCAGGCGAGTCGTTGTGATTCGGGCTGCCGTATGACTGCGCCGCCCGACGCAGGTTCGGGAGGCGGTGGAAAAAATCAGTAGCCTATCCGACCAGGGCTAAAGCTGCGCCACATGCCCCTCGGCGCGGCGATGAGCCTTCAGATGCGGTAGCACCGCCGACAGCAGCGGCTCCTTGAAGGCCTCCTGGAAGCGGTGCGCCAGACCCGGAATCAGCTTCAGCTCCGAACCCTTGATATGGGCTGCCACATGTACGCCGTGCATGACCGGCAGCAGCGGATCGGCCGTGCCGTGTACCACCAGCGTGGGCACCTGCAGGCGATTGAGCATGTCGACCCGACTGGGCTCGGCGAGAATCGCCAGCATCTGCCGCTGCACGCCTTCGGGATTGAAGGAACGGTCATAAGCGCGGGCGGCCTGCTCCAGCAACTGCCCGCGATCATCGCTGATATCGGGACTGCCCAGTGCACCCAGCAGGTCGGCCTGTTGCTCGATGGCTACTTCGCGGCTCGGTGCCTCGCGTCGGGCAAGCAGTTCGAGCAGCGCGGGACTGGGCGCTGGCAAGCCCTGGGCGCCGGAGCTGGTCATGATCAGGGTCAGGCTGAGCACCCGCTGCGGAGCGAGGTCGGCCAGGTGCTGGGCAATCATCCCGCCCATGCTGGCACCCAGTACATGGGCCTGTTGAATGTGCAGGGCGTCCAGCAGGTGCAGGGAATCGCGGGCCATGTCGCGCAGGCCGTACGGCGCTGAAACCGGCAAGCCAAGGCGATAGCGCACCACTTCGTAAGGCAGGTTCGTCGAAGGCGCGGGGCCGATCCAGGCTGACAAGCCGACATCGCGATTGTCGAAGCGAATCACCCGGAAACCGCTTTCGCAAAGGCGCTGCACCACCTCGTCCGGCCAGTGAATCAGCTGTCCACCCAGGCCCATGATCAACAGCAGCGCCGGGTCCCGCTCACGCCCTACGCTCTGGTACGCCAGACGCACCTCGCCCAGGTCGACGGTCTCCGTCGGCACGGTGACATCGCAGCGAGCGTTGGCGATAGCAAAGGAAGGCAGCCCGCAGACAAGCGCGGCGAGCAGGATCAGCACACGCATGATGGAAATCCAGAACGCAAAACCCCAGTTGAACGCGATTCTGATGAATTCCTGTCGTTCGCTCTGCCACAGAACCGTGACAATTTCATGACGAGCGCCGAACGGTCGTTGCCCTGCCGGGAAGGCAAGTGAATTTCAGCCCGGAGGGAGCTTCAGGATGGCTTGTACCTTCCCGGCGCGAGTCACCCCTCGCCCTCTGGGAGAGGGGCGGGGGGTGAGGGTTGCGTCAGCGGGCACGGATTTTTTTTGATGAACAGAGCAGCTCGCGCCCTACCCCTCAGACTCCCACCTGACGCACCGGGGCGTGGCTGCGCTGGGCACTTTCCCAGTTGGCCGCCAGCCCCACCGGCACATCCTCGGCCGTCAGCGTACGGCGGCCGCGCACCAGGTCCGAGGCGCGCTCGGCGAGCATGATGGTGGGCGCGTTGAGGTTGCCATTGGGCTCGGTGGGGAAGACCGACGAATCGATCACCCGCAGGCCCTGGATGCCCCGCACGCGCAGCTCGGAATCCACCACGGCCATGTCGTCCTCACCCATGCGGCAGGAACCGCAGGGGTGCATGGTGCTTTCCATGCTGGCACGCACGAAGGCGTCGATTTCTTCGTCCGTCTGCACGTTCGGGCCGGGTGCCAGCTCGACGCCACGGTAACGGTCCATGGCTGGCTGACCGATGATCTCGCGGGTCAGGCGCACGCAGCGACGGAAGCCCTCGCGGTCCTCTTCGCTTTCCAGGTAGTTGAAGCGGATTTCCGGGTGCTGGTACGGGTCGGCCGACAGGGCGCGGACGTGGCCACGGCTCTTCGGTTTGTTGGGGCCGGTGAGGATCATGAAGCCATGGCCCTTGAACGGCTTGTCACCGTCGTAGCGCATTGCCGCCGGCAGGAAGTGGAACTGGATGTCCGGCCAGCGCAGCCCTTGCTCGGAGCGAATGAAGCCGCCGGCCTCGAAGTGGTTGCTGGCGCCCAGGCCATCCTTGAACAGCAGCCAGCGCAGTCCGATCAGCGCCTTGCCCAGCAAGCCCATCTTGCCGTTGAGGGTGATCGGCTCCTTGCAGGCGTACTGGATGTAGATCTCCGAGTGGTCCTGGAGGTTTTCGCCGACGCCCGGCAGATCGTGGCGAACTTCGATCCCTGCCTTCTTCAGCACCTCCTGCGGGCCGATGCCGGAACGCTGCAGCAAGTGCGGCGAACCGATCGGGCCCGAAGACACCAGCACCTCGCGGTTGCAATACACGGTATGGGTCTGGCCACCCTGGTCGTATTCCACACCCACCGTCCGCTTGCCATCCAGCAGGATGCGCCGGGTCATGGCGTGGGTGACCACGGTCAGGTTGGGGCGCTCCATGGCCGGACGCAGGTAGGCGTTGGCGGTGGACCAGCGCACGCCATCCTTCACGGTCATGTGCATGGCGCCGAAGCCTTCCTGCATGTAGCCGTTGCAGTCTTCGGTCTTGATGTAGCCGGCCTCGGCACCCGCCTCCACCCAGGCGCCGTACAGGGGGTTCTGCATATTGTTGCCGTTGTTGGTGGACAGCGGGCCGCTGGCACCCCGGTAGTCATCGCCGCCGAACTTGAAGGTTTCCGCACGCTTGAAGTACGGCAGGCAGTTGCGGTAGCTCCAGTTCTTCGCCCCGAGGTTTTCCCATTCGTCGAAGTCATAGGCATGGCCACGGATGTAGACCAGGCCGTTGATCGAGGACGAACCGCCCAGTACCTTGCCGCGCGGGCAGTGCAGGCGACGACCGTCGAGATGCGGCTCGGCCACCGTCTCGTAGCGCCAGTTGTACTTCTTGGTGTTCATCGGGATGGAAAAGGCGCTGGGCATCTGGATCAGCACGCTGCGGTCGCTACCGCCGAACTCCAGGACCAGTACGGAGGTGCCGGCATCCTCGGTCAGGCGGTTGGCCAGGACGCAGCCAGCCGAACCCGCACCAATGATGATGTAGTCGTATCTCTTAGCCATGATTTTTCTCACATTGAAACTGGACGAGGCCGTGGCAGTTACCAGGCTTTACCCGTCGTGAAATGAGGCGCCTCTTTCTCGATCTGGCGAATGAGGGTTTCCTCCTTCTTCAGGTCGAGCGACAGGCACAGCAGGTAGTAGGCGATGCCGGAGACGAGGAGGCCGACCAGCCACGCCATATCCACGCTGCCGATCATCCGGGCCAGCGGGCCGACGTAGACTTCGTCGGGACCGCTGAAAATGGTGAAGAAGGGAATCATCACCACGAAACCGATCAGGTAGGCGATGAGCCCGCGGCTGCCCCAACGGCCGTAGATGTTGTCGTGCGGCAGGAAGAAGTGCGGGATGGCATAGCGGCCCTTGCGCACGAAGAAGTAGTCGGTGAGGTTGACGGCGGTCCAGGGCACGAGGAAGTACAGCATCACCACCAGGTACATGTTGAGCATCGACAGGCCTGAACCGGAGGCGTTGATGCTGATCGCCACGCCCAGCTGCAGCAGCACGACGAAGAAGATCGCCAGGATCCGTACGCGGGCCGTGGGCTTGATCTTCCTGAACGAGTCCACGCCGGTGATGGTGGTGAGCTTGGCGCTATAGATGTTCATCGCGATCACCGGCAGGAAGGCCAGGATGGTGACCGCCACCACCGCCGTGCCCAGCTGCGGGGCGAAACTGGCGCCGACGCTGTTGAGCGCAACGAGGACATCGGTGGTACGCAGGTGCTCCGCCAGCCAGCCGCCGACCGAGATCATCCATGCCCCCGAGAGCGAGGCGCCCACGAACACCGCCGTGATCAGCTTCCCGCTCGATGTGTTCTTCGGCAGGTAACGGGAGTAGTCCGAGACGTAAGGCGCGTAGGCGATGTTGTAGCTGGCGGCCGCAGCGAACTGAGCGACGAAACCGGTCAGAGTGAAGCCGAGTTTGACCGTTTCGGCACCCTCAGCCGGCAGCGGTGCGGACGGTACCCAGCCCAGCAGTACCGCCAGCGTCACCAGCCCGTAGAGCGGCAGTGAGAGGAACAGCGACCACTTGAAGGTCTTGTGCATCCAGTCATGGCCGAGGATGGCCAGGGCGGTGGCGGGCACCGAGACCACCAGGGCGACGGTCATCGGATCCCAGTGAAACAGGTGCTCCAGCCCTTGCATCATCAACACCAGGTTGACGATGTTGAAGCCGGCGAAAACGAACAGCGTCGCCAGCAATACCAGCACCACGCCGCGATAGCCGAACTGGGCGCGCGACTGGATCATCTGCGGCAGGCCGAGATGGGGTCCTTGCGACCCGTGGAAGGCCATGAACAGGGTGCCGAACATGATGCCCAGCGTGCCGGCGATCATGGTCCAGAACGCGCTCAATCCGACGCTTGGACCGACGAAGCCGATGGTCATGGTGAAAAAGGTGAAGTTGCCGACGAACCAGAAAGGCCCCTGGGCCGAAAGCTTGTCGGTTCTCTCGCTCTCCTGGATGAAATCGATGGAGTGACCCTCGATTTCCAGTCCGCGTTGTCCCTCGGTCGCGGGCAGGCTTTGCGATGCTGATTTCATGGTATCTCCGCTCTTGTTTTCGTATGGAGTATCACCAGGCTCCGCACCCTGGCAGTCCGTCAGGAACTGCCCTGCAAGGCGGGTACGGATTTGTCGTGCGGCGGCAGCGGGGACTGCCGACGCCTCAGCTGAAATCACTTAAGGAAGTGTGATCCACACCGCCTTGGTTTCCAGCAGGTAATCCAGCTGTTCCGACCCAAGGTCCTTGCCGTAGCCCGACTGCTTGTAGCCGCCGAAGGGCATGGAAGGATCGAGGGTGCTGTGGGCATTGACGTAGACGGTGCCGGCGCGCAGGCGCGGGATCAGGTTGTGGACCCGCCCGAGGTCGTTGGAATAAATCGCCGCGGCCAGGCCGAACAGCGAGTCGTTAGCCAGTGCCAGCGCCTCTTCCTCGTCGTCGAAGGGCGCGGTCACCAGCACTGGGCCGAAGATTTCCTCCTGGACGACACGCATGTCATTGCGGCAGTTGGCGAAGACGGTCGGCTGGACGTAGAAGCCGGGGCCGTCGACCGGCTCGCCGCCGTAATACAGCTCCGCACCTTCCGCCTTGCCGGTCTCGATGTACTCCAGCACGCGCTGCTGTTGCTGGCGCGACACCATCGGGCTGATGAAGCAGTCCGGGTCCAGGCCGGGGGCGATCTTCAGTGTTGCGGTGTAGTCCGCCAGTTCACGCAGGAACTCGGCGTACACGCTGCGATGGACATAGGCACGGGTGCCGGCGTCGCAGACCTGGCCGGAGTTGAAGAACACGCCGTTGGCCACCGCCTGTGCCGCCGCCTTGATATCGGCATCGGCGAAGACGATCACCGGCGACTTGCCGCCCAGCTCCAGGGTCAGGCGCTTCATCTGGTCCATGGCCGCCTTGCCCACGCCACAACCCACCGGGGTCGATCCGGTGAAGCTGAGCTTGTCGATGCCCGGATGGCTGGACATGGCCGCACCGATCACGCTGCCGCGCCCGGTGACGATGTTCACCACGCCGTTGGGAATACCGGCTTCCTGTACCAGCTCGGCAAAACGCAGGGCCGACAGGGAGGTCAGCTCCGCTGGTTTCACCACTACTGTGCAGCCCACCGCCAGCGCCGCGCCCAGCTTCCAGGCCATGGTCTGCAGCGGGAAGTTCCAGGGCACGATCACCCCGACTACACCGACCGGCTCCTTGCGGGTGTAAGCCAGGTAGTTGCCCGGCAACGAAGGTTCAACGGTGCGCCCATGGATCTTGCTGGCCCAGCCGGCGAAGTAGCGGAAGGTGTCGATGGTGCCCTGGATATCCACAGCTCGTGCCTGGGCGACCGACTTGCCCATGTCGATGGATTCGATTTCTGCCAGTTCCTCGGCGTTGGCCTCGATCAGGTCGGCCAGGCCATGCAGCAGACGCTCACGTTCCAGCGGCTTGAGTTGGCTCCAGGCACCGCCATCGAACTGTGCACGGGCAGCCTGCACCGCGCGGTCGAGGTCGTCTGCGGTGCCCATGGGAATGCGGGTAAGCACGGCGCCGGTAGACGGCTCGATCACCTCGGCTGTATCAGCCGATTCCAGCCAGGCACCGTTGACGAACATTTTCTGCGTCTTGCCGAGGAAACGCTGGGTCGCTTCGGATACGCCGAACTGCTGCAGATAGTCTTTAACCTTGATGTCCACTCTCTGTTCCTCCGGGCCTGTCAGCGGTTGCGGGCGCGTTCGTGGAAGATGAAGCCGATGCTGTTCATCAGCAGTTGCGCCGCGAGGATCGAGGTGGCGCCAGTGGGGTCATAGGCCGGTGCAACCTCCACCAGGTCCATGCCGACGACCCGGCCCTGGCTGCGCTTGGCCAGCGCCTGGATGATTTCCAGCACTTCGTAGTAGAGGAAGCCGCCGTGGCTGGGGGTGCCGGTGCCGGGGGCGATGGACGGGTCGAAACCGTCGATATCGATGGTGATGTAGTAGTCCAGGCCTTCCGGGATCTTCGCCATGACACCTTCGGTGCCCAGGCGGCGCACGTCGCGCACCGACAGGATCTGCGAACCGGCGGCGCGGGCCGCGTCGTAGTCATCGCGGTTGGAGGAGGACACGTTGCGAATGCCCATCTGGGTCATGCCGACGATGTGGTCCAGCTCGGAAGCGCGGCGCAGCGGGTTGCCGTGGCCGTAGCGCACGCCGTGGCGCTCATCGACGAAGTCCAGGTGAGCATCGAAATGCACGATATGGATAGGGGCGTGGCCCTCGTAGGCCTTGATCACCGGGGCATGGATCGAATGGTCACCGCCCAGCACCACCGGCATGGCACCGGATTCGAGAATCTTGCGTACGGCGAATTCGATGTTGTCGTTGCTGGAGGCCATGTCGGTGTGGACGATGTCCGCATCGCCGACGTCCACCATGGTCACCTGGTCCTGGGTGAGATAGAGGGCGTCGTCCTCATGGTCGTAGGCGCCGGAATGGCCAAAGGAGAACAGCGTGGAGGCTTCGCGAATGCTGCGCGGTCCGAAGCGTGCCCCGGAGCGCCACTGGGTGCCCATGTCATTGGGCGCGCCGAGCACGGCGACGTCCGCGTTGATGGCATCCCAATCGGTGCAGATCGGGGATTTGGCAAACGTGCAGTGACCTACGAAAGGCAGGTTCAACCGCCCGGACTCATATGCATTCTTTGACATAGTCGCGCGCCTCGCTTTTTTGTTTTCAGTGGTCGGCGAACCGGCTTCGAATTCGCCGTTGCAGCGAATATGTGCGCAGATTTATTTTGTAAAAATGCAAAACATCAGATGCTCATATCGCCAGTCACGATGTAAATCGTCGAGCGGGAGGCCCACATGATCCAGTTGCATGATGTCGACCTGAAACTCCTCAGGGTCTTCGCCACGATCGTCAAATGCGGCGGCTTCTCGGCTGCCCAGGCCGCGCTCAATGCGGGCCAGTCCACCATCAGCGAACAGATGAACCACCTGGAGACGCGACTGGGGGTGAAGCTCTGCCAACGCGGCCGCAGCGGTTTCCGCTTGACCGAACAGGGCGTGGCCATCCATGAGGCGACCCAGCGGCTGCTTTCGGCGGTGGAGACCTTCTGCATGGACGCCGACGTACTCAAGCAACGCATCAGCGGCAAGCTCAACCTCGGCATCATCGACAGCACCATCACCGACCGCGACTCTCCCCTGCCCCGCGCCACCCAGCGCTTCGTCTCCCGTGGGCACGACGTGCACCTCAGCGTCTACGTCGGGACACCCGCTGAACTGGAGGAACGGGTCCTGGACAATCGCCTGCACCTGGCCATCGGGCACTTCCCGGTGCGCATTCCCGGCATCCACTATTCGCCGCTGTACCACGAGGCACTGGGGCTCTATTGCGGGCACCACCACCCGCTGTTCGAGACCGAGCTGGAAGGGGCCGAACTGGGCAAGGCAATCGGCGCCAGCCGTATCGTGGTGCGCGGCTACATGCAGCAGTACGATCTCGACGTACTGGGCGTGAGCAAGGCGGCAGCCACCGTGGACAACATCGAGGCCCTGGCCATCCTGATCATCTCCGGCGCCTACCTCGGCCTGCTGCCCATGCATGTCGCCCAACAGTGGGTACGTACGGACGAAATGCGCCGCTTGCCCATCACCAATTCGCAGCTCGAATCGCCCTTCGACGTGATCACCCGTCGCGGAGCGATGCCGCCGATCCTCCATGCCTTCCTCGAAGACCTGACCCAGTGCTCCGGCAGCACGGGCAAGGCTTGAGCCCTCCGCAGGCGAACATTCCATGCGTATCCACGTGACCTTCATCGACCGCGTCGGCATCACCCAGGAAGTCCTGGCCCTGCTCGGCGGTCGCAACCTCAATCTCGAAGCGGTGGAGATGATTCCGCCGAATGTCTACATCGACGCCCCCAGCCTCGGCCCGGAGGTGCTGGACGAACTGCGCGAAGCCCTGCATGGCGTACAGGGCGTGCAGGAAGTCACGATTGTGGACATCCTTCCCGGCCAACGCCGCCGCCTGCAGCTGGATGCCTTGCTGGCGTTCGTCAGCGACCCGGTGCTGGCGGTGGACGACACTGGCCACGTGCTGCTGGCCAACCCGTCGCTGATCAATCTCTACGGCCGAGAGCCCGCCGGGGAGCCGCTGTCGAATCTGTTCGATGATCCCGCGCTGGCGCAAACCCTGATCGACCGGGGATTTCGCCTGCCCATGTGCGAAGTCGCCTTCAAGGGGCAATCACTGCTGCTGGACGCCACGCCGATCAGCAGTACCACGGACGGCGGACCGAGTGACCTGGCCGGGGGCCTGCTGACCCTCTACCCGCCCAGCCGTATCGGCGAGCGGCTGGCGTCGCTGCACCATGACGGCGGCGAGGGCATGGAAGCCTTGCTCGGCAAGTCCCCTCCGCTGAAGCAACTCAAGGCACGCCTGCGCAAGGTCGCCGGCCTGGACGCCCACCTGCTCATCCGAGGTGAGACCGGCACCGGCAAGGAACTGGTGGCGCGCGCCTGCCACACCCTGAGCGACCGCCGCGATGCACCCTTCCTGGCGCTGAACTGCGCGGCACTGCCGGAAAGCCTGGCCGAAAGCGAACTCTTCGGTTACTCGGCGGGAGCCTTCACCGGCGCCCAGCGCGGAGGCAAGCCCGGCCTGCTGGAAATGGCCGACGGCGGCACGGTGTTCCTCGACGAAGTGGGCGAGATGTCGCCCTACCTGCAAGCCAAGCTGTTGCGCTTCCTCAGCGATGGCTGCTTCCGCCGGGTCGGCGGTGACCGTGAAGTCCATGTGAATGTCCGCGTCCTCGGCGCCACCCACCGGGACCTGGAAGGCATGGTCGGCGCCGGCACTTTCCGTGAGGACCTGTTCTACCGTCTCAACGTACTGAGCCTGGAGGTCCCGCCCCTGCGCGAGCGTGGCCAGGACATCCTCCTGCTCGCCGGGCATTTCCTCGACCAGGCCTGCGCGCAGATCCAGCGACCGCCCTGCCAACTGGCCCCGGCCACCTACCCGCTGCTGCTGGGCAATCGCTGGTCAGGCAACGTGCGCCAGTTGCAGAACGTCATATTCCGCGCCGCCGCCATCAACGAAGGCGACCTGATCGACTGCGACGACCTCGAACTCGCCGGCACCGCGCTGGGCCCACAGCAGGCCGACTCCCTGGAAGTCACCAGCCTGGAAGACGCCGTGCAGGGCTTCGAGAAGAACCTGCTGCAACAGCTCTATGCCGTCTATCCGTCCACGCGGCAACTGGCGGCGCGCCTGAACACCTCCCATACCGCCATCGGGCAGCGGCTGCGCAAGTACGGCATCGCCAAGGGATAGAGCCGCTCCTGCTCTTCCTGTAGGGGCGAATTCATTCGCCAAGCAGACCGAAGGTCTGCCCAGCAAGGCATTGGGGGGCAGCTACGCCGCCCTTGGCGAATGAATTCGCCCCTACAAAGTCACCGGACATCGCGCCACCGACATCCCCCGGTTCGAATCCATTCCACTGGAGCGATTTCGCTCCAATCTCCTTCAAAGCCCCGACTTCCGGGGCTTTCCTCATTCAGAGCGGCTGAAAGACGCTTTTCGAAGTGGAGCGATATCGCTCCATAGAGAAGCCTGTCCAGACGCTTAAAACCTCTCAATCCATTGATATATAAGCATTTTAAATAGTTGGCACCCCACTTGCTCTTGTTCCATCAGCCGAGCCAAACGCTCGGGACCCAACCTGATAACAAGAGGAAGTTCCATGACCACTCTGCGTTTTACTCCCGAGCACGAATGGCTGCGCGTCGAATCCAACGGTGACGTGACCGTCGGCATCACCAGCTTCGCCCAGGAAGCGCTGGGCGATGTGGTGTTCGTGCAGTTGCCCGACAACGGCGTTTACGAACAAGGCGCCGAAGTGGCCGTGCTGGAGTCGGTGAAAGCCGCCAGCAACATCACCATGCCGCTGGATGGCGAAGTGATCGAAGTGAACCAGGCCCTCGCCGACAACCCGGAGCTGGTCAACGAAGCCCCCATGGACGACGGCTGGTTCTTCCGGATCCGTCCGAACAGCCCCGAAGCCGTCGCCAGCCTGATGGACCAGGCCGGCTATGACGCGTTCCTCGCCGACCACGCCTGACCGGAGGAACCGCCATGAGCCTCGCCCAATTCCCCCTGGACACACGCAACGAGTTCGTCCCGCGCCACATCGGCCCACGCGACGCCGATGCCAACGCGATGCTGGAGTTACTGGGCTTCGACAGCCTGGACGCGATGATCGCCAGCGTGGTGCCCGACAGCATCAAGGGCACCAGCGTGCTCGACCTGCCGGCCGGCCAGGGCGAGGCCGAAGCCCTCGCCGCGATCAAGGCCATTGCCGCGAAGAACCAGCTGTTCAAGAGCTACATCGGCCAGGGTTACTACCCCTGCCACACCCCCAGCCCGATCCTGCGCAACCTGCTGGAAAACCCCGCCTGGTACACCGCCTACACCCCCTACCAGCCGGAAATCTCCCAGGGCCGCCTGGAAGCCCTGCTGAACTTCCAGACCCTGGTCAGCGACCTCTCCGGCCTGCCGGTGGCCAACGCCTCCCTGCTCGACGAAGGCACCGCCGCCGCCGAAGCCATGACCTTCTGCAAGCGCCTGGCGAAGAACAAGGCCAGCCACGCCTTCTTCGCCTCGCAGCACTGCCACCCGCAGACCCTCGACGTGCTGCGCACCCGTGCCGAGCCGCTGGGCATCGAGGTGGTGATCGGTGACGAGCGTGAGCTCACCGACGCCAGCGCCTACTTCGGCGCCCTGCTGCAGTACCCGGCCGCCAACGGCGATGTCTTCGACTACCGCGAACTGGTGGAACGCTTCCACGCCGCCGGCGCCCTGGTGGCGGTCGCCGCCGACCTGCTGGCCCTGACCCTGCTGACCCCGCCCGGCGAGTTCGGCGCCGACGTCGCCCTTGGCAGCGCCCAGCGCTTCGGCGTGCCGCTGGGCTTCGGCGGCCCGCACGCGGCCTACTTCGCCACCCGCGACAACTTCAAGCGCGACATGCCCGGCCGCCTGGTCGGCGTCTCCATCGACCGCCACGGCCAGCCCGCCCTGCGCCTGGCCATGCAGACCCGCGAGCAGCACATCCGCCGCGAGAAGGCCACCAGCAACATCTGCACCGCGCAGGTGCTGCTGGCCAACATCGCCAGCATGTACGCCGTCTACCACGGGCCGCAGGGCCTGACCCGCATCGCCCAGCGCGTGCACCAGCTGACCGCGATCCTCGCCGAAGGCCTGGCCCAGCTCGGCGTCAGCGTCGAGCAGGCGCACTTCTTCGACACCCTGACCCTGGCCACCGGCAGCAAGACCGCCGACCTGCACGCAGCGGCCCGCGCCCAGCGCCTCAACCTGCGGGAAGTGGACGCCGCACGCCTCGGCCTGTCCCTCGACGAGACCACCACCCAGGCCGACGTCGAGCAGCTCTGGGCGCTGTTCGCCAACGGCCAGGCGCTGCCGGTCTTCGCCGCGCTGGCCGCCACGGTCGCCAGCCGCCTGCCGGCCGCCCTGCTGCGTCAGAGCGCGATCCTCGCCCACCCGGTGTTCAACCGCTACCACTCGGAAACCGAGCTGATGCGTTACCTGCGCAAGCTCGCCGACAAGGACCTGGCACTGGACCGCAGCATGATCCCGCTGGGCTCCTGCACCATGAAGCTGAACGCCGCCAGCGAGATGATCCCGGTGACCTGGGCCGAGTTCGGCGCCCTGCACCCCTTCGCCCCGGCTGCGCAGTCCGAGGGCTACCAGGAACTCACTACCGAACTGGAAGCCATGCTGTGTAAGGCCACCGGCTATGACGCCGTGTCCCTGCAGCCCAACGCCGGCTCCCAGGGCGAGTACGCCGGCCTGCTGGCGATCCGCGCCTACCACCTCAGCCGCGGCGACGACCAGCGCGACATCTGCCTGATCCCGCAATCGGCCCACGGCACCAACCCGGCCACCGCCAGCATGGTCGGCATGCGCGTGGTGGTGACCGCCTGCGACGCCCGCGGCAACGTCGATATCGCCGACCTCAAGGCCAAGGCCGAGGAGCACCAGGACCGCCTCGCCGCGCTGATGATCACCTACCCGTCCACCCACGGCGTGTTCGAGGAAGGCATCCGCGAGATCTGCGACGTCATCCACGCCAACGGCGGCCAGGTGTACATCGACGGCGCCAACATGAACGCCATGGTCGGCCTCTGCGCCCCGGGCCAGTTCGGCGGCGACGTGTCCCACCTGAACCTGCACAAGACCTTCTGCATCCCCCACGGCGGTGGCGGCCCGGGCGTCGGCCCGATCGGCGTGAAGGCCCACCTGGCACCCTTCCTGCCCGGCCACGCGCACCTGGCGCGCCAGGACGGCGCGGTGAGCGCGGCGCCCTTCGGCAGCGCCAGCATCCTGCCGATCACCTGGATGTACATCCGCATGATGGGCGGCGACGGCCTGCGTCGCGCCACCCAGATGGCGATCCTCAACGCCAACTACATCGCCCGTCGCCTGGAAGAGCACTACCCGGTGCTCTACACCGGCAGCAACGGCCTGGTGGCCCACGAGTGCATCCTCGACCTGCGTCCGCTCAAGGACACCAGCGGCATCAGCGTCGACGACGTCGCCAAGCGCCTGATCGACTACGGCTTCCACGCCCCGACCATGAGCTTCCCGGTGCCCGGCACGCTGATGATCGAGCCCACCGAGAGCGAGTCGAAGGAAGAGCTGGACCGCTTCTGCGACGCCATGATCCGCATCCGCGAGGAAATCCGCGCGGTGGAGGCCGGCGAACTGGACAAGGACGACAACCCGCTGAAGAACGCCCCGCACACCGCCCAGGAACTGGTCGGCGAGTGGACCCACCGCTACAGCCGTGAACTCGCCGTGTACCCCAGCGCCAACCTGGTGGACGGCAAGTACTGGCCGCCGGTGGGCCGCGTGGACAACGTCCATGGCGACCGTAACCTGATCTGCGCCTGCCCGTCCATCGAGGCCTATCAGGACGCCTGATAGCGCTCCTGTGTAGGAGCCAGCTTGCTGGCGAAGCGCTCTGCCGGAGCCATTCGCGAGCAAGCTCGCTCCTACAGCCAGACCCTTTGCGCTGCATCCAACCGAACAAGAAGGAAAACCACCATGTTCCACAAGAGCCTGACCCTCTCCGACTTCGACCCCGCCCTGTTCGACGCCATCCGCCGCGAGGCCCAGCGCCAGGAAGACCATATCGAGCTGATTGCCTCGGAGAACTACACCAGCCCGCAGGTGATGCAGGCCCAGGGCAGCGAGCTGACCAACAAGTACGCCGAAGGCTATCCGGGCAAGCGCTATTACGGTGGCTGCGAGTTCGTCGACAAGGTCGAACAGCTGGCCATCGACCGTGCCAAGCAGCTGTTCGGCGCCGACTACGCCAACGTCCAGCCGCACTCCGGCTCCCAGGCCAACAGCGCTGTCTACCTGGCCCTGCTGAACGCCGGCGACACCATCCTCGGCATGAGCCTGGCCCACGGTGGCCACCTGACCCACGGCGCCAAGGTGTCGTCCTCCGGCAAGCTCTACAACGCGGTGCAATACGGCATCGATGGTAATGGCCTGATCGACTACGACGAGGTCGAGCGCCTGGCCGTGGAGCACAAGCCGAAGATGATCGTCGCCGGCTTCTCCGCCTACTCCAAGACCCTCGACTTCCCGCGCTTCCGCGCCATCGCCGACAAGGTCGGCGCGCTGCTCTTCGTCGACATGGCCCACGTCGCCGGCCTGGTCGCCGCTGGCCTGTACCCGAACCCGCTGCCCTACGCCGACGTGGTCACCACCACCACCCACAAGACCCTGCGCGGTCCGCGTGGCGGCCTGATCCTCGCTCGCAAGAACGACGAAATCGAGAAGAAGCTGAACTCCGCCGTCTTCCCCGGCGCCCAGGGCGGTCCGCTGATGCATGTGATCGCCGCCAAGGCGGTGTGCTTCAAGGAAGCACTGGAGCCGGACTTCAAGGAGTACCAGGCCCAGGTGATCCAGAACGCCCAGGCCATGGCCAAGGTATTCGTCGAGCGCGGCTACGACGTGGTGTCCGGCGGTACCGACAACCATCTGTTCCTGGTCAGCCTGATCCGCCAGGGCATTACCGGCAAAGACGCCGATGCCGCCCTCGGCCGTGCCCACATCACCGTGAACAAGAACGCCGTGCCGAACGACCCGCAGTCGCCTTTCGTGACCTCGGGCCTGCGCATCGGCACCCCGGCGGTGACCACCCGTGGCTTCGAAGAGCCGGAGTGCCGCGCCCTCGCGAGCTGGATCTGCGACATCCTCGACCACCTCGGCGATGCCGATGTCGAGGCCCAGGTGGCGCGCCAGGTCGCGGCGCTCTGCGCGCGCTTCCCGGTGTACCCGGCCTGATCCCTTTTCCGGGAGTCGAGATATGTCGCTCAGCGTTTTCGATCTGTTCAAGGTGGGAATCGGCCCCTCCAGCTCCCACACCGTGGGGCCGATGCGCGCCGCCGCGCGTTTCGCCGAGGGGCTGAAACGGGACCATCTGCTGGAGCGGGTGGCCAGCGTCCGGGCGGAGCTGTATGGCTCCCTCGGCGCCACCGGCAAAGGCCACGGCAGCGACAAGGCCGTGCTGCTCGGACTGGAGGGCGAACACCCGGACCTGGTGGACACCAGCACAGTAGAACTGCGCCTGGCGACCATTCGGGAAATCGGTTCCATCAACCTGCTGGGGGAGCGACCGATCCCCTTCGTGGAAAAGGAACACCTGGCGCTGATCCGCAAGCCGCTGCCCTACCACCCCAACGGCATGATCTTCCGCGCCTTCGACAACGCCGGCATCCAGATCCGCTCCCGCGAGTACTACTCGGTGGGCGGCGGCTTCGTGGTGGACGAGGAAGCCGCGGGCCTCGACCGCATCGTCGAAGACCGCACGCCGCTGCCCTATCCGTTCAAGACCGGCAAGGACCTGCTCGCCCACTGCACCGCCAGCGGGTTATCCATCAGCGGCCTGATGCGCGAGAACGAGAAGGTCTGGCGCACCCCGGAGGAGACCAGCGCCGGGCTGATGAAGATCTGGCAGGTGATGCAGGACTGCGTGAAGGCCGGCTGCCGCAAGGAAGGCATCATGCCCGGCGGGCTCAAGGTCAAGCGCCGCGCCGCCGCGCTGTACCGTCAGCTCAGCGAGCAGCCGGAAGCCAACCTGCGCGACAGCCTCTCGGTGCTCGACTGGGTCAACCTCTACGCCCTGGCGGTGAACGAGGAAAACGCCACCGGTGGCCGCGTGGTCACCGCGCCCACCAACGGCGCGGCCGGCATCGTCCCGGCGGTGCTGCACTACTACAGCCGCTTCGTGCCCGGCGCCAATGACGACGGCGTCGAGCGCTTCCTGCTCACCGCCGCCGCCATCGGCATCCTCTACAAGGAGAACGCCTCGATCTCCGGCGCCGAAGTCGGCTGCCAGGGCGAAGTCGGCGTGGCCTGCTCGATGGCCGCCGGTGCGCTCTGCGAAGTCCTCGGCGGCACCCCACAGCAGGTGGAGAACGCTGCCGAGATCGGCATGGAGCACAACCTCGGGCTGACCTGCGACCCGGTCGGCGGCCTGGTCCAGGTGCCCTGCATCGAGCGCAACGCCATGGGCTCGGTGAAGGCCATCAACGCCGCGCGCATGGCCCTGCGCGGTGACGGCCAGCACTTCATCTCGCTCGACAAGGTGATCCGCACCATGCGCCAGACCGGCGCCGACATGAAGAGCAAATACAAGGAAACCGCCCGCGGCGGCCTCGCCGTGAACATCATCGAATGCTGATCCACCGTCCGTAGGGTGCGCCGTGCGCACCACAGACGTTCATCGGTGCGCACGGCGCACCCTACTGGAGATTCCGCGTGACTACCGAAACCCTCGCCAAAACCCCGCTGCACGCCCTGCACCTCGAACTCGGCGCCCGCATGGTGCCCTTCGCCGGCTACGACATGCCGGTGCAGTACCCGCTCGGCGTGCTCAAGGAACACCTGCACACCCGCGAGCAGGCCGGCCTGTTCGACGTGTCGCACATGGGCCAGATCCTCCTGCGCGGCGACAACGCCGCCCGCGCCCTGGAAAGCCTGGTGCCGGTGGACATCCTCGACCTGCCGGTGGGCATGCAGCGCTACGCGATGTTCACCGACGAGAACGGCGGCATCCTCGACGACCTGATGGTCGCCCGCCTGGCGGACGACGAACTGTTCGTGGTGGTCAATGCCGCCTGCAAGGAGCAGGACCTGGCGCACCTGCAGAAGCACCTCGGCGGGCAGTGCGCGATCGAGTCGCTATTCGAGTCCCGTGCTCTGATTGCCTTGCAGGGACCCAAGGCCGCTGAGGCGCTGAGCCGCCTGGCGCCGGACGTAGCCGGCATGACGTTTATGCAATTCACCAAGCTCGAACTGATGGGCGTGAATTGCTACGTCAGCCGCTCCGGCTACACCGGCGAGGACGGCTACGAGATTTCCGTTCCGGTCGAGCATGCAGAAGCTTTGGCCCGTGCCCTGCTGGCCCAGCCGGAAGTCCAGCCGATTGGCCTCGGCGCCCGTGACTCGCTGCGCCTGGAAGCCGGCCTGTGCCTCTACGGCCACGACATGACCCCCGCCACCACCCCGGTGGAGGCCAGCCTGGTCTGGGCCATTTCCAAGGCCCGTCGTGCCGATGGCCTGCGCGCCGGCAATTTCCCCGGCGCCAGCGCGGTTTTCGCCCAGCAGCGTGATGGCGTACCCAGCAAGCGCGTCGGCCTGCTGCCGCAGGAGCGCGTGCCGGTACGTGAAGGCGCGGAGATCGTCGATGCCGAGGGCACCGTCATTGGCCAAGTCACCAGCGGCGGCTTCGGCCCCAGCCTGGGCTCCCCGGTAGCCATGGGTTACGTCGCCGCCAGCCACGCCGCCCTGGACAGCGAGGTCTGGGCCCTGGTGCGCGGCAAGCGCGTCGCCATGAAAGTCGCCAAGACCCCCTTCGTGCCGCAGCGCTACTACCGCGGCTGAGGGCTGGTGCCTTCCTTGAACGGGTAGGAGCGAGCTCTGCTCGCGAACAGCTTCGCGAGCAAGCTCGCTCCTACGAAAAACGCCGAGCCTTCGGAGCAAGAACATGACCGAAACCCAGATCACCCCGCGGCCGCAGCCTCTGCAGGCCGGCGTAAAACTGCGCGGCGCCGAGAAGGTGGCGCGCATCCCGGTGAAGATCATTCCCACCGAAGAAGTGCCGCGAAAACCGGACTGGATCCGCGTGCCCATCAGCGCCTCACCCGAGGTGGCGCGCATCAAACAATTGCTGCGCAAGCACAAGCTGCACAGCGTCTGCGAAGAAGCCTCCTGCCCGAACCTGGGCGAGTGCTTCGCCGGGGGCACCGCCACCTTCATGATCATGGGCGACATCTGCACCCGTCGCTGCCCCTTCTGCGACGTCGGCCATGGCCGGCCGAAACCGCTGGATGCCGACGAGCCGACGAACCTTGCCATCGCCATCGCCGACCTGCGCCTGAAATACGTGGTGATCACCTCGGTGGACCGCGACGACCTGCGCGATGGTGGTGCCAAGCACTTCGCCGACTGCCTGCGCGAGATCCGCAAGCTGTCCCCGGGCATCCAGCTGGAAACCCTGGTGCCG
Source organism: Metapseudomonas resinovorans (assembly GCF_002003485.1). Lineage (GTDB taxonomy): Bacteria > Pseudomonadota > Gammaproteobacteria > Pseudomonadales > Pseudomonadaceae > Metapseudomonas > Metapseudomonas resinovorans_D. Next base: position 72,322 of record NZ_BDMA01000086.1, read on the forward strand.
GACTACCGTGGACGCATGGACATCGCCCTGGAAATCACCGCCACCGAACCGCCGGATGTGTTCAACCACAACCTGGAAACCGTACCGCGCCTCTATCGCTCCTCGCGTCCGGGCTCGGATTTCGAGTGGTCGCTGGACCTGTTGCAGAAATTCAAGCAACGGGTGCCAGGGGTCCCGACCAAATCCGGCCTGATGCTGGGCCTGGGCGAAACGGACGACGATGTGATCGAAGTGATGCAGCGCATGCGCGAACACGAGATCGACATGCTCACCCTCGGCCAGTACCTGCAACCGTCACGCAATCACTTGCCGGTACAGCGCTTCGTCCACCCCGACACCTTCGCCTGGTTCGCCGAGAAGGGCGCCGAGATGGGATTTGCCAACGTGGCCTCCGGGCCGTTGGTGCGTTCCTCGTACCATGCCGACCAGCAGGTACATGGCAGGAAGATCAACTGACCCTGTAGGGGCGAAATCATTCGCCAAGGGCCGCGCAGCGGCCCCGTAGGGTGGAAATCGCTTTTCATTTCCACCATTGGCGTCTGGGCGCGCGCCGAGGTGGTGGATGAAAAAAGCGTCATCCACCCTACGCACTGCCCCACCTCAGTTGCCAAATTCCAGGCCGCTGGTTGCATCAGGATTGTTTGTCCCTCGCCGGCGCGAGTCACCCCTCGCCCGCCTGCGGGAGAGGGGCAGGGGGAGAGGGTTGCATCAGGCTGGCACCGAAAGTTGGTCACCACCGTTATCGACAGCCCCGCCCACCTGAGACAAACTCACCGAGTTCCGGTTTATCTCAAATTCCGCTCATGGAGGGCCGCCATGCTCGAGCTGCGCCATCTCAAGACCCTGCACGCTTTGCGCGAAGCCGACAGCCTGGTGGAAGCCGCCGAACGCTTGCATCTCACCCAGTCCGCCCTCTCCCACCAGTTCAAGGAACTGGAAGAGCGCCTGGGCATGCAGCTATTCGTGCGCAAGACCAAACCGGTGCGTTTCACCAGCGCCGGGCTGCGGCTGCTGCAACTGGCCGACAGTCTCCTGCCGCAATTGCGCAGTGCCGAGCGCGACCTTGCACGTCTGGCCGGGGGCACCGCCGGCCGCCTGCACATGGCCATCGAGTGCCACAGCTGCTTCCAGTGGCTGATGCCCACCATCGACCAGTTCCGCGACGCCTGGCCGGAGGTGGAGCTGGACCTGGCTTCCGGTTTCTCGTTCGCCCCCCTGCCCGCTCTGGCGCGGGGCGACCTGGATCTGGTGGTGACTGCCGATCCGGTGGACCTCGCCGGCATCACCTATGTGCCGCTCTTCACCTACGAAGCCCTGCTGGCTGTGGATAACCAGCATGCCTTGGCGAGCAAGCCGTTCATCGTCCCCGAGGACCTGGCCAGCCTGACCCTGATCACCTACCCGGTGGAACGCGATCGCCTGGACATCTTCACCCGTTTCCTGGAACCGGCGGACGTGGAGCCCGCCCAGGTGCGTACATCCGAACTCACGGTGATGATGATGCAACTGGTGGCCAGCGGCCGTGGTGTCTGCTGCCTGCCCAACTGGGCGTTGCACGAATACAGCTCGCGCGGCTACGTCACCGCCAAGCGCCTGGGCGAGAAAGGCCTGTATTGCACGCTGTTCGCGGCGATCCGCGCCGACATGTTGGACGCCCCCTTCATGCGCGACTTCCTGCTGACGGCGAAGGACACGTCGTTTGCCACGCTGGAAGGGGTCAGTGCGGCGCGGTGAACGAGCCTGGCGCGAAGCGATACGGCGGGGAATGGTCGATGGGTATCGCAAGCTCAACCCATCCTACGGAGTGATGCGATCTCAACACGTGGAGGGCGGCGATAGGCCAAAGGCCTGGTGGATGTGAAAGGCGACATCCACCCTACCGCTCGATCCGTAGGGCGGATCACGCCTCAGCGATCCTCCATCGGCGGTGCCTCGCCTCCTAGATCAACGCTCGGATGCATCGGCAGCGACGGCCCCAGATATTCGTTGGCCTGCTGGATATCGTCCTCCCCCAACGACCCCACCGAAGCCGCCAGGCGCAAGCGCGAAAGCAGGTAGCGCAACTTGGCCTCCAACAGGTCGCGGCGGGCGATGAAAGCCTGTTCCTCGGCATTGAGGATGTCCAGGTTGGTACTGGTGCCAGCCTGGAAACCCTTGCGTGCGGACTCCTGGGCGCGCTCGCTGGATACCACGGCGGTTTCCAGGGCCCGAACCCGTTGCTCGCCGCTCTGTACCCCACGGAATTCGCGGGTGGTGCCGGACAGCACCTCTTCGCGGCTGGAGTTCAGCTGATCATTGGCCAGCTCGCGGTTGGCCGAAGCCTGGCGCACCTGGGCGCTGGTGGCGCCACCGGTGAAGATCGGCATCCGGAATTCCACGCCAACCGAACCGTATTTGTTGGTCTGGTTCTGGGTCGAAACCGAATCGCTCTCCGTATCGTTGTAGGCGGCGACGAAATCCAGGGTCGGCCAGTGCCCGGCCTTGGCCCGGTCCACCTCTTGATCCGCGATATCCAGACTCCGGCTGCGGGCGATGATGGTCGGGTTGTTGGCCCGCGCATCGCTGATCCAGTCCTGCAGGGTCGGCGGCTCCAGCGGCGGGGTAGGAAACTCGGTACGCAGGGTGGACATCTCTTCCGGCAGCACGCCGAGCAGCTCCTGCAGCAAGCGTCGCGCCACCAGCAGGTTGTCCTCGGCCTCGATCAACTCGGCCTGGGCCAGGTCGCGTCGGGCAGAGGCCTGATCGACGTCGATCACGGTACCGTCACCCAGTTCGTACCGGCGCTTGGCAGACTTCACCTGGTTCTCCAGGTTGTTCAGCTTGACCTTGGCCAGATCGATGGTTTCCAGCGCCAGCAGCACGGCGAAGTAGCGGCTGGCCAGGCTGACCGCCGATTCCTGGGTTTTGACATCGAACACCGCATCACTGAACAGGGTGCGTTGCTTGCCCTGGCGGTACTCGGCCATCCGCTGTTTGTTGAACAGCGGTTGGCGCAACTCCACCACCGCCCCCTTTGAGTCGTACTCCAGGTCACTCTCCACCGAGTTGCCCAGGACGTTGTCCTGCTCGCTGGTGCCGTCCACCCGTTTCCAGTAGGCGGTACTGCTGATGTTCGGCAGCAGGCCTGCCTTGCCCAATTCCTTGTATTCCTGGCCGGCCTGGCGTTCGTGGACCGACGCCAGGTAGGTCGGTCCCTGGGTCTGGTAGACGCCCCAGGCGTCGCTGAGGTCCATGGCCGCCGCAGGCAGGGCGACGGCTCCGAACAAACCGGCTATGGCCATCCGGGCTCTCATGTCACTGCTCCTTGAATGCGTTTCCGACACGGCCCAGCAGCGGTTTCATCAGGTAGCTCATCAGGCTGCGTTCCCCGGTCTTGATGGTTACGGTGGCCGGCATGCCTGCTCGGATATTGTTCGGCCCGAGCATTTTCATGCCTTCTTCGGTCACTTCCACCTGGGTCAAGTAATAGGGCTGTTTGCTGGCTTCGTCCACCAGCCGGTCGGCGGCAACCGTCAGCACCCGTCCCGGAATGTTGGGAGTCTGTGCATGGTTGAAGGCCGGGAAGGTGATGTCCACAGGCAGCCCGGGGACCATCTTGTCGATGGCCTGCACCGGAACCTGGGCGTCCACCTGCAGGGGCTCACTGTCCGGTATCACGTCCATGAGCCGCGCGCCGGGCTGGATGATCCCGCCGACGGTGGTGATGGTCAGGCCCAGGACGATGCCGTCGATGGGCGAACGGATCACCGTGTTGTCCACCTGGTAGTCCACCGAACGCAACCGCTCGCCGAGGGAGGTGGCTTCCTTCTGCACATCGGTCAGCTGGGATTCCACTTCCTTCTGGAAATCCTGCTCGCGCTGGAGGATGCGCAGCTTGAGTTCGGCGATCTGGTTACGGGTGCGGCCGATATCGGCGATGTTCTGCGCCATGGAGCCATTCAGTTCCGAGGCATTTCGCTCCAGTTCCAACATGCGGTTGCGCGGGATGTAGCCTTCGGCGGCCAGGCTGCGCACGCCTTCCAGTTCCTGGCCAAGCAGGCTCGACTGGCTGGCGCGGGTGGCCTGGACCTGGCGCAGGCCCTTGAGCTGTTCTTCGGCACCGTTGAGGTTCTCGTGGAGGATGCCGATTTCACCCAGCAGCGCCCTGCGCCGGGTCTGGAACAGCCGCTGCTGCAGGGCGATGGATTCCATCAGGCGCGGGTCGCCGCTGAAGCGTTCCAGCAGTTCCGGAGCGAAGGTCACGGTGTCGGCGCCATCGCGCTCGGCAACCAGGCGGTCTTCCACGGTTTTGGCGACGATGTACTGGGAACTCAGGGCGCCCTGCTCGGCGATGGCCTGGGTCGGGTCCAGGCGCACCAGTTCCTGGCCGGCGCGCACCTTGTCGCCTTCGCGCACAAGAATGGCGTCCACCTCACCGCCGGTGAGGTGCTGCACGGTCTTGCGCGCATTGGTGACGTTGACCGTGGCGTTGGCCACCACGCCGGCATCCAGCGGGGCCAGTACGGCCCAGACCAGGAAGCCGCCGAATCCTGCCAGCACCATCCAGACGCCCCAACGGGCCGGCCTGGAGTCATCCATGTCCACCTGTGTCGGTTCTTCGACCCGTACCAGGGCCTTGCTTTCGCTTGCCGCTTGCATGATCGATTACTCCTTTGCCCGCATGGACGCGAGGTTGGGCGTGCCCACGGAGGGCATGACGCTGGCCTGGCGCAATGCTGAGAAGACCTCGTCACGAGGACCGAACATCTGCATGCCGCCGTCTCTCAGCAGCAGGACTTTGTCTATCGTGCCGAGCACGCTGGGGCGGTGGGAGATCAGGATCAGCGTCTTGCCCCGCTTCTTCAGGTCGAGGATGGCCTCCACCAGCGCCGCTTCGCCCACGTCGTCGAGGTTGGCGTTGGGCTCGTCGAGCACGATCATCGAGGGATCGCCATAGATGGCCCGGGCCAGGGCGATGCGCTGCTTCTGTCCGCCGGAGAGTGGGCTGCCGTCGAGGCCAAGGGGCGTGTCGTAGCCTTTGTCGAAGCGCAGGATCATCTCGTGCACGCCAGCGCGCTTGGCCGCCAGGATCACTTCCTCGCTGTTCACCTCGCCGAAGCGGGCGATGTTGTCGGCGATGGTGCCTTCGAACAGCTCCACGTCCTGCGGCAGATAGCCGAGCCAGGGACCGAGTTCCGCCTTGTTCCACTGGAAGATGTCAGCGCCGTCCAGGCGTACCGTGCCCCCTTGCGCCGGCCAGACCCCCACCAGCAACCGGGCCAGGGTGGATTTGCCGGCGGCGGATGGGCCGATGATGCCGAGTGCTTCGCCGGGCGCCAGGGCGAAATTGACCCCACGCAGGATAGTGGCGGTACCACCGGGCGCTGCGGTCATGGCGTTCTCCACCGACAGTGCGCCCTGGGGCTTGGGCAGCGCCATGGCGTCCTTGCGGGCGGGGAAGTCAGCCAGCAGCTTGGTCAGGCGTTCCCAGGAAGCGCGGGCGGTCAGCAGCTGCTTCCACACGCCGATGGCCTGTTCAACCGGCGCCATGGCGCGACCGCTGAGCACCGAACTGGCGATCATCATCCCGGCGGTGATCTCGCCCTTGATGGCCAGCAGCGCGCCGGCACCCAGGATCAGCGACTGCAGGGTGATCCGCACGAAACGGCTGGCGCCATTGATGTAGGCGGCACGGTCCGAAGCCTGGGTCTGTTTCTCGAGGATGCGCTGGTGGCTGCTGTACCAACGCTCACGAATGGCCGGCAGCATTCCCATTGCCTCGATCACTTCGGTGTTGCGCAGGTTGTTATTGGCGAAGGAACCGGAAGCCATCGACGCCTGGTTGGCTTCCATCAGCGGGCCCCGGGTAACCACTTCGGTGAGCAGTGCCAGCGCGAAGAGAATGGCCGAGCCGATCAGGGTGACGATGCCCAGCAACGGGTGCACGAGGAAGATCACCAGCAGGTAGATGGGCGTCCAGGGCGCATCGAAGAAGGCGAACAGGCCATTACCGGTGAGGAACTGGCGAACCTGGGACAGGTCCTGGAGCGCCTGGGCCGGGTTGCCGCCGGCTCGGCGCAGGTTGCGCTCGAAGGACGCGTTGAAGATGCGCTTGTTCAGGCTCATGTCCAGGCGGTTACCGAGGCGGATGAGCACGGTCGAGCGCACCACCTCCAGCAATGACATGAGCACGTAGAGCCCGAGCATCAGCACCGTCAGCATCACCAGGGTGGTGATGTTGCTACTCGCCAGCACACGATCGTAGACCTGCAGCATGTAGAGCGCCGGCGCCAGCATCATCAGGTTGATGACGCCGCTGAAGCCGCCGACCACATAAAAGGTGTGGCGCAGGCGATTCAGGGCTTCGGACAGTTCTGTACGGGGCTGCGAGAAATTCTTCATCTCGGCGCTCCATTGACGGAGTGGTGGGTTCGGCCGTGTCCGACCGCCTTCTTATAATTCAAGCCCCTGGAGCGAAACGGCGCTGCCCCCACAGAAGCCTACCCACATCCTTAGCCAAGACTCCGGTGCCCCGCCAGCCTCCAACCCCGTCTGCCGGACGGCTGCGGGGTTAACCCCGACCGACGACATGGGCCTATTGCGCGAGAGCGTTTCTCATCAAGGCTGTAAGCACCGTGCTAGAGCGGTTTACCCACTTCTGGGGAAAATGCCGACGGCGCCAGCAAGACAGAACTGGCGCCGGATAAATGACGTATAGCTCCGACGACATAGTCGACGCCGGATGGATAGCGTCGCGCTATGCATCCCGGGCACCGGAAACACGCTGGAGCTACCACGGCAATCGACCCTTGCACGCGGCCTGATCGTAGGGTGCGCCATGCGCACCGGCTCTGTGTCAGTTGGATGAGGCGCGAATACCCGGAATTCCGTTGGTGCGCGCGGCACACCCTACCAGGGCCATCCACCGTTGCACGCAGCCTCACCGTAGGGTGCGCCATGCGCACCGGGCTCTGTGTCAGTTGGACGAAGAGCGAAACCCTGCAATACCGCTGGTGCGCGCAGCGCACCCTACCAGGGCTATCCCCCCGCGCGCGCAGCCAACCGTAGGGTGCGCCATGCGCACCGGGCCCTGTGTCAGTTGGATGAAGCGCGAATACCCAGAATTCCGCTGGTGCGCGCGGCGCACCCTACCAGGACTATCCACCCTTGCACGCGGCCTAACCGTAGGGTGCGCCATGCGCACCGGCTCTGTGTCAGTTGGATGAAGCGCGAATACCCGGAATTCCGCTGGTGCGCGCGGCGCACCCTACCAGGACTATCCACCCTTTCACGCGGCCTAACCGTAGGGTGCGCCAAGCGCACCGGGCCCTGTGTCAGCTGGACGAAGAGCGAAACCCTGCAACACCGCTGGTGCGCGCGGCGCACCCTACCGGGGCTATCCACCCGCGCACGCAGCCAATCGTGGGGTCAGTTCGCCCTGACCCGCAGCGCCGGGCTGAACGTCAGCATGTCCATCAGGCTGTTAACCAGGCTTTCCGCCTCGTCCGCCAGGGAATAGCCATCGGGCGCCAGCAGCCAATTGGTCTGGATACCTTCCATATAGGCATGCACGCTGACGGCGGCGCGGCGGCAGTCCAGGTCACGAGGCAACTGGCCACGGCTCACTGCATTGCGCAGTGCCTTGGCGATGCGCTCGTCGCATTCGGCGCTCAGGTCCTGAATCTGCTGGCGCAGGTCGCCCAGTTCCTCGGTGTATTCCACCTTGAACCGCAGGATCTCGTGGATACGCCGGCTCTGCGGGTCCAGTTCCACACGCTTGAGCAGACGCACCAGCAACTGGTGCATGCGCCCCAGCGGATCGGGCTCATCTTCGCTCTCGCTGGCACGCGCCAGCTGTTCCAGCGGCATGTGGATGCGTTCGAGCATCGCCTGGAACAGGTCGCTCTTGTTCTCGAAGTGCCAGTAGATGGCGCCTCGACTCACGCCGGCGGCAGCAGCGATTTCCGCCAGAGAGGCGCGGGAAACACCCTTCTCGTGAAATACCCGCTCGGTAGCGTCGAGTATCTGCACGCGAGTCTCTTCGGCTTCCTCTTTGGTGCGTCTGGCCATGCGCCACCGTTACCTATCTGATTGCTATCAAAGGAAAAATCATCGCGCCCAGGAAACAAATTCTGACATCGGCAACAGAAGATTCGATTTACAAACATTCACGCATGTAAGTATATTCGTACACCTTCGCAAGAATCCAGAACCTGCCCTGCGCCCAGCTTTCCTTCAGAAAGCTGTACCCCAGAAAATAGAGGTCCCTTCAGATGCCCATGAAGCCAGCCTTTGCCGCCTTGGTTTCCGCCATCGCACTGGCCACGCTCGCCCTCACCGGCTGCCAGGAAGCCTCGGCTCCCCCGCCCGCCCAGACGCCCAAGGTCGGCGTCGTCACCCTGCAACCCCAGAGCTTCACCCTGACCACCGAACTCCCCGGCCGCACCAGCGCCTACCGCATCGCCGAAGTGCGTCCGCAGGTCGACGGCATCATCCAGAAGCGCCTGTTCACCGAAGGCAGCGAGGTCAAGGCCGGACAGCAGCTCTATCAGATCGACCCGTCCGTCTACTCCGCTACCTACAAGAGCGCCCAGGCCAGCCTGGCCTCTGCGCAGTCCCTGGCGGACCGCTACAAGGACCTGGTCAGCGACCAGGCCGTGAGCAAGCAGGCCTATGACGAGTCCCAGGCCGCCCGCCTGCAGGCCGAGGCCGCGCTGGAGAAGGCCAAGATCGACCTGCGTTACACCAAGGTGATGGCCCCCATTTCCGGACGTGTCGGCCGCTCGGCGGTCACCGAAGGTGCCCTGGTGAGCAACGGCCAGACCCTGGCCATGGCCACCATCCAGCAGCTCGACCCGATCTACGTCGACGTGACCCAGTCCACCAAGGACCTGCTGCGCCTGCGCCGTGAAATGGCCGAAGGCCAACTGGAGAAGGCCGGTGCCAGCGGCGCCAGGGTTTCCCTGCTGCTCGAAGACGGCAGCGAGTACCCGCACAAGGGCAGCCTGGAGTTCTCCGAAGTCTCGGTAGACGAAGGCACCGGTTCGGTAACCCTGCGCGCGGTCTTCCCCAACCCGGAACACAACCTGCTTCCGGGCATGTTCGTGCACGCCCGCCTGGGCTCGGCGGTGAAGCAGGAAGCCATCCTCGCACCGCAGCAAGGCGTGACCCGCGACCTCAAGGGCCAAGCCACTGCCATGGTGGTTAATGCCGAGAACAAGGTGGAACTGCGCCACCTGAAGGCCGAACGCACCGTCGGCGACCGCTGGCTGGTCAGCGAAGGCCTCAACCCCGGCGACCGCCTGATCACCGAAGGCCTGCAGTTCGTGCGACCGGGCGTTGAAGTGAACGCAGCACCGGCGACCAACGTGGCAGCCCAGCAACCCGCGGGCGACAACCTGGCCAAGAGCCACTGAGGAGCCCATAGATGTCGAGATTTTTCATCGATCGCCCGATCTTCGCCTGGGTGATCGCGCTGGTGATCATGCTCGCCGGCGGCCTGTCGATCCTCAAACTACCGATCAACCAGTACCCCAGCATCGCCGCGCCTGCGGTGGGCATCCAGGTCAGCTACCCCGGCGCCTCGGCGCAAACCGTGCAGGACACCGTGGTGCAGATCATCGAGCAGCAGCTCAATGGCATCGACGGCCTGCGCTACATCTCCTCGGAGAGCAACTCCGACGGCAGCATGACCATCACCGCCACCTTCGAGCAGGGCACCAACCCTGACATCGCCCAGGTGCAGGTGCAGAACAAACTCCAGCTGGCCACTCCGCTGCTGCCGCAGGAAGTGCAGCAGCAGGGCATCCGCGTGACCAAGGCAGTGAAGAACTTCCTGCTGGTCATCGGCGTCGTCTCCGAAGACGGCAGCATGGACAAGAACGACCTGGCCAACTACATCGTCTCCAACATCCAGGATCCGATCTCGCGGACCAAGGGCGTGGGTGACTTCCAGGTGTTCGGCGCCCAATACGCCATGCGTATCTGGCTGGACCCGGCGCGGCTGAACAACTATCAGCTGACGCCGGTGGACGTGAAGACCGCCATCCAGGCGCAGAACGTGCAGATTTCCTCCGGCCAGCTCGGTGGCCTGCCCGCCTCGCCCGGTACCCAGCTCAACGCCACCATCATCGGCAAGACCCGCCTGCAGACCCCCGAGCAATTCGGCGAAATCCTCCTGAAGGTAAATCGCGACGGCTCCCAGGTGCGCCTGCGTGACGTGGCGAAGATCGAGCTGGGTGGCGAGAACTACAGCATCAGCGCCCAGTTCAACGGCAAGCCGGCCTCCGGCATGGCGATCAAGCTGGCCACCGGCGCCAACGCCCTGGATACCGCCAAGGCGATCCGCGAGACCGTCAAGCAACTGGAACCCTTCATGCCCGCCGGGATGAAGGTGGTCTTCCCCTACGACACCACCCCGGTGGTTTCCGCCTCCATCGAAGGCGTGATCCATACCCTGGGCGAGGCCATCGTCCTGGTGTTCCTGGTGATGTTCCTGTTCCTGCAGAACTTCCGCGCCACCATCATCCCGACCCTCGCGGTGCCGGTGGTGCTGCTCGGCACCTTCGGCGTGCTGGCGATGTTCGGCTTCACCATCAACACCCTGACCATGTTCGCCATGGTGCTTGCCATTGGCCTCTTGGTGGACGACGCCATCGTCGTGGTGGAGAACGTCGAGCGGGTGATGGCCGAAGAAGGCCTGTCGCCACTGGAAGCCACGCGAAAGTCCATGGGCCAGATCCAGGGCGCGCTAGTGGGTATCGCCCTGGTGCTCTCGGCGGTGTTCCTGCCGATGGCCTTCTTCGGTGGTTCTACCGGTGTGATCTACAAGCAGTTCTCCATCACCATCGTCTCGGCCATGGCCCTGTCGGTGCTGGTGGCGCTGATCTTCACCCCGGCCCTGTGCGCCACCCTGCTCAAGCCCATCGCCAAGGGCCACCATGAGAAGCGTGGCTTCTTCGGCTGGTTCAACCGCAGCTTCGATCGCAGCGTGCAGAGCTACGAGCGCGGCGTGCGCGGCGTGCTCAAGCGCAAGGTGCCCTACTTGATGCTCTACGTGGTGATCCTCATCGCCATGGGCTGGCTGTTCACCCGCATCCCCACTGCCTTCCTCCCCGAGGAAGACCAGGGCGTGCTCTTCGCCCAGGTGCAGACGCCGTCCGGTGCCAGCGCCGAGCGTACCCAGGTGGTCGTGGACCAGATGCGCGAATACCTGCTGGAGAACGAGAAGGAGACCGTGAAGTCCGTGTTCACCGTCACCGGCTTCAACTTCGCCGGTCGCGGCCAGAGCTCGGGCATGGCCTTCATCATGCTCAAGCCGTGGGAAGAGCGTACGGCCGAAGGCCAGAGCGTGTTCGACCTGGCCCAGCGTGCGCAGAAGCACTTCTTCAGCTTCCGCGATGCGATGGTCTTCGCCTTCGCCCCACCAGCGGTAATGGAGCTGGGCAACGCCACTGGTTTCAACCTGTTCCTGCAGGACCGCGCCGGTGTCGGCCACGAAGCACTGAACGCCGCCCGCGACCAGTTCCTCGAGCTGGCGGCGAAAGACCCTGTGCTCAACCGCGTGCGCGCCAACGGCCTGCGCGATGAGCCCCAGTACCAGCTGCAGATCGACGACGAAAAGGCCCGTGCCCATGGCATCTCCCTGTCCGACATCAACAACACCGTGTCCATCGCCTGGGGTGCCAGCTACGTCAACGACTTCATCGACCGTGGCCGGGTGAAGAAGGTCTACCTGCAAGGCGAACCCGAAGCACGGATGAACCCGGAAGACCTGAACAAGTGGTACGTGCGCAACGACCAGGGCCAGATGGTGCCGTTCAGCGCCTTCGCCAGTGGCAATTGGACCTACGGCGCGCCCAAGCTGGCCCGCTACAACGGCGTGCCGGCGGTGGAAATCCTCGGCGAGGCGGCACCGGGCCACAGCTCGGGTGAAGCCATGGCCGCCGTTGAAGAGATTGCCAAGCAGTTGCCGGCGGGCGTCGGCTACTCCTGGACCGGCCTCTCCTACGAGGAACGCCTGTCCGGCTCCCAGGCGCCGGCCCTCTACGCGCTGTCGCTGCTGGTGGTGTTCCTCTGCCTGGCAGCCCTGTATGAGAGCTGGTCGATTCCGTTCTCGGTGATGCTGGTGGTGCCGCTGGGCGTGATCGGCGCGCTGATGTTCACCAGCCTGCGCGGCCTATCCAACGACGTGTTCTTCCAGGTCGGCCTGCTCACCACCATCGGCCTCTCGGCGAAGAACGCGATCCTCATCGTCGAGTTCGCCAAGGAGCTGCACGAGCAGGGCAAGAGCCTGTTCGATGCCGCCGTGGAAGCCTGCCGCATGCGTCTGCGTCCGATCATCATGACCTCGCTGGCGTTCATCCTCGGCGTGGTGCCCCTGGCCATCTCCAACGGCGCCGGCTCCGGCAGCCAGCACGCCATCGGTACCGGCGTGATCGGCGGCATGCTCACCGCGACTGTCCTGGCCATCTTCTGGGTGCCGCTGTTCTACGTGCTGGTCGGCTCGCTGTTCAAGGACAAGGCGAGCAAGGCTGCGATCAAGAAGGAGGCCCTGCAGTGAGGCGTTCCCTGATTTCCCTGGCCATCGCCGCGACCCTGCTCGGTGGCTGCTCCATGATCCCCGACTACCAGCGCCCGGAAGCGCCGGTGGAGAACGCCTGGCCCGAGGGCGAGGCCTACAGCGACGGCGCCGCCCAGGTGAATACCGCCGCCGCCGACCTCGACTGGAATGCGTTCTTCCAGGACCCGGCGCTGCGCCAACTGGTGCAGCTCGCCCTGGACAACAACCGCGACCTGCGCACTGCCGCGCTGAACGTCGAGGCCTACCGCGCTCTCTACCGCATCCAGCGCTCCGAGCTGTTCCCCAGCATCTCGGCCGACGGCGGCGCCACCCGCCAGCGCACCCCGGGCATCATGAGCCAGAGCGGCCAGGCCGACACCAGCAGCAGCTACAGCGCCACCCTCGGCACCAATGCCTGGGAGCTGGACTTCTTCGGCCGCCTGCGCAGCCTCAACGAGCAGGCGCTGGAACAGTACTTCGCCACCGAACAGGCACGTCGCAGCACCCAGATCAGCCTGGTGGCCTCAGTGGCCACCGCCTATCTGGACTGGCAGGCCGACCAGGCCCTGCTGCAGCTGACCCGCGACACCCTGAAGACCTACCAGGAAAGCTACGCCCTCACCCAGCGCAGCTTCGACGTCGGCGTCGCCGATGCCCTGGCCCTGAGCCAAGCGCGCACCGCGGTGGAAAGCGCCCAGGTCAGCCTGGCGCAGTACACCCGTCTGGTGGCCCAGGACCGCAACGCCCTGACCCAACTGGTGGGCACCGGCATTCCGGCGGACCTGCCCAGGGGCCTGGCGCTGGACGCCGACCTGCTGGCCGAAGTGCCGCCGGGCTTGCCGTCAGACCTGCTGCAACGCCGCCCGGACGTGGTCCAGGCGGAGCACCTGCTGAAGTCGGCCAACGCCAACATCGGCGCGGCGCGCGCGGCGTTCTTCCCCAGCGTCAGCCTGACCGCCAACGCAGGCAGCATGAGCAACGAGTTGTCCGGCCTGTTCGATGCCGGCTCGGGCAGTTGGCTGTTCCAGCCGAGCATCAGCCTGCCGATCTTCACCGCCGGCCGCCTGAAAGCGAACCTCGACTACACCGAGCTGCAGAAGGACATCCAGGTGGCGCAGTACGAGAAGGCCATCCAGGTCGCCTTCCAGGAAGTCGCCGATGGCCTCGCCGCGCGTACGACCTACCAGCAGCAACTGGATTCCCAGCGCGCACTGGTGAAGACCACCGAGGAGTACTACCGCCTCGCCGAGCGTCGCTATCGCACGGGCGTCGACAGCTACCTGACCCTGCTGGACGCCCAGCGCCAGCTGTTCAGCGCCCGCCAGCAACTGATCGGCGACCGCCTCAACCAGTTGGCCAGCGAAGTGAACCTCTACAAGGCCCTTGGCGGCGGCTGGAAAGAACAAGGGGAACATTCCCCGAACGCTTGATCCGCGACTCCCCAATCCTCACGGACGAGGAATCCACGCGGCGCCCCTGCCCTTTTTGGCGGGGGCGTATTTTTTGGGGCTCCATGTTTGCGCGCGCCAGCCTGAAGCAACCCTCACCCCCGGCCCCTCTCCCAAGGGGCGAGGGGTGACTCGCGCCGGCGAGGGACAAACCATCCTGAAAGCAAGTGGTAGCCTGAAATTGAGCCGAAGAGGGTCCGCCATGAGTTGGCGTCAGGATTGCTCCATTCCATCAATCGCGAGTCACCCCTCTACCTCTGGGAGAGGGGCCGGGGGTGAGGGATGGGCAGGACTGCGTCCTGCATAGCGATTGAAATCGCCCCCCTCAAAGGGATGCCTGGCTCTCCGGCACGAGAGTCAAAAACAGGCAGAAACCTCGGAAATCCCCATGCCAATCAAGGCGTTGCAAACGCCCATCGGTCAATTTTTCGGCCATCCGTCAGGCTATCCACGCTAGCCGTAATAATCGCCGATGCTGTTCGTCCAACTCGTGGGGAGGCGAGCCAGGAACAAGAGGAAACGACAAATGAAATCCACACTCACCACAATGACCCTCAGCGGCCTGCTTCTGGCCCTGGCGGTGACAACGGGACCGGGCACTGCCCTGGCGGAGAATGGAAGCGACCGCCTGGACGAGTTCCGGATGCGCAACGAGCAAGTCCTGCAGATGAGGGAGGACTCCAGCGAGAGCTTCACACGAATGGTCGAGCAACAACCCACCGCTTCCGGCCGCAGCTATCAGGACGAAGATGCGCTCTCGGGCGGACGGCAAATGCCCAAGTACCAATCGCTGATTCATCAGCAAAGAGTCGAATTCGGTAAATAACCGATGACTCCCCGCCCGTCGGACGTGCGCAGTCTTGCGCCGCCGGCGGGCAGTAAGAGCTCCCACTTTCCGACAACCGGCCAGCGCCTCCAGAGCCCGCTCCAGAGCTATTCTGCCCGCTGCCTGGGCCCGCCGCCCGTGCCGCACATCCCCTGCTGCTTGCGGCGCCGACCGTCCTGATCCTAGTGTGTCCACATCCCTGAACCGGCGGAGGGTTTCCTCTATGCCGGTGATTCGCTCAACGGATTGATCCACCGCAGAACCCGGCCCCGGCCCCGGCCGCTTTCCCCTGGAGAGTCAAACCGTTGCAGAAGCCCGCCTCTCGCCGCTTCGGCGTCCCCCTGTCCTGGCAATTGCTCACGCTCGCCCTTTTCAGCGGCAGCCTGCTATTGGGCGCTGGGGACGCCAGGGCCGCCTGGAGCGCCGACCCGGTGCTGCGCAAGGCGGAAAAGCGCTACGGCCGCAGCGGCCCGGCCAAGGATCGCCTCCAGGCCTGGCATGACCTGTTGGAAACCGGTCGTCGCCTGACCGAACGACAGCAACTCGAGGCCGTCAATCGCCAGTTCAATCGTCAGGTGCGCTTCACCGATGACAGCGCCCTCTGGCAGCGCCGCGACTACTGGGCCACGCCCGTGGAAACCCTGGCCAAGGGTGCTGGCGACTGCGAGGACTTCGCCCTGGCGAAGTACTTCACGCTGCTGCAGCTGGGCCTTGAGCCGAGCAAGCTGCGCATCACCTACGCGCGGGCCCTGGAGCTGAACCAGGCGCACATGGTGGTGACCTACCACGAGACGCCGGATGCCGAGCCGCTGGTGCTCGACAACCTGGTGGACGACATCCTCCCCGCGTCCCGGCGCAAGGACCTGGCCCTGCGCTACGCCTTCGATGCCGACGGGCTTTACACCTTGAAGGGCGGCGCGCCCAGACGCGTCGGCAACACCGCCGAACTGCCGTTCTGGCAAGGCCTGCTGGCACGCATGGAGCGAGAAGGCTTCGTGCTGTAGCGACGGATATTCCCGCGCACCTGTAGCCGAACATCGCGCTGCGCCGAACCGACGATTCGTGCGCACAGCGCACCCTACGGCCAACCACGTGCCGGTGACAGGCCATGATCGGGAATCGAACACCGGCGGCCAAACATCGCGCTTCGCCGAAACCCACGATTGGTGCGCACAGTGTTCAGCCGGGGGACATAGGTAACGGGTGTCGGGAGACA
>NZ_BDMA01000087.1:0-88638 GCF_002003485.1 Metapseudomonas resinovorans
TGTCTCCCGACACCCGTTACCTATGTCCCCCGGCTGAACACCGTGCGCACCAGCGGTTTGGCCAGGTGCCGAGGCGGGGCCTGAAGTCGGTGCGCACAGCGCACCCTACGGTCCAGGCCGAGGCAGCAGGCAGACCTGCGGTCTGTATCGCGATTGAAATCGCCCCCACAAGAGGAGCGATACCGCTAGAGCCTTGCGACATCTCCTTCGCTTTGGTCTTAACTTCGTCTCCAGACGCCCACGGAAGGATTGGAGACCGACATGATCCCCGCAAAAGGACTGATTCTGGCGCTGAGCGCCACGAGCCCGCTCGCCATGGCCGACGCCGGCCCGTCTTTCGACTGCGCAAAGGCCCAGGGCATTGAGCAGCAGGTCTGCAAGAGTGCCGAATTGAGCGCACTCGACCGGCAGATGGCCGACGCCTACAAGAAAACCCTGGCCGCCACGGACGCGGCGACCCAGAAGCGCCTTCGCGCCGAACAGCGTGGTTGGCTCAAGGGGCGCGATGATTGCTGGAAGGCCGACGATCAGAGCCAGTGCCTGACGCTCCGCTACCAGAGCCGGCTGGTGGAATTGCAGATTCAATCCGGCGGAGCGATGGCACCAAAGGCGGTCGAGTTTGCCTGTGGCAATAACAGCAAACCTTTTGCGGCAAGCTTCTACAACAACGTGGAACCCAACGCTGCGGTTCTCACCTATGGGGGCGACCACGTCATCGCCATCAGCCAACGGACCGCCAGCGGCGCCCGCTACAGCAATGACGGCGTGGACTTCTGGGAACACCAGGGCGAGGCGAGGGTGGACTGGTACGGCACCCAGCTGACCTGCAAGCCTGTGCGTTGATCAGGTATTGCCGGGGACTTCCCGGGTGAGTTTGTCGGCCGCTCGCTGCAAACGTTGCAGGTCGATGCGGAGCTGGTGCAGCGCTTCGCGGCGGTCGTGCAGAATTTCCCGCACGTAGCAATGTCCGGTGATCCCGCGCAGCAACAGCGCGGCCCCGAGTCCG
This sequence comes from Metapseudomonas resinovorans, assembly GCF_002003485.1. GTDB lineage: Bacteria > Pseudomonadota > Gammaproteobacteria > Pseudomonadales > Pseudomonadaceae > Metapseudomonas > Metapseudomonas resinovorans_D. Next base: position 1,007 of record NZ_BDMA01000087.1, read on the forward strand.
ATGTCCCAGACGCCCAGCAAACCACCGCGCCGGAAGCCACGCCGGGCCATCAACAGGCCACCGACGATGGAGCCGGCCCGCTCCAGTCCATGCACGTTCTGTTCGTACGCCGGACCGTGGATCTGCCATTGGTTGTCCATAGCGGGTTTCCTCCCGTGTTGGTTTGAACCTTGACCGGCTGGAGCCGCGCCCCGTTCAGGTACCGGGACGAGCGGTCAGCTACGCGCCTCGTGCTTTGCGGCCTTCTTCGCCGGACTCATCAGGTACACGGTGAGGATGAAGCGCGCGGGCACCAGGGACAGCAGGCCGAGCATGCCGAACACCGCAACCAGAGTGACTCCACCTGGGGTGGAAGTGACCTCGCTGAACATCGCCAGGCCAACCGCGAGCAGGAACATCACGACCCCGAACCATTGCAGTCCCTGGGCCCAGCGGAAGATCGGCGACTGGCGAACTTCGCGCAGATGCCGGTTCGATTCGTTCTCCTCGACCATGCTCGTGCCCTCGACGGTTTCTTTTGTGACCGGACGACAGCGGTTCCCGGCATCATTCAGCATGCATGGGACGAAGTGGTTCAGCCAGAAGGGCGACGAGTGGGCGGAAACTGGTCATCCCCGAGTTGCTGAACTATGCCTTTATCGATTCCAGGTGCATCTGGAAGCCGGGGCCGGGAAGGGCTCCGGGAAACCGCCGCGAATGAATGGAGTTCGGAGACGCAAAACCATGCCCTTTATCGATGACCTAGCCTTCGTGCTCGCATTTCTCACCAGCATTGCCTGCGGCCTGATGGGCGGACTGTTCTTCGCCTTCTCCAACTTCGTCATGCGGGCGTTGGAACTCATTGCGCCAGAGGCGGGCATCGCCGCCATGCAGGCCATCAACCGGACCGTGCTCAACCGCATCTTCCTCTCCACCTTCCTGGGTACCACGGCGGCCTGCGCGTTGCTCATGCTCTACGCCTTCCTGCATTGGGAGGTGTCGGGAACATTCTTCCTGCTCATCGGCAGCCTGCTGTACCTGGTGGGCAACGTCGGTGTGACGCTGGTGTGCAATGTGCCGCGCAACAATGCCCTGGCGAGGCTGGACGCCGGGAGCCTGGAGTCGTTGGCGTACTGGCGTATCTATCTGGAGCAATGGACGCACTGGAATCATGTACGCACCGGCACCGCGCTGGGTGCTTCGATGCTGCTGATGATCGGATTGTTCATGATGCTGACGATGGTTTAGCCGGGTTGGCTCGGGCCTGTGCCTGCACCTTGCGGAACAGAGCGAACAGTTCCCGTGGCGACCCTGTTCCCTTTGAGTCCGGCGCTTCCGATCAGCGCGAGACCGAACGCGGGATACTCAGTGCGCCACGGAAGCCCCTGGCTGCGTAATAAGACTGCGCACCGTTGTGATAGACGAACACAGAGTCGTAGCGACGGTCGCAAAAGAGGGCGCCGCCGAGCTTGCGGATGGCACCTGGGGTCTGTATCCAGCTGGAGGTCTTGCTATCGAAACAGCCCCGCTCCTGCAAAGCCCGATACTGCTGCTCCGTCAGGATCTCGATGCCGATGGCGGCGGCCATGTCGATGGCGCAGCCGGTAGGCTTGTTCTCCTTTCTGGCATCCAGGCTCTCCCGGTCATAGCACAGGCTCCTGCGCCCGGCAGGACTCTCCGCGGAGCAGTCGACGAACAGGTAGGCATCGTTTTCCAGATCGTGGAACACCACATCCGGCTCGCCGCCCGTTCGCTCCATCTCGGCCAGGACGCGCAGTTTTTCAGGCTGGCATTCCAGCCTGGCTTGAACCGCGGACCATTCGATTTCCTGGTGTCGGTCCATGTTCGCTTCGAAGCGTGCTTGCAAGGTTTCGAGTAGAGCTTGGCGTTGCCCGATGTCCATGAAGCTTTCTCCCTGTGATTCCTGACCTTTCCTTGGTGTGGCGTCCGGGTCAGCTCGTTGTCGTATGGGAGAGCAAGCATAGACGCTGCCCGGAAACTGGCGTGCGGATGAGCTTCTTGGCTGCTCAGCTGATCCAGAGGTTCGAAAAGCGCGTGGGCGCTATAGCCGGGTTCCGGCCGCTGCTCTAAGCTGCCGGCCTTCTTAACCGATCACCGCCCAGGGCAGGCCATGACCAAGACCTCGAACGACCCGCTGCATGGCATCACGCTGGAAAAGCTTCTGACCGAACTGGTGGCCCACTACGGCTGGGACGGACTGGCCAGCCGCATCGATATCCGCTGCTTCAAGAGCGACCCCAGCATCAAGTCCAGCCTCGCCTTCCTGCGCAAGACGCCCTGGGCTCGCGAAAAGGTCGAGGCCTTGTTCATCCAGTTGCGTCAGCGTCAGGGCTGACGCGGCCCGCCATCGCCGATCCGGTGCCATCTTCATCCCCTTGATCGAGGAATCTGCCATGGCCTCTTACGAAGAACTCTTCTCCGTCGGTGAGTGCTTCGATGCGTTCGTCGGACACGGACTGCCGGCGGAGATCGCAGCGGTGCAGACCGTGCAGCGCAAACTCGCCGAACCCGGCGCCATTAGCGAAGCGACCCGGCAGCGACTGCAAGCCATTCAGGGCCGCTACCACCTGCTGGTGGCTGGCGAAATGTGGTGCCCGGATTGCCAGATCAACGTCACGGTCATGGATTACCTGCAACGCGTCCGGCCGAACGTCGACCTGGCGGTCATCACCAAGGGCCGGGCCGAAGACGATCTGCTCTCGCGCCTGGAGCTCGATCGTGTCCCAATTCCCCTGGTTGCGGTGCTGGATGCCGAGTTCCGGTTGGTCGGCCGCTTCGTCGAGAAGCCCCAGGAAGTCATTGCCGGTGGTGAGGCCATGAAGCCGGACTACCGGGAGGGGCATTACCTGGACAGTACGTTGCGTGATCTTCTCTCGATTTTCGAGGCAGCGGAGGGCCGCAAGGGCAACTGAGCCACGAAACAGGACGGGAGCTGTTCGCGAGCAGAGCTCGCTCCTACAGGGGGGGCATGGCGCGGAGCTTTGGAAGACGCGCCTTAGAAGCCACCATTGAAAACGCCCCGGCTTTCAGGCCGGGGCGTTTCTTTTTGCGCGGGCTAAAGGCGAATCAATCCACGACCACATTCAGTGCGACGTCGATATTGCCGTGGGTGGCTTTGGAGTATGGGCAGATCTCGTGGGCTTCCTTGGCGATGGCCTCGGCGACTTCGTACGGCAGGCCCGGAGCGGTGACGTTGAAGCGCGCCTGGATGAAGTAGGCGTTGCCGGTCATGCCCAGGTCCACCTCGATCTCCACTGCCAGGTCTTTTGGCAGCTCCACTTTGCGCTGTTGGGCCACCAGGCCGATGGCGGCGATGTAGCAGGCCGACCAGGCGCCAGCGAACAGTTGCTCCGCGGTGGGATGGGGCTGGGTGGCATCGAACTGAATGCCCGAATCCGCGCTGCCGCCACGGAGGGCCGAGAGTTTGATGTCCAGGCGACCGTGATCGCTGCGTGCAGCGCCTTCACGGTGGGCGACGGTGGTGTGGGTCTTGCCGGTGAACAGTACTTTTTCGATCTTGCTCATGGGAATTTTCCTCGGGGTGTGCTGCGCGTCATCAATGGCAGGGGGGGCTTCAGTTGTCGATCGCATTCGATCAAAGCGCATGCGATGTAAAAATACTGCGCCCGGATGGACACATCGTCAATGGGTATCCGGGGTGGTTCCGGATGGACGGTCATTGCGTCGGTGGCGCACGACGAATGGACGTGAATTCCGGGCGGGGATAGCCTTCTTCGCTTTCGCGGGATGAAAGGAGTTCCACCCCATGACGGATTACCTACAGCTCAATAAGGCCAACTGGGACGAGCGCGCGCCCGCGCACGCGGCTTCACCCGACTACGGCGTCGACGCTTTCCTCAACGACCCGCAACGTCTTTCGGAGGTGGTGCGTTTCGACCTGCCCCGGTTGGGCGATATCGCCGGACTGCATGGCGTGCATCTGCAATGTCACATCGGCACCGACACGTTGTCCCTCGCGCGACTCGGCGCACGGATGACCGGACTCGATTTCTCTCCAGCCTCCCTCCTGCAGGCGCGTGCTCTGGCGCGGCGCTGCAATGTTGAAATCGATTTTGTCGAGTCCGAGGTCTATGACGCCGACAAGTCGCTACCAGCAGGTACGTTCGATCTCGTCTACACCAGCATCGGCGCGCTCAACTGGTTGCCGCGCATCGACGACTGGGCGCGCGTGGTGGTTGCCCTGCTCAAGCCGGGCGGCCGTCTGTTTATCCGCGAGGGGCATCCGATGCTCTGGGCGGTGAACGAGGAACGGGAAGACGGGCTGGTGATCGAATATCCCTATTTCGAGCGCGCTGAACCGACCGAGTGGGATGACGACAGCACCTACGTGGAAACTGAAACCAGGCTAACGGCGACCCGCACTTACGAGTGGAACCATGGCCTCGGCGAGATCATTTCCGCGCTGCTGCGCCATGGCCTGCAGCTCACCGCGCTGGAGGAGCACGACAGCCTACCCTGGGAAGCGCTGCCCGGGCAGATGGTGGTGGATGGGGCAGGGGAGTGGCGGTTGGCGCGGGATCGCTGGCGATTGCCGCTGAGCTACACCTTGCAGGCGGTGAAGCGCTAGATCGCGCGGGGACTTCATCCAGGCAAAAAAAGGCCGCCACGGTGCGGTCAACTTACGGGGGGAGGTGGCGACCGTGGCGACTCCAGTTGTCCTCTGCAAGGGGACAGTTTCACAGTAGTTCATGCCAGAAAAAGTGCGTCGGCTTTCCGTCGAGGAAATGGGCTAGATGTAACGCCATTTGTCCGCGACCCCGTGGATTACACGGAACGCTGCATTTGCATACCAGTCAGCTCTGCACTTGGTTCTCGAATTCCGACCGCGGGTCGGATCAGTCGGGGCGGCGCGCCAGGACTGTCGCACTCAGCCGTACAGGGACGAATCCCCATTTGCGCGTGTCTGGGAGGGCGGTGCATCCACCGATATCGTCCACCTGCTGGCGCCCAACGTGTTCTATTTCGACAACCCGCGCTTCAGCAATCCGCCGGTACTGCCGCTTTGCACGCCAACGAGTCGCGCCTGGACTCAACGGCATTGCTGGAGGCTGCTATAAGTCTGGAGTATCCGAGTTGGGGGACTCCAGATGGACGTGGCGGCAATGCTGGGAAGGCGGTTTTGGGGAGCGGAGAGCGAAGCGGTTGCGCCGGAAGGGCAGTTCAATCTCTTGCGGTGGTTCTCACTGGTCAGCCTGCTGATCATCGGTACGGTGGCCATTGGTATCGGCACCGTTTCAACACGGTTCCTGGTTAGCGAGAGCCTGGAGCGCGACGCCATGCTATCGGCGCAGTTCATCCAGACGCTGGCGCTCGGCGAGATGCGCCATCATGGCCTGGAAGGCATGGAGATGGGCGACGTGCTGGTGCCTCATCACTACGGGATGCTCACGAACGGCACTGCGAAGAACCGCGAGCGTGCCCGCTCGGAGTTCCTCGATCACCTGTCCCATGTGCCGGATTCTCTGCTGGCCACCATCTTCTCCCCGGACCGCACGGTGATCTGGTCCACCAACCCTGACCTGGTGGGACAGCGCATCGAGGATGACGACGCCCTGGACGAGGCATTCGAGTCTGGCGGCCGCATTTCCGCCGAGTACCAGGATGTGGAGGAAGGTCGGGTGGAGCAGAAATTCCTGCGCCCGCCGAAGATGTTTTTCATCGAGAACTACATCCCGCTCACCGACGCCAATGGCGAGGTGAAGGCCATGGTGGAGATCTACAAGGAGCCGGTGGACCTGATCGACCGCGTCAACCGTGGCTATCGGATGATCTGGCTGGCCACCGTCATCGGCGGCCTGCTGATGTACTTCGGCCTGTACTGGATCGTGCGGCGCGCCTCCCTGCTGTTGGCGGCGCAGCAGGCACAGCTGGTTGCGAACAGTACCTACGTGGGGCTGGGGGAAATGTCCTCGGCGGTGGCCCACAGCCTGCGCAATCCACTGGCTTCCATCCGTTCCAGCGCCGAACTGGCCCAGGAAATGGAAGGACCACAGGCGCGCAAATGCGTCGACGACATCATCACCCAGGTCGACCGCATGTCTGCCTGGGTGCGCGATCTGCTGCTGTGCCTGCGTCCGCTGCAGGGCGACTCGGAGCAGGTGGACCCGATGGAAGCGGTGCACGCGACCCTGGGCAACTTCGACCAGCAGCTGTCCAGGTCGCAAATCGAGGTCGAGTGCAGCGACGCCACCACCCCGCTGGTCGTCAGTCATCAACTGCTGCTGGCCCAGGTGCTCAACAGCGTGATCGCCAATGCCATCGAGGCAATGCCGGGTGGCGGGCGTCTCAGCATCACGGCGGCGCCCGATAACGGCGGGCAGTGGCTGCACCTGACGATCAGGGACACCGGCAAGGGTATGTCGCGGCAGCAGGAGATGATGGCCTTCAAGTCTTTCTACACCACCAAGCAGGGCGGTCTAGGCATCGGCCTCATCATGGTCAAGCAGATCATGGAGCGCTTCGGCGGAAAGGCCAGCCTGACCAGTCGCGAGAACGAAGGCACCAGCGTGTGCCTGAGCTTCAAGGTGGCGGAGCGCGCTGCCTGACGCATCAGCCGAGGAGTTGGCGCAGCTCCTCGGCCATGGGCATCGGCTTGAAGGCACTGATCCTGGCGCGGCCGGTGTTGCCCAACGGTACCCAAATCCGCGAGAAGAGCAGGGCGGCCGGCATGCGGATGGCCTGGCCGAGCACCTCCCGATAATCCCCTTGTTGCCAGCCGGCGCGCAGCATCAGCCAGTGACTACGGGTATGCGCCAACGGCAGGCGTTGCGTGAGGATGTGCGCGCGTTCGAGCCAGGGCCAGGCGTGCTGCGGGTCTTGGGCTGCAAGGGCTTGAGTAGCCTGCTGGAAGGCCTGGTCGATGGCGATGCGCAGTTCGGTTTTCATGGCGAGCGTTCCTGCGGAGGACAAGTGATCGCAGTGAACACCCTGTAGTTACTTCAGGGTCAAGCAGCGCTTGCGTAGGGTGGAGGTCGCTCTTCACATCCACCATTCCGTGCCACCAATCTCCCTCACCCCAGCCCCGCCCTGCGCCCCAGCCCGATCGCTTCGCGCTCAGGCGTTCATCGGCAATGGAAGCAGTGCTTCCGAAAGCATGCCTCTTCACCCCAGAGGGAGAGGGGGCCGCTCCGTGCCGGGTAGGGTGGATGTCGCTTTTTACATCCACCACTCGCTGCCCCGGTCATCCTCGCTGGTGGATCTATCTGTGGGAGCGAATTCATTCGCGATGGGCGTGACCCACCCTACGAAAGGCCCTGGTGCTCCTGGAAATACTGGCGGAAGAACTCCACCGTCACGCGGATCTTGGCCGAGGTGGCGAGCGGCGCGGCGTACACCGCCCAGATGTTCGCTGGCTGGCGATACTCGGGCAGGACGTGTACAAGGCGCCCGCATTCCAGGCTGTCGCTGACGTCCCACCAGGAGCGCAGGGCGATGCCGCGTCCGTCCACGGCCCACTGATGGACGATCTCGCCGTGGTTGGCGGAGAGCGGCCCGGTGACCTTCACGTTTTCCTCGCCGGACGGCCCGCGCAGGCGCCAGAGGCCGAAGGGGTGATCGCGTTCCTTGATTACCAGGCAGTCGTGGCCGGCCAGTTCCGCCAGGCTCCCTGGCACGCCATGGCGCGCCAGGTAGGAGGGGGCGGCGCAGAGAATGCGGCTGTTCTCGGCCAGCGGCTTGGCGATCAGGTTGGGGGCGATGTTGTCGCCGATGCGGATGTCCAGATCGAACCCTTCGTCGATCAGGTCCACCAGCCGGTCGAACAGGTCCAGGCGAATGTCCAGCGCGGGATAACGCTCCGACAGCGCCGACAGCGCCGGTGCCACCAGGCGCCGGCCCAAGCCGAAGCTGCTGACGATGCGCAGCTGTCCTCGGGGCTCCTGATGCAGCTCGGAGACTTCGTCGGTCATGCGCTCCACCGCCTCGAAGATGGTTTGCGCCCAGCGGTAGACACGCTCGCCGTCCTCGCTCACCGCCACGCGCCGGGTGGTGCGGTGCAGCAGGCGCACGCCAAGGCTTTCCTCCAGTAAGCGGATGCGCTTGCTGACGAAGGCGGGGGAGGTGCCCATCTCGCTGGCGACGGCGGCGAAGCTGGAGCGGCGGGCGACGAGGACGAAGACGCGGAGGTCTTCCAGGTTCGGCAGACTATTCACGATTCGTGTCTTATCTATCAATGAAGTGCTGGATTATCTTTGTTGTGGGTCCTTATAGCATGGTCGTCACCCCGCCTGAACAGGGCGCCTTCACCAAGGGCACGACCAGCATGAACAAGACATTCAAGATCGCCGCCATTCCCGGCGACGGCATCGGCAACGAAGTTCTCCCCGAAGGCCTGCGGGTCGTCGAAGCGGCGGCCCGCAAGTGGGGCCTGGACCTTTCCTTCGAGACCATCGAATGGGCCAGCTGCGACTACTACCTTCAGCACGGCAAGATGATGCCGGACGACTGGTTCGAGCAGCTCAAGGGCTTCGATGCGCTCTATTTCGGCGCAGTGGGCTGGCCGGACAAGGTGCCCGACCACATCTCCCTCTGGGGCTCGCTGCTGAAGTTCCGCCGCGACTTCGACCAGTACGTGAACATCCGTCCGGTGCGACTGTTCCCCGGCGTGCCGTGCCCGCTTGCTGGCCGTGAGCCCGGCGATATCGACTTCGTGGTGATCCGCGAGAACACCGAGGGTGAGTACTCCTCCCTGGGCGGCCGCATGTTCGAAGGCACCGAGCACGAGTTCGTGCTGCAGGAGTCGGTGTTCACCCGTCGTGGTGTCGATCGCATCCTCAAGTACGCCTTTGACCTGGCCCAGACCCGCGAGCGCAAGCAGTTGACCGCTGCCACCAAGTCCAATGGCATGGCGGTGAGCATGCCCTACTGGGACGAGCGGGTGGCCGCGATGGCTGCGAAGTACCCGGAGATCAAGTGGGACAAGCAGCACATCGACATCCTCTGCGCGCGCTTCGTGCTGCAGCCGGATCGCTTCGACGTGGTGGTGGCGTCCAACCTGTTCGGCGACATCCTCTCCGACCTCGGCCCGGCCTGTGCCGGCACCATCGGCATCGCGCCCTCGGCCAACCTCAATCCGGAGCGCAACTTCCCGTCGCTGTTCGAGCCGGTGCACGGTTCGGCCCCGGACATCTACGGGCGCAACATCGCCAACCCCATCGCGATGATCTGGTCCGGCGCGCTGATGCTGGACTTCCTCGGCAATGGCGACGAGCGCTACAAGGCGGCCCACGACGGCATCCTGCAAGCCATCGAGCGGGTGATCGCCGAAGGCCCGGTGACACCGGACCTGGGCGGCAAAGCTTCGACCCAGGAAGTGGGCAAGGCAATCGCTGACGCACTGTAAGACTCATTCGGCCGCCCCGTGAAAACGAGGCGGCCGGCGCGTTTCCGCAGGTGACAGACGGCCTGCAAATTGTCCGACAGGAGTTGCGTTGAAGGCGTATTTCGGACAAGCTGTTAACCAATGGATTAACGTAAACCAATGATTAACAAATAACGTAGTCTGGTGGCCCCTTGCCTGATGGGGTGCCGGGTTATCCAGTTCCAGGAGACATCGATGTCCAACAACAATAAGAAAGACATGTTCTTGATCACGGCGAGCCTGATCGCCGTGGCGCTGACCGTGATCGGCCTTGCTGCGTTCCCTGCCGAGTCGGAGGCCATGGCCAACCGTCTCTTCGAAATTTCCACCCGCACCTTCGGCACCACAGTGCAGCTGTTCGTGTTCGGCACCGCCCTGGCCGTGCTGTACCTGGCGTTCAGCAAGTACGGCAACATCCGCCTGGGCAATGGCAAGCCCGAGTACACGAACATGACCTGGGTGTTCATGTTCATCTGCGCGGGAATGGGCTCCTCGACCCTCTACTGGGGTGTGATGGAGTGGGCGTACTACTACCAGACGCCCGGCCTGAACATCGCTCCCGGCACCCGCGAAGCACTGGACTTCAGCGTCAGCTATTCCTTCTTCCACTGGGGTATCAGCGCCTGGTCGCTTTATGCGCTGTCGTCGCTGGCCCTGGCCTATCACTTCCACGTGCGCAAGAAGAGCGGCCTGGGCCTGGCTTCGATCATCGAAGCGGTCACCGGCTTCCGCGCCAACGGCCCGGTGGGTCGCCTGGTTGACCTGATCTTCCTGCTCACCATGTTCGGCGCGCTGACCGTGTCCCTGGCGCTCACGGCCTCCACCCTGACCCGCGGCCTGGCGGGCCTGACCGGCATTCCGGACACCTTCGTGACCCAGCTGGTGGTGATCGGCGCCGTAGCGGTGATCTTCTCCCTGAGCTCCTACATCGGCATCGACGGTGGCATGCAGCGCCTGTCGAAGATGGTTTGCGTCGGCGCCCTGGCTTTCGCTGGCGTGGTGTTCCTGGTCGGCCCGACCCAATTCACCCTGAACAACACCGCCAATGCCATCGGCCTGATGATCCAGAACTACGTACACATGAGCCTGTTCACCGACCCGGCGGGCGACGGTGCCTTCACCCGCAACTGGACGGTGTTCTACTGGCTCTGGTGGGTGTCCTACGCGCCGGGCGTGGCGATGTTCGTGACCCGTGTATCCAAGGGCCGCAAGATCAAGGAAGTGGTCGCCGCACTGCTGCTCGGCGGTAGCCTGGGCTGCTGGTTCTTCTTCGGTGCGCTGGAAAGCTACAGCATGCACCAGTTCATCACCGGCGCCATCGACGTGCCGCGCATCCTCAGCGAGCAGGGCGGTGAGACCGCCGTGGAAATGCTCCTGACCTCGCTGCCCTTCGGCAAGGTGTTCCTGGCGGTTTACCTGTTCATCATGGCGGTGTTCTGCGCTTCCCACATGGATGCGGCAGCCTACGCTGTGGCCGCCACCAGCACCCGCAACCTCAAGGAAGGCCAGGACCCGACTCCGACCCACCGCCTGTTCTGGTGCGTGATGCTGACCCTGATCCCGCTGGCCATGCTGTTCGCCAAGGCCTCGCTATCCACCATGAAAACGGCTGTGGTGCTCACCGCGATTCCGTTCCTGGTGATCCTGCTGACCAAGATCTACGGCTTCTTCAAGTGGATGGTGCAGGACTACGGCAGCATGCCGGCCCACCTGATCGAGGAAGAAGCGGTACGCCGCGCTCTGGACGAGAGCGTCGAGCCGCCGCAAGCGGAGGAGGGCGTACGCCTGAAACCCGCCACCGCGCAATGAGTTGAGTTGTGCCCCGCGCAGGGACGCGCGGGAACTTGTAGGTTGGGCTGAGCTATGCGAAGCCCGACGATTCGGCGTGATTGTCATGCACCACGTTGGGCCTCGCACGGCTCGGACCAACCTACGTCAAAAAATTTTGTCCGATCTGTTAACTGACAGATTTGTGTTAACCAAAAGTAAAAAGCTGTGATAGCTCGGCGCGGCCGATGCCTTTCAAATGCCTGGAGTACATAAGATGAACGATATCCAACGCCTCCCCGCTGACTTCTGCGCCAATGCCGATGAGGCCTACACCATTCCGGCCAGCTACTACACCCGTCCGGAAATCTTCGATCACGAGAAGGAAAAGGTCTTCGCCAATAGCTGGGTCTGCGTGGGCCATCGCAGCGAAGTGGCCGAGAACAACGCTTACATCACCCGCGAGTACATCGGCGAAAGCATCATCGTCGTGCGCGGCCGCGACGCCGAGCTGCGCGCCTTCTACAACGTCTGCCCGCACCGTGGTCACCAATTGCTGCAAGGCGACGGCAAGGCGAAGAACGTGATCACCTGCCCGTACCACGCCTGGACCTTCAAGCTCGACGGCGAGCTGGCCCACGCGCGCAACTGCGATCACGTCGCCAACTTCGACAAGGCCAACTCCAGCCTTGTGCAGCTGCGCGTGGAGGAATACGCCGGCTTCATCTTCGTCAACATGAACAAGGACGCAGGCTCCGTCGAAGAGCAGCTCCCCGGCTTCGAAGCGCGGCTGCGCCAGGCCTGCCCGGTAGTTGATGACCTCCACCTGGCCGCGCGTTTCGTCACCGAGACCCCGGCCAACTGGAAGTCCATCGTCGACAACTACATGGAGTGCTACCACTGCGCCCCGGCCCATCCGGGCTTCTCCGACTCCGTCGACGTCGGCCAGTACACCCACACCATGCATGGCAACTGGTCCCTGCAGTACGGCCTGGCCAAGCCGTCGGAGAAATCCTTCAAGTTCGATGAGTCGGTGAAAGACCCGTCCTTCAGCGGCTTCTGGGCCTGGCCCTGCACCATGTTCAACGCCCCGCCCGGCGGCAACTTCATGACCGTGATCTACGAGTTCCCGGTCAGCGCCGAAGTGACCCTGCAGCACTACGACATCTACTTCCTGAACAAGGACATCACCCCCGAGCAGCAATCGCTGATCGAGTGGTACCGCGACGTCTTCCGTCCGGAAGACCTGCGCCTGGTGGAAAGCGTGCAGAAGGGCCTGAAGTCCCGCGGCTACCGCGGCCAGGGCCGGATCATGGCCGACCAGCAGCGCAGCGGCCAGAGCGAGCACGGCATAGCCCACTTCCACAACCTGATCGCCGTCGCCCACCTGGACCGTTGATGACTGTGGCCGCCGCCCGCACGCGGCGGCCCGCGTCACGTGCAAGAGGAATTCCCGAGTGAACCTGAAAGACAATGACCTGTTCCGCCAGCAGGCCTTCATCGCCGGCGACTGGTGCGACGCCGATGACGGCCGCACGGTGGAGGTTACCGACCCGGCCAGCGGAGAGCTGCTGGGCCGCGTGCCGAACATGGGTGGCAGTGAAACCCTACGCGCCATCGAAGCCGCCGACGCCGCGCTGCCGGCCTGGCGTGCGCGTACCGCCAAGGAACGCGCGCAAATCCTGCGTCGCTGGTTCGAGCTGATGCTCCAGCACGAAGACGACCTGGCCCGCCTGATGACCCTTGAGCAGGGCAAACCCCTGACCGAAGCCGTGGGCGAGATTCGCTACGCCGCGTCCTTCATCGAGTGGTTCGCCGAAGAGGGCAAGCGCATCTATGGCGACGTGATTCCCTCACCGGCCGGCGACAAGCGCCTGGTGGTGATCAAGCAGGGTATTGGCGTCTGCGCTGCCATCACGCCCTGGAACTTCCCCTCAGCCATGATCACCCGCAAGGTTGCGCCAGCCCTGGCGGCGGGCTGCACCATCGTGGTCAAGCCGGCCAACGAAACCCCGTTCTCCGCCCTGGCACTGGCTGCACTGGCGAAACGCGCGGGTGTGCCGGACGGCGTGCTCAGCATCGTCACCGGTGACGCGGTTGCGATCGGCGCCCAACTCACCAGCCATCCGCTGGTACGCAAGCTGAGCTTCACCGGCTCCACGCCGGTGGGCCGTCTGCTGATGGGCCAGTGCGCGCCCACCATCAAGAAGGTGTCCCTGGAGCTGGGTGGCAACGCGCCCTTCATCGTCTTCGACGACGCCGATATCGACGCGGCGGTGGAAGGCGCGCTGGTCGCCAAGTACCGCAACGCCGGCCAGACCTGCGTCTGCGTCAACCGCTTCTACGTACATGACGCCGTCTACGACGCGTTCGCCGAACGCTTCGCTGCCCGTGTGCGCGACCTGCGCGTCGGCCATGGCCTGGAAGGCGCCACCCAGATCGGTCCGCTGATCACCGGAAAGGCCCTGGATAAGGTCCGCAGCCTGATCGCCGACGCGGTGGAGAAGGGGGCCGACATCCTGGTGGGCGGCGATGGTCACGAACTGGGTGGCAACTTCCTGCAACCCACGGTTCTGACCGGCGTGGCACCGGGCATGCAACTGCTGGACGAGGAAATCTTCGGCCCAGTGGCGCCCCTGGTGCGCTTTTCTTCCGACGAGGAAGTGGTGCTTCTCGCCAACGACACCCTCTACGGCCTGGCGGCCTACTTCTACAGCCGCGAAATCGGCCGTGTGTGGAAGATCGCCGAGCAGCTGGAGTACGGCATGGTCGGCATCAACACCGGCCTGATCTCCAACGAGGTAGCTCCCTTCGGTGGCGTCAAGCAGTCCGGCCTCGGCCGCGAAGGCTCGAAGTACGGCATCGAGGACTACCTGGAAATGAAGTACCTGTGCCTCGCCGTCTGACGGCGGGCACCACGCACCATCAGGGCGGCGCCCGACGCCGCCCACAGTCGCAACAGAGGTGAGCGATGGCCAACTCCTACGAAATGATGTCTGCCCGCGTGACCGCGGTGGAGCAGGCAACCCCCCAGATCAAACGCTTCACCCTGGAGCGCGTCGACGGCCAGCCCCTGCCGGCCTTCACCGGCGGCAGCCACATCATCGTGCAGATGAAGGGCGCTGACGGCCGCCAGTTCAGCAATGCCTACTCGCTGATGAGCGACCCGGCCGATACCTCCAGCTACCAGATTGGCGTGCGCCTGGAAGAACAATCCAAGGGCGGTTCGGCCTTCATGCACCAGCAGGTCGAAGTGGGCACCGAGGTGGTCATCTCCAGCCCCAACAACCTGTTCGCCATCGATCCTGCCGCCGGCAGGCATGTGCTGATCGCCGGCGGCATCGGCATCACCCCGTTCCTTGCCCAGCTCCCCGAGCTGCGCGGCCAGGGCGCCCGCTACGAACTGCACTACGCCTTCCGCAGCCCGGAACACGGCGCCTTCCAGGGTGATCTGGCCGACGGTCCCCATGCCGGGAACGTGCGCTTCTACGTCGACAGCCTGGGCACCTCGCTGAACCTGGCTGAACTTATCGGTGGCATGGATGCGGATGCGCATGTCTACGTCTGCGGTCCCAAGCCACTGATCGACGCCGTGATCGCCACGGCCAAGGCCCAGGGCATTGCCGATGCCCGCGTGCATTGGGAACAGTTCGCTGCTGCCCCGGTCACCGGAGGTGCCTTCACCGTGGTGCTGGCCCAGTCCGGTCGCGAGCTGCAGGTGGAGGAGGGCATGACCATCCTCCAGGCCATCGAGAAGTCCAACGCTGCGCAGGTGGAATGCCTGTGCCGCGAAGGCGTTTGCGGCACCTGCGAGACCCGCATTCTCGAAGGCGAAGCCGAGCACTTCGACCAGTACCTCTCCGACGACGAGAAAGCAGCCCAGCAGACCATGATGTTGTGCGTCTCCCGCGCGAAGGGGCAGCGTCTTGTTCTAGACCTCTGAGGCTGTGGGATAGGGCGGAGCTGGCGACGTGTATACTGCGTCGCCTGGCTCAGGGACATGCTCGCCATGACAGAAAACAGCTTCGCCTTCCGCCTCAAAGAACTGCTCGAACACCAGAAACTGACGCTCCAGGCCGTGGCCACCGTGCTCGGCATTTCGCGCACGGCCGTGCACAAGTGGACCCGTGGCGGCGAGATCGATTACGACAACCTGCGCATGCTGGCCAGCTTCCTCAAGGTCAACTGGATCTGGCTGCGCTATGGCGACGAAGCCCTGCAGGATGCCCAGCACGTCGAGGTGCAGGACCTGCCCATGACCGACGTGCGACGCAAGTACACCGCCGAGATCATGGAAAGCGAAGCGCGCATGAAACTCGCCCAGGAAAGCGCCGGCATCGTCAACTGGGAGTGGAACCTGATCACAGACGAGGTCTCCTACTCGGCCAACGTCGAGGCTGTATACGGCTGGCCGGTGCGCCGCAATGAAGACTTCTGGGCCCATCTGCATCCCGACGATGTTGCCGCGCTTCAGGCCATCTATCGCGAATGCGTGGCAGAGGGCAAAGGCTACGAGTTCGATTTCCGCATCTTCCATCCCAATGGCGAGCAACGCTGGATCACCTCCCGTGCTACCTCACTGCAGGACAGCTCCGGCCGCTCGGTGAAGATGGTCGGCGTGAGTCTGGACAGCACCGAACGCAAGCGCGTGGAAGAAGAGTTGCGGCAGAGCGAGGAGCGCTTCCGCGCCATCTTCGAACTGGCCGGCGGTGCCCTGGCCTACATTGGCCTCGACGGGCAATGGCAGCGGGTCAACCAGCCGCTGTGCGAACTGCTGGGCTACAGCGCCGACGAACTCGCCGGCCTGACCTTCCAGCAGCTCACCCACCCCGACGACCTTCCCTCGAATCTGGCCCAGGTCCAGCGTCTGCTGGAAGGGAAAGAGGCCGTCAGCACCATGGAGAAACGTTTCCGTCGCAAGGACGGCAGCGACCTCTGGGTGAAGGTCCGCACCTCGGTCCAGCGCAACCCCCGCGACGGCAGCCCGGAGCACATGATCAGCGTCTACGACGACATCACCGCCACCCGCGCCGAGCGTCAGGCGCTGGAAGCGCGTATTGCCGAACTGGAGCAGCAGCTGGGCGTTGCGAAAGCCTGATAGCACCTCATCGCGAATGAATTCGCTCCCACAGGAAGGTTGCTCCTGGAAGTACGGAGTCTTCGGCGCGAGTCACCCCTCTCCTCTTCAGGGAGAGGGGCGGGGGGAGAGGGTGACTGCCGGCAGCTCGGAGTATCAAGGCAGCCCTTCGGCCTGCTTGGCGAATGAATTCGCCCCTACAGTAAAAGTGCCAGCCAAAACGGCCTCAGCCCGTAGGGTGGGCTTCAGCCCACCATCTAAGGTCAGTGTGGGCTAAAGCCCACCCTACAAGGCGCTCTTCACAGGCAGGGAATCCCGAGTACGCACGGCGCCGCCGGCGAGAGTCACCCCTCGCCCTCTGGGAGAGGGGCCGGGGGAGAGGAAAGTTTCCGGCCGGCTGTGAGGTCGATGGGCAGCCCTCCGGCCTGCTTGGCGAATGAATTCGCCCCTACAGGAAGGTTGCCCCCGGGAAGTACGGAGTCTCCGGCGCGAGTCACCCCTCTCCTCTTCAGGGAGAGGGGCCGGGGGAGAGGGAAGTTTCCGGCCGGCTGGGAGGTCTATGGGCAGCCCTCCGGTCTGCTTAGCGATTGAAATCGCCCCCACAAGAGCAAACAGTGTCAGCTCTGCCGCGCATAACTCACCGTCAGCATCTCCCACTGATGCCCATCCGGCTCATTCCAGTAGACGATTGAGCCGCCGTGCTCCTTATCCGCCTGATGGTCGACTGGCCCATGAACGGCGCTGCGATAGCCGATACCCGCCGCCTTGATACGCCCGAGGATCGCCTCGAATTCGTCCGGGCTTACTCTGAAGCAGAAGTGAATCAGCGGAAACGGCTCACTCCATTCGTCAAAGTCCAGGGTCAGCCCGTCGTTGACGTAAACCGGCGCGAATGGACCGATGCCGGTTGCCGACCAGGGCACATCCAGCAACTCGGCCAGGAGCCTCGCCGAGCGCAGCTTGTCCCGTGCCGGCACCATCAGGTGATCGAGTTGAATGGCCATGGCAACCTCCTTGCGGGTTTGCGCCTTCCTCCCGATCTAACTGCAGCGCAGAACCGCCGCCCTCGCCAACCTGACTGACGAGGGGTCAGTGCTGCTCGCCGGCACGCTTGAACAGCTTCTTGCAACGCTCGGACAGGTGCAGCACGCGCAGGTGCTTGCCGGCCTTCGCGTAGCGCTCGCGCAAGGTCTTCAATGCGGCAATGGCGGAGTAGTCGACGAAGCTCAGGTGCTGGCAATCCAGGGTCACCTCGGCTGGATCGCCCGCCGGGTCGAATTGATTGAGGAAGGGCGTGGTAGAGGCGAAGAACAGCGTGCCATGGACGCGGTACAGCTTGCTGCCGTCGCCTTCCACATGGCTATCTGCATAGAGCTCGCGTGCGTGGTGCCAGGCGAAGTTCAGCGCGGCGATGACGATGCCGCAGAGCACGGCGGTGGCGAGGTCAGTGAACACGGTGATGACGGTCACAGCGACTATCACCAGGACATCGCTGGTCGGCACCTTGCCCGCCACCCGCAGGGAACCCCAGGCAAAGGTCTGCTGGGCCACCACGAACATCACACCCACCAGCGCCGCCAGCGGAATGCGCTCGATCAGCGGCGACAGGAACAGCACGAAGAGCAGGATCATCACCCCGGCTACCACGCCCGAGAGCCGACCACGGCCGCCCGAGCTAAGGTTGATCACGGTCTGGCCGATCATGGCGCAACCGCCCATGCCACCGAACGCACCGGAAACGATATTGGCCGCGCCCAGTGCTACGCATTCGCGATCCGGGTAGCCACGGCTTTCAGTGATCTCGTCGGTGAGGTTCAGCGTCAGCAGGGTTTCCAGCAGGCCCACCAGCGCCATCAGCACCGCATAGGGCGCGATGATCTTCAGGGTCTCCAGGCTCCAGGGGATGTCCGGCAGGGCCAGCGAGGGCAGGCCGCCGGCGATGTGGGCCATGTCGCCCAGGGTGCGGGTAGGAAGGCCAAGCAGGTAGACCAGTAGGCCGACACCGAGAATCGCCACCAGCGCCGGTGGTACGGTGCGGGTCAGGCGGGGCAGCAGGTAGACGATGGCCATGGTCAGCGCCACCAGGCCCAGCATCAGGTACAGCGGCGTGCCGCCCAGCCAGTCTTCTCCCGCCTTGAAATGCTCCAGCTGTGCCAGCGCGATGATGATCGCCAGACCGTTCACGAAGCCGAGCATCACCGGATAGGGCACCATGCGCACCAGCTTGCCCAGGCGCAGCAAGCCAAACGTGATCATGATCAGGCCGCCCAGCAGCACCGTGGCGAGCAGGTACTGCACGCCGTGCTCCACCACCAGGGCGACGATCACCACGGCCATCGAACCCGCCGCCCCGGACACCATTCCCGGCCGGCCGCCGAACAATGCCGTGAGGGTGCAGATGATGAACGCGCCGTAGAGGCCCATCAGCGGGTTGAGATGGGCGACCAGGGCGAAGGCGATGCATTCGGGGACGAGCGCGAAGGACGTGGTGAGTCCGGCCAGGACATCGGCGCGCAGACGGGCTGGTTTCATGGTGTACCTGAATCGAAGGACCGGCGGCACGGGCCACGGGAATGGCGAAAAGGGGGGCGGATGTTACGGATTTGGCGCTGACCCGGCCAGTCGACCGGTCCCGTAGGGTGCGCCGCGCGCACCGGGAAGCAGACTCGGTGTTGAAACAATCGCCTTGGTGCGCACAGCGCACCCTACCTTTGACTGTCCCCTGGTGCCTGGGTATCGGCGAGCAGGACCCTACCTACGACCTGTTCCTGGGCTTGGGCGCCATCTTGCTCCAGCGCCGCTCGATGGCGCCGCTCGACGCCGCCTTCAGCAATCGCTTGAAGGTCGGGCATTCCGAATGGCTCGGGGCCGGGCAGGCTGCGGCATGACGCAGGCCCTCGCTCATGGCTTTCAAGCGCTTGACGAGGGCATCGATCTCATCGGCCTTGGCCGCGAGCAATTCACGGTCGATGTCCGGTTCGCCGTTGGGCGAGAACATCGAGCGGATCTCATCCAGGGATAAACCGGCCGCCTGGCCAAGGGAAATCAGCGCGAGCTGGTCGAGGATGCCGGGCGCGAACCAGCGTCGGGTTCCTTGCTGGCTGAGGGACGTTATGAGCCCCTTCTTCTCGTAGTAGCGCAGCGTGGAGGAGGGGAGTCCCGTGCGTCGAGCGACCTCGGCGATGTCCATCTGTAGTCCCTTGACTTGAAGTTGACTTCAACTTCTAGAGTGGCCCTGACACTTACCACCGTCAACGCACAAGGGGTTCACATGAACGACATCATCAAGGTGATCAGCATTGGCATCGGCGCCACCGCAGTCATGGATTTCTGGCTGATTTTCCTCAAACGCCTGGGCGTTCCGACGCTCAACTTCGCCTTCATCGGTCGCTGGGTAGGGCATCTGTTGCAGGGGCGCGTCGCTCACGAGGCCATCGCCAGGGCGCAACCGATTCCGGGCGAGTTGGCCCTTGGTTGGTTCACCCACTACGCCATCGGCATTGCCTTCGCGACTTTGCTGGTGGGTTTGGCCGGTATCGACTGGGCGACCAATCCGACCTTGCTGCCTGCCGTACTGGTGGGCATGGGGACCGTAGCCGCGCCGCTGTTGGTCATGCAGCCCGCAATGGGGGCGGGGTTCTTCGCCAGCAAGACGCCGACTCCGTTGAAGAACTGCCTGCGCAGCCTGGCCAACCACAGTGTCTTCGGCCTGGGGTTGTTCCTCACCGCCGTGTTGGTGGACGGGATAGTTCGCTGACTTTCATCGTGCGCCGGTAGAGCGCAGCGAGCCCCAACGCCTGGCGGATTGACCCGCCTCAGTTCAACCGATACTTCGCCAGCTCATCCTTCGTCAGCACGCGCATGTGCGTCGGATCGATGCTGTTCATCGTATCCAGCAGGCTGACGGGGACGTTCATATCCCTGAGGTAGGCCGTTGGGCTGTAGCCGATGCCGGTGGAGGCGGCGAGGGCGGAATCGCCGTGGGGGAAGTAGGGGCGGTGCAGGCCCACGTAGCCGCGCACGGTCTTGGTTCGACCGGCGGCCAGGAGGTAGACGCAACTGCCCTGGCACACGCCATTGGTCGGGACCATCACATCGAAGCCGGTTTCGCGTAGTAGCCGGCCCATGCGGATGGCTTCGGTCACGCCGCCACCGATGCTGTCCAGCAGCGCGAGCTTGCGGTCGAACTTGCCGGGGTTGGCGCGCAGGCCCTTCATCAGTGCTTCGTAGTCGCCAGGGGCGATGTCTTCGGAGACCTGCACGGCGAGTATCCGGCCCGCCTTGGTGTTCTGGACGGGCTGGACTTCCACCTTGGCGAAGGTGGCGGCCGAGCAGAGGGTGGCAAGGCAGAAGACGGCGGCCCGGATTGCAGTACGGCTCATGGAACAGGCTCTTTCTGGAGAACGGTTGGCGACGGTCGGAGAAGATACCGAAAAAATGTGCCAAGTCTCCATATGACCTGAAAAGGGGCTTTCGTCGGACGGCCAATCAGGGGGGATGAGGGGAAATTGCGGTAACACTTGAGAGATATTATCATTCGCGACTTTCGATTTCCGGCTTCTCCCAATTCCCCTAGATGCGCAAGCGCGAACACGGATTCTTCGAGCATTATGAAGAGCTCATCGGCACCTGGACGCGCCGACTGAGAAGCCGCCATCGCGCCGAAGATTTTGCCCATGACGCGTTCGTCCGAGTACTCGAGGCTGACCAGGGGAACGTCCAGCAGCCCCGCGCCTACCTCCACCAGACGACCCGCAATATCGCCGTCGACCATTTCCGTCGCGAGGAGCGCCGCGCCTTGCTGGAGATGGACATCGCAGGTTCGGGCGATGAGTCGAAGGATGATCCGGAGTCCTTCATGCACGCAGTCCAGCTGGCGGATTCCATCGAGAAGGCCCTGGCCGAATTACCGGTGAACTGCCGCCAGGTGTTCGTCTGGCAGAAGCTGGAAGGGCTGAGCCAGGCGGAGATCGCCGAGCGCCTGGGGTTATCCAAGAACATGGTCGAGCGGTATATGATCCGCACCATTCGTCACCTGCGTGAGCGCCTGGATTTGAGCGCCACATGAACCGGAACCAGCCAGAAGGGCATCAAGACCCGAGCCATGGACACCCACCGCAGCCTGATTCCCGCCACCTGGATGGCAGCCTGATGACGCAAGCCGATTCCACCCACCGCAAGGTGCGCGACGAAGCCGCCCAGTGGTTCAGCCGCAACCGCGATCCCGAGCAGGGCAACGACGAGCGCCGCCAGTTCGAAGCCTGGCTGGCGGCAGATGCGTCGCACCGGTCCGAGTACGGCCTACTGGAGCGGATGTGGAGCGCCGTCGACCTGATTCCCGAACAACGCTTGCGTGAACTCTGCACGGCGGAGGTCCGGACTTTGCCGGTGCCGTCGCGCCGACGCTTCCTGCAGGGCGCTCTGGCAGCCGCAGCCAGTGTGGTGTTGGCGGGTGGTGCGACCTACCTGTTCGATCCCTTCTCATTGCGCGGCGAAAGCTATGCAACCCAATTGGGTGAGCGTCGCCAGGTCACGTTGGCCGATGGCTCGACCCTCGATCTCAACGGACGCACCCGCATCACTGTTGTCTACAGCGCCGACCGCCGACTGGTGCGCCTGGAGGCCGGTGAAGCGATGTTCAGCGTGACCCCGGACAAGGCGCGCCCCTTTGTGGTCGAGGCCGGACCAGGCCGCATCACGGTCACCGGTACGCGTTTCAATGTGAGACGGGATGTCGAGGACGCGCGCGTGGCGGTGGAGTCGGGCCGCGTCCTGGTAGCCGGCGAGCGGGGTGAGGCAAGCCGGCCGCTGCTGGCGGGAGACGGGGTGCGGGTGGCGGCCGATGGCGGGGTCGGGCCGGTACAGCGCATCGATATCGCGAGCATTACCGCCTGGCGGCAAGGCAAGCTGATCTTCAACGACGTGCCCCTCGCGGAAGTGGCGCAGGAAGTGTCCCGCTACCGCGAGCAACCCCTGCGTGTTGCGGAGGAAGTGGCCAACCTGCGCTTCTCCAGCGTGTTCCGCGCCGATGACACCAACGCCTTGCTGACGGCCCTTCCGCGGATCCTTCCGGTCAAGGTCAGGATCCTGCCTGACGGGTCAAGCGAAATAATTCCGTTTTAGATTCAGGTTTTTTTTCTGTCGTTCGTCTTCTCGTCCGACTCTTTGCGCCCAGTGCAGTGCAGGGCGCTTTCTTTCAGGACCGGACGAACGTGATCAACGAAGTAACGCAACAAGCTGTGTCGCCAGATTCCTCCCGCAAGACTCCTCGTACCCACCGCTGGCTGCCCCTGAGCCTGGCCATCGCCCTGGCTGTCGGCAGCCTCGGTGCCGAAGCAGCGGAGCGCACTGAAGTCCACATTCCGGCGCAGTCCCTGGCCGGTGCCCTCGGCCAACTGGGTAAGCAGACCTCGCTGCAGCTGTTCTTCAGCCCTGACCTGGTGGCTGGCAAACAGGCGCCCGCAGTCGATGGCAGCCTGCTGCCGGAAGAAGTGCTGGCGACCTTGCTGCAGGGCAGCGGCCTGACCTTCGACCTTTCGGACGGCACCGCCATCCTGCGTCGCGTTTCCAGCGAAGAGCAGGGCGCTTCGGCCATGGAACTGCCGGCCTCCAGCATCACAGTGGTCGGTGACTGGCTGGGCACTGCCGAAGACGCCGTGGTGCAGAACCACCCCGGCGCCCGTACCGTTGTGCGCCGCGAAGCCATGATCGAGAAGGGTGCGATGAACGTGCGTGACGCGCTGCGCTCGGTGCCCGGCGTCCAGGTCCAGGAATCCAACGGTACCGGCGGCAGCGACATCGCCCTCAACTTCGGCGTGCGCGGCCTCACTTCGCGTCTTTCGCCCCGTTCCACCGTATTGATCGACGGCGTGCCGGCCGCATTCGCCCCCTACGGCCAGCCGCAGCTGTCCATGGCCCCGATCTCCATCGGCAACCTCGACAGCATCGACGTGGTGCGTGGCGCCGGTTCCGTGCGCTATGGCCCGCAGAACGTCGGTGGCGTGATCAACTTCGTCACCCGCGCCATCCCGGAGAAGTTCTCCGGTGAAGTCGGCACCAGCATGGAAGACACCGCACACGGCGGCTGGAAGTACCTCAACAATGCCTTTCTCGGCGGCACAGCTGACAACGGCATCGGCGCCGCACTGCTCTATTCGGGCGTGAATGGCGATGGCTACCGCGATGGCAACAACGACAACGACATCGACGACGTCATGCTCAAGACCCACTGGGCGCCCACCGAGCAGGACGACATCTCGCTGAACTTCCACTACTACGACGCCACCGCCGACATGCCGGGCGGCCTCACCCAGGCGCAGTATGACGACAATCCCTTCCAGTCCGATCGCGACTGGGACAACTTCAGCGGCCGCCGCAAGGACGTCTCGCTGAAATACCTGCGCCAGGTGGACGACGTCACCCAGGTGGAAGTGCTGACCTATTACAGCGACAGCTTCCGGGGCAGCCACATCGCCAGCCGCGACCAGAAGTTCCTCAATTCCTATCCGCGCAGCTACTACACCTACGGAATCGAGCCGCGCGTTTCGCGCATCTTCTTCGCCAGTGACAGCACCCACGAGGTGGGCGTTGGCTACCGCTACCTGAAAGAGGCCATGCACGAAGAAAGCAGTCGTGTGGCGCTGGTGAAGAACGTCCCGACGCCGACTCCCGGCCCATCGGCTGACGGCCATGTGTTCCAGGACCGCACCGGTGGCACCGAGGCCAACGCCTTCTACATCGACGACAAGATCGACGTGGGCCAATGGACCGTCACCCCGGGGGTGCGCTTCGAGAGCATCAACACCGACTGGCACGAGCGCCCGGTGATCGGCAGCAACGGCAAGCCGGTGCAGGAGAAGAACCGCAGTAAGGACTACAACGAGCCGCTGCCGGCCCTCGCCGTGATGTACCACCTCTCGGATTCCTGGAAGCTGTTCGCCAACTACGAGACCTCGTTCGGCAGCCTGCAGTACTTCCAGCTCGGCCAGGGCGGGGAGGGCGACAACGCGGCCAATGGCCTGGAGCCGGAGAAAGCCAAGACCTACGAACTGGGCACGCGCTACAACAGCCAGACCTGGGGCGGCGAAGCGACGCTGTTCTACATCGACTTCGACCACGAGCTGCAATTCATCAGCAACGATGTGGGCTGGACCAACCTGGGCGCTACCAAGCACCAGGGCCTGGAACTGTCCGGCTACTACAACCTGGACGAACTGCTCTCGGGCCTGAGCCTGACTGGCACCTACACCTTCACCCGTGCCACCTACGAGGGCGACATCCCGGGCTTCAAGACCCGTGACCTGCCGTTCTACTCGCGTCATGTTGCCAACGTCGGCCTGCGTTACCAGGTCGATCGCTGGACCTACAACTTCGACGGCTACGCTCAGTCGGGCCAGCGCGCACCGGGTACCGGTATCGATGCCAACGGCAACTTCACCGGGGACTACATCACCGAACCGACCGCTGACGGCCAGTTCGGCGATATCCCCGGCTACGTGACCTGGAGCGCCCGTGGTGCCTATGACTTCGGCGTGCAGCTGTCCAACCTGAAGGTGGGCGTCGGCGTGAAGAACATCTTCGACAAGCAGTACTTCACCCGTTCCAGTGACAACAACGCAGGCATCTACGTCGGCCAGCCGCGTACCTGGTACATCCAGGCCAGCGTAGGGTTCTGACCCGGGCGCTCTGCTCGTTTGTGGGAGCGAATTCATTCGCGAATGAATTCGCTCCCACAGGGAATTGCGGTCCCCCAGACCATTTCAATCCCAATCGTCCGGCTTCTTGTCCTTGCTCGGCGCCTTGTCGCTGATGCGCTTCACGTCCGCCGCCGGCACCTGTTCCGGTGGCTGGCTCGGGCCTTGGGGCTTGGGCGCGGGTGTGCGCACGTTGGGGTCGCTGTTCATGGGCACCTCCGGTTTATCTGTCTCCTAAGCGCAGCACAAGGTGGCGCGTCGCGCTGGCCACCTGTCGCCCGGAGGGTTTCATCGGCTGGGGCCAGCCTTTGCCAAGGCAGGGCCTAGACTGGAAGCCATTGCCACAAGGAGACAGGCCATGAGCAGCAACGTCGACCTGAACCAGCGACCACCCTACGACCCAGTGATCGAGACCATTGCGGACTACGCGCTGGATTATCGGGTGGAGTCTGCAGAGGCACTGGGTACGGCCCGCCATTGCCTGATGGACAGCCTTGGTTGCGCCTTGATGGCATTACGCTTTCCCGAATGCACCAAGCTGCTCGGCCCCCTGGTGGAAGGCACCCAGGTGCCTCAGGGCGCGCGGGTGCCGGGCACGTCCTACCGGATGGACCCGGTCAAGGCGGCCTGGGACCTCGGCGCGATGATCCGCTGGCTGGACTTCAACGACACCTGGCTGGCAGCGGAGTGGGCGCACCCCTCCGATAACCTGGGCGGCATCCTCGCGGTGGCCGACCACCTGTCGCAGCGGCGCGTGGCCAGGGGGGAGTCGCCGCTGACCATGCGCCTGGTGCTGGAAGCCATGGTCAAGGCCCACGAGATACAGGGCGTGATGGCCCTGGAGAACTCCTTCAACCGCGTCGGGCTGGATCATGTGGTGCTGGTCAAGCTCGCATCCACTGCGGTCTGCGCCTGGCTGATGGGCGCCAGCCGCGAACAGATGCTCTCGGCCATCTCCCACGCACTGGTGGATGGCCAGGCCCTGCGCACCTACCGCCACGCGCCCAACGCCGGCTCGCGCAAGTCCTGGGCGGCGGGCGATGCCACCAGCCGGGGTGTGCGCCTGGCGGATATCGCCATGCGCGGGGAGATGGGCGTTCCCGGCGTGCTCAGCGCGCCGCAGTGGGGCTTCTACGACGTGTCCTATAGCCACACCAACAAGGACCTGGCGACCAAACCACTGGAAAAGCACCACTTCAGCCTGCCCCAGCCCTTCGGCAGCTATGTGATGGAGAACATCCTGTTCAAGGTCAGCTATCCCGCCGAGTTCCATGGCCAGACGGCCTGCGAAGCGGCGGTGCGGTTGCACCCCCTGGTGCGCAACCGCATCACGGAGATCGATCGCATCCTCATCACCACCCAGGAGTCGGCCATTCGCATCATTTCCAAGGAGGGCGCCCTGGCCAACGCCGCCGACCGCGACCATTGCCTGCAGTACATGACAGCGGTCGCCCTGGCCTATGGCGACCTGGCGGCCGAGCATTACGAAGACGACTTCCATCAATCCCATCCGATCATCGACCGCCTGCGCGAATGCATGGAAGTGGTCGAAGACCCGCGCTACAGCCGTGAGTACCTGGAAGCCGACAAACGCTCCATCGCCAATGCCGTGCAGGTGTTCTACAAGGACGGCCGGCACACCGAGAAGGTGGAAGTGGAATACCCCATGGGCCACCGCCGCCGGCGCAGCGAGGGAATGCCATTGCTGGAGGAGAAATTCAAGGCCAGCCTGGCGACCCGCTTCGCGCCCCATCGTTGCGCGCAGATCCTGGCGCTGTGCAAGGACCAGGCTGCCCTGGAGGCGATGCCGGTGGATCGGTTCGTGGAGTTCTTCGTGGGCTAGGTGACAGGGCGTGGAGGGAGACCCGGACCGGGGCTCCGCACCATCGCATCAATCGTCGTAACGGTCGCGGCTACGGCAGACCTTTTCCTTGTCGAAGACTTCCCGCGACGCGTCGATGCGCACCCGGCAGGGGCCGTCACGGTAGTCGCGGTGCCACTCACCGCGGCGCCAGCTCTTGCCGCGCCCGTCCGGGCAGCGGATGACTTTCCGGTAATAGCCGCGGTCGGTGATTTCCTTCACTCGGCAAGGGCCATCGCGGTAGTGCTCGACCCTGCCGTCATCATCGTCCCGTCTATGGTCGGCCTGGGCACTCTGCATGGTGCCGGCAAGGGTTGCGACCAGAACAAACACACCCACCAGCGGGCCTGTTTTCATTGCTTTACCTCGATTCCGATACGACTGGAGTGGGCCAGTGTCCACGCGCTCATCGCGAGGTTCGATCTGGCGACGAATATGACCACGCGGCGGCATTTTTGCTCCCGGGTGCAATGCGTCCGAACAAGGCACGGGGGAGGGTGGTCATACCTATACTCATAGGACCTGGGCCGACTGGCCCACGGGACGGGCGAAATCTCATGAGCGCTGCGCAAGTTTCCCCCCGAATTCGGGCGGAACAGGTGCCCGGCAGGCTCTTCGGAACCCCGGGTACGCTGCTGTCGATGCTGATCGTCATCCTTGCGCTGACGCTCGGTGGGTGCGCGTCGAAGCCGGAAGAACCGCCTCCGGTCGTGGTCTCCCAGGCCACCTGGCGCCAGGTGGACCGCGACATCGCCGCCGCTTCCCTTGCGGCCACCAGCCAGGCCCGCCGTTACGCCCAGGATTCCATGGACCGCTGGATGGACCTGATCTACCAGCGCACCGATAGCGAATTCCTCCCCTGGTTCTCCAGCTTCTGGACCCGCAAGTGGCTGAGCATCAAGGTCGGCTGGTATCGCCTGAGCTCCGACGGGGAACGGGAGCAGACGGTGAATCGGCTGGCCGCCTACCTGCAGGAGGAATACGACGAGCAGGTGCTGCAGCCGGTTGCCCGCGAGATCGATCCGGACGACATCATGGAGCAAGCCACGCGAACCTATATCCAGCAGCTGGACGAGCGCCTGCAGGTGATTCCACAGCGATTTGGCGTACCCGGCGACCAGTTCGCCCAGCATCTGCAGAAGATCCCGGCGATCGAGTTGGCGCCACCTGGCCAGCGTGCGTCGCTATACCAGGTACTCAAGGCCGACCCGCTGGAGAAACTGCCAGCCTATGCCTCGCTCATGGGCCAGATTCGCAATGCGCCGAACGGCGCAGGGGCCTGGACCACCGATGACGGCCTGTCGCGCATCACCCGTGACACCAGCGAGCAATTGGAATCGGAACTGGCGACCAGCGGTGCCGCCAGTGTCGCCACCAGTTTCATGGGGCGCGTCGCGGGCCCGATATTGTCCCTCGGCTTCACCGGAGTGAGCGCCATGCTCCATGAAGAGGGGCGGGCCGATCGTGAAGCGACCTTGCGCAAGAGCCTCAATCAGGCCTTCGACGAAGAATGGCTGGAGCTGATGCGCAACCCCGACGTGGGAGTGATGGCCGGGGTGATCCACCTGTCCGGGCAAGTAGAAGGCAGCCTGACGCAGACCAAGACCCAGCCCATCCAGTTCCAGCCGCTGCCCCAGGTGATTCCTGCGCAATAGCCTGCCCATTCGCCGGCTCCGGGCCGGCACTGCTCCCTGCGTTCCACCTGTCGAACATCGAATACCCCATGGCGTTTCTCGGCGCGGCGCAGGCTTTGCCGCTGCGCTGCTACGCCTGTCATGAAATGCGAAGCTGCTGACGCCCTATGAGAAGCAGTCGGAGGGGGGGATGCCTAGAGTCCAATCCATGGGTCCGTGACCCGACTACAAGAATTCAGATTGGAGAAAAGGCATGGCCAAAGCGGTTCGGTTTTATGAAGCTGGGGGGCCGGAAGTACTTCGTTATGAAGAGGTCGAGGTAGCTGATCCTGGTCCGGGCGAAGTCCGCATCCGTCACGTCGCCGTGGGCCTGAACTACGCCGACACCTACTTCCGCAACGGTACCTATCCTATCCCGCTACCCAACGGCATCGGCGTAGAAGCCGCCGGCGTGGTGGTGGCGGTCGGTGCGGGCGTAACCAACGTTGCCCTGGGTGACCGCGTCACCTACACCGGCTTCCTCAATACCCTCGGCGCCTACAGCACCGAGCGCCTGGTGTCCGCGGCGCCGCTGATCAAGCTGCCCGAAACCATCGCTTTCGAAACCGCCGCAGCCATGACCATGCGCGGCCTGACGTCCGCCTACCTGATGCGTCGTATCTACGACTTCAAGGAAGGCGACAGCATCCTCCTGCATGCCGCTGCCGGCGGTGTGGGCCTGATCGTCTCGCAGTGGGCGAAGCTGCTCGGCCTGACCGTGATCGGCACCGTGTCCACCGAGGCCAAGGCGGAAGTCGCGCGCTTCCACGGCTGTGACCACGTCATCAACTACAGCGAAGAAGACATCGCCCAGCGCGTGCGTGAGCTGACCGGCGGCCGCGGTGTCGACGTCGTCTTCGACAGCGTGGGCAAGAACACCTTCAACGCCTCCCTGGATTCGCTCCGCCGTCGCGGTCTGCTGGTGTGCGTCGGCACCGCGTCGGGTCCGGTCCCGGCCTTCGATCCGGTACTGCTGGCCATGAAAGGGTCGCTGTTCATCACTCGTCCGGCCCTGGCTGACTACATCGCCGACCCGGCGGAGAAGGCCGAGCTGGTAGGCGAGCTGTTCGACCACGTCGGCAGCGGTCGCATCAAGATCGATATCAACCAGCACTATGCGCTGGAAGATGCGGTCCAGGCCCATCGGGACCTGGAATCGCGCAAGACCACCGGTTCGTCCATCTTCGTGATCTGAGGTCGCTGGCCATGAAAGTCGAGCAACTCACGTGCGCCATCGGCGCCGAAATCAGCGGTGTGAACCTGGGCGACGCCTCTCGTGATGACAGTCTGTTTGCCGAGATCAAGGCGCTGCTGCTCAAACACAAGGTGCTGTTCCTGCGCGATCAGGACATCAGCCGCGCCGAGCACGTGGCTTTCGCCCGCCGCTTTGGCGAGCTGGAAGATCACCCGGTGGCCGGTAGCGATCCAGAGCACCCTGGCCTTGTCCGTATCTACAAGGACCCGGACCAGCCCAACGACCGCTACGAGAACGCCTGGCACACCGACGCCACCTGGCGCGATGCGCCGCCCATGGGCTGCGTACTGCGCTGCGTGGAATGCCCGCCGGTCGGTGGCGACACCATGTGGGCGAACATGGCACTGGCCTACGAGAAGCTGCCTGAAGACGTGAAGCAGCGGATCGAGGGCCTGCGCGCCCGCCACAGCATCGAAGCGAGCTTTGGTGCGGCCATGCCCGTCGAGAAGCGCCTGGCGCTCAAGGCCATGTATCCGGACGCCGAGCACCCGGTGGTGCGCATCCACCCGGAAACCGGCGAGAAGGTGCTGTTCGTCAATGCCTTCGCCACCCACTTCACCAACTTCCACACGCCTGAGCACGTGCGCTACGGCCAGGACTACAGCATGGGTGGCAGCGACCTGCTGCGCTACCTGGTCAGCCAGGCCTACATCCCGGAATACCAGGTGCGCTGGCGCTGGAAGAAGAACAGCGTGGCGATCTGGGACAACCGCTCCACCCAGCATTACGCCGTGATGGATTACCCGGCCTGCGTTCGCAAGATGGAACGCGCCGGAATCATCGGCGACAAGACTTTCTGACCATTGATCCGCCCGGCCGGGACAATCCGGCCGGGACCCCCTGAACAAGAACTTACCGAGGACATCCAGCATGCAATTCTTCGACGATTCCCTGCACCCGGAAAACATGGAAAAAGTGGTTATTACCGTGGCGCCCTACGGCCCCGAGTGGATGCCGGCAGACTTCCCGGAAGACATCCCGGTGACCATGGACGAGCAGGTCCAGAAAGCCGTTGATTGCTATGAGGCGGGTGCCACCGTGCTGCACCTGCACGTGCGTGAACTCGACGGCACCGGCTCCAAGCGCCTGTCCAAGTTCAACGAACTGATCGCCGGCGTGCGCGAAGCCGTACCGGACATGATCATCCAGGTGGGCGGTTCCATTTCCTTCGCTCCCGAGGGCGAAGGCGAAGCAGCCAAGTGGCTGTCCGACGATACCCGCCACATGCTGGCCGAGCTGACCCCGAAGCCGGACCAGGTCACCGTGGCCATCAACACCACCCAGATGAACATCATGGAACTCCTCTATCCGGAGTACCTGAAGGGCACCTCCCTGGAGAACCCGGTCTACCAGGCCGCCTACAGTGAGATGACCGTGCCGGCCGGCCCGGCCTGGGTCGAGGAACACCTCAAGCGCCTGATGGCCAACGGCATCCAGCCGCACTTCCAGCTCACCGGCATGCATGCCCTGGAAACCCTGGAGCGCCTGGTGCGCAAGGGCGTCTACAAGGGCCCGCTGAACCTGACCTGGATCGGCATCGGCGGCGGTTTCGACGGCCCCAACCCGTTCAACTTCTTCAACTTCATCCACCGCGCTCCGAATGGCGGCACCCTCACCGCCGAGTCGCTGCTGAAGAACGTTCTGCCGTTCAACACCATGGCGCTGGCCATGGGCCTGCACCCGCGCGTTGGCATCGAGGACACCATCATCGACCAGCACGGCAAGCGCTTCACTTCCGTGCAGCAGATCCAGCAGGCCGTGCGCATCGCCCACGAACTGGGCCGCGAAATTGCGTCCGGCAAGGAAGCACGCGAGATCTACAAGATCGGCGTGGAATACAAGGACGTGGAAGAGACCCTGCGCATGAACGGCATGGCGCCGAACCGCCAGCCGGGTCAGAAGCACGTCCCGCTGCGCACCTGACCTGCGTAGCCAGGAGCCGGCCCACAAGGCCGGCTTCGGCGGGGCGCCAACCGACGCTCCGCCAGCTAGCGTGACAACAACAATTACACGCATAGATTCAAGGTAACCCCGATGGCCTTTCATACCGCCACCACCGCCGATTTCGACGAATCGGCCGTGAACATCCCGCGCACCTACGCCTGGGTCGTCTTCGCCCTGACGTTCGGCCTGCTGATTTCCGACTACATGTCGCGGCAGGTACTCAACGCCGTATTCCCGCTGCTCAAATCCGAATGGACGCTCACCGACTCCCAGCTCGGCCTGCTCAGCGGCATCGTCGCGCTGATGGTGGGGCTGCTGACCTTCCCGCTGTCGCTGCTGGCTGACCGCTGGGGCCGAGTGAAGAGCCTGGTTCTGATGGCCACGCTCTGGAGCCTGGCGACCCTGGGTTGCGGCCTGGCGAAGAACTACGAACACATGTTCATTGCCCGTTTCCTGGTGGGTGTGGGTGAGGCAGCCTATGGCAGCGTCGGCATCGCGGTCGTGCTGTCCGTGTTCCCCCGACAGATGCGCGCCACCATTACCGGCGCCTTCATGGCTGGCGGCATGTTCGGTTCGGTGCTGGGCATGGCCCTGGGCGGCGTCCTGGCGCAACACCTGGGCTGGCGCTGGTCCTTCGCGGGCATGGCGTTCTTCGGCCTGGTGCTGGCGATGGTCTACCCGCTGGTGGTCAAGCAATCGCGCATTGCCAAGCCGCGCGTCGTGCCCAGCGCCACCGACGAGTTCCCGTGCCGACGCCCGCTGAAAACCCTGTTCGCCAGCCGCTCGGTGATCTGTGCCTACGTCGGCAGCGGCCTGCAGCTGTTCGTCGGCGCAGCGGTGATGGTGTGGTTCCCCAGCTACCTGAATCGTTACTACCACATGGGTACCGATCAGGCTGGCGCTGTCTCGGCCATCATCGTGCTCACTGGCGGTGCCGGCATGATCCTCTGCGGCATGCTCAGCGACCGCATGTGCCGCAATTCCCCGGACCGCAAGATCGCCCTGGCCATCGCCTACTGCCTGATCAGTTGCGTGCTCCTTTCCCTGGCGTTCCGCATGGCGCCCGGTGTGCCGCAACTGGTAGTCATCGCCATGGCCATGCTGGTGGCGACCGGAACCTCCGGCCCGGCCGGCGCAATGGTTGCCAACCTGACCCACTACTCGATCCACGGTACTGCCTTTGCCACCCTGACCCTGGCCAACAACCTGCTTGGCCTGGCGCCCGGACCCTATGTCACAGGCGTGCTGGCCGATCTCTTCGGCCTGGATCGTGCTTTCCAGTTGATTCCGTTGATCAGCGTCGCTGCGGCCCTGGTGTTCTGGTACGGCAAGCGCCACTACCAGAAGGACATCCAGAAGCTCACGCCGCTGATGGCAAGTGAGGAACGTTAATGAAACCGCTGTTGGTCGAAATGACTTTCGACTTCATCTGTCCCTGGTGCCTGATCGGCAAACGCAATCTGGAGAAGGCCTTGGGCAACCTGGCCGCGACGCGGCCGGATGTCGCCGTCGAGCTCCGCTGGAAGGGCGTGCAACTGCTGCCCGACCTGCCGGCCCAAGGCGTGCCCTTCATGGAGTTCTACCTGCAGCGGCTCGGTAGCGAGGCGATGGTGCGGGCGCGCCAGGAACAGGTGCGGGAAGCGGCCTATCACGCTGATGTGGATGTCGACCTGCAACGCATCGTGACCATGCCCAACACCGCCAACGCGCACCGCCTGCTGGCGCTGGCCACGGAGCAGGGCAGTGCGCGCCAGGTCGACGCATTGCTGGAGCGCCTGTTCGCCAGCTACTTCCAGAAAGGCGAGGACATTGGCAGCAGCGAGGTGCTATTGCGCCTGGCCAGGCAGTGTGGCTTCGACCCGCGTCCCCTCGAAGAGGTGCTGTTCGACGATGGTCGTCCCTATGTCGGGCGCGAGGCGGTTCCGGCAAACCAGGCTGTGCCGTCCTTCACGATCGACGAGCGGCCGTCCTTGGCCGGTGCCCAGCCGCCGTGGTTGATGCTGGCCCAGTTGCAACGCGCCCTGGAGCTGCGTCCACTGGCGGAGGCCCGCCGGGCATGAGCCAGCGTGTGGAAGTACCGGCGGAAAAGCTGCCGCCCGTGGGTGGCCGCAGCCTGTTTCGCCATGACGGGAAGTCGCTGGTGCTGTTCAACCAGGGCGGCGAGATCTACGCCATCGACGAAGGTTGCCCGCACAACGGGGCCTCGTTGTTCGGCGGCAAGCTGGAGGGGCGTTTGTTGCGCTGCCCGGCCCACGGCCTGCGTTTTGACCTGGCCAGCGGGTGCGTCCCTGGTGTGAGCGGCTTCGGCGTCGCCACCTATGCGGTGGAGTTGCAGCAGGGCCGTTGTTTCATCGATCTATCGCGGCCGCGTCCGCAGGAATCAATCGTATGTCTGCAACAGCAATAACCTCGCTGGGATCCCGCACCCGGATACTCATGCCCGGTGTGATCGTCAGCGCCGTGGTCGCCGCGGCGGCCACCTTCCTTTCCGAGCACTACGGTGCTCCGGTGATGCTCTTCGCCCTCCTGCTGGGCCTCGCGGTGAACTTCCTGGCGGCCGACGGCGCATGCAAGCCCGGCATCGAGTTCACCGCCCGCGAAGTACTGCGGGTCGGCGTGGCACTGTTGGGCATTCGCATCACCCTGGAACAGATCGCGTCGCTCGGCTGGCAGCCAGTCGCCATGGTGGTGGCACTGGTGGTGGTTACCATCCTCGTGTCAGTCGCAGTGGCGCGTCTGCTTGGCTTCAACAGCCTGTTCGGCCTGCTCACCGGTGGCGCCACCGCCATCTGCGGTGCCTCAGCTGCGCTCGCCCTGGCGGCGGCGCTGCCCAGCCACCCGCAGAAGGAACGCGCGACGCTGTTCACCGTGATCGGCGTGTCGGCACTGTCCACCCTGGCGATGATCCTCTATCCGATGATCGCCGAGGCCCTTGGGCTCTCGCCATTGCATGCCGGGTTCTTCATCGGCGGCACCATCCACGACGTGGCCCAGGTGGTGGGCGCGGGCTACAGCATGGGTCACGAGACCGGCGACAGCGCCACGGTGGTCAAGCTGATGCGCGTGGCCATGCTGCTGCCGGTGATCGTCTGCGCCGCGATGATCACTCGCATGCGCGGCGCCGAGCCGGGCAGCAAGCGGCCGCCGCTGCTGCCCTGGTTCGCGGTCGGCTTCGTGATCCTGGCCGCGATCAACAGCACGGGCGTGATTCCGCCGGTGGTGCAAGACGCCGGTAACGGGCTGTCGCGCTGGTGCCTGGTGATCGCCATCAGTGCCCTGGGCATGAAAACCCAACTCAAGGACCTGGCCTCGGTCGGTATCAAACCGATCCTGTTGATGGTGGGGGAAACCGCCTTCCTCGCCGCCCTGGTGCTGGCGATGCTGCACTGGGGGTTCTAAAGATTTACTCCTGCTCCCGTGAGGGGGTCATCGACGCCTGCCACAGCGGGCATTTGCCGCGCCGAAGCCTATAGGGAAGGGTTTCGTAGCGCGGTTTTTTTTTGGCGTGACGGGGTGAATGCAGGGAGGCATTTACCTCTTTTTTATTTGGACGGTTGGTACAGGTGGCGTAGGAGCGAGCTCTGCTCGCGAAGCACGGCACGGGGGGGTGGGAAGCCCAACATTCGTGCCGTCAGCGAACCCAAATGGTGGATCGGTGAAGCGTGATCCACCCTACGAGAGCCCAGCGTTCATGGGTTCGTAGGGTGGATGTCGCTCTTCACATCCACCCTCCAATGTTCCGGCCAGCGCCGCTCACTCCTCCGCCTTCACCTGATGCTCGCGGCGCCATGTCGCCGGGGCTGTGCCGAACTGGGTGGTGAACCAGCGGGTGAAGGAACTGGGCACCGAATAGCCGAGCAGGTCGGCGATGCGGGAGAGGGAATAGCGCGGATTCTCCATGTAGCGCAACA
Organism: Metapseudomonas resinovorans; assembly: GCF_002003485.1. GTDB lineage: Bacteria > Pseudomonadota > Gammaproteobacteria > Pseudomonadales > Pseudomonadaceae > Metapseudomonas > Metapseudomonas resinovorans_D. The sequence goes on from NZ_BDMA01000087.1 coordinate 36,567, forward strand.
CCAGGTCGCGGCGCACCTCGCTGATCAGGTCGGAGAAGGTCACTTCGCTTTCTTCCAGGCGTCGCTGAAGCGTGCGCACGTTCATCCCCAGGGACTGGGCGATCTGCTCGATGGTGGCGCGGCCCATGGGCAGCAACAGGTAGATGGCCTTGCGCACGTCGTTCAGCGTGGATTGCTGGGCGGCGCCGGGCAGGGTCTCCACCAGGCGCAGCGCGTGGCGGGCCATGGCCGGATCAGCCAGGGGGTTGGCCTTGTCCAGGTCGGCGGCCTGGCAAACGATGCCGTTGAACTCGCTGCCGAACTCCAGCTTGCAGCCGAACACCCGCCGATGCAGTTGCAGGTCCGGCGGTGCGTCATGGCTGAAGTTCACTGCCATTGGCCGCCAACCTGAGCCGAGCAGGGCGCTGCACATGCGGAACAGCACACCGATGGCCAGCTCCATGCCCTGGCGGATGGGGACCGGCGGGTCGGTGATGATCTCTTCCCGCAGTACCACTGTCTTGCCCACTTCGTCCACGAACAGCGCCAGTGACTCGTTTAGCAGGTGGCGGTACTGGACGATGGTTTCGAGTGCATCACGCAAGGTCGGCTGGTGGGAAAGCAGGAGGCTGATGACGCCGAAGTCCGAAAGCTGACGGGATTCGGCCATGCGCAAGCCGAAGGTGAGGCAGCCGCTGGCGCGGGCGGAATCTTCCAGCAAGCTGGCAGCCGCCGAGGTGGGCAGGCGTTGGTCGGGGTTTTCTATCAGTGCCTGGCTGAGTCCCGCCTGGCGCAGCATCTGTTGTGGGTTGAGACCGAGGTGTTGGGCCACTTCCATGTAGTTGGTGAGGGCCGCCGCGCGAACCATTGGAGTCATGTCGATCGCCACGCTGTCGTTGTACCGGAGTGTGCCTGTAGGCATGCGCCGATTGTTCTTGTCAGATAAAGCGAAGTGAGTCTGTCGTCGCGGATAGTCTTTGAATTTGTCTTTCATGACAACGCCGGCATTTTTCCTCGTTCCGGCCAGATGAAAGTAAAGCCAATCCCTGGAATTTGGCCCACGCCACGGATGGCGGGCATGGCCGCCCAGCGGGTTGTAAAAGGGAGGAGGGAAGGGTTGTCATGAAATGCGAAGAGCCTGACGTTCTATGAGAAGCGACCACCCCCTTGCATCTCTACTGTTTGCATCACCAAGTTCCTCAAGCCGCGATTGCGGCAACAGGGTGATGACGTGAACAACAACGACAACGCAACCATCCTTATCGTCCCCGGCCTTCGGGACCATGTGCCCGAGCACTGGCAGACCCTGCTGGCCGAGCAACTGCCCAAAGTCCGCAGCGTTCCACCGCTGGAAGAGGACAAGCTGAGCCTGCCGGCACGCGTCGAAGCCATCCAGCGTGAGCTGGAACAGATCGACGGCCCCGTGATCCTCGTTGCCCACAGCGCCGGCGTATTGATGGTGGCGCACTGGGCGGCGCGTTACAGCCGACCGATCAAAGGTGCATTGCTCGCCACGCCGCCGGACCTGGACGCTTCCTGGCCGGCGAACTACCCGAGCCCCGAATCCCTTCACGCCAATGGCTGGACCCCGCTGCCGCGTCAGCCGCTGCCTTTCCCGAGCCTGGTATGCGCGAGTGACGACGACCACCTGGCCAGCCTGGAGGCAGTCCGCGAACTGGCCAGTGACTGGGAAGCCAGCCTGGTCGAGCTGGGCCAGGTCGGCCACCTCAATCCCGCTTCCGGTTACGGCGAATGGTCTTATGCCCATGAGCTGATCGAGATGCTGGATCGCTGATCCAAAGATTCCAACTCATTCGGCCGGGGAGTCCGGCGTAAGTGGCGCGCGGCCATGCAACCGGCTGCGCGCAAACCAGGCAGGGAGCAAGGAAAGGGTTGCGGTAGCCAATACAACAAAAAGCGGAGCCAACGCATGAAAGACAAGAACAATCAAAACCTGAACCTGCGCAGGTGCCTGCTCGCCTCGGCCATTGCGGCCGGGATTGGCGCGCCAGCAGCGATACAGGCCATGGAAGTTGACACCGGTAACCCGGACTGGTCGGTACGCTTCGACAACACCGTGAAGTACAACTACGGTGTTCGCACCGAGAGTGCCGACAAGCGCATGCTGGCTACGCCGAACAACAACGACGGTGATTTCAACTTCCGTCGTTCGGGCACCAACATCACCAATCGCGTTGACCTGTTGACTGAGCTGGACGTGATCCATCAGGGCAACAAGGGCTTCCGCGTCAGTGCTGCCAGCTGGTACGACAAGGCCTACGACAACACCGGCTCCAACTCGAACCCGTTCGTCAACGGCAACGAGGCCTTCTCCCGCATTGCCGGCCAGCCCGGCACCAACAATGCGGTGCTGGGCAGCCCGCACCTTTCCAACTACGCCCAGCGCTATTACAGCGGCCCGTCCGGTGAAATCCTCGACGCCTTCGTGTTCTACAGCACCGAAATTGGCGAAGAGTCGATGTTCAGCATCAAGGCCGGCCAGCACAACGTGTACTGGGGCGAAACCATCCTCAACCCCGTGCATGCCATCAGCTACGGCCAGTCCGGCCTGGACCTGGCCAAACTCGCTGCGGCACCGGGTACTGAGGCCAAGGAACTGTTCGTTCCGCGCAACCAGGTTTCCGCTTCCTTCACCATCAACCCTGAGCTGACCGTTGCCGCGCAGTACTTCCTCGACTGGGACGCTGCACGCCTGCCTGAGGCCGGCACCTACTACGGCAGCTCGGACGTTGTGGGCTTCGGTGCGCAGTCCTTCCTTCTCGGCCACACCGGCGGTCCGGGCCTCGCGGGGCCGAACGGCACCCTGACCAACATTCGCCGTGGCCACGACATTACTCCGGATAAGCGCGGTGACTGGGGCCTGATGCTCAAGTGGTCGCCGGAATGGCTGGATGGCACCGTTGGCGCCTATTACCGCCAGACTTCGGAAATCCTGCCGCAAGCCGTGCTCGATGGCACCGGCCTGACCGCACGCGGTGCAGCTGGCCCCATCGCCAACGTGCAGAACTCCATCAGCACCACCAACTACAAGCTGGCCTACGGCGACGACATCGACATCTTCGGCCTGAGCCTGTCCAAGGAATTCGGCGGTATCAGCGTCGCCAGCGACCTGAACGTCCGCCACAACATGCCGTTGGCGAGCATCCCGGCCATCACCAGCGCCACCGGCCCTGGCGGCCTGGCTGCGGGCCTCGGCTTGCTGCCGGCGCGTATTCCGGGTTCCGGTGTGGTCACCGATGTTCCGAGCAGCGGCGACAGCATGAGCGCCACCGGCGACACCCTGCACTGGACCCTGAACGGCCTGATGACCATCGGCGACACGCCACTGTTCGATGCGGCCAGCCTGCTGGGCGAGCTGTACTACAGCAACCTGCTGAAGCTCGATAGCAAGAACGAGGCGCTCTACAAGGGCAAGTCCACCTACCACGGCATCGATCAGCCGACCCGCGACAACTGGGGCGTCGCGGTCAACTTCACGCCCACCTGGTACCAAGTGTTCCCGGGTGTGGACCTCTCCGCCCCGATGTCCGTCAACGTTGGCCTGGACGGCGTTTCGCCGGTACAGGGCGGCGGCGCCGAAGACACCGGCAACTACTCCGTGGGTATCGGTGCGGCCATCTACAACCAGTACTTCGTGGACCTGAAGTACGTGGACTCTTTCGGCGATGCCGAGAAGTGCAACAACGGAGCCACCGACGGCTCGACACCTAACGCATTGGACGCCACGCAGCGCTACACCTGCTACGCCGGGGGTTACTCCTCCTTCTCCGGCGGCGGGGCTACCACGGAAGACCGTGGCGCGGTGTATCTGACCTTGAAGACCACCTTCTGACATTCCGCATAGCTCAAACAAAAGAGCAGGAGAACAACGAGATGAGATTCGTGAAAACTCTGATGGCGGCTTCCCTCGCGGTGGCCTTCGCTGGTTCCGTCCATGCCGCCGTGTCGCCTGATGAGGCCGCCAAGCTGGGCAACAACCTGACCCTGGTAGGGGCCGAGAAAGCGGCCAGCGCCGATGGCTCGATCCCGGCCTATGACGGTGGCCTGACCACCGCTCCGGCGGGCTTCAAGTCCGGCGACAGCATGCGCCCCGATCCCTTCGCCAGCGAGAAGCCGGCGATGGTGATCGACGGCAAGAACGTCGACCAGTACAAGAATCTGCTTAGCGCTACCACCGTTGAGCTGGCCAAGCGCTACCCGGACTTCCGCGTTGATGTCTTCCCGACCCACCGTACCGTGGCCATGCCGCAGCCGGTGCTGGACAACGCCGTGAAGAACGCCACCGGCGCCAAGACCGCCAATGGCGGCCTGGCTCTGGAAAACGTGCTGCCGGGCGTGCCGTTCCCGATCCCGCAATCGGGCGCCGAAGCCATGTGGAACCACCTGCTGCGTTACCAGGGTGTGACCATCAACTCCAAGTACGACTCCTGGAACGTTGACGCCGCGGGCGTAGCCACACTGGCCACCACCGGCCAGGCCTTCATCAACTACCCGATCTACCAGGACCTGAACAAGCCCATCGCCAATACCGACGTGTATTACCAGATGAAGCTGTACTACTCGGGTCCGGCCCGTCGCGCTGGTGAGGCGATCATGCTCAAGGACGCTGCCAACGCCGTCGAGCAGCCGCGTCGTGCCTGGCAGTACCTGCCCGGCCAGCGCCGCGTGAAGCTCGCGCCGAGCCTCGCCTACGACACCCCGAACCCGGGTACCGCCGGTGCCGGCACCTACGACGACGTGTTCGTCTTCAACGGCGCCCTGGACCGCTATGACTGGAAACTCGTAGGCAAGCAGGAACTCATCGTTCCCTACAACACCTACAAGCTGACCTACGCCCAGGACCCGAAGGCCCTGACCACCCCCAACCACCTGTCACCCGACTACGTGCGCTGGGAGAAGCACCGCGTCTGGGTTGTCGAGGGCACGCTGAAAGAGGGCGCTCGCCACATCTACGCCAAACGCCGCTTCTACCTGGATGAGGACAGCTGGGTCGCTCTGGCTTCCGACCAGTACGACGCTCGTGGGCAGATCTACCGTGGCTCCTTCGCTTTCCTCAGCCAGAGCTACGACAAGCAGGTACCGGACACCACCCCGTTCGTGATCTACGACCTGGTGGGTAACTCCTACAACATCAACGGCATCGTTGGCCCGTACGGCGGCATCCGTTATATCGACCCGCTGACCAAGGCTCAGTGGGCAGCCGAGTCCCTGGCTGGCGCCGGCATTCGCTAAGCCAGGTTGGTTGCCGCTCCCTTTGAGTGTGGGGGAGCGGCAACCGCTTTCTTTTTCAGAGGACGTCCCGATGTTTTCTTTCAAGTTCATCGCCGTGGGCATCGCCCTGATGGCGGGTAATGCCCAAGCCGCGACCCTGGTGGATGTGCTCGACCTGCCGGCGCAACACAGTGAGCTGGCGCTACGCAGCCCCTTGCTCGACCTCGCGCAGGCTGGCCAGCGCACCGTCGCGGTAGGCCAGCGCGGCCACATTCTTTACTCCGATGACCAGGGCCAAAGCTGGAATCAGGCCAGCGTGCCGGTCAGCTCTGACCTGAATGCCGTGCAATTCCCCACCGACAAGCAAGGCTGGGCCGTAGGCCACGACGGCGTTGTGCTGCACAGCAGCGATGGCGGCGCCAGCTGGGAAAAGCAGCTCGATGGCCGACAGCTTGGTCGGCTCATGCAGGATTATTACAGTGCCCGGCCCGATGCCGGGCAATGGCTGGAAGAAGGCAAGCGTATCGAGGCCGAAGGCGCCGACAAGCCGTTCCTTGACCTCTGGTTCAGCGACGAACGCACTGGTTTCGTCGTGGGTGCTTTCAATCTGATCTTCCGTACCCTCGATGGCGGGAAGAGTTGGGAGCCCTGGACCGACCGTACCGACAACCCGTCCGGCTACCACCTCAACGCCATCTCCAGCGACGGCGAGCATCTCTACATTGCCGGGGAGCAAGGTTTGCTGCTGCGCCTCGACGGCGGGGCTGAGCGCTTCCAGGCCCTGGAATCGCCCTATCAGGGCAGCTTCTTCGGTATCAGCGCCCAGCCCGGCATGGTGCTGGCGTACGGCCTGCGCGGCCACGCCTATCGCAGCACCGACGTCGGCGCCAGCTGGACAGCGGTGAAGACCGGGCTGAACAGCAGCATCACCGCGTCCACGCGCGATGCCCACGGCACGCTCTACCTGTTCGGCCAGACTGGACAGGCCTTGGCGAGCAGTGATCAGGGCGCCAACTTCCAGCCGCTGAACATCGGCCAGCCAGTACCCGTCTACGGCGCCCTGGCGTCGAGCGACAACGGCCTGCTGCTGGTGGGCGCGCGAGGCATCAGCCAGCGCCCCGTGGTTTCCGGAAAACAAGAATAAAAGCGAGGCATACCCACATGGGTGGCATGAAACAAGAGCCGATGCCGGTCATCCGGGATCTGAAAGACTTCGACCCCCGTAGCGGCAACCTGCTGGAGCGGATGGTGTTCAACAACCGTCTGCCCTTCGTGATCGGCATCCTGCTGGTGACGGTGCTGCTGGGCTACATGGCCTTCACACGGCTGGAACTCAAGCCCAGCTTCGAGAAGATGATTCCCCAGGGGCACCCCTACATCCAGAACTTCCTGGAGAACCGCAAGGCACTGCGCGGGCTGGGCAACAGCGTGCGCATCGTGGTGGAGAACCCCCGGGGCGACATCTTCGATCCGGCCTACCTCGATGCGCTGAAAAAGGTGCATGACGAGCTGTTCCTCACAGCAGGTGTCGACCGCGCCTGGATGAAATCCCTCTGGGCACCCGGCGTACGCTGGACCGAAGTGACCGAGGAAGGCTTCCAGGGAGGCCCGGTCATGCCCGACGGCTATGACGGCTCGCCCGCCAGCATCGAGCAACTGCGGCAGAACATCGCCCGCGCCGGCATCGTCGGCAGCCTGGTGGCCAATGACTTCAAGTCCACCATGCTGGTGGTGCCGTTGCTGGACCAGGCCACCGCCGGCAGCCAGGGCGTGGACTATCACCAGTTCTCGCGCAATCTCGAAGAAAAACTGCGCCTGCACTTCGAATACGGAGGTGACCGCAAGGCGCAAGCTTCGGGTGAAGAAGGGCAGGGCGCGATCAAGATCCGCGTGATCGGCTTCGCCAAGCTCGTGGGCGATCTGATCGACGGTCTGATGCGGGTCATGGCCTTCTTCGGCCTGGCCGTGGTTACCACTTTCTTCATCATCCTGGCCTACACCCGCTGCCTGCGCAGTAGCCTGCTGGTGATCGTCTGCTCGCTGCTGGCAGTGGTCTGGCAGCTAGGGATCGTCGCCTGGCTGGGCTACGCGCTGGACCCGTATTCCATCCTGGTACCGTTCCTGATCTTTGCCATCGGCGTGTCCCACGCGGCGCAGAAGATGAACGGCATCATGCAGGACATCGCCCTGGGCACCCATCGCCTGGTGGCGGCACGCTACACCTTCCGCCGACTGTTCCTCGCCGGTGTCACTGCGCTGCTGGCTGACGCGGTGGGCTTTGCCGTGCTGATGCTGATCGATATCCCGGTGATCCAGGACCTGGCCATCACCGCCAGCATCGGCGTCGCCGTGTTGATCCTGACCACTCTTCTGATGATGCCGGTGGCACTGTCTTATGTGGGCGTCGGCAAGAAGGCCGCCGAGCGTGCCTTGCGCATCGACAACAACGCCGCCGCGCACAAGGGCTTCGGCCATGTGTGGGACTTCCTCGACCGTTTCACCGAGAAGCGTTGGGCCCTGACCACCGTCGCCCTGGCCTCGGTGCTCGGTGTGGCGGGCTTCATGGTCAGCCTCAACCTGCAGATCGGCGACCTGGATGCCGGTGCGCCGGAGCTGCGCCCGGAATCGCGCTACAACCGCGACAACGCCTACATCACCAGCCACTACGCGCTTTCCAGCGACCTGTTTGCGGTCATGGTGAAAACGCCGGCCGAGGGCTGCCTGAACTACCAGACCCTGATCCAGGCCGATCGCCTGGCCTGGGCCCTGCAGCAGCATCCGAACGTGCAGGCCACGACATCCCTGGCGAATGCCGTGCGGCAGATCACCGCCGGTACTTATGAGGGCAACCCCAAGTTCCTCAGCCTGCAACGCAACCAGGACGTGCTGAACTACGCCGCCCAGCAGGCCTCGGTGAATACCCCCGAGCTGTTCAATACCGATTGCTCGCTGATGCCGGTAATCGCCTTCCTCAAGGACCACAAGGCGCAGACCCTGGACGAGGTAGTGGCCATCGCCGATCGCTTCGCCGCCGAGAACAGCAGCGACGATCGCCAGTTCCTGCTGGCAGCCGGCAGCGCGGGCATCGAGGCGGCGACCAACATCGTCGTGCGCGATGCCAACCGCACCATGCTCTTCTATGTCTACCTGGCGGTGACGCTGTTCTGCCTGGTCACCTTCCGCAGCTGGCGCGCGACCCTCGTGGCCTTGCTGCCGCTGGTGCTCACTTCGGTGCTGTGCGAGGCGCTGATGGTGGTGATGGGCATTGGCGTGAAGGTGGCGACGTTGCCGGTGATCGCCCTCGGCGTCGGCATCGGCGTTGACTACGCGTTGTACCTGCTCAGCGTGCAGCTGCAGTTCCAGCGCCAGGGCCTTTCGCTGTCGGAGGCGTACAAGAAGGCGGTGTCGTTCACTGGACGAGTCGTCGGTCTGGTGGGAATCACCCTGGCTGCCGGCGTGGTGTGCTGGGCCTGGTCGCCCATCAAGTTCCAGGCCGACATGGGCATCCTGCTCACCTTCATGTTCGTCTGGAACATGATCGGTGCCCTGATCCTGATTCCGGCACTGTCCTATTTCCTGCTGCGCGAGCGCGGCGAAGCGGCGCGGCCGGTGAGCCCGGTCGACGAACCGGTTGCACGCCCTGTCAGCGAGGCGGTGCAGAGCAGCCAGGTGGAGTCCGTGCAGCCCTGACCAGCAAGCGAAGGAAGTTGGACTAATCTGGAGAACGGGGGATCGCCGCCGGCCGCTCTGCTGCCGGCGGCGATACCGTTTTCGGATCTACCGACGTGCCTGCTTCATGTTGTGAAGGCCGTCCTTCAGGACAGAACAACATGCTTGATTACTTCGCGCTGGGCGTTCTCTTCTTTGTGGGGATCGTGCTGTTCTACGGCATCATCGTCCTCCACGACATTCCCTACGAAATCGCCGTACACCGTAACCACCCGCATCAGGACGCCATCCACGCCGCCGGCTGGGTGAGCCTGTTCACCCTCCATGCGTTGTGGCCGTTCCTGTGGATCTGGGCCATGTTGTACCGCGAGGACCGCGGCTGGGGCTTCGACCACGGCAAGCCCGGCTCCGCCCAGGACGCTGAGCTGGCAAAGGAACTGGCGGAACTGCGTCAGCGCATCGAACAGCTCGAAGGTCGCGCCCCGGCAGAGCCATTAGAGCGGAAGGAGGGCTGAGCCATGGACCTGTTACTGATCCTCACCTACACAGCGTTCTGCGTTGCCATCTTCAAGATCTTCAAGATCCCGCTGAACAAGTGGAGCGTGCCCACCGCCGTGCTGGGCGGCATCGTGCTGATCGGTGCGCTGATCTTCCTGATGAACTACAACCACCCCTATTCGGAAGTGGCGCGGACCTACTTCGTCTCGGTGCCCATCGTGCCTGAGGTGTCGGGCCAGGTGATCGAAGTTCCGGTCAAGGCCAACCAGCCGTTGGAGAAGGGCGATGTGCTGTTCCGCATCGACCCGACACCGTTCGAGAACAAGCTGAAATCCATCAAGGCGCAGCTGGTGTCGGCCCGCGCCGACCAGTCCCGCGCACGTGAACTGGCCGCCCGCAATGTCGGCAACCGCCGCGACGTGGACCTCACCACCGCACGAGTCGACGACCTGCAGGCGCAGCTGAACATCGCCCAGTTCGACCTCGACAACACTGTGGTGCGGGCGCCGAGCAAGGGCTTCGTCTCCCATGTGTCCCTGCGTCCGGGCGTCCGTGCGGTGAAGTTGCCGCTGCGCCCCTCGATGGTCTTCATTCCTGACGAAGGGTTCTATTTCATCGCCTGGATGCGGCAGAACAGCCAACTGCGCCTGAGCACTGGCGACGAGGCGGAAGTGGCCTTCGACGGCATTCCCGGCCGCGTCTTCAAGGGCGAGGTGAAGCAGGTGATTCCCGTGATCGGCGAAGGCCAGGTGCAACCGTCCGGCACCCTGATCAGCTTCACCGGGTCACCGCCACCGGGCCGGGTGCCGGTGTTCATCGAAATCACCGACCCGGAGTACGCGCAGTACGCCGCTGTGATGCCGGGTGGCTCCTATGGCCAGGCAGCGCTCTACAGCAAGCACTTCCGCCATGTGGCGATCATGCGCAAGATCCTGCTGCGCATGGCGGCCTGGATGAACTACATCTTCCCGTTCCATTAACGGGCGGACAGCCACGAACCTGTTTACGATTTCGCGAGCTAGAGAAGAACAAGGCGAAAATGGCTGAGGAAGCGGAGTCTACGAGTTGTAAATGAGCATTCCGAAGCCATTTTCAACGCAGTTATTCCGACGCACAGCAGATCGTAAGCAGGTTCTACGGCGGGCTTCCCCCGGGGCTGCCCGCCTGGTATCCATGCACGGTCATCCAGTGCCAGGCGATTTCTTCGCGGCGGCACACCCAGACGCCTTCATGTTCCTGCACATGGTCGAGAAATCGCGCGAGCGCCATGGCGCGTGCGGGATGGCCGCTGATCCTGCCGTGCAGGCCGACGCTCATCATCCTGGGTTGTCTTGCGCCTTCCCGCCAGAGGTAGTCGAAAGCGTCCTTCAACTGCTGGAAGAAGTCCTGCCCCGATGCGAAGCCGTGTGGCATCAGGTAGCGGGCGTCGTTGTTGACCAGCGTGTAGGGAATGATCAGGTGCGGCGGCGCGCCGGGCAGCCAGTAGGGCAGGTCATCGTTGTAGGCATCTGAGCTGTAGATGAAGCCGCCTTCCTCGCGCAGCAGTCGGCGGGAGTTGGCGCTGACCCGGCCGGTGTACCAGCCCAATGGACGGCGGCCGCAGATACGCTCGATCAGTTCGATGGTCCGCTGGATGTGGCGCCGTTCCTCGTCCTCGGTCACGTCGCGATAGTCCAGCCAGCGATAACCGTGCCCCGCGACCTCGTGGCCACCCGCATGCAGGGCATGGCCGATCTGCGGCACCAGTTCCAGGGCGCGACCGACGGCAAAGGCGGTCAACGGCAGTCGGCGTTCGTTGAACAGCTCGAGGATGCGCCAGACACCCGCACGGGAGCCGTACTCGTAAAGGCCTTCGACACTGAGGTCCCGCTCGCCGATCCGTGCCGGCCGGCCGGGCAGCTCGTGCAGGTAAGCCTCTGACTGGCCATCGCCGTTGAGCACACAGGATTCGGCGCCTTCCTCGACGTTCAGCACGAACTGCACCGCCACCCTCGCATCGCCCGGCCAGCGTGGATGGGGTGGCTTGCCGCCGTAGCCGAGCAGGTTGCGCTCGACCATCAGCCCAGCTCGAAGGTGGTGACGCCGAAGACCCGGTGCTGGGTGACAGCGGGCAATGGGCCGAGGTACATCCGGGCGCAACCGAAGACTTCCTCCATGCCATGCCGCTGCACCAGGGCCATGGCGTCGGGATTGTTCTCCGGGGCATCGAGGAACAGCGGGCCATCGATGGCGAACTCGCTCAGCTGCGCGAAGAGGGCTTCGGCCGCGCTGGCATCCTCGGCGAACAGCGGGCCGATCTTGCAACCCGCGAGGCAGCGCCTGATGACCCCGAAACCGGCCAGCCGGCCATTGCGCCGGCAACCCAGGGCGAGGGCCTCGGGCTGGGTGATCCAGTCTTGCAGGAAGCGGACACGGGGGGCAGGGAAGCAGAGGCGGTCGTAGGCCTGCACCTCGTCCAGGGGGAAATCGGCAAGCAGCAGGACTTCCTCGTCGGGCGCCCATTCCGGTGGCTCGGCCACCAGCGTCTGGAATCGCAGGTTGCGATGGGAGAAGACGAAGCCGCCCTTGGCGTAGTAGTCCTGCATGGCGAACACGCCGTCCATGCCGATGGCGGCGCCCGGATTGAGGCGGGTGAGCAGACGGTCGCGGCGCGCGTGCCAGAGCATGTCGCCGAGTCCCCGCCCGCGAAATTCCGGGCGGATGATGAAGAACCCCATAAAGCCGAACTCACCCGCGTAGGAGGTGATGGCGCCGCCACCGATAAGCACGCCGTCCAGGTCCGCTGCTATGTAGGCCTCGGGGTCGTTCGCCCAGAACAGCTCGGCGTCGTGCAGGCCCGGATTCCAGCCTTCGCGCGCCGCCCAGTCAACCAGTTCGTCCAATTCGGGGCGCAGCATGTTGCGGATAACCAGCGGGATGGGCATGGCGGAAACTCCTCGGAGGAGGTGGACGCTTTCGGTATAGCGCCAAGCGAGGAGGGCAGCCAGGCCGCCGGGCGGACGTCAGGCGTCGCGCAGGAGGTCGTGGGAGTCCAGCAGGCGGTAGGCGATTTCCGGGTGCTGCTCCAGGCCCCGGCGAATGGCCGCCGGGATGGACTGGCGGGTTTTGCGGCAGAGCCCAGGCAATTCGTCGATCTCGATATCGATGCCGCGCATGCTGCGCACTTCGTTGAAGCCGGGGGCGATATGCAGGCGCACCCCGAGCTGCTCGTATATGCGCCGTTGCATATGCTCCAGGTCGGCAAGGCTCTGAATGTTCTCCAGCCGCTCCAGCAGGCGCTTCTCCTCCTGGCGGGTCAGCAGCAGGATGCGTACATCGGCGCCCGGCAACTCCAGCAACTCCTCACGCCCGCAGTTGCAGGCACCGGGAGGGCAGGGTTGGCGAGTGGGGAGAGTGGGCGTCATGGCTTCCGATCATAGTCAGCCGATGGCCCAGGCGCCAACGGCGCCCGGGTCCGGTTCAACGCAGCAGTTCCGCTACGGCCTGGAGGACGATATCCGGTTTTTCGCGATGAGGGACATGGCCGCAATCATCGATGAGCAGCACCCGCGACGGTCCGTCGGTCAGCCGTGCGATCTGTTGCGGGTGCAGGTCGGAGCCGAATTCGTCCAGGTCGCCATGGATGGCCAGAACCGGGCAGTCCAGGCGGTCGATCTCGGCTTCCAGGGTCCAGTCGGCGAACTCGGGTGACAGCCAGGTTTCAGTCCAGGCATCGAGCACCCAGCGGGCCTTGTCGCCGTGGTATCTGGCCAAGCGGTCCAACTGGCCGTCCTGTTGGAAGCCGGCCTTGGCTTCACGAATGCCTTGCAGTGTGCGGTCTTCGACGAAGGCCTGGGCCGATTCGGTGATGAGTGCCAGGCAGTCTTCACGGTGGCGCGCGGCGCAATGGGTCGCCATGCCACCGCCGACGCTGTGACCGAAGGCGATGAACTGGCCGATGCCCAGATGATCCTTCAAGGTTGGAAAGGCCTGTTCGGCTTCGTCGCCGACGAATCCGAGCGACAGTTCGCGTGGATTCGCGTCCGAGCGACCAAAGCCCAGCCGGTCGTAGGCCACGACCGTCTTGCCGGTGATCGCGGCGAGCTTGCTGGGAAATTCACGCCACAGCTCGACGCAGCCGAGGGAGTCGTGGAAGAGGACGATGGGCGGCTCGTCGAAGGATGGGCTGAGGTGGGTGGGACTCCAGATGCGAACGAACAGACGGCCGTGGAGGCTGTCGATGTGCAGGTCCTGTGTGTGGTGGCTGGGGCTTGGCACGGGTGACTCCAACACGATGATCGGTCTTCAGGTTGCCAGAAAATTCCGTGGTCGTAACGAGGTAGGGTGCGCTGTGCGCACCAGGGCGTTGGTGGGGGTACACAAAACATATATCAGGACACAGGGGCGGTGCGCATGGCGCACCCTACGACGAGCGCCTTCGACTGGTTGACGGACCAGCCGCTGGTATCGATTGCCGCCCCGTCCTAAGCTTCGTCCTTCACTTCTGCAGGGATCGCTGCCCATGAAAACCGCTCTCCTGATCATCGACGTCCAACGCGCCATCAGCGTCGGCCAGTACGCCGCTTTCGAGATCGACCGTGTTATCTCCACCATCAATGACCTCAGCGCCAAGGTGCGGGCCGCCGGGCTGCCCGTGGTGGTGGTCCAGCATGAGGAGCCCGAAGCCTATTTCCTCTACGGCAGTGAGACGTGGCAACTGGCGGACGACCTGGCTGTGGCGGACAGCGACATTCGCGTTCGCAAGACCACGCCGGACTCGTTCCACCAGACCGAACTGCAGGATGTGCTGCAGCAGCGGGGTATCCAGCGCCTGATCATCTGCGGTCTGCAGACGGACTATTGCGTGGATACCACCGTGCGCCGTGCCCTGGCGCTGGGCTACGAAGTGGTGCTGCCGGCGGACGCTCACTCAACCCTCGACAACGCCGCCATCAGCGCCGCGCAGATCATCGCCCACCACAATGCGGTGCTCGGCAGCATGTCGAGCTTCGGTGTGCGGGCGGAGGTGGTGCCTGCAGAGCGGGTGCAGATCGAGGGGCGATAGCGCCCGAGGGCGCTATCGCCTACTGGCCATCGACGATGCGCGGCAGCTGCAGCGGATTGCCCCCGCGTAGTGCCTCGGGCAGCAGTTCGTCCGGGAAGCCCTGGTAGCACACCGGCCTCAGGAAGCATTCGATCGCCGTCATGCCCAGTCCGCGAGCCGGGGCTCGGCGAGAAAGTCCTGGCCATGCTCTTCGATCAGGCGGGGGAATGGCGTCGTTTCGACGCGAGGGGCCGCCGCCTGAGGCAGCGGCGACCCGGCGTGGCGGTCAGTTGGCGAGGTTCGCGATGAGCTCGTTCGTCTTCACGATGGCGTGGGCGAAGGTGGGGCCGTTCAGCTCGTGGGCGGCATGCATCATGTCGTGACGGAAAGCGGCGGTGGCGTCGCGCACCAGCGTGACGTGGTAGCCGAGTTCCGAGGCGAAACGGGCAGTCGCTTCGATGCAGGTGTTCGCCAGCAGGCCGACGATGATGACGTGGCTGATGCCCCGTTGCTTGAGGCGGAAGTCCAGGTCGGTATTGGCGAACCCGCTGGAGCCCCAGTGTTCGGCGATGATGGTGTCGCCTTCACGGGGCGCGAAATCCGGGTGCCACTCGCCGCCCCATTCGCCACGGGCGAAGTGGTGGCCGTGCATGATCTTGCACTGGGTGGGCGTCGGGTGGTCCCAGCTTTCGTAGTCACCCGGCTCCCAGCGCCGATGCGGCACGATGAACACTGGGATACCGCGCTCGCGGATCGCGCGGTCGAGCGTGCGCAGGTTGTCGAGCAGGCCGACTTCCGAGGCGATAGGTTCGATCAGGGGAAAGATGCGTCCGCCTTCGGAGAGGAAGTCGTTGTAAGGGTCGACCAGCAGGTAGGCGGTCTTGTCGATGGGATAGGGGGTGTTCGACATCATTGGGTCCTCGTGGTTAGGGGATGTCCATTGCTCCCTGGATTGACTTTGTCCGTAATGGCTATGAAAATCATATTTACAAAATCACCCCCCGGAGACGCCATGTCAAGCCCGAGAAAATCCGCCGATACGCTGTGTCCGGTTGCCCGCGCCGAGGACCTGGTGGGCGACCGCTGGACGGTGCTGGTGCTGCGTGAACTGTTCATGGGCAACCGTCGATTCGACGAGATCCAGGCGCAGACCGGCGGTACGCCGCAGATGGTTGCCACCCGCCTGAAGCAGATGGAGGCGGACGGCCTGGTGCTGCGCACGCGCTACAATGAGCGGCCGGTTCGCTACGAGTATCAGCTCACCGTCAAGGGCGAGGCCTTCTACCCCGTGATCCTTGCCCTGCGTGCCTGGGGCGAGCAGTGGTGCAAGTCAGCGGAGGAGGGGATCGCCGTGCGCTTCACCCACAGGACATGCGGACTGCCCGCCGGGCTGGGGCCGCTGTGCGAGGGCTGTGGCGAGGTCCTGCGGCGCGAAGACCTGAGCGGCGAGCAGAGCGCCACCTATGCCGAGGAGCGCAACGAACGGCGCGATGCCTTTCGGGCTGCGCGGGGAACGGTCAGCCCGGAGCAGAGGGGCGGCTAGGTTCGCGTGTCGTTCCCGCGACGCTTCTCTACCAGCAGGAACACCGCCAGCACACCGCACAGCAGGCCGAGGGACAAGGGCATCCCCTGATACCCGATCAGCTGCATCGCTAGTCCGGTCGCGGGTGCGCCTACCATGCCGCCAACACCCCAGCCGAATGCGAAGGCCGCATTGCCGGCAATCAGGATCTGGCCGGTGAAACGCTCGCCGAGCTGGATCAGCGCCATGGTGTAGATCCCGAATGCGAAGCCGCCCCAGACGAAAACGAACGGCCAGACGAGCCAGGAGTTCAAGGCCGCTGGCAGCAGCAGGCAGCCTGCCAGCGACGCCAGGGCGCAGACCAGCATGGTCCGCCGCGAGCCCGCTTTTTCGGCCACGCGGCCGAGCAGGATCTGCAGCCCTGCATTGCCCGCGATGTAGCAGGTGATGAGCGAAGCGATGCGTTCCTCCGTGCTGCCGAACGCAGCGCCGTAGACCGCGAACAGCGATAGCAGGATCTGCTCGAAGGCGGCCGCGGCGAAAACCGCGAACAGCAGGAGCGGCGCCAGGGCGACGAAGCCGCCGACCGAGGTTGCCTCACCTTCATGTGATGTCTTCGGCAGGCGCGGCACAACCGCCAGCACGATCAGGCCGCAGAGCAGGAAGGCCACGATGCCGACCATGAAGGGCGGCCACCCTTGCGTGCCGACCATGCCAAGGGACAAGGGGCCGAGGGCGAAGCCAGCCGAAACGATCGATGAGTAGAGCCCGAGGATTCGACCGCGCCGAGCGGCGGGCGTGATCGCCATCAGCCAGGTTTCGCTGATCACATAGAGCGGGTTGGCGAAGAAGCCGAGCAGGAAGCGCAGCGGCATCCAGGCCCAGACCTGCTGCGTCCAGGCAATCGCGATCAGGCTGAGGGCGGCCAGCATCGAACACAGGATGGCGAGCCGTCCTCCGCCCACTCGCCGCACCAGTGCCGGGATGAGGGGCGAGGACAGGATGAATCCCAGCGGCGTCATGGCTGCCGACAAGCCGATCAGCGCTGGCGTCGTCCCCTGCCGCTCGAGGATGAAGCTGAGCAACGGGTAGGTGAGCCCCTGCGCCAGGGCGAACACCGAGACGGTCGCGATGATGCCGGCCAGCGCGGCCCAGGGAATCCTGTCCCCACGTGCTGATGTCGTGCTGTTGGCCGTCATGCGGACCTCATTGCGGCATTCACCTCATTCCTGCCAGAACGGCTTGGCGATCTCCGCCTCGGCCTGACGCCGGGTCAGCCCGATGTCGCCGATCAAATGAGGATTGGCCTTCGTCATTCGTTCAAGTTCCCCGCGAAAGCGTTTGCGCGCCTCCCAGGTCGCGAAAATGCATCGCAAGGTCACCAGTTTGTAGGGTCGGCGCGACGCTTCCGCCGGCCACAGGGTGGGGAGTATCGTTCATGACGACCTCCTTGGGGGGCGAGGTTGATCTCGAATCCCAAGAAGGATTCTCCAGGAATATGAATAACGCGGGTCTTGAGAGGTGGATGCACAATTCGCCAAAGCCATCGAATTGGACCCCAATGAAGCCGACACCCGGGCGGTTGAGACGGTGCCATTCCGTGACGCGCGACGCTCGCGTTGTCGGCTGTTACCGCAAGGCCAGGCTTCCGGTGTGACCCGCTTCAGCGCCCACCGGCACCGCTGCGGGAGCGTTCGGAGCTTTCCACCAACACCGCTTCGGCGAGCCCGTTGAGGCGTTGCCAGAGCGCGGGAGAAATCTCCATGCCGTTTTCCAGGGCCTGTTCGCGGGCGAGGGCGAAGTCATCGGGGGTCACCAATCGCTCACTCTGCTGAACCTCTGCCTCGCCTGCCGGTTGCGGCCGTGCGGGTGTACCGAGGATCAGATGTAGCGATTGGCGACTTGCCCGAGGCGCACCCTGTGCAAGCTCGTGGGTCAGGAAGGTCGGGTAGGCTGCACCAGGTTCGATCCGGGCGATGTGGCTGAGTACCGGTGCGTGGCCATTCTCCCAGCTGGCCTGGACCCAAAGCCCGCGCCGCGCGCAGTCCGCAAGCAGTTTGAGGATGAACTTGCGGTTATGGCAGTTCCGCACTTCGACGCGGAGCGAGGTCTGCCCAACGGCCTGGACAGAGGCCAGTTCCAGCAGTGCCGGGAGGCAGTTCAGGGCGCTGCGTCCGTGACAGTCGGCGACCAGGCTGCCGGTGCCCTCGTCCAGCAGTTCGGCTGCAGCGCGATCACGGTCGGCCACCAGGTCCAGTGCCCGTTCCAGCTCGCCCAGGCCGTCCTCGCCGTGCAATTGCAGCCAACCGACCAGGGCTGCCGCGTCTTCGTAGTGCCCCGGGGTGTAACCCATGCCCTCGAACACCCGCTTGAGCAGGGAAGTTAGTTCATTGGCGGAAATCAGCATCGATCTTTCTCCTGGATAGGGGCGAGCGGCAGGAACCAGTCATCGTCGAAAGGCTGGCCGATGTCCTCCAGTACGGGTGCGCCCTGGAACATGGTGTTGCGGACCCACAGGCGCGAGCGGGGGTCGAATTTGCTCACCCCGAAGAACGACAACTTGCAGCGCAGCAGGTGCATGGGCAGGACGTCGCGGTCCAACAGGTTGGCGCGGATTTCACCGTAGTGAGTGCTTGCCATGCCCTGGATACGGCGGACGATGCTGCGCTGTTCCGGATGGCAGAGCAGGAAACGGGCGACATTGTGCTGCGGGTGCTGCGCCAGGTAGCCGACGAGTTGCCGATGGCATTGCTGGACCAGGTAACCGATGCCAAGCGGCATCTGCTTTTCCTTGCCCTCGTCGAGGCTGCAACTGCCAAGGCGGGGCTCCTGCTTTTCTTCGGAGCGGTACCAGAAGGTTTCCTGCGCGCCATCCGCGTCGAAGTCGATAGCCAATGCCCAGTCATAGCTCGTCTCGATCAAGGCTTGCAGCTGCCGTGCGGGCATCTCCGGTTGCAGCTGGAACTGCTCGGGCAAGGCAAGGCAATCCTCCAGCTCATCCACCAGCTCCGGGTGCAGCTCCAGCAGGATGCAGTTGATCAGCTCCTGGCCTTGCAGGCTCGCATGGCCGAGGGCCCATTCCTGCAGAGCCTGCCAGGAGTCCAGCGGTGCCTGGCCGAGCCAGTCGTGCAGGCTGCGCAGATCGGTCAGCACGCTCTGGTTGTTGCCGGTCTGCCACTCGTCTTCGGTGAAGGTTTCCTCGATATGGCGGATGGCCCGGTCAACCAGCTGCGGGAAGCGGGCAAGCCGTGCGGGCGCCACCGGGCTGGTGGCGAGAATGCGGGCCAGGGCCAGTTCGCGCATTTCGATCCAGCGGCTGATCAGTTGCGGGTGGTTGATCAGATAGGGAGCCATGCCCAGGCCGGTCGAGTTGCCGATGCCGAAGTAGCGCTTGATCGTTGGCTCGAAGGGCACCGAAGTGGTCGGCGAGCGGCGTCGAGCGATGTGTTCGGCCTGTTGCAGGCTGAAGTTGCGCAGCATGAAGCAGGTGAACATCTCGGCGGAAAACGGGCGGGCAAAATCAGGGTGCTTGCGGCTCACCTTCTCCCAATCGGCCATGCCCAGCTTGCCGCTGCCGTAGACGGCAGTCGTGCGATACAGGTAGCCGACCTTGGCGATCTGGGCGATCTCCGGCTGCCGGCCTTGGGCCAGGGCGTCCACCACACTGTCGAAATTGCGCACGCTGCGGTTGGCCCGCGACAGCACCATCACTTTCGCGTCGAGGCGGCCGGCTTCCTGCAGCGGCACGTTGCGGCGCAGGTAGTCCACATAGGCGTCGTCCACTTCACCTTCACACAGCGCCATGGTCAGGTCCCATTCACTGGCGATGACGCGGTCGTTGCGCTTTTCCGGCGCCAGGTACTGCGAGAACAGGACAAAGCTGAACAGGTCGCTGCGGGTGCGAATCCGGTAGATCACCGTGCCGTAGCCGTCGGCATCCAGATCGAAGCGCTGCGGCTCGATCTGCCAACGTTCGCGCATGATCCGGCGGACCAGGCTGCGCATGAAGCTCAGGCGGCTCTGATGCAGGCTGCCCAGCCGTTCCAGGTCCATGACCAGGTTGGCGGGGCGCATGGGCAGACTCGCGGCTTCGGGCAAGCCGGAATCCATGATTGAAGGGGTGCTCATTCTTGGGCCCTCAACTGGCGTAACCGCATACCCATGCCGGCTGGCGACCGGGAGCGGCTTGTTATTGATCTGCCGTCGATGGTGGGACAGCAGGCGTCCCCGAGCAATTCAGATCGCCCTATCGTCCGATAAGGAATCCTTATTCAAGTGGTTTGATCGATCAGCATAGTTATCGCCAGTCGTCCGGTTCGAGTTCGTTGTCCCGCAGGATGAACTCGAACAGCGCCTGGGCGGCCACCGGCAGGGAGCGGTTGGCCAGGCGGACGATGCCGATATCGCGCGTCACCAGCGGCTCCGCCAGGGGGATGAAGCGCAGTTGGCCGGGCTCGGCGGGGAAGGCGAAGCGGGGCAGGGTAGTGATGCCCATGCCCGCGTCGATCATGGCCAGCAGGGAAATCATGTTGGAGATATAGAACTGCGAATCGGCCACCAGCTCCTCGGCGCTGGTGCCGCTGAGCAGGCGCGAGGTGCCATTGGCGATCAGGCGTTCGCCACGCAGTTGCTGCCAGCCGACCTGCTCCTCGGCAGCCAGCGCATGATCCTGGCGGCAGACCACGCCGATGCTGTCTTCCCAGATCGGGATGAAGCGGATGTCGCTCTCGGTTTCCCAGAGGCTGGAAATGCCGAAGTCCACCTGCTGGTTCTCGACCATGGTCAGGACCGCCTCGGAGTTGTCGTCGAACAGGCTGACGTGCAGGTCCGTGGCATCGCCAATGAAGCGCGTGAGGATGTCCGGCAGCAGGCGACTGGCAATCGAAGGCACGGAGGCGATACGCAGATGGCCGGACTTGTATTGGGCGATCAGGCTCATGTCGCGCACCACGCGATCATGGTGCTCGATCAGTTCCTTGGCATAGGCGAGGAACTGGATGCCGAAGGGCGTCAGATCCGGTTTGGTGACGCGGGCATTGCGCTTCTCGAACAGGGGTTGGCCCAGCTTGCCTTCGAGGTCGCGGATGGACAGCGAAATGGCTGGCTGGGTGCGGTGCGCCCGCTCGGCCGCCGCGTGGAAACCCTGGAGCTCGGCCACCCAGACGAAGTGACGCAGTTGCACGACTTTCAGGTCCGGCAGCATGGTAAGTTTTCCTTATCAATCAATATTTACAACTAATTTTAGTTTATCTGAGACGGCACCTACCATGCGCTCAAAGCGAGAACGGAGGTGCACATGTCCAGCAAGATTTTCAGCAACTACATCGATGGTGCCTGGGTTGAAGGCAGCTCGAGTATTGCCAACCGAAGCCCTGCCAACGTCGAGGATGTCGTGGGGCATTACGCCCAGGCCGACGCCGGGCAGGTGGACCAGGCGATCCGCGCCGCCACTGCCGCCCAGCAGGTCTGGGCACGCAGCGGACTGGAGGAGCGCTACCAGGTGCTCATGGCGATCGGCAACGAGTTGATCGCACGCAAGGCCGAGATTGGCGAACAGCTGTCGCGGGAGGAGGGCAAGACCCTGGCCGAGGGCGTCGGCGAGGTCTACCGCTCCGGGCAGTTCTTCCACTATTACGCCGCCGAGGTCCTGCGGCAGCTGGGCGAGACGGCGGACTCGGTGCGACCCGGCGTGGAGATCGAAGTCCGTCGCGAGCCGGTCGGCGTCGTCGCCATCATCACCCCCTGGAACTTCCCGATGGCCACGGCCGCCTGGAAGATCGCCCCGGCCCTGGCATTCGGCAACGCAGTGGTGTTCAAACCCGCCAATGCCGTACCGGCCAGCGCCTGGGCACTGACCGAGATCATCGCCCGCCAGGCGCTGCCGGCCGGGACTTTCAACCTGGTCATGGGCAGCGGTGCCGAGGTCGGCGAACGCCTGATCCACTCCAACGGGATCAATGCCCTGAGCTTCACCGGCTCGGTGGAAACCGGGCGCCGGGTCGCCGCCGCAACGGCCGCCAATTTCGTGCGCTGCCAGCTGGAAATGGGCAGCAAGAACGCCCTGGTGGTGCTCGACGACGCGGACCTGCCGCTGGCCGTGGAATGCGCGGTGAACGGTGCGTTCTTCGGCACCGGACAGAAGTGCACAGCATCGTCCCGGCTGATCGTCACCGAAGGCATTCATGACCGCTTCGTCGACGCGCTGGTCGAGCGCATGGGGCAGCTGAAAGTGGGGCACCCGCTGCGTGAAGGTGTGCAGATCGGCCCGGTGATCGACGAGCGCCAACTTGCGCAGAACCTCCGCTACATCGAGGAGGCCAAGGCCGAAGGCGCGCGCCTGGTTTGCGGTGGCGAGCGCATCGCCGAAGAGCACGAAGGCTTCTACATGCGCCCGGCGCTGTTCGTCGACACCCGCAACGACATGCGCATCAACCGCGACGAGGTCTTCGGCCCGATCGCCTGCGTCATCAAGGCGCGGGATTACGAGGAGGCGCTGTCCATCCTCAACGACACGCGCTTCGGCCTCACCGCCGGAATCATGACCCAGTCGCTGAAACACGCCAGCGACTTCAAGCGCCGCGCCAACACCGGCTGCGTAATGGTCAACCTGCCCACCGCTGGCACCGACTACCACGTGCCTTTCGGCGGTCGCAAGGATTCCAGTTTCGGTCCTCGCGAGCAGGGGCAGTACGCCCGCGATTTCTACACGGTGGTCAAGACCGTCTATGTGCGTCCCTGAGGGAGAGAGCGCCATGCAAGAGCTTCTGATGATCGACGGCCTGCAGTACTCCAACTGGAGCCCCGAGCTGTTCAGGCAGATGCAGGAGGGTGGGCTCAGCGCCGTCCACGCCACCATCGCCTACCACGAGACCGCCCGCGAAACCTTGTCGCGCATCGGCGAATGGAATCGCCGTTTCGAGGCCTTTCCGGACCTGATCCGTCCCGTGCGGCAGGCTTCGGACATCCGCCTGGCACATCAGGAAGAGCGCGTCGGGATCTTCTTCGGCTTCCAGAACTGCTCGCCCATCGAGGACGACATCGACCTGGTGGAGGTCTTCCGCCAGCTCGGGGTCTTCATCATGCAACTGACCTACAACAACCAGAGCCTGCTGGCTTCGGGCTGCTACGAGAGCGAGGACAACGGCATCAGCCGCTTCGGCCGCCAGGTGATCGAAGAGATGAACCGTGTCGGCATGATCATCGACATGTCCCACAGCGCCGAACGCAGCACCCTGGAGGCGATCGAGCTGTCGAGCCGGCCGGTGATCATCTCCCATGCCAACCCCACCAGCTTCCATGCGGCCAAGCGCAACAAGTCCGACGCGGTTCTGCGCGGCATTGCCGAGTCGGGCGGCCTGCTCGGCTTCAGTACCTATCCCTTCCACCTTCGTGGTGGCTCGCAGTGCCAGCTGGAGGAGTTCTGCGACATGGTCGCGCGCACCGCGGACCTGATGGGCATCGACCACATCGGCATCGGCACCGACCTCTGCCAGCAGCAGCCGTTGCAGGTGCTGGAGTGGATGCGCAATGGCCGCTGGAGCAAGGCCAAGGATTACGGCGAAGGCTCGGCGGACAACGCCGACTGGCCGGAACCGCTGCACTGGTTCCGTGATAGCCGCGACTTCCCCGTCATCGCCCGAGGCCTGCGCGAACGCGGCTTCGCCGAGGACGAGGTGCGCAAGATCATGGGCCTGAACTGGCTCGACCTGCTGGAGCGCGGAACCGCGCCTCGGCAATGAATCCCTGATACCCACACGTGAGGACGCCATGAACAAAAACAAGAAAGGAGCCTCGACCTTCTCCCACCCTGGAGATGGCCTGCGCCCGACCCCCCGTTCCCTGAACCCGATGCCTCCGGAGGGCACGAGCGAAACGCGGCCTCCGTGCTGACGACCCGCTCCGCTTCGTTCCAGAACCCATGGTCATTCGCTCCGCCGAGTTCGAATCGGGGGAGCCAGCGCAACAACCTGGAGGCATCATGAAATTGTTCCCGACCCAGACCGTAGGCAGCGAACCGATGAAGTGCTCGGCACTACAAGGCGTCGACTGGCCACTGTTCGTCATCAGTGGCGGCTTTCTGCTCGCCTTCCTGATCGCGGCATTGGTTGATATCGATGCGGTTTCCGCGCTGGTCAACACGCTGTTCGCCTGGTCGACGAAAGTCTTCGGTTTCTATTGGCAGCTCCTGATGCTGGCGACCTTCCTGGTGAGCCTGGGCATAGGCTTCAGCAAGTGCGGCCGCGTCCGCCTGGGGGGCATCGACCGGAACCCCGACACCAGCACGTTCAACTGGATTGCCGTGATCATGTGCGCACTGCTCGCCGGCGGTGGCGCCTTCTGGGCAGCCGCCGAGCCGCTGATGCACTTCGCCAGCCCGCCGCCGCTGTTCGCCGGTGTACAGCCGAACACCGAGCAGGCGGCGCATGTGGCACTGGCCCAGTCGTTCGTGCACTGGGGCTTCCTCGCCTGGGCAGTGCTCGGCAGCCTGCTGGCGATCGTGTTGATGCACCTGCACTACGACAAGGGCCTGCCGCTGGCGCCGCGCACGTTGCTCTACCCGCTGCTGGGCGAGCGCGCGCTGAAAGGGCCGATCGGTAACCTCGCCGACGCCACGTCGATCATCGCGGTGGTCGCCGGCACCATTGGCCCGATCGGTTTCCTCGGGCTGCAGATCAGCAATGCACTGAATGCCGTCTGGGGCCTGCCCAACGACCTGCTGACCCAGTCCATCACCATCATCCTGGTGACGGTCATGTACACCACGTCATGCCTGGTGGGGCTGAACGGCATCCGCATGGTCAGCGAGATCAACGTCTGGCTGATGATCGGCCTGGCGCTGTTCATGATCGTCGCGGGGCCGACCCTGTTCATCCTGTCCGGCTTCCCGGTGGCGTTCGGCCTGCAACTAGAGCACTTCCTGCCCATGACCCTGTACCGCGCCGACCCGAAATGGCTCGACTGGTGGACGGTGTTCTACTGGGGCTGGTTCATCGGTTATGCGCCGATGATGGGCCTGTACGTCGCCAAGATTTCCCGGGGACGCAGCATCCGCCAGATCATCCTGACGCTGTCGGTCATCGCCCCGCTGGTCACCATGTTCTGGTTCACCGTGGTGGGTGGAACCGGTATCGGCCTGGAGTTGCAGACCCCCGGCATCGTCACCTCCCATGGAACCCAGCCCGAAGCCATGCTGCTGGGCGTCACCCAGAGCCTGCCGCTGGCGGGGCTGGTCTCCGCGCTGTTCCTGTTCCTCAGCTTCATTTCGGTGGCCACCAACGGCGACGCCATGGCCTATACGGTGGCGATGGCGATGTCCGGCAACGATTCGCCAAGGAAGTGGCTGCGTGCCTTCTGGTGCATCGGCATGGGGTTGGCGGCGGTGGTGCTGATCACCATCGGCTCGGGTGGGGTCTCGGCGCTGCAATCCTTCATCGTCATCACCGCCGTCCCGGTCTCCCTGCTGATCCTGCCGGCGCTGTGGAACGCCCCGCAGATCGCACGGCGACTGGCCCGGGAGCAGCAGGTCTAGTCCCTTGGGAGGGTGCGATGCCCATCGCCCCTCCTTTTTTCTTCCCATGCTGGAGAACCCAATGAAACAGTCCGTGAGTACCCGTTTGTATCCGTCCAAGGCGCCGCTGGAGTGGGCCGTGATCGGTAACGGGACCCTGTACACGGCGCAGATTCCCATCGACGTCGAGGGACGTGTGGTGGAAGGGGGCATCGAGGCCCAGACGCGCCAGACCCTCGACAACCTCAAGCACACCCTGGCGTGCGCAGGGCTCGGCCTGGAGGCCGTGACCCAGGTGCTGATCTACGTGACCGATCGCAGCTACCTGGCAACCGTGAATGCGGTCTATGCCGAGTACTTCGCCGCGCCCTATCCGAACCGCGCCGCCATGGTGGTGGCTGGGCTGGCCCGCGAGGAGATGCTCGTGGAACTGGTGGTCTACGCCGTGGCCTGAACGGCCGCTGTCTCCGGTCCGTTCCGGTGATCCCGGAGGACTGGTTTTCCGCTCGCCGATTGTCTCGGCAGCGACTCCAACTACGCTTGATCCTGGTACGAGCGCTTTT
Organism: Metapseudomonas resinovorans; assembly: GCF_002003485.1. Taxonomy (GTDB): domain Bacteria; phylum Pseudomonadota; class Gammaproteobacteria; order Pseudomonadales; family Pseudomonadaceae; genus Metapseudomonas; species Metapseudomonas resinovorans_D. The sequence goes on from NZ_BDMA01000087.1 coordinate 62,561, forward strand.
CCGTCACAAGCGGACCGGCGCTCGTACCCTTTTTTGCCTTATGGCCTGACCTGATTGGGAGCTTGGGATGGAATGGTTGCTCAACCCGGAAATATGGGTGGCCTTCTTCACGTTGACCGCACTGGAAATCGTCCTCGGCATCGACAACATCATCATGATTGCCATCCTCGTGGGCCGAATACCGCCGCACATGCAGGCACGCACGCGCTTCTTCGGCCTGGCCCTGGCGATGATCACGCGCATCCTGCTGCTGCTTTCCATCTCCTGGATCATGCGGCTCACCGCCGACCTGTTCGAGCTGGTCGGGCAGGGGATATCCGGGCGCGACCTGATCCTCTTCTTCGGCGGCCTGTTCCTTCTCTGGAAGAGCAGCAGCGAGATGTACCAGGGGCTGGAAGGCGAGGATGAAATTGCCGACGAACCACGGAATCTTGCCGGGGGATTCATCGGCACCATCATCCAGATCGCCCTGATCGACATCGTCTTCTCGCTGGACTCGGTGATCACCGCCGTCGGCATGGTTTCCAACGTGCCGGTGATGGTGGCCGCCATCGTCGCCGCCGTGCTGGTGATGATGCTCGCTGCCGGCACCATCAGCGCTTTCATCGACAGGCACCCGAGCCTGAAGATGCTGGCGCTCTCGTTCCTGGTTGTGGTCGGTACGGTGCTGATCGCCGAATCGTTCGACGTTCACGTGCCCAAGGGTTACGTCTACTTCGCCATGGCCTTCTCCCTGGCCGTCGAAGCGCTCAACATCCGCGCCCGCACGGCCCGTGGCCGCAGGGCGGCGGAGCCGGTGAAGCTGCGCAAGGACATGATGGGCGAGTGAGGTTTGGTCAGGTGGGCGTTGGCTTTATGTAGGAGCGAGCTTGCTCGCGAACCTGCTGAGCCGACCATTCTCGAGCAAGCTCGCTCCTACGGGGACGGTGCCAAATGAAAAAAGCCCGCCAACACGAAAGTTGGCAGGCGAAGCAGGCGGGGACTAGAGCCAGCGTCCCCGCCCAGGGAGTATTCAGCTGAGGCGGGATTGCGCCTGCAGGCGCATCACGTAGCCGAGCTTGATCGCGATCGGTCCGAGGAGTGTCAGCAGGTGCGCCAGCACCAGGCAGCCCATGGAGAGGTATGCGTCGAAGACGTAGGCCAGCAGGGCTCCTATCACCAGCATGGCGCTGCCACTGACCAGCAGCTGGCTGCCAAGCAAGTAGACGCGCTGGGGGGATTCGAAGAAAGCGAACATATCCAATGCTCCAGCAGGGGTTGCGGCCTGCCAAGGGCGTCCGTGACGGGCTCACGGACGCCGGGTCCATGCAGGGTGATCAGGCCACCGGAATCATTGGATCGGCGGCGGCCAGGGCGGCGGTGCGATCGGCTGCCGGGGGATAGATCCACATCGTATTGATCTGGGTCTTGAGCTCCTTGGCTTCGGCCTTCACCAGCTTGAGCTGGCGGTCCCAGCCTTCGGTGAACACCGCGCCCCAGGCACCCAGGTCCAGGCACGTCACGTACTTGGGCTGGCGGTAGGGCGTGGGCGACACGCCCAGGATGTCGGCGGCGACGTTGTTGCCGGCATGGCGACCGAGGGAGATCGCATGCTGGCAGGACATGGCGGCGAAGTTGCCGATGTCGTCGGTGGCGGCATAGGCGACGTCACCGGCGGCGAAGATGTTGTCCTGGCCGCGCACCTTGAGGTTCTCGTCCACATGCAGCCGGCCCTGGGCATCGCGCACGCTGGACAGTTGCTCGGTCAACGGACTGGCCCGGAAGCCGACAGTCCAGATCACCGTATGGCTCTCGATATGGCGACCGTCGGCGAGGGTCACGCCATTGGCGTCTACTGCGGCAACGCTGGTTCCGAGTACCCACTCGATGCCGAGGTGATCGGATGCTTCGACGATCGACGGGCGAATCCCGTCGCCCAGGGCGGCGCCGATCTGCGGGGCGCGGTCGATGACGATCACGCGGATATCCTGCTCGTTACCCAGTACCTCGCGCAGACGCGCCGGCATCTCGGTGGCCGTCTCGATACCGGTGAAACCGCCGCCGGCGACCACCACGGTATTGCGAGCCAGGCTGTAGGGGCGCTCCGCGAGAGACTTCAGGTGCTGTTCCAGGCGCGTTGCGGATTCGATCTGGTCGACGTCGAAGGCGTGTTCGGCCAGGCCAGGAACCGGTGGGCGGGCCAGTTGGCTGCCGGTCGCCAGGACCAGGCGGTCGTAGTGCAGCTCCTGCTGGTGGCCAGCCTCGTCGCTGTAGCCGACGGTCTTGGCCTGCTCATCGATGCGCTCTGCAGTGCCTTTGACGAAACGCACACCAACCGAATCGAACAGGGCATCCAGCGGCGCAAACATGGCGTGGACGTTGGGCTCGTAGAAGCGCGGACGGATGCGCAGTTCGGCCTGGGGCGCGAGCAGGGTGATTGCCACATCGTTGCGATCATGTTTGTCCAGCAAACGTGCGGCGCTCAACGCGCTCCAGAGTCCACCGAAACCTGCGCCCACAACCAGAATTTGTTGTTTCATGAAGTGCTCCTCGAAAGAAGTGCCCAATAAAATTGATGTTGTTTTTCCAACTCCGGCGTGACGATTACAGGTCCATTGATACTGGGTTCCCATATTCGCTGTATCGGATCGTCCGCTGTGGTTACATGCTATCTATGGATATCTACTGGCGCACTTCTACATAGGGTCAGCAGAATTATGCGTCAGTCGAATTGATATATACCTAGGTATAAGTCGAATGCGCCCAGGAACTTCCGGATGTTCTCAGGGGCGCTCGCGCAGGGCGGTTTCGATGCAGTTCAGCAGCTTGTCGGCTTCGAAGGGCTTGGGGAGGCAGGCGACCAGTCCGGATGTATCGGAGCCGATAGCGCCCGGGTAGGCGGTGATGAAGATAGTGGGAATCCGAAAGCCCATCGCGATGAGCTTTTCATGCAATTCGACGCCGCACATGCCCGGCATCTGGATATCGGAGATCAGACAGTGCACTTCGGCAGGGCCGCTGGAGTCGAGGAACTCCAAGGCGTCGGAATAGGTTCTGGCCTGGTAGCCGCTGGACCTCAACAAGCTCTCCAGCGCCGTACGGATGGATTCGTCATCATCGACGACTGCAATAACAGCCATATTGCGCACCTGAGTATCTGCGTCATGTAGGGTCGCTCGTTGCGGCGGCCTGTCGTTATTGCAAGATACGCTGTCTCATAACGTCGAGAAGTATACCTACGTATAGTCTCCGTCCCTCGAAGCGAAGCACTTCGGGGTTTCCCGCCGAAGCATCATACCCAGGTACAGGTGCGCGCCCCGAAGGGATACTTTATCTGCACTGACGTACAAATGAATTATTCCCGATATCTCGAATAATCTGGCACTACTCAGTCATTGGCTTCCGGTAACTCCGGAGGTGTAGCGAAAGTTGTAAAACACCAATTAACCAGGCGGCGGACATCATGAACAGAAATGACCTGCGGCGTGCCGACCTCAACTTGCTGGTTGTCTTCGAGACCATGATGCGCGAGCGCAATGTCACCCGTGCCGGAGAGCGCTTGTTCATCGGGCAGACGACGGTCAGCAGTGCATTGGCCCGCCTGCGCTCGATGTTCAACGACCCCCTGTTCATCCGCACCGGCGGGGTCATGGAGCCGACCGCGCGGGCCGAGGAAATCCATGCCCGCCTGGCACCGGCCCTGGACGGCATCGCAGTGGCCCTGAGCTGCTCTCAGGAGTTCGACCCGCTCACCAGCGATGCGGCATTCCATGTCGGACTCTCGGACGATGTCGAGTACGCGTTGCTTCCGCAGTTGATGAGGCGCCTGCGCGACGAGGCACCGAACATCACCCTGGTGGTACGCAGAGTGGACCAGTGGCAATTGCCCCAGCTGATCACCACGGGCGAGATTTCCGTGGGCATCAGTCTGGCGCAGGGATTGCCGGCCAGCTCCCACTGCAAGCGTCTGCGGCCGATGCAGCCGGTGCTGCTGCGCGGCGATTCGGCGGCATGCCGCCTGACATTGGACGAGTTCTGCGCGCGGCCCCATGTGGTGGTGTCCTCGATGGGCAACGTCATCGATGACGTCGATCATGCCCTGGCTGTGATGGGGCGTCAGCGCAAGGTGGTGCTGGCGGTGCCGCAGTTCAGTGCCTTGCCGGGGCTGCTCGCCGCCAGCGACATGGTCGCCATCGTGCCGGACTACGTTGCCCAGGCCATGGAGCGACTGCACGGGATGCACGCCGAGTTCGCGCCGTTGGAGCTGCCGGCGCCGTACCTGTCCATGGCCTGGCGCGGCGCGAGCCACGACGACCCGCGCGAACGCTGGCTGCGCTCGTGCTTCTTCCGTTACCTCGGCCAGGCGGTGGAGCAGGCCGCGGTTGCCGCCTGAACGGTGGAAGGCATTACCGCTCAGTGTTCCCGCGTGAAGCGGCTACGGTAGTCGCGAGGGGAGATGGACAGGTTTCGCTGGAAGGTACAGCGCATCCGTTCCTCGTCGCCGAATCCGCAGAGTCGGGCGATCTGCTCGATATTGCGGGGGGAGTTCTCCAGCAAGCGCTTCGCTGCTTCCAGGCGGAACAGTTCGATGGCCTTGGAGGGTGTCCGGCCGGTCTTGAGCTTGTAGACCCTGGAGAAGTTGCGCTGGCTCATTTGCGCGCGCTCGGCCAGGCGTTCCACCGTAAGGCTTTCATCCGCCAGGTTTTCCGTCAGCCACAGGTGCAGGTCATCAAACGCCGCGCTTTCCCCCGATTGCGACTGCAGCAGCGTGCTGTACTGCGCCTGGCCACCCGGTCGCTTGAGGTAGACCACCAGTTCCCTGGCCACCTGCATGGCCACTTCGCGGCCGCAGTCGGCTTCCACCAGGGCCAGTGCCAGGTCGATGCCGGCGCTCACACCCGCCGACGTCCACACCGTTCCCTGCTGGATGAAGATCGCGTCGGCATCGACGTCAATGGCTGGAAAACGCTCCTTGAGCGTGTCGCACATGGCCCAGTGGGTGGCGGCGCGCCGGCCATCGAGCAGGCCGGCCTTGGCCAGCAGGAATGCGCCACTGCAGACCGCCGCGACGCGCCGAAAGCGCTGGGCCGCGCCCGACAACCAGTCGACCAGCTCTCCGTGGCTGTCCAGGGACAGGCAGATTCCCGGAGCGCCGGGAACGATGAGGGTGTCGGCCGGGGGAACGCTGGGCTGATCGAGTCGGGACGTGTCTACGGCGAGACCTTCGACAGTCTGCACCAGCCCGCCTTCGAGGCTGGCGGTGCGCAGCTGGTAACCGGGCAACTGGCGTGCGGACAGCGCTCTGGTGGCGGCCCAGAACACCGTCTGGGCACCGGTCAGGTCGAGCAACCCAATCTGCGGATAGGCCACGAACACCACTTCGCGAGGCCTGTCCCACGTCGAAGCCCGAGTGTCGAATGTGCCGTCCTTGAGCGGGGGTGTCCCTTGGCTGCCTGGAGAGCCGACCATTGTTGCCGCCGTGACTGTTCGAATGGCATTGGGAAGTATGTGTCGCAGTGCTTTTTTTCAAGCGATCCGCGAGGGTCGATCGTCGGAAAGTCGGATGAGGCGCGCGGCGTTCCGGCGTGGCCGATAACAAGGGTTTTATGTCCTGGCTGGTGCCTCCGCAAGCGCGATAGCCTCGTCAATGCTGAGCGCACTGTTTTCGGCGCCCCAACCCGCGTTATCAACATTCCAGCTATCGACCTCCCCGACGTGCATAAAGCCCGGCAGACGCCGAGGCCGTCGCGTTGCTGCAAGGGGGGGCATGGACTAGATTTTTTGACCAGCACGCCGTGTTTTGCCGGTCTTCAGCAAGGAGACAAGATGAGTTCGTGGTCGCAAACAACTTCGACCAAAAGCACATGTGAACAGAAGGACCCCATGGTTTATGTGGTCGATGACGACGAGTCGATGCGGCTGGCGCTCGAGGGTTTGCTGCGCTCCATCGGATTGCACGTCGAGACGTTCGAATCGTCCCAGGAATTCTTGGCCTTCCCGAAGAACAACGTCCCCAGCTGCCTGATACTCGACGTCAGGCTGCGCGGCGAGAGCGGCCTTGCCTTCCAGGAACAAGTGGAGAAGAGCGGCTTGCGCATGCCGATCGTGTTCATGACCGGGCATGGCGACATCGCGATGACGGTCAAGGCCATGAAGGCCGGTGCGGTCGATTTCCTGGCCAAGCCGTTTCGGGACCAGGACATGCTGGATGCAGTGGCCAATGCACTGGCGAAGGATGGCGAGCGCCTGGCCGCCGAGCAGTCCATCGCGACGCTGCGTACCGCATTCGATTCGCTCACCGTGCGTGAGCGGGAAGTCATGGGGTTCGTGGTCGCCGGCCTGATGAACAAGCAGATCGCCTCCGAACTGAACCTCAGCGAAGTCACCGTGAAAGTCCATCGCGGACAGGTCATGAAGAAGCTGGCCGCGCGCTCCGTCGCGGACCTCGTCAGAAAATCGGAATCCCTGGGCATCCGGCCGCAGTCACGCAAGTCGTCCTGATTTCGGCATCAGCGGCAGCGCCCTTGCGGCCCTGTCGCTGACCCGCCGAGGCGCCAGCGTCCATCGCAATGACGGGCGGCAGCCTGACGGCAGGGTGCGTCATTCAAGAAATCCTACTTATGGCTCCGATACCAATGGGCAACAGACTCCAGATTTGCTGGGACGATGGCGAGCGTGCCTTCTGCCGAGGACCTCACCCGAAGGAAGGTGGCGGCGACGTGCTGGTGGCGCGGGCCGCCGCTGAACAGCCTTTGCCGGCCAGCCTCGAGCGCCTCGCACATGAGTTCGGCCTCAAGGACGAGCTCGATGGCGCATGGGCTGTCCGGCCGCTTGAGCTGGTGCGGGAGAGCAGCGGGCTGCTGCTGGTGCTGGAGGACCCGGGCGGCGAGCCCCTCGAGCGGTTGCTCGGCGCACCCATGGAGATGGGCGCTTTCCTGGGCGTCGCCGTGGGCATTGCCACGGCGCTGGGCAAGCTCCACCAGCGCGGGCTCGTTCACAAGGACCTCAAGCCCACGCACATCCTGGTCAATTGCACCGATGGCCAGGTGCGTCTCACCGGCTTCGGACTCGCCTCGCGGCTGCCGCGCGAGCGCCAGGCGCCCGAGCCGCCCGAGACCATCGCCGGCACGCTCGCTTACATGGCGCCGGAGCAGACCGGCCGGATGAATCGTTCGATCGATTCGCGCAGCGACCTCTATGCGCTCGGCATCACCCTCTACCAGATGCTGACGGGCGTATTGCCGTTCACCGCCACCGACGCCATGGAATGGGTGCACTGCCACATCGCCAGGAAGGCGGTGCCCCCGAGCGAACGGGTGACCACGGTGCCGGCGGTGATCTCGAACATCGTCATGAAGCTGCTGGCCAAGACCGCCGAGGAGCGCTACCAGACGGCAGCCGGCGTCGAACATGACCTGCGCCGCTGCCTGGAAGACTGGCAATGCCGTCAGCGCATCGACGACTTTCCCCTGAACGAACAGGGCACGCCCGACCGCCTGCTGATCCCCGAGAAGCTGTATGGGCGGGCTTACGAGGTAGACACGCTGGTCGCTTCGTTTACCCGCATCGTCAACAGCAGTGCGCCGGAACTGGTGCTGGTGTCCGGTTACTCCGGCATCGGCAAGTCTTCGGTGGTCAATGAGCTGCACAAGGTGCTGGTACCGCCACGGGGACTCTTCGCCTCCGGCAAGTTCGACCAGTACAAGCGCGATATTCCCTATTCGACCCTGGTACAGGCTTTTCAGAACCTGGTGCGGACGCTGCTCGGCAAGAGCGACGCGGAGCTGGAGGGCTGGCGCGGGGCGATGCTGGAGGCGCTGGAGCCCAACGCGCGGCTGATGACCGACCTCATTCCCGAACTGAAGCTCATCATCGGTGAACAGCCGGCGGTCCCGGAGCTGGAACCGCAACAGTCGCAACGCCGTTTCCTGCTGGTGTTCCGGCGCTTCATCGGCGTATTCGCGCAACCGGAGCATCCGCTTGCGCTGTTTCTCGACGATCTGCAATGGCTCGACGCGGCAACCCTCGACCTCCTGGAGGACCTGCTGACCCGCTCGGACCTGCGCCACCTGATGCTGGTGGGCGCCTACCGGGACAACGAGGTGGATGCCGCACACCCGCTGACGGCCAAGCTCCAGGCCATCAGGAACGCGGGTGTCAGGATCGACGAAATCAGGCTGGCGCCGCTGGCCAAGGCGCATATCGAACAACTGATTGCCGAAGCCCTGCACAGTCCGCAGGAGCGCATCGAGTCGCTGGCCCGGCTGGTGCAGGACAAGACCGCCGGCAACCCGTTCTTCGTCATCCAGTTTCTCCAGGCTCTGGTCGAAGAAGACCTGCTGACGTTCGACCATGACGCTCGGCATTGGCGCTGGGAGCCTGATCGCATCCATGCAAAGGGCTACACCGACAATGTCGTGGACCTCATGGTCGGCAAGCTGGCGCGCCTGCCCAGCGACACGCAGCTGGCGTTGCAGCAACTGGCCTGTCTCGGCAACGTCGCCGAGATCACCGTCCTTTCCAGCGTCCTGGGCATTCCCCAGGTACAGGCTCACGTCGTGCTGTGGGAGGCGATCCGCCAGGAACTGATCGAGCGGCAGGAGAGCGCCTATGCCTTCGTTCACGACCGGATTCACGAAGCTGCCTACTCACTGATCCCCAAGGCTTCGCGCGCCGAGGTTCATCTGCGTATCGGCTGGTTGCTCGCCGCGCAGACCGCCCCGGAACGGCGCGAAGAGGCGATTTTCGAGATTGCCGGCCAGCTCAATCGGGGCGCCGCGCTGCTGACCGAAGTCTCCGAACGTGAGCAACTGGCGGAGTTCAACCTGCTGGCCGGCCAGCGTGCCAAGGCATCGACGGCCTACGCGTCGGCGCTTACCTATCTGTCCGCCGGTGCGGAACTGCTGGGTAGCGATTGCTGGGCGCGGCGCCATGAGCTGAGCTTCGCCCTGGAGCTGAACCGGGCCGAATGCGAGTTCCTCACCGGGCAGCTGCCGGCAGCGGACGCGCGCCTGGTGATGCTGGCAGAACGCGCCCGTACGACAGTAGAAAAGGGGCTGGTGGCGTGCCTGCAACTGGATGTCTGCCTGGTCCTCGACCAGAGCGACCGCGCTGTCGCGGTTTGCCTCGCCTATCTCCGGCATGTGGGCATCGACTGGTCGGCGCATCCCGACGACGGGGAGGTGCAGCGCGAGTACCAGCGGATCTGGACGTTGCTGGGCGAGCGGCAGATCGAGGACCTGATCGATCTGCCGTTGATGGAAGATGCGGCCTCGCTGGGGACCGTGGAGGCGCTGAGCAAGCTTTTCGCGCCGGCCTTGCAGACGGATGCGAACCTGGCTTGCCTGACGATCTGCATGGCGGTGAGCATCAGCCTGGAACGTGGCAACTGCGATGCCTCGTGCGTGCTCTATGCCAACGTCGGCCGGGTGGCGGGGCGGCGCTTCGGTGATTACCAGGCCGGCTTGCGCTTTGGCCAGCTCGGCTGCGACCTCGTCGACCGACGCGGGCTGAAGCGCTTCGAGGCCAAGACCTATCTGTGTTTCTCGATCTTCGTCATGCGCTGGCTGCGGCCTGTGCGGGAATGCCGTGCGCTATTGAGTCGCGCCTTCGCCGCGGCGAACAGGATCGGTGACCTCCCGTATGGCGCCTATGCCGGCAACAGCCTGGTCTCGGACCTGTTGTTCTCCGGCGAATCGCTGCCCGCGGTGCAGGCGGAAGCCGAGCGCGGACTGGCCTATGCGGAGAAGGTGGGCTTCGGCCTGGTGGTCGACTTCATCGCCACGCAACTGGCGCTGGTGCGCACACTTCGTGGCCTGACGACGGCATTCGGCTGCTTCGACGACGCGAATTTCACCGAGCTTTCAAACGAGCGCCACCTGGCCGGCAGTCCCGACCTGGCGCTCGCCGAATGCTGGTACTGGACGCGCAAACTGCAGCTGCGCTACCTCGCTGGCGACTATCCCTCGGCCATGGAGGCTGCCACGAAGGCGGAGGCGTTGCTCTGGACCTCATCCTCATTCTTCGAGGAGGCCGAGTATCACTTCTACAGCGCGCTGGTCCACGCTGCAGCGTGCGATGCGAGCCCGGCTGCCGAGCACTTGACGCACCGGGTCGCCATGGCTTCGCATCACCGACAGTTCAAGGTCTGGGCGGACAACTGCCGCGAGAACTTCGCGGACCGCGCCGCGCTGATCGGCGCCGAGATCGCTCGCATCGAAGGCCGCGTGGCGGAGGCCGAGCAGCTATATGAGTCCGCCATCCTGGCGGCGCAGCAGAACGGCTTCATCCATGTTGAGGCGCTCGCCAATGAGCTCGCGTCGCGCTTCTACGCGGCACGAGGCCTCGGCAAGATCGCCCGCTTGTACATGCGCGACGCTCGCTATGGCTACCTGCGTTGGGGCGCCGATGGAAAGGTGTGGCAACTCGAGACGAAGTACCCCTACCTGAGAACGGAAGAGCCTGCCCTTGGCGCGACCACCACCATCGCGACGCCGGTGGAACACCTCGACCTGGCGACCGTGCTGAAGGTGTCGCAAGCCGTCTCGGGTGAAATCGTCCTGGAGAAACTGATCGACATGGTCATGCGCACGGCCATCGAGCAGGCAGGCGCCGAGCGGGGCCTGCTGATCCTCTCGGATGGCAGCGAACACCTGATTGCGGCTGAAGCGACGACCGCCGGCGATGCGACGGAGTTGCTGCTGAGGGATGTGCCAGTGAGTGCGGCGCTGCTGCCGGAATCGATCCTGTTCAACGTCCTGCGTACCCGCGAGAGTGTCTTCCTCGACGATGCCGTGGCCGAACCCTCGTTTGCCGCGGACCCCTATATCCGAGAGCAGCGCACCCGTTCGATCCTCTGCCTGCCCCTGATGAACCAGGCGAAGCTCACCGGCGCGCTCTATCTCGAGAACAACCTGACAGCCCGCGTGTTCAGCCCGGCCCGCATCGCCGTGCTGAAGCTGGTGGCTTCACAGGCGGCGATCTCCCTGGAAAACGCGCGGTTGTACCGTGATATCGCGGAACGCGAGGCGAAGATCCGGCGCCTCGTCGATGCCAACATCATCGGCATCATCGTCTGGAATGCCGAAGGCGACATCATCGAAGCCAACGACGCCTTCCTGCGCATGGTGGGATACGAGCGGGAGGACCTGGTTTCGGGCACCGTGGGCTGGCGCGACCTGACGCAGCCGGACTTGCGCCCGCAGAGCGAAATGGCCCTGTCCGAGGCGCTGCGGGCCGGACATGTGCAGCCCTTCGAGAAGGAGTACGTCAGGAAGGATGGCAGTCGCCTGCCGGTTATCGTCGGCCTGGCCACGTTCGAAACCAGTCGCAAGGACGGCGTGGCTTTCGTGCTCGATCTCACCGAGCGCAAGCTGGCAGAGCAGAGGGTTCGCGAGGGCGAGCAACGCTATCGCGAGGTGCAGGCGGAACTGGCCCATGCGAACCGGGTGGCGACCATGGGGCAACTGGCGGCATCGATCGCCCACGAGGTCAACCAGCCGATTGCCGCGACTGTCACCAATGCCTACGCCGCACAGCGTTGGCTGAACGCGCAGCCGCCGGAAGTCGGCGAGGTGGGACAGGTCCTGGGTCGCATCATCAAGGATGCCAACCGGGCGGCTGACGTCCTTGGTCGGATTCGTGAACTGATCAGGAAGGCGCCGCCGCAGAAGGAGCCCGTGGACATCAACGCGGCGATCCGCGAGATGGTCGAGTTCACCCACGGCGAGGCCAGCAAGTGCGGTGCAATGGTGCAGACGCAACTCACGGAGGGCTTGCCATTCATCGAAGGCGACCGTGTCGAGCTGCAACAGGTGCTACTCAACCTGATCATCAACGCGCTGGAGGCCATGGGTAGCGTCAATGACGGCGTACGCCAGTTGCATATCAGCACCGGCGCCGACGAGTCAGGCGGTGTGCGGGTAACGGTGAGCGATTCGGGGCCGGGTTTCGCGGAAAGCGCCGAACAGGTGTTCGCACCTTTCTACACCACCAAACCCACCGGCCTCGGGATGGGGCTCTCGATCTGCCGATCGATCATCGAGACCCACGGTGGCCAGTTGTGGGCGAGCGCCAATCAGCCTCGCGGTGCCGTCGTCCAGTTCACCGTGCTTGCCCATTCGCCGGGCTGATTGTGCTCCGTGGTGTCCGCTCGGGCAGTCCGCAGCCGGGAGTTACCCTGTAGGAGCGAGGGGGACGCCCAGTTCTTGCTCGCGCACAGTCTGAGCACAATTTTTCGCGAGCAAGCTCGCTCCTACAGTCAGTACCCCGGACCTCCTCCAGGCTACGACTTGGCAGCCGCCATCGCGGTGACTTCCACGCGCATGCCTTCCACGGCCAGCTCGGCCACGCCCACGGCGGCGCGAACCGGCCAGGGCTTGGCGAAGAAACGCTGGTAGACCTCGTTGAAGGCGGGGCGGTCGGCCATGTCGGTGAGGTAGATGGTCAGGTGCATGACCCGGTCCATGGAACTGCCGGCGCGCTCCAGCGCGACCTTCAGCGCCTGCAGGGTGCATTCGCTTTGCGCGACGATGTCGCCCAGTTCCAGGCTGCCGTCGGCGCGGGTGGGAATCTGGGTGGAGACCAGCACGCCGCCGAAGCTGGCGACGTCCGAGGAGATGGATTCCGGATCGGGATCGGGGAGGAAGGTGAGGTCGTGGTTTGCCATGGCTATCTTGCTCGAGAAGTAGGAAAGCGGCCTGCGTGGCCACCTTGGCGGGCTCGGTCAGCCAGGCCCGCCGGGGCGGCCAGTGTATAGCGCCGTGGACCGCCCCAGAAGCCGCAGGTCAGAAACGATCCAGCCTGTAGGTTGGGCGAGCAGGCGCTTCGTCCTCAATCCGCGAACAGCTCGAACATCAATTGCCTGATCCAGCGGTTAGCGGGGTCGCGGTGGTACTTCGCATGCCAGAACAGGTTGATGTCGATTTCGGGCAGTTCGACCGGATGCGGCAGGGCGACCAGCCCGAAGGGCTCCACGCAGGAGTCGGCGAAGCGCTGGGGCACGGTGGCGAGCAGGTCGGTGCGCTGGAGGATATGCCCGACAGCGACGAAGTGGGGCACCTCCAGGCGCACATCCCGCTCGATGCTCAGCCGCGACATGTGAGCATCCACCTCGCCGTGGCCCGTGGTTGCAGCGATCACCCGCACATGGCCGTAGTGGCTGAACCGTTCCAGGGTCAGCGGCTCGCGAGTGGCCGGGTGGTCCTTGCGGCACATGCACACGTAGCGATGGTGGAAAAGGCGGCGTTTGTGGAAGCCCGCCTGCAGGTGCGGCAACAAGCCCACGGCGAGGTCGACGGTGCCGTTCTGCAGGGCCTCGATCAGCGTGACCGAGGTATTGCGCACGGTGCTGATGCGGCATTTCGGCGCCAGCCGGGCCAGCGCGTCCATCAGGCGCGGGGTGAAGTAGATCTCGCCGATGTCAGTCATGGCGAGAGTGAAGGTGCGGTCGCTGGTCAGGGGATCGAAGCTGTCCTGGCGGCTCAGGGCGTCGCGCAGGGTCTGGATGGCCAGCGACACCGGTTCTGCAAGCTGCGCCGCGTAGGGCGTGGGTTCCATGCCCTGGAAGGTCCGCACGAACAGATCGTCCTGCAGGGCGACGCGCAGGCGCTTTAGGGCGTTGCTGACGGCGGGCTGGGTGAGCCCCAGGTTGTCGGCGGCCGTGGAGACGCGCCGGTCGATGAGCAACTGGTTGAAGACCACCAGCAGGTTCAGGTCGAGGTCGCGCAGGTCCATGGGGTGTCTCGGGAGGTGGAGGTGAGAGGAATATTCACATCTGGAATAGTCTGTATGCGAGTCGGTGCATTTATCAATATTCCTCGTATCGCCATGATGGTTCCACTCCAACAACAACACCTTCATGGGTACGAACATGAGCAAGAAGCCTGCTTTGCGCGTCGGCATCATCGGCGGCGGAATCTCCGGCGTCGCCCTGGCACTGGACCTGTGCCGTCATTCCCATCTCGACGTTCAGCTGTTCGAGTCCGCACCTGCTTTCGGTGAGGTCGGTGCAGGCGTTTCCTTTGGCGCCAACGCAGTCCGGGCCATCGCCGGCCTCGGCCTGGCCGAGCCTTACGGGCAGGTCGCCGACCGTACCCCGGAGCCCTGGCAGGACGTCTGGTTCGAATGGCGCCGTGGCAGCGATGCGAGCTACATCGGCGCCAGTATTGCGCCGGGCGTGGGGCAGTCCTCGGTGCACCGCGCGGACTTCCTGGACGTGCTGGCCAGCCGCTTGCCCGAAGGCGTGGCGCACTTCAGGAAACGCGCCGTCAGTGTGGAGCAGCAGGGTAACGAGGCTCGGGTGCTGTTCACCGATGGCAGCGAATACCGGGGCGATCTGCTGATCGCCGCCGACGGAATCAAGTCCTCCCTGCGCGACCATGTCCTGGAGGGTATCGGCGCCACGCCGGCCGCTCCCCGCTTTACTGGCACCTGCGCCTATCGTGGCCTGATCGACAGCCAGCGCCTGCGTGAGGCCTATCGCGCCGCCGGGGTCGATGAGCATCTGGTGGATGTACCGCAGATGTACCTCGGCCTCGATGGCCACATCCTCACGTTCCCAGTGAAACAGGGCCGCATCATCAATGTGGTGGCCTTCGTATCCGACCGTAGCCAGCCCAATCCCGAATGGCCCGAGGACGCCTCCTGGGTGCGAGAGGCCAGCCAACGCGAAATGCTCGAAGCGTTCGATGGCTGGGGCGATGCCGCGCGCATCCTGCTCGAATGCATCCCGGCACCCACCCACTGGGCACTGCACGACCTGGCCGAGCTGCCTTGTTACGTGCACGGGCGGGTGGCGCTGATCGGCGACGCGGCCCACGCCATGCTGCCGCACCAGGGAGCCGGGGCAGGGCAGGGACTGGAAGACGCGTATTTCCTGGCGCGCTTGCTGGGTGATCCGCACCTGAGCCAGGGCAATCTGGATGAGTTGCTCGCGGCCTACGACGCGTTGCGCCGACCACGCGCCTGTCGCGTCCAGCGCACCTCCTGGGAGGCGGGCGAGTTGTATGAACTGCGCGACCCGCTCGCCGGCGACAACGAGCAGGCGCTGGGTGCGACCCTGGCCAGTCGTTTCGACTGGCTGTGGAACCACGACCTGGACGCGGACGTCGCCCAGGCGCGGTCGCGTCTGGGCTGGACGGCCGAAAGTCGCTGCGCCTGATCAAGCCGCGTCCTACCGGGGCGAGCCCTGCAGGCCGCTCCGGCTCTATAACAATGACAAGAAGAGCCATGCCATGCGTACCATCGACGTTTCCGCCCTGCTCGACGGGGCACGCTTCAATGCCTTCCACGCGCGCGTGCTGTTCTGGTGCGCGCTGATCATCATTTTCGACGGCTATGACCTGGTCATCTACGGCGTGGTACTACCCGCGCTCATGCAGACCTGGGGCCTGAGCGCGCTCCAGGCTGGCCTGCTCGGCAGTTGCGCGCTGGTGGGGATGATGTTCGGCGCGCTGTTCTTCGGCCCATTGTCGGACCGCATCGGACGGCGCAAGACGATCATGACCTGCGTGGTCCTGTTCAGCGGCTTCACCGTGGTCAACGGCTTCGCCCGCACCCCCGAGGAGTTCGCAATCTGCCGCTTCATCGCCGGGCTCGGTATCGGCGGCGTCATGCCGAATGTCGTCGCGTTGATGAACGAATACGCGCCGAAGAAGATTCGCAGCACCCTGGTGGCGGTCATGTTCAGCGGCTATTCGGTCGGCGGCATGCTGTCCGCCGGCCTGGGCATGGCGCTGATACCGCACTGGGGCTGGCAGGCGGTGTTCTTCGTCGCCGTGGTGCCCTTGCTGGTGTTGCCGTTGCTGGTTCGCCAGTTACCCGAATCGATCAATTTCCTGGTTCGCCAGGGCAAGGTCGGGATGGCCAGGGAGCTGCTGGAAAAGGCCGCGCCGGACTATCAGCCCCGTGCCGATGATCAGCTTGGGCTGGCCCAGGGGCAGGCGGGCAAGGCCGCCATTGCCCAGCTCTTCCACGATGGACGCACGCTGAGCACGTTGATGCTCTGGGTGGCGTTCTTCTGCTGCCTGCTGATGGTCTACGCCCTGAGCTCCTGGCTGCCGAAACTGATGAACGCCGCCGGATACGGCCTCAACTCCAGTCTCGCGTTCCTGCTGGTGCTGAACTTCGGGGCCATCTTCGGCGCCATCGGCGGCGGCTGGCTCGGGGACCGGATCGGCCTCGGTCGCGTGCTCTTCGCTTTCTTCGCCCTGGGCGCGTTGTCCCTCAGCCTGCTAGCGCTGAAATCCCCGCTACCCGTGCTGTACCTGCTGATCGGTGTGGCCGGTGCCTGCACCATCGGCACGCAGATTCTCGCCAACGCCTGCGCAGTGCAGTTCTACCCGGCACATATCCGCTCAACCGGACTGGGCTGGGCCATGGGCATAGGACGCATCGGCGCGATCATTGGTCCGCTGCTGGGTGGGGCGCTGCATGCCGCGCAACTGCCGATCCAGGCGAGCTTCCTGGCCTTCGCCCTGCCGGGCCTGATCGGCGCCGCTGCCATCCTGGTGTTCCTCTGGCACCGGCCAGGCAGGGGAGGGATGGTCAGCGGTGCGGCAGAAAAGCCGCTGGAATCCGTCGCGGGTTGAGCGAAGGCCTGTCGACGTGCCTGCCCCGGTTGGTCCATGCGTGCTTCAGGATGACCGGGTCGTTACCGGCGCGAGTCACCCCTCTCATCTTCAGCGAGAAGGGCGGGGGGAGATGGGGGCGTGCTGTGAGTCTCTTCAAACGGGATTGGGACTCGCAGCCCCAATCCCGCCAATCCCATCCTCAGCCGCGTGCCAAGGACGGGGTGCGCGGAGGAATCAGGCGCTTCGAGCCGGTCGACTCGAAGGCCGCCGCGAAGCGCAGCAGGGCCGAGTCATCGTACGCGCGGCCGGCGAAGGTCAGCCCGATGGGCATGCCGATATCCGCCATCACGCCCATGGGCACGGTGACGGTCGGTACACCCAGGTGACGGATCGCCAGGTTGCCGTTGGCGACCCAGATGCCGTTGCTCCAGGCGATGTCGGCCGATTGCGGGTTCACGTCGGCGTCCGCCGGGCCGACGTCGGCCACGGTGGGAAACAGCACGGCGTCCAGCTTCAGGCCGTCCATCCAGTCTTCCAGGTCGAGCTTGCGGGTCATTTCCAGGCCGCGCAGGCCGTCGGGCAGGGTTTCGATCTGGTCCCAGGTCTTCAGGCCGCGCTTGGCCATGTTGACGTATTCGTCCATGCCCGCGCAGAGGTCATCCTCGCGGTTCGGCAGGGTGCCCGGGTCGTGCGGGAAGATCTGCGGGCCGTCGACGTCGGCCAGCTTGTTCAGCTTGGGATCGCCGTTGGCACGGAGGAAATCGTCGAAGCCCCAGCCGGACAGTTCCCACAGCTCGTCATGCAGGAACTGCTCGGAAACGAAGCCGCGGTTGAACACGGTCGGCGCGCCGGCACGGTCGCCCTCGCAATTGGACACCAGCGGGAAGTCCACTTCGATGACTTCGGCGCCGGCCGCTTCCAGGGCCTTGCGGGCCTGTTCCCAGAGATCGATGACCGAGGCGCGGGTGTTAATGCGCTGGCCGGTCGGTCCGCCGATGCCGGGCTTCTCGCTGGTGCCGGCCAGTTCGTCCTTGTTGATGAACATGCGCGGCACGCCCAGCCGCTTGCCTTTGAGGGCTTCGGGGCCGGCGGCGAGGTCCAGGTAGGACGCCGGGCGCACTTCGGAGACGGCGGGGATCGGCACCCACGGCTGCAGGCGCCACAGGTCGCCGCGCTTGTCGGTATCTTCGGCGACCACCACGTCGAGCACTTCCAGCAGGTCGGCCATGGTCCTGGCATAGGGCACCACGACGTCCATGGTCGGCGTCAGCGGCCAGTTGCCGCGCACCGAGATCACCCCACGCGAAGGCGTGTAGGCGCAAAGGCCGTTGTTGGATGCCGGTCCGCGTCCGCTCGACCAGGTCTCTTCGGCCAGGCCGAATGCGGAGTAGCTGGCTGCGGTCGCCGTGCCCGCCCCGTTGGACGAGCCCGAGGCGAAGGGGGCGGTGAGGTAGTTCGCGTTGTAGGGGCTTTCCGCACGGCCGTAGACGCCGCGCTGCATACCGCCGTTGGCCATGGGCGGCATGTTGGTCTTGCCCAGGCAGATGGCGCCGGCGGCGCGTAGCCGTTCGATGGTGAACGCATCGCGATAGGCGACCAGGTCCTTGAAGGCCGGGCTGCCGGACGCGGCGGTCAGACCCTTCACCAGGTAACTGTCCTTGGCCGTGTAGGGAATGCCATCCAGCGGTCCGAGCGTCTCGCCGCGCGCGCGGCGGGCATCGGAGGCTTCGGCTTCCTTGAGCGCCTCGGGGTTGCGCACCACTACGGCGTTGAGGGCGGTGGGCGTGTCGGGACCATCGTAGGCATCGATCCTGGCGAGATAGGCCTTGACCAGCTCGACAGCGGTCGTCCGGCCGGACTCGAGCGCGGCGCGCAGTTGGGCAATGGAAACCTCGGTTACCTCGATCATGCTGTCACCGCCGGTGGTTGTTGGGTTGTGCATCGAATCTCTCCATCACGCTGGACGCTGGGTCCAGGAACATCAACTTGCGAAGACGGTCATCACTTCGGCCCTCGTTTCAGCCATCACGCAACAGGGGGCTGTAACCAGAACCGGGGGTATTTGGCGCACTATTTTGCACCAAGCGCGAAGCCGCGGCATCGCTGGCGTGCATCAGCTAACGAGGTTCCTGGCGGGACGATGCGGGGAGGGTAGTCGGATAGTGGCCAGCCGGACGACGGACTTCCGCTCCGCTGGATAGAAAAGGTCTTGACCTTGTGGTGAGCTGTGTTCGCGCGCGCTGAACCTGAAATGACGAACCGCGACGCTCACAAGGAAACGTCGCGGCGCGATGACCCAGGAATCGTCCGGAGCCTTTCGGGAGGAAAAGTCACGAATGCCCCCTCAGTCGACGGGGATTACCGGCGGCTTGCCCACGTCCTTCAGCAGGAAGACCAGGAACTTCGCGGGTTTGTCCTGGCTGGCATTGCGTCCGACCGTGTGGAGGTCCTGCGGGCCTTCATGGAAACTCTGCCCGGGTATCAGCGTGACCTCCTGACCGCCTTTCACGCCCATGACGATGGTGCCTTCCAGCACGTAGATGAAACCGTGCGCATCGTGGCGATGGACCGGGTCGGCGCCGCCGGGCGGATATTCCACGGTGATCATCAGCACTTCCTTGCCGGGGTAGTCCGGAAGCGCCTGGGTCATGACCGGCTTGACGATCGGGGGCGGGGCGGACGTTCCCGTGTCCTGCGCGATGGCGACCGTAATGCATGAGAGGGAGAAGAGGGCGACGAGGTGAGGGGTTCGCATGTGGCGCTCCTGGTTCCGTCGAACGGGATGTGGTGGCCCGGCCGCTAGCGCGGTGCGGCGGCTTGCTTGAGCCATTCCTCGAAGTGCGTCGCGCCGATGATCGGATTGGCCCCTGGGGTCAGCGACTGGTCGTCGACCGGTGCACCGAAGTAAGTGGCTCCGGCATCCGCAATCACCTCCCGCTGGTCGTTGTTGTGGTCGAGGTAGGCCTTGACGAACCAGCCCATGGGCTTGCGGTCAGGCCCGGCAACTTCCGTCGTCTGATTGCTTGGCGGTTGTACCGCGATGTTGGTCAGGGCGGCTGCGACATCCGCCGAG
Source organism: Metapseudomonas resinovorans (assembly GCF_002003485.1). Lineage (GTDB taxonomy): Bacteria > Pseudomonadota > Gammaproteobacteria > Pseudomonadales > Pseudomonadaceae > Metapseudomonas > Metapseudomonas resinovorans_D. The sequence continues at coordinate 82,184 of NZ_BDMA01000087.1, forward strand.
GCGATTGGCTGCAGGGCGGCGGGCGGCAGGCGAACGCTATTGCCCTCGGTACCGGAATGCGCGATGGCACCGACGAATTCGAAGAATTGCGTGGCCCGGAGGATGGAGTAGGGGACGCCAGACTCCTTGATCAGCTTCTCCTGGGCCATCTTGGCGAGGAAGTAACCGCTGCTGAGCATCCGCTCCGTACCGACGACCGAAAGCGCGAGGTGATGCTTTACCCCGGCAGCCTTTTCCGCAGCGGCCAGGTTGCGTCCGGAGGCCTCGAAAAACGCCAGCACCGCAGCGTCTTCGAATGACGGCGAATTGGCGACGTCGACGACCACATCGGCACCTTGCAGTGCCGCCTGCAGCCCTTCGCCCGTCACGGCATTGACCCCGGTGTTCGGTGATGCCGGCAGGACCTCATGCCCCTGCTGGCGAAGGTTGTTGCAGAGCTGGGTTCCGATCAGGCCAGTTCCGCCGATAACGACGATCTTCATGTGCATGCCTCCTGTTGGATGACTCAGCGCAGGGTGCATCTGTCGGGGGGCAGCGAGTGCATGGCAGCCCGGAGCTACACTCGTGGCTGTATGGCGTGTGGGAACCGCAGCGGTCGCCAGGTGGCGTGACGCGCTTCGCCGCATCGCCAGTGATTCGCAATGACGATCACGTTATGGCCGGGGATTCTTCCCGGAAAGGACATTGATCGTGGGATTTCAGCCATGAACCGGCACATCGGTTTTCTGGTTTATCCGGGCTTCGAGCTGCTGGACCTGAGCGGACCGCTCGAAGCCTTCTCGAACGCCAATCACCTCTCATCCGCTGATTACCAGCTGACCACCGTTTCCCTGGACGGCGGAATGGTGCGCAGTGCCTGCGGCCTTTGTGTCTATACGGAGCCGTTGCGGGTGGTCGACTTCGACACGTTCTTTGTGGTGGGCGCGCCCGAGCTTCCCGAAGGTGAATGGGCTGCGGTGCTGGCCAGGGCGATTGGCAAAGTCTCTCTGCACGTGCGCCGAACCGCCAGTGTCAGTACCGGCGCCTTCCTGCTGGCGGCGAGCGGACTGCTCGACGGACGCACCGCGACGACCCACTGGCATTACGCAACGCAGTTGCAGGCGTGCTATCCGGCCGTGAGGGTCGATGGCGACCGGACCTGGAGCGAGGACGGTGGTATCTGGACGTCGGCGGGCATGGCCGCCGGCATCGACATGAGCCTGGCGATGATCGAGCAGGACATGGGCCGGGAAATGGCGCTTTCCGTGGCACGCATGCTGGTTGTCTACTACTGGCGACCGCGCGGCCAGGACCAGTTTTCGTCACTGCTGGATTTCGATCCGGGGTCGGACCGGATTCGTTCCACGCTGAGCTTCGCGCGCGAACACCTGCGGGAGAACCTGTCGGTCGAGCGCCTGGCGGAGGTCGCGAACCTGAGCGTCCGCCAGTTCGGGCGCGCCTTTGCCTCGTCGACGGGCGTGACGCCGGCCAGAGCGGTCGAACGCATGCGGGTGGAAGCGGCGCGGCCGCAAGTCGAGGATGGGCGACAGACCTTCGAGGAAATCGCACGCCTGAATGGCTTCATCGATGCCGGGCGCATGTGCCAGAGCTTCCGGCGGGTCGCGGGTCGAACGCCCCAGGAGCTTCGACGCAGCGCACGCCACGGGGAATCCTTGCGCCGGGTGCTGTAACGCACCGATTAGGCAAGCCGCCCAGAGAAGGAAAGAGGCGAACGCGGAACCGTCCGGCCTGCGTCGTGACCTCCTGTTCAGCTACGCCGCTTGGCGACTCCACCGCCGTTTTCGGGAGAATCGGTTGTAATGAAAGAAGCGGTTACCCCAGGTCAGAGGAGGTCATGTCATGCCTGCTACTCGATTCCCCGTATGGGTGGTTGCCATGTGTCTGACGGTTTCGGCAGGCGCATCCTGGGCCACCGAACAGGCCGATCAACGCCGCGCCGCCCGCGAGGTACGGCAGGAAACACGGCAGGATGCACGCCAGATCAAACAGGACTGCCGCGCCGCCGACCAGCAGTACAACGCCCAGTGCCGGCAGGACAAGCGCCAGACCAAGCAGCAGGGGCGGGAGAGGGCGCGGGACATCAAGTACTGAGCAGCCGGGGCCCGGCTCTTTTGCTACGGTTGGATTCCTTGTAGGGGCGAATTCATTCGCCAAGGGCAGCGCAGCTGCCCCGGAAAGTCTGAAGGGCGAACCTGCGGTTCGCTTGGCGATTGAAATCGCCCCTACAGGATTCGGCCTCACAGAGTGGCATAGCGTCGCCGGCGCGATTCACCCCTCTCCTGCGGGAGAGGGGCCGGGGGTGAGGGGCTAGCCGGCCGGCTCCGACTTCCAGGTGTCGCTTAGGTTCGCGAGCAAGCTCGCTCCTACAAGGGCAGGGAGCGTCAGTGTTCGGCCATCGACCGTTCGTGGACGTACTGCTTGAACTGCTCGGCCGGCAGCGCGCGGGAGAACAGGTTGCCCTGGTAGGTATGGCAGCCGTGGCTGACGAGGAAAGCGCGCTGGGCCTCGGTTTCCACGCCTTCGGCAATCACCGAGAGCCCGAGGATCTGGCTCAGGCTCACAATGGCGCAGGCGATGGCCGCGTCGTTGGGGTCGACCAGCACGTCGCGGATAAAGGACTTGTCGATCTTCAGTTGGTCCAGCGGCAGGCTCTTGAGGTAGGAGAGCGACGAGTACCCGGTGCCGAAGTCGTCGAGTGACAGGCCAATGCCGATCTCCTTCAGCTCGATCATCTTGGCGACAGTATTTTCCATGTCTTCCACCAGCAGCCCCTCGGTCAGCTCGAGCTTGAGCCTCCTCGGGTCGGCGCCAGTGAAGCGCAGCACGGTCAGCACTTCTTCGACGAAATCGGGATGGTGGAACTGGCGCGCGCTGACGTTTACCGCGACGGTCAGACGGGCGGTTTCCGGCTGCTTGGTCCAGCTCACCAACTGGGCGCAGGCGGTCTGCAATGCCCAGCGGCCGAGCGGCAGGATGAGCCCGGTTTCCTCTGCCAAGGGAATGAACTCGGCCGGCAACACGTTCCCACGTTCGGGGTGCTGCCAGCGCATGAGCGCCTCCGCCCCCACGATGCGGCCCTGGCTGTTCACCTGAGGCTGGTAGTGCAGTGACAGCTCCTTGTTCTGCAGGCCTTGCCGCAGGTCGGACTCCAAACGTGCGCGGGCGGTGGCCACCGCCTGCATCTCCGGGTCGAAGAAACGCATGGTGTTGCGACCGGCGGCCTTGGCGCGGTACATCGCCAGGTCCGCGCGCTTCATGATGTCGTCGACGGTATTGAGCTGCCCCTGGAACAGGGCGATACCCAGGCTGGGCGTGCTGTGGTGCTCATAGCCATCCAGCTGGTAGGAGAGGTTCAGCGAGCTGAGGATCTTCTCGCAGATCGCCTTGGCCTGGATGGCGGCATCCGGGGGATTTTCGCTGAGGCCTTCCAGCAGAACCACGAATTCGTCTCCGCCGAGGCGGGCGACGGTATCGCTCTCACGGATGCAGGCGGACAGGCGATGGGCGACCTGCTGCAGCAGCACGTCGCCGCGGTCATGGCCGAAGGTGTCGTTGAGGGCCTTGAAGTTGTCCAGGTCGATCAGGATGACCGCACTCGTATGCTGGCTGCGGGCGCTGCTGGCCAGTGCATGCTGCAGGCGGTCGATCATGAGTCGCCGGTTGGCCAGCCCCGTGAGCTGGTCATAGAAGGCCAGGCGCTTGACCTCCTGTTCCGCGGCCTTGCGATGGGAAATGTCGGTGTTGATGGAGAGGACGCACTGCGGCAGGCCGCTGTCATCGCGAACCAGGGTGCGGTGGCTCTCGAAGTTGATGGTGCTGCCATCGCGGCGTCGCAGCGTCACTTCACCTGCCCAGTCACCCAGCTCGATCAGGCTGTGGGTGGCGGTTTCGATGAAGGCATGGCTCGGGTAGATCAGCCCCTGGGCCGATTTGCCCAGCGCCTCCTCGCGGGGCAGCCCGTAAAGGCGCTCGGCGCTCTTGTTCCAGTAGAGGATGCGGTGATCCATGTCGTGCACGACGATGGCGTCCTGTGCCTTGTCCAGCAGTGATGCCTGCTGGCGGAACTGCCGTTCGCTCTCGCGCAGCACGGCCAGATAACCTTCGCGCTCGGCGGCGTGGGATTCCATTTCGCGGCGGATGCGGCGCCCATAGAATAGGGCCGCAGTCACCATCAGCAGCACGAACATCATGATGGCGTATTCGATGCGGCGCAGTTCTTCGACCGACTCCAGTTCCTCCTCCAGCAGCTTGCTCTGGATCAGGCCGACGCGTTCCCGCACGGTGGCCAGGGAGGCGAGCAGCTTGGCGTACTTGCGGTCCATGGTCGCCATGCGCTTGCCGGCTTCGTCCGACTTGCCTTCACGGAAGAAGGAGAAGATGAGCGTGGCCTCTTTCACCATTTCGACCATCGCTGAATCGACCTCGGCCACTTCACCTTTCAGGGTGAGCGTGAAGGTCTGGATGTCTGCGCTGTGCTCGGCCTGATGGGCGATTCGCACTTCGAGTTGTTGCTTGGCCTTCGCCAGATGTTCGTCGAAGGCTCGCAAGGCGGTGGTCATGTTCTGCGATTCGGCTTCGACATCATGGGTGTCGAACACGTTGTTGCCCGGTGCGTTCACTTCCGACGCGAGGCTGCCAAGGGTCGAATAGGACGAAAGCTGCTGGACCCAGGACTGGTTGGCCTTGATGGAGCGGTGGTAGGTATCGACGATCAGGTGGTTCAGCAGGACGCTCAGCACCACGACGAGCACGTCGAAGCCCGCAAGGAAGAAGTACATGCGGTGCCATCGGGTCGTGGGTTGAGTGTTCGAGTGCGCGGATATGACCTGGTTGGCGGCGCTTTCCCTCTCGAACGAATCCATTTCGCGATCTCCAGCCAACGTCCTTCTGTACGGACTTGATAAGCGAAGCTCAAGAAAGCCAGGCGTCCTGTCGTGTGAATTTCGGCGCCGGAATCCCCCGGGACGGGCGCCACATGCCCAATCCGTTCGGCATGGTGACACTCAAAGCATAGCCATGGATTCGCCATTATTTCGCGGGCCGACTGCTGGTGCGCAGGCGGCGACGGGCTGTCGTGGAAAGGTCAATTCTGCCCGCTGTGACTGAGGTTTCAGGAAAGCACAGGCCAGCACCTCACGACGCTTTCGCGCGCAGCGGGTTTGAGGACGAAAAGTGTTCGGGCGTTAGATTGAATATTCACTAGGGTTATTTGCTAATTCCTGAAATGCATATCCATTGCGTCGGCAAGGACGTTATCCATTCGTGCGCGTTCGGGATCGCGCTCATACCGACGCTATAACGAAAGGCCGCGCTGTCATCGATGACGAAAATGCAGGCAGGGCGTACCCGGTCGACGCTGCCTCGTCATCTTGTTCGACGGATTCGCGCCCCTAGAATCGGCCCCATTCCGGTTACACATTCCATCCTTTGAGGGAGCGCCACCATGATGAATGCCATGCAAATGCCGATGTCCGCCAACACCATGATGCCGATGATGGGCATGCCCATGATGATGGCCACCATGCAGTGCGACATGCAGGACGACGGCATGATGTGCAAGATGATGCCGGCCATGGGCATGGACATGACGATGTTCCGCAACAGCGCGGAAATGATGGCGATGATGATGAACTGCGGCATGCCGATGATGATGCACTGCGGCAACATGTCGATGATGTGCATGTCCCAGGCCGGCATGGCCATGATGCCGATGATGGGCATGATGAATATGATGCCGATGATGGGAATGGGAATGGGAATGGGAATGGGAATGGGCATGGGCATGGGGATGGGCATGCCCATGCCGTCCATGAAGTGCATGATGGAGTGCTCCAAGCAGGGCGACGCCATGATGTGCAAGATGATGCCGATGCAGGGCATGAACATGGAGATGTTCAAGAACTGCTGCGCGCTGATGACGAAAATGATGGAGTGCGGCATGCCCATGATGATGAGCTGCAACGGCATGCCGATGATGTGCTGCACCTGCTGATCGGCAGGATGTGAAAAAGCCCGGCCGGGAAACCCGCCGGGCTTTTTTGTGCCCGCTCGGAAGTTTTGACACGGCGCCGGTGACTATTGTGGTCCGGCACGGCACCGACGGTGGATCGGTGAAGCGTGATCCACCCTACGAGGTCGGGTAGGGATGGTTCGTAGGGTGGATGTTGCTCTCCACATCCACCATCGAGGTTCGGGCTGGGCACCGATGGTGGATCGGTGAAGCGTGATCCACCCTACGAGGTCGGGTAGGGACGGTTCGTAGGGTGGATGTCGCTCTTCACATCCACCATCGAGGTCTGGGCTGGCACCGACGGTGGATCGGTGAAGCGTGATCCACCCTACGAGGTCGGGTAGGGGTGGGTTTTGTAGGGTGGATGTCGCTCTTCACATCCACCATCGAGGTTCGGGCTGAAGTGGCCTAATGATTCTGGACACCCCGATAGGGCGTTAAGCTG
>NZ_BDMA01000088.1:0-96542 GCF_002003485.1 Metapseudomonas resinovorans
AAGCTGGCCAGGATTGCCTTTGCCCTGATGACCAGCCAACAGCCGTATCGGCCCCAGGTCGGCATGGCTGATTGACATGGAATCTCCCACAAAGAGTGTGCGGACGCTTCCATCTAAACCGGGCCGCACAGCGGCCCCGGCTTTCGCATCAGGCAATCCCCACCGTTACCTCCGGCAGCGTCGCTCCGCCGTCGACCACAATGGTCTGTCCCGTGATGTACGCCGCCCCATCCGAGGCCAGAAAGCGCATAGCCGCGGCGATATCGCCCGGCTCACCCAGGCGTCCCAGTGGCACGGCTGCGGCAATGCGGGCGTTGAGGGATGCATCGCCGAGATTGTCCATGGCGGGCGTTCGATCATTCCGGGTTCCACGCCGTTCACCCGTACCTTCAATGGCGCCAGCTCCAGGGCCGCTGCGCGGATGAATCCATTCACCCCCGCCTTCGCGGCGGCGTAGTGGGTCAACCCCGGATAGGCCACACGCGGCCCCGTGACCGATGAGGTCACCAGCACGCATCCACTCCCTTGGCGAGTGAATAGCGGCAGTGCGCCTTGGGTCAGCCAGAACAGCGCTGAGAGGTTCACGTCCAGGGTGCGCTGAAGGACCCGCGGGGAGATTTCCGAGAACGGCGTGAGGGGAAAGTAACCCGCGTTGTGCACCAGCACGTCGAGGCGACCATGGGTTGATTCGATCTGCTGCAAGAGGGTTGCGATCGCCTCCGGCTGGGTCAAATCCACTGCGGCGGCACTGACCTGCCATCCTTCTGCGCGCAACGCGGCCGCCAGGTTGGCGGCCTGCTCGCCACGCAGGTCGGCGATCATCACCTGCGCCCCAGCTTCCGCAAACTGCCGGACGATGGCCTGACCGATGCCTTGGGCACCGCCCGTGACCAGCACCACACGACCGTCGAACTCACTGGGAATCGGTGACATGACAAGGGTTCCTCGACTGAAAAACCCAGCTTGCCCTGAGCCTTGCCTGGCGGCTTGACCGAGGCTGCCAGCGGCCTTGTCGAGATGTGCCTGGCGGGCTGGCGCCGAGAGTAGCCAGGCACCATCGATTTCGCCCGCGCAGTAAAAAGCCCGGCATTGGCCGGGCTTTCAGGGATTGTCGCGCGTGGTGATCAGCTTACGCGTTGGGCTTGCGGCAGGCGGTCGGAACCACCTTCGGCGATGCGGTTGGCGCCAGTGCGGTCGGAGCCACCTTCGGCGATACGGTTGGCACCGGTGCGGTCGGAACCGCCTTCGGCAACGCGATCCAGCACCATGTAGCCTTCAGCAATAACCGGCTCGACGGTCTGGGAGGAGGACGGCAGAGCGAAAACAGAGCTGCTCAGGGTAGCGATGAACAGTGCGGCGATGGCTTGAGTTTTCATGATCTGGGCTCCTCGAAGGGGGGCTGGAAACTGGGTACGGAGCCAATCTTACGGATGGGTAGGTGATTAAAAAGTGATCACGCCCGATAGGGAACATCGATGCCATTGATAGCTGGATAAATTCTTTCTGATCAATGGGTTGTCGACCAGGAACTGCCCAGCCAGCGATTACGTTAATATATTAACCTTCATCCACCGCCGACTTACGTATCTGCTCCAGATGCCCGATTCCCATTCCTGGCCCGTCGCCGTCCGCGCCCTGCGCCATCGCAACTTCCGCCTGTACTTTGCCGGTCAGGCGATTTCCACCCTGGGCAGCTGGCTGCAGCAGGTGGCACTTGCGTGGTTGATCTACCGCCTGACCGGCTCCGCCGCGCTGCTGGGCATCACGACCTTCGCGGCGCTGGTGCCGCAACTGCTGGTGGGGCCGCTGGCAGGCGCCTGGATTGACCGGCACGACAAGCGCCGCCTGCTGATCGGCGTCCAGGGCCTGCTCGGTCTCCAGGCCAGCGGCCTTGCCCTCTTGACCGTGACCGGCAACATCGGCCCCGTGCTGATCGTCGCCATGGCCGCGTTACTGGGGGTACTCAATGCCTTCGACACACCGCTGCGGCAATCCCTGCTGAGCCAGTTCGTCAGCGGCAAGCAGGACCTGCCGAACGCGCTGGCACTGAACGCGATGCTCTTCAACAGCTCGCGCTTCATCGGCCCGCCCCTGGCCGGACTGCTGCTGGGGGTCACCAGCGAAGCCGCCTGCTTCGCCCTCAACGCCCTCTCCTACGTTGGCCTGACCGTCGGACTCTGGATTATCCGCATGGCACCGACGCCGCGTGCAACCGGGTCCACCGGAGACGTCTTCCGCGAAGGGCTGGCGTATGTTGCTGGACGGCCAACCATTCGCCTGATGATGCTCAGCGTGCTGGTCGTCAACCTCACCGCATCGAGCTACGCCGTGCTGCTGCCGGTATTCGCCAAGGACATCTTCGCCGGCGATGCGCGTACCCTCGGCTGGCTCTGGGGCGCGGCCGGGCTCGGTTCGTTGCTCGGTACGCTGTTCCTCGCCAATCGCCATGCGCTTGAGGGGCTGGCAAACACCATCATGGTTTGCGCCATGGCCGGTGGGGCCGGCCTGCTGGCCTTCGCGCTCAGCGAACATCTGGTGATCTCGCTGCTGGCCATGGCACTGCTCGGCTTCGCCATCACCAACTGCAACGTCGGCACCAACATCCTCCTGCAGAGCCTCGCCCCGGAGCACCTGCGTGGCCGCGTGGTATCGCTCTATACCTCGACGCGCTTCGGTTTCGACGCCATTGGCGGCTTGTTGGTAGGCGTGCTGGCCGAGCATGTCGGCGCGCCCTGGGCCATGGCCGTCGCCGGTGTACTACTGCTCAGCTACTGCGCCTGGCTGTTGCCGCGCCAGCGTCGGCTGGGCCGGGAGATCGCCGCAAGCAGCGAGAGCGCCCGCTGATCCTATCCTGCATCTGTAGGATGGCGGCTCCCTCATGCGAACCCGATACTCGCTCCAGGCCCTGCCCCGTCGCAAAGACGAAAGGCCATGACTCGAACCTGTGACAGAACAAAAACAACGTCGCACCCGGGGATACCGCATGAGCAGGAATGACCAGGCTGATCGAACGATCACCACCGCATTGCTGGAGGCATTCAGCGACACCGTGCTGGAACTCCAGCGCCTGGCCAGGGACAGGTCCATCGAGCGCTTCCACGCCCTCGCACTGACGCAGCTCCAGCAGCTGCTGCCCTTCGACAAGGCCTGGTGGGGCCGTGCCGCGATGATCGACGGCCTGCCGGAAGAACACAGCTCGCATCTGTTCAACCTGCCGCCGCACTACCTGGAAGACTGGCAGTCGATCCGTCACGAGGACGTGACCGTCGGCCTGGTCAGCGCCGCACCCGACAAGTCGGTGATCGTCGACAGCGCCAACAGCACACCAGGACTGCAGTGGCTGGGGGAGCGCCACGGCTTCCGCGAGTTCCTCTGCGTCATCCATTCCGATCCGCAGACCGGCCTGGTAGACCACCTGACCCTCTACCGCTCGCCGACGTCCGCCCCCTTCAACGACCAGGATCAACTGCTGATGGACCAGTTGATGCGGCACCTCGCCGCCGCCGTCTCGGCCAACCAGATCCGCACCCTGGTGGCCAAGCGGGAAAGCCTGTCCAACCCGCGCAATTTGGCGCTGGCCGTATGCGATGCCCGCGGCACCCTGCATTGTGCCGAGCGAGGCTTCGTCGACCTGCTGCTCACCGAGTGGCCCGACTGGACCGGTCCGCAATTGCCCGAGAGCGTCAACCCCGATGGCTATCAGGGTGAGCGCCTGTTGCTGGAAGTCTCCGCGGTGGGCGACCTGCATCTCCTCGCCGCGCGCAGCCACAGCCCGCTGCAACAGCTCAGCGCGCGCGAGAACGACGTGGCCCTGCGCTTCGGCGAAGGCAAGACCTACAAGGAAATCGCCCGCGACCTGGGCCTGGCGCCCAATACCGTGCGCCACCACATACGCACCATCTATTCCAAGCTCGGCGTGAAGGACAAGGCGAGCATCGCCCACCTCCTCCACTCGCCACCCGACTGATTCCCGCTTTCCCAGCCGCCTGAACTCCGGCTGCCCCACATGGGCGGCAGGGCGGCGCCTTGCCCGAAGAAACCCACCGCACCCAGAAAAAGAGATGCAACGCCCATGACCCGCACCCGCTCCTTCCGTCACGCCCTCCTCGGCAGCGTGCTGTTACCCCTCGCCGCGCAGGCCGCCGACATGAACGCCCGCGACTTCTTCTCCGCCCCCTCGGGCACCCAGCTCGGCGTGCTCTACCTGCCCACCAATCGCGCCAACGACTTCCACGGTCCGGCAGACCGCACCGGCAAGGCGGACCTGGAGGTCAACGCCCTGGCCTACCGCCATGTGCTCTTCACCGACGCCTGCGGCACCCTCTGCACGCCGCAGTTCATCGTGCCCTACGTCGACATCGACGCCCGCCTTCCCGGCGCCACCGGCCACACCAGCGAGCGCGGCATTGGCGACCCGCAGATGGGCGGCACGTTGTTCATCATCAACGACCCGGCCACCCGCACTTACAGCGGCCTGCTGACCCTGGTCACCGTTCCGGTGGGCGAGTACCACGGCAACAACCCGGATGTTTCCCCCGGCGCCAACCGCTGGGGCCTGACCTTCAATTACAACTACACCCAGGGCGTCGGCGAGAAGTGGGTGCTGGAGGCCAACCTCGAAGCCCAGATCTACGGCAAGAACGACGATTACTACGGCATGGACCTGGAGCAGGACCCGCTCTATCGCCTGCAAGCCTTCGCCTCCTATGACTTCACCCCGGCTACCTACGGCGCCCTGCGCCTGGTGCATGCCGACGGCGGTGAACTCAGCCTGAACGACCGCACCCTCGACGACACCCACCAGCGATACACCCAGCTGGGGATCGAACTCGGCCACTGGCTGGACCAGCAGAACCAACTGATGGTCGCCCTCTCCCACAACGTCGACACCGACAACGGCTACCACGGCGCCCAGGCCCTGCTTCGCCTGGCCCACGTGTTCTGATCCAGGAGACACCGCCATGACCTTCCAATCCAGGCAGCCGCTGGCGCTGCAGGCCGCCATCGTCGTGTTCGCCGCCATCACCTCGGTGGTACTGCTCACCGCCCCCGCCATTGCCACCCGCCTCGCCGTCGAGCTGGGCCTGAACCCGGAGCAGATCGGCAACCTGTTCTCCATCGAACTGGGCGCCATGAGCCTTGCCACCCTGCCCTCCTTCTGGTGGCTGAAGCGGGTCGACTGCCGTCGCGCGGCGCTGATCGCCGCCCTGCTGTTCATCGCCGGCAATCTCGCCTCTGCAGCGACGGCGAGCTACCTGCCGCTGGCCGCGCTGCGCTTCGTCACTGCCCTGGCCGGCGGCTCGCTGATGGTGCTCTGTCTGTCCTGCGCGGCCACACTGCCCAATCCGAGCCGCGCCTATGGCTTCTGGGTGTTGGGCCAGCTGGTACTCGGCGCCATCGGTCTGAGCCTGCTGCCACGCCTGTTCGAGGCCTACGGCCTGGGCGTTGTTTACCTGCTGCTGGCCACCCTGACACTGCTCAGCCTGCCCCTTGTACGCGCCTTCCCTGCGGCCCATCGGGCGACCGAACGCCCCGCGCGCAGCGGCTCGGCATCACACTGGAAAGTCGCAGCGGCGATCCTCGGTCTGCTGGGTTTCTACGTCGCCCTCAGCGCGGTCTGGACCTTCATCGGGGCCATCGGCGCCCAGGCCGGCCTGAACGCCCAGGCGAGCGGCGACATCCTCGCCATCGCCACCCTCATGGGCATCGCCGGCGCCGGCTGCGCGACCCTGATCGGCGAGCGCCTGCCGCGCACACCGCTGCTGTGCAGCGGCTTCGGCCTGATGGTGGCCGCCACCCTGCTGCTGCTCGACCAACCCCAACTGGCACGCTTCGCCGTGGCCGTCCTGCTGTTCAAGTTCACCTGGACCTACGTGCTGCCCTTCATCCTCGCCAGCCTGGTGGAACTTGATGAATCCGGCCGCCTGATGAGCCTGAGCAACCTGGTGATCGGCTCCGGTCTGGCCCTGGGCCCAGCCATGGCGGGCCACCTGCTCGGCGACAGCGGCGACTTCCGATCCCTGCTTCTGGCCGCCGGCACCCTGACCACCCTGTCCCTGCTCGCCACCCTCGGCAGCCGCCTGCGCCCCGCTTCCCTCACCACCGCCCAATCCCTGTAAGCCAAGGAGACCCACCATGAGCCGCCGTACTGCCTTCTTCTTCGACGAACTGTCCCTCTGGCACAGCGCCAGCCAGCATGCCCTGATCCTTCCGGTAGGAGGCTGGGTGCAGCCACCCTCGGCTGCCGGCCACGCCGAATCCCCGGAAACCAAGCGCCGCCTGAAGAACCTGATGGATGTCTCCGGCCTCACCACCCGGCTCGATCTGCGCAGCGCCCCGGCCGCCAGCGAGGAGGACCTGCTGCGGGTGCATCCGCAGCACTACCTGAAGCGCTTCAAGGCCCTGAGCGACGCCGGCGGTGGCAATCTCGGCGAGCACGCGCCCATCGGCCCGGGCAGCTACGAGATCGCCAAGCTCTCCGCTGGCCTCGCCATGGCGGCGGTGGATGCCGTGCTCAAAGGCGAAGCCGACAACGCCTATTCCCTGTCGCGCCCGCCGGGTCACCACTGCCTGCCGGACCAGGCCATGGGCTTCTGCTTCCTGGCCAACATTCCGGTGGCCATCGAAGCGGCCAAGGCCCGTCACGGGCTGGGCAAGGTGGCGGTAATCGACTGGGACGTGCACCACGGCAATGGCACACAAGCGGTCTACTACAACCGGCCTGACGTACTGACCATCTCCCTGCACCAGGACGGCTGCTTCCCGCCGGGCTACAGCGGCACGGACGATCGTGGCGAAGGTGCGGGGCTTGGCACCAACATCAACATCCCGCTGCTTGCCGGAAGTGGCCATGAAGCCTACCTCGAAGCCATGGAACGGATCGTGATTCCGGCGCTGGAACGCTTCGAGCCGGAGCTGATCGTGGTCGCCTGCGGCTACGACGCCAACGCCGTGGACCCGCTGGCGCGCATGCTGCTGCACAGCGACAGCTTCCGCGCCATGGCCCGCCTGGTCCGCGAAGCCGCCGAGCGCCTGTGCCAGGGCCGTCTGGTGCTGGTCCACGAAGGCGGTTATGCCGAAGCCTACGTGCCGTTCTGCGGCCTGGCGGTTATGGAGGAACTGTCCGGCATCCGCACTGAGGTACAGGACCCGCTGTGTGAATTCATCGGCCTGCAACAGCCCGGCACAGCGCAACGCTGCCTGCAGAGCGAGTTGATCGGTGGGATGGCGGAGGCATTCGGCCTCGCGCCGTAGGGCGCGAAGGCAGCCCCTTCGCCTGTGGGGGCGATTTCAATCGCGAAGCGGGACGCAGTTCCGCCCAACCCCACGCCACCGGTCAAATCAAATGCTCGCCTGGGGCCGCTTCGCGGCCCTTTTTCGAATGAATTCGAACCTACATGGCTGCAGAGACCTGGGCCGTTCCCGTAGGGGCGAACAAGGTCGAATTCTTTAGCTCGGCCTGGATCGTAGGGTGCGCTATGCGCACCGATTCCGGGATCAGCTTCGGTACCAGGTCAAACCGCTCGTGCGCACGGCGCACCCTACCCGTTCGGCTTCAACCTGCTGGCTTGGGCAAATGAATTCGAATTCAGCTAAGCCCCCTCAGCGCCACGCATCTTCCTTGTCTTCGGCCTTGCGCTGGCGGTATTCGCCGGGAGTCATGCCCGCGTTGCGGGCGAAGAAGCGACTGAAGTAGGCCGGATCCCGGAAGCCCAGCAGGTAGCAGATCTCGTTGGCCGAGCTGCCGGTGAACAGCAGCAGGCGCTTGGCTTCCTGCATCACCCGGTCGTGGATCAGGCGCTTGGACGGCAGGTCGGCGATACGCCGGCAGATGTCATTCAGGCGCGCCTCCGTGACCCCCATTTGCTCCGCGTACTGCCTAAGGGACCAGTGCTCGCGGTAGTGCGCCTCGATCAATCCATTGAAACGGTGGAACACCTGCAAGTCTTCATGCCGCGCCGGCTGCGCCTTGAGCGAACGGGCCGAGAGGCGCAGCAAGCTGATGAAGATCAACCGAGTCAGCGCTGACAGACTGGCCTCGCGCCCCGGCCGGCTGGCGGTGAACTCGCTGCGCAGCTGGTCGAACAGCAGGTCGAGACGCTGCACCTCCTCGCGGTACTCCTGCCCCAGCTCCGAAAAGGCCACGCATACGGGCGCGATCTGCGCGCAATCGGCCAGCCCCTGTTCAGCCTCGAGCAAAGGCCAGACCAACTGCTGACGAACCGTGAGTACGTGGCCGTCGGCGTCCTGCTCGGTAACGAATGCATGAGGGATGGTCGGTGGCGTGAGGAAAAACAGCGGCCCTTCCTGACGGTATTGCTGCTCGTCGAGATAGACCCGCACCGCACCACTTTTCACGTAGTGCACCTGGAAGAAGCGGTCGTGACGGTGCACCGGCATGTTGCGGCCGAAGAAATCCGCGAGCTTGCCCAGGGCCTCGTAGTGCACTTCGGCATCGGCATACCGCTGGTCGTAGACCTGGCCGATGTTGATGTTGGGAATGGGCTGGCGCTCTGCCATGGCGACCTTTCTCCGCTGCCTTCGCACACCTTCGATGACGAAAGGCGAAGACGCAAGGCTTGACGATCATTAACATGTTAAATATAACGTTAACACATTAACGAAATCCTCGTTACGGGTGGTGCTCCTGTCACGGCAACACCCGCTTTTTATCCACAGGAGACGACCATGCGCCCCGCACTCGACCACGTCGCCACCGGCACCCTGTTCGGCGTTGCGCTGAACTACCGGGGCCTGCTGGAAAGCCGTCTGGAGGAATTCCAGCAGCTGCCCTACCAGAAGCCGCCGGTCAAACCGGTGCTGTTCATCAAGACCCCGAACACCCGCAATGGCCACGGCCAGCCGGTGATCTACCCGCAGGGCGTGGAACGCCTGCAACCGGGGCCGGCCCTGGGCGTGGTGATCGGCAAGAGCGCCAGCCGCGTAAGCGCCGCAAACGCCATGGCCCATGTGGCCGGCTACGTGATCGTCAACGAGTTCAGCCTGCCGGAAGAGAGCTATTACCGCCCGGCGGTGAAGGCCAAGTGTCGCGATGGCTTCTGCCCCATCGGCCCGGAATTTGTCCCGGCCGCCGATGTGCAGGACCCTCACGCCCTGACCCTGAAGCTCTTCATCAACGGCGAGCTGCGCCAGGAGAACAGCACCGCCAACCTGGTGCGCGGCATCCCCCAGCTGATCGAGGAGATCAGCGAATTCATGACCCTGCACGAGGGCGACGTGCTGATCACCGGCACCCCGGAAGGCCGCGTCGACGTGCAACCGGGCGATGTCGTGGAAGTGGAAATCACTGGCCTCGGCCGCCTCGCCAACACCGTGGTTGCGGAATAAGGAGCCCGAGATGAAACACGCACGCATCCGTTACCAGGGCGAAGTCCACGCCGTGACCGTGGTAGAAGGCAACGCCGTCCGCCTCGCCGATGGCCGACTGCTGGCCGAGGACCAGGTCCAGTGGCTGCCGCCGGCCACCGGCAGCATGTTCGCCCTGGGGCTGAACTACGCCGACCACGCTGCCGAGCTGGCCTTCAACGCCCCAACCGAGCCGCTGGCCTTCATCAAGTCGCCGGGCACCTACACCGGCCACAACCAGGCCACCTGGCGCCCGGACAACGTCGCCTACATGCACTACGAGTGCGAACTGGTGGCGGTGATTGGCAAGGCCGCGCGCAACGTCAAGCGCGAGGACGCCCTCGCCTACCTCGCCGGCTACACCGTCTGCAACGACTACGCCATCCGCGATTACCTGGAGAACTACTACCGGCCCAACCTGCGGGTGAAGAACCGCGACGCCACCACCCCGGTCGGCCCGTGGATTGTCGACGCGGCTGACGTACCCGATCCCTCGAAGCTCAAGCTGCGCACCTGGATCAACGGCGAGCTGAAACAGGAAGGCACCACTGCGGACATGATCTTCGACATCCCCTACCTGATCGAATACTTCTCCAGCTTCATGACGCTGCAACCGGGCGACATGATCGCCACCGGCACGCCCGAGGGCCTGGCCGACGTGGTGCCGGGCGATGAAGTGGTGGTGGAAGTGGAAGGCGTAGGCCGCTTGGTCAACCGAATCGTCAGCGAAGAGGCCTTCTTCGCTCGCAAGCAACAAGAGGCATGAGCAAGATGATCAAGCACTGGATCAACGGCCAGGAAGTCGAAAGCAAAGAGACTTTCGTCAACTACAACCCGGCCACCATGGACGCCATCGGTGAAGTCGCCAGCGGTGGCGCCGCAGAAATCGCCGCCGCCGTGGCCGCCGCCAAGGAAGCCTTCCCCAAGTGGGCCAATACCCCGGCCAAGGAACGCGCGAAGCTGATGCGCAAGCTGGGTGAACTGATCGACGAGAACGTGCCGCACCTGGCCGAGCTGGAAACCCTGGACACCGGTCTGCCGATCCACCAGACGAAGAACGTGCTGATCCCCCGCGCCTCGCACAACTTCGAGTTCTTCGCCGAGGTCTGCACCCGCATGGACGGCCACAGCTATCCGGTGGACGACCAGATGCTCAACTACACCTTGTACCAGCCGGTGGGCGTGTGCGGGCTGGTGTCGCCGTGGAACGTGCCGTTCATGACCGCCACCTGGAAGACCGCACCCTGCCTGGCCCTGGGCAACACCGCGGTGCTGAAGATGAGCGAGCTGTCGCCGCTGACCGCCAACGAACTGGGCCGTCTGGCCCTGGAAGCCGGCATCCCCAAAGGCGTGCTGAACGTGGTGCAGGGGTACGGCGCCACCGCTGGCGACGCCCTGGTCCGTCACCCGGACGTGCGCGCCATTTCCTTCACCGGCGGCACCGCCACAGGTCGCAAGATCATGCAGACTGCCGGTCTGAAGAAATACTCCATGGAGTTGGGCGGCAAGTCGCCGGTGCTGATCTTCGACGACGCCGACCTCGACCGCGCCCTGGACGCCGCGCTGTTCACCATCTTCTCGCTGAACGGCGAGCGCTGCACCGCGGGCAGCCGGATCTTCATCCAGGAGAGCGTCTACGACCAATTCGTCGCCGAATTCGCCGCGCGAGCCAAGCGCCTGATCGTGGGTGATCCGCAGGACCCGAAAACCCAGGTGGGCTCGATGATTACCCAGGCCCACTACGACAAGGTCACCGGCTACATCCGCATCGGCATCGAGGAAGGCGCCACCCTGCTGGCGGGCGGTCTGGAACGCCCAGCCAACCTCCCTGCGCACCTGACCAAAGGGCAGTTCATCCAGCCCACGGTGTTCGCCAATGTGGATAACCGCATGCGCATCGCCCAGGAAGAAATCTTCGGCCCGGTGGTCTGCCTGATGAAGTTCAAGGACGAAGCCGAAGCCCTGCGCCTGGCCAACGACACCGAGTACGGCCTGGCCTCCTACATCTGGACCCAGGACATCGGCAAGGCCCACCGCCTGGCCCGTGGCATCGAAGCCGGCATGGTGTTCATCAACAGCCAGAACGTGCGCGACCTGCGCCAGCCGTTCGGCGGCGTGAAGGGCTCGGGCACCGGCCGCGAGGGCGGCCAGTACAGCTTCGAAGTCTTCGCCGAGATCAAGAACGTGTGCATTTCCATGGGTAGCCACCACATCCCGCGCTGGGGCCTGTGAGATAACTGCTAATCCATAAAGAGGGGAGTTCGACTCCCCTCCCCGTGCCGGCGTGCAACCGACCGAACAATAAAGATCAGGAGTCAATGTCATGGGCACTGTCGCTCTCGCCGCCAAGATCACCCACGTCCCATCCATGTACCTGTCCGAACTGCCGGGCCCGCGCCAGGGCTTCCGTCAGGCCGCCATCGATGGGCACATCGAGATCAGCCGCCGCTGCCGCGAGCTGAACGTCGACACCATCGTCGTGTTCGACACCCATTGGCTGGTCAACGCCAACTACCACATCAACTGCGCGTCGAACTTCGAAGGCCTTTACACCAGCAACGAGCTGCCGCACTTCATCGCCAACATGGAATACGGCTTCCCGGGTAACCCCGAGCTGGGCCGCCTGCTGGCCGAGGAGTGCAACCGTTTCGGCGTGGAGACCATGGCCCACGACGCCACCACCCTGGCACCGGAGTACGGCACCCTGGTGCCCATGCGTTACATGAACACCGACCGCCACTTCAAGGTGGTCTCGGTTTCCGCGCTGTGCACCTCCCATTACCTGAACGACAGCGCCCGTCTCGGCTGGGCCATGCGCAAGGCCGTGGAAGAACACTACGACGGCACTGTCGCCTTCCTCGCCAGCGGTTCGCTGTCCCACCGTTTCGCCCAGAACGGCCAGGCACCCGAGTTCGCCACGAAAGTGTGGAGCCCCTTCCTGGAAACCCTCGATCACCGCGTGGTGCAGATGTGGGAAGACGGCGAGTGGGAAGACTTCTGCGCCATGCTCCCGGAGTACGCGGTGAAGGGCCACGGCGAAGGCTTCATGCACGACACCGCCATGCTGCTGGGCGCGCTGGGCTGGTCGAAGTACGACGGCAAGGCCGAAGTCGTCACCCCCTACTTCGGCTCCTCCGGCACCGGCCAGATCAACGCCGTGTTCCCGGTCACCCCGCAGGACGGTTCCGCCATTCCCGCCGCCCAGGCGTCGAACCCGGCCGGCGTCGCCTCCACCAGCCGTCTCTGAGGGGCAGCGCCATGCCGCACTTCATCGTCGAATACACCCACAACATCGAGGCCGAGGCTGACCTGCCGGGCCTCTTCGAGAAGGTCCACGCCTGTCTGGGCGCCTCGGGGGTCTTTCCCCTCGGGGGCATCCGCAGCCGTGCCATGCGCCTGGATACCTGGCGCATGGCGGACGGCAAGCACGACTACGCGTTCGTCCACATGACCCTGAAAGTCGGTGCCGGCCGTGATCTGGAGACTCGTCGCCAGGTGGCCGACGAGCTGTTCGAGACGATCTCCCAGCACTTCGCCGGACTCCAGGAGCGCCGCCTGCTGGCCCTCTCCTTCGAGATGACCGAGCTGGATGCCGAGCTCAATTACAAGCTCAACAACGTGCATGCATTCCTGAGGGGCCAGGGCGGCTAAAGCCGCCCCACCTTCCGCCCGCTCTCATTCAGAAAAAGTACAAGACCATGAGCACAATCGATTCCGTTTGCCCTGCTGGCGCCGAACACGCCACCCGCGACGCGACCCATCGCGCCGTCACCTGGCGGCTGATGCCGCTGCTGCTGGTGTGCTACCTGTTCGCCCACCTCGACCGTATCAATATCGGCTTCGCCAAGATGCAGCTGAGCGCTGACCTGCAGTTCAGCGACACCGTCTACGGCCTCGGCGCCGGTCTGTTCTTCATTGCCTACGCCCTGTTTGGCGTGCCCAGCAACCTGGCCCTGGAACGGGTCGGCCCACGCCGCTGGATCGCGTTCCTGATGGTGGTCTGGGGCTTCCTGTCCAGCGGCATGTTCCTGATCCAGGACGCCACCGGCTTCTACGTGCTGCGCTTCCTTCTTGGGGTCGCCGAGGCCGGCTTCTTCCCCGGCATTCTGGTGTACCTCAACCGCTGGTACCCGGCGCGTCGGCGCGCCCAGATCACCGCCCTGTTCGCCATCGCCGTGCCCATGGCCGGGGTTATAGGCGGGCCACTGTCTGGCGCCATACTCGAAGGTTTCCACGACCACCTTGGCCTGCGCGGTTGGCAGTGGATGTTCCTGCTGGAAGGTTCCCCCGTGATCCTCCTTGGCCTGGTGGTGTGGTTCAACCTGCCGGAACGCTTTGATGCGGTTGCATGGTTGAGCGACGAGCAGAAGCGCTGCTTGCGGGAGGACCTGGCGATCGAGGAGCAGCGCAAGCCGATCACCTCCTTCGCCGGGATCTTGCGCGATCGCTGGGTGTGGCTCCTGGTGGCGATCTACTTCGCGGTAATGCTGGCGGTGAATACCCTGGCCTTCTGGATGCCCACCCTGATCCACGGCACCGGCATCGCCCGGGACAGCCAGGTTGGACTGCTCAGCGCCATCCCCTATGTGGCTGGTGTTTGCTTCATGCTGGCCTGCGGCCGTTCCTCGGACCGTCACCGCGAACGTCGCTGGCACCTGTGCGTTCCGCTGTTGATGTGCGCCGCCGGCATTGCCATCAGCGGGATGTTACCCGGCAGCACCGTCCCCGTCCTGGCTGGACTGATCATCGCCGGCATGGGCGCCAGCGCTGCCCTGCCGATGTTCTGGCAGTTGCCGCCGGCCTTCCTCTCCATCCGCACCCAGGCGGCCGGAATCGGTTTGATCAGTTCCTTCGGCAGCGTTGCCGCTTTTCTCGCGCCCTACCTGATCGGCTGGATGCGTGACACCACTCAGAGCGCCAGCCTCGCGCTGTTCGTCTTGGCCGTATTCATCGCCCTCGGCGCCGCACTGGTGCTTCGCACTCCCGCCGAACTCGTCAATCCCCGTTAGAGAGCCCCGTCATGCTCGACCCTACTCTGATCCAACAGGCCGCTGCCCGTCTCGACGCCGCCGAGCGTTCCCGCGAACAGGTGCGTCAGTTCTCCCTCGATTACCCGTCCATCAGCATCGACGACGCTTATGCCATCCAGCGCGCCTGGGTGGCGCAGAAGATCCGTGACGGTCGCAAGCTGGTCGGCCATAAGATCGGCCTCACCTCCCGCGCCATGCAGGTGTCGTCCAATATCACCGAGCCGGATTACGGTGCGCTGCTGGACGACATGCTGTTCGAGGAAGGCAGCGACATCCCGTTCGAGCGCTTCATCGTCCCGCGCGTGGAAGTGGAACTGGCCTTCATCCTCGGCAAGCCCCTGCGCGGCCCGAACTGCACGGTGTTCGACGTGCTCGATGCCACCGAGTGGGTGATTCCCGCGCTGGAGATCATCGACGCCCGCATCCAGCAGGTGGACCCCGATACGAAAGTGACCCGCAAGGTGTTCGACACCATTTCCGATAACGCCGCCAACGCTGGCGTGGTGATGGGCGGTCGCGCCGTGCGGCCGACAGACATCGACCTGCGCCGCGTGCCGGCCATCCTCTACCGCAATGGCGTGATCGAGGAATCCGGTGTGTCTGCTGCCGTACTCAACCATCCGGCCAAGGGTGTGGCGTGGCTGGCCAACAAGCTGGCGCCTTATGACGTCACCCTAGAAGCCGGCCAGATCATTCTCGGCGGCTCCTTCACTCGCCCTGTGGCGGCAAACCCCGGCGATACCTTCCACGTCGACTACGACCAGTTGGGCTCCATCGCCTGCCGCTTCGTCTGACGCGCCCCTGTAGGAGCGAGCTTGCTCGCGAAGCGCTTCGCCAGCAGAGCTGGCTCCTACATTCAATGCCCGCCAAGGAATCCGCCATGGACCTGCCGATCAACCACTTCAAACAGCGCCTCCACTCCGGACAGCCGCAGATCGGCCTCTGGCTCGGCCTTGCCGATGCCTATTGCGCGGAGCTGGCAGCCAACGCCGGCTTCGACTGGTTGCTGCTCGACGGCGAGCACGCGCCCAACGATCTGCGCACCCTGCTGGCCCAATTGCAGGCCATTGCGCCCTACCCGTCCCAGCCGATCATCCGCCCGCCTATCGGTGACGCGGTGCTGATCAAGCAACTGCTGGACATCGGCGCCCAGACCCTGCTCGTGCCCATGGTGGAGTCGGCCGAACAGGCCGCCGAGCTGGTGCGTGCCATGCGCTATCCGCCCTTCGGCATCCGCGGCGTCGGCAGCGCCCTGGCCCGTGCCTCGCGCTGGAACAGCATCCCCGGCTACCTCGACCAGGCTGACGAGCAGATGTGCCTGTTGGTGCAGATCGAGAACCTCGAAGGCCTTGCCAACCTGGACGTGATCGCTGCCGTGGAGGGCGTTGACGGCGTGTTCATCGGACCTGCCGATCTCTCCGCCGCCATGGGCCATCGCGGCAATCCCGGCCACCCGGAAGTCCAGGCCGCCATCGAAGATGCCATCGTCCGCATCCGCAACGCCGGCAAGGCCGCCGGCATCCTCTCCGCCGACCAGGCCCTGGCGCGCCGCTACATCGAACTGGGTGCTGCCTTCGTCGCGGTGGGGGTGGATACCACGGTACTGATGCGTGGACTGCAGAGCCTGGCAAATACGTTCAAGGGCACGGCCGCTCCGGTGAGTGGGGGTGGTGGGGTGTATTGATTGCCCCATGTAATGGAAGAAGCCGGCTCCTTGAGCCGGCTTTTTTGTGTCCGCCGCTCAAACACCTGCCGCCTGGCAAATCCCTGTAGGGGCGAATTCATTCGCCAAGCAGGACGCAGTCCTGCCGTAGGTTGGCGCTGAGGAACGAAGCCCAACGTCCCAGACTCGCCTCTGAATCGTTGGGCTTCGCAAAGCTCAGCCACAACCTACAAAAAATGGCGCCCACATGGGGCGCCATTTTCATTGCAATGCAAGCCATTCAGCCCAACGCAATCACCGCCTTGAGCATGCTCTTGAAAGTTTCCACCTGCTCCTCGCCGAACTGAGCGAACACCTTCTCCTGTTGTTCTCGAGCAATGCGCCAGAGCGCATCAGCCTGCTCCACGCCAGCAGGTGTCAGCACGTAGCGATCCTCCGCGTCGGCAACCATGCCCTTGCGTTTGAGGATGGCCACGGCCTCCTCGATTTCGCGCATGGGCATCGCCACCTCACGCTGCAGATCGCAAAGACTGAGGCCTGCATCGTTCTCCAGCACCATCAGCATGCGCGCCTCGCTGGTGCGCAGGCCGGTGGACAGCTGCTTGGGCTGATAGTCGGTCTGGTAGCCACGTACCGCCTGGGTCATCAGGTAGTAGAGGTTGTTCGACAGGCGCCCTTGAAAGGCACTCGAAGCCGGCTGGCCCTCGGCCTTCTGCGTCATGCGAGTGTGTGGCAGGACCATGGAGTAGGCGCCCTGGTGGTACAGCAGCGGCGAGCGACCGAAGTCGTCGAAGGCCAGCACTTTGCCGATCAGGATGACATGGTCGCCGCCATCCACTTGCTGATGCATCTCGCACTGGAAGCGCGCCGCACAGTCGGAAAACAGAGGGGCGCCGCCAATACCACTCTCGAAGGACACACCTTCGAACTTGTCGTCACGCGGGCGAGCGAACTGGTTGGACAGATCGATCTGGTCGGCGGCGAGGATGTTCACCGCAAAGTGGCCTGCCTGCTGGAACACCTCCAGGCTGCTGGAGCGTTTGTCGATGCTCCAGAGGATCAGCGGCGGCTCCAGGGACACCGAGTTGAAGCTGTTCGCAGTAACGCCCGCACGGGTGCCATCGGGCGCGGTGGCGGTGACGATGGTCACTCCTGTGGCGAAATTGCCCAGGGCACGGCGGAAGGCACGGGAATCGAAGAGGTTCTCTTGGGAGGACATGAGGCAGCTCCTGGCGGCCGCCGTAAAGGGTGGCCGCGCAATTGTTCTTATGAGTGGCACGCA
Organism: Metapseudomonas resinovorans; assembly: GCF_002003485.1. GTDB lineage: Bacteria > Pseudomonadota > Gammaproteobacteria > Pseudomonadales > Pseudomonadaceae > Metapseudomonas > Metapseudomonas resinovorans_D. The sequence goes on from NZ_BDMA01000088.1 coordinate 17,342, forward strand.
GGTGGGAATGGTGGAGCGTCGGCTCACACCATGGAGGGGTCCGGCTCCAGCCCCATCAGCTCGCGGCCGAGGATCTGCGCGCAGACGTCGTAGTCGGTGTAGGCATGGGCGCCGGTCATGTGGGAGTCGCGGAACAGGCGCTGCATCTCGTTGTTCTCGAACCAGCTGGTGCCACCGGCGGCCTCGAACAGGCGGTCCACAGACTGAATGCACATCTTCACGGCGTAGGCCTGGTTGGTGCGCCAGAACGCCAGAGTCTCGCGGCTCGGATACTGGTGGCGCTCGCCGTGTTCGGCGTGTTCCTGCCAGGTCTTTTCCAGGAAAGCGCGGGCGGCGGCTACCTGGTGGGTGGACTCGGCCAGGCGCATCAGCGCAGGGGTGGCAGTGCCCACATTCACGCCGGTGTAGGCGCGCACGCGGTTCTTCGTCTTTTCCTTATAGGCGTCCAGCATGCGCTCGGCGATACCGAGGCTGATGGCCGCGAAGCCGCTGGCGAAGTAGGGGCGATAAGGGGTGTAGAAGATCTTGCTCTCCGGGTACAGGCCGAAGCCGTCGGAGCGCCCCTCCATCATGTCCTTGGCGGCCTGGATGCGATGGTTCGGGACGAAGGCGTCCTTGATGACCAGCGTCTTGGTGCCGCTGCCCTTCATGCCGGCGGCGTACCAGTCATCACGGATCTCGTAGTCGCTGCGGGGCAGCACCGCGAAGCAGTAGACCGATTCGCCGTCGGCGTTCTTGCGCCGGCATCCGACGATGGCCCATTCGGCATGGTCGCTACCACTGCTCCAGCCCATCTCGCCGCTGAACAGAACCCCACCCTCGACTTCCTCGACCTTGCCGAACGGTGCGATAGAGCTGCTGGCGGTGGCATTGGAGTCCTCGCCCCAGATCTCCTCCTGCAGGCGTGCAGAGAACATCGCCAGCTGATGGCTGTGGGTGCACAACAGACTGAAGGCCCAGGCGGTGCTGGCGCAGGCGCCGGCCAGGGCAACCACGCAATCGGCGAACTCCGGCAGGGAGATTTCCATGCCGCCGTACTTCTTCGGTTGCAGCGCGCGGTGCAGGCCGATGCCCTTGAGCATGGCGATGTTCTCGTCCGGGACCTTGCGCAATTGCTCGGCGTTGGCGGCGTTGGCGGCAATGGCAGGCAGGATCGCCTTGAGATCATCGAGAAGTGGATTTGGCTTTTTCATGTCGAGGCCCTGCTTATTGTTAGTACTTGGAAAAGGCCAGGCAGATGGCTCATCTCGATGCACAAAGGCACGGGAAGCCGGAGCCTGAAACGGGTAACCCAAGTGGGTGCAGGGCGATTATGGGACGGGGGGCAAACCTCAAAAATGGACGTTACGGTCTCTCGATTGCACTTTTCATGGCGCGCCGGAAACGTTGCGCTTCCGGCATCGGACGAGGCTCGCGGCGTGCCCTATCAGGGCTTTATCTGCTTCAGCTCGTTGAGCAATTCGAAGAGCTGCTTGAGCTTGTCTTCGCCGAACTGCTCCTGGATTTTCTGATAGTTGGCTTCCATTCCCGAGCGCATCGAGGCGAAGCACTCCTGGCCCTTTTCGGTCAGATTCACCAGCACGCGGCGCTGGTCCTGCGGAGCCTTGCGCCGCACCACCATGCCATCGCGTTCCAGGCGTGCCAGCACACCGGTCATGCTCGGCTTGAGGATGCAGGCAAGGTCAGCCAGTTGGTAGCTCTCCAGTTCACCGTGCTGGCGCAGAAGACGGATCACCCGCCACTGCTGTTCGGTCAGGTCGTGCTGGTTGAGCAGGGGACGGAAGAAACTCATGGTCGCTTCGCGCGCCTGCAACAGGGTGAGGGTCAGTGAGGGGCGGGTTTCGGGCATGTTGGCTCGGGTCCGGAGTTTATCGTGAAGATTTTAACGAAAATAGCCGTACCACCGCAGCTCCAGCAAGACGAAGGGAGCGAACATTTTGCTGTGCGCCCCCCCACAGCTTGCGCATCAGGACCCTGACTTGACCTTGCTCCAGACGCGGGTCCGGACACGTTCCAGCTTCTGCGCCAGCGGCTCGAGCGTGAACAACTTGTCCATCACCTCCCGTGGCGGATAGACCATCGGGTTGTCGTGCAGCGCCTGGGTGACCAGGCTGTCCGCCGCCTTGTTGGCGTTGGGATAGCCGAGGTAGTTGGAGGTATCGGCGATCACGTCCGGCCGCATCATGTAGTTGATGAAGGCGAGGCCTTCCTGCGGGTGCTGGGCATCCTTGAGCAGGACCAGGTTCTCGAACCAGACCGGCGCGCCCTCTCGCGGGATGCTGTATTCGAGGCGTACCTGGGAGCCGGCGTGCTTCGCCGATTGCTGAGCCTCATAGACGCCGCCGGCCCAACCCACCACAACGCAGATATCGCCATTGGCCAGGTCGGTGATGAACTTCGAGGAGTTGAAGTAGGCGATATGCGGCTTGAGCCTGACCAGCAGTGCTTCCGCCTTCACGTAGTCCTCCTTGCGCGTGCTGTGGGGCGGCAGGCCGAGGTAGTTCAGGGCGATCGGAATGATCTCACCGGGTGCGTCGATCATGGCAACGCCGCACTGGCTGAGCTTCTCGAGGTTCTCCTGCTTGAGCACCAGGTCCCAGGAGTCGACCGGCGCATCGTCACCGAGAATGGCCTTCACCTTGTCCGCGTTGTAGCCGATGCCGGTGGTGCCCCAGAGGTAGGGCACGGCGTAGCGATTCTCCGCGTCGTTGACCTGCAGCTTGGCGAGGATTTCCGGATCGAGATGGGACCAGTTCGGCAATTTTTCGCGATCCAGTGGCTGCAACACACCGGCCTTGATCAGGTTGGGCAACGTGCTGTTGGTCGCGACGACCACGTCGTAGCCGCTGCCGCCGGTCATCAGCTTGCCTTCCATCATCTCGCTGCTGTCGAACACGTCGTAGACGGCCTTGATGCCGGTCTCGCGGCTGAAGTTCTTCACCACATCCGGACCGATATAGTCGTACCAGTTGTAGACATGGACGCGTTGCTCAGGCGTCGCGGCCTGAGCCAGGCCGAGACCCATGGCAAGGATCGAGGCCAGCGCGAACGTCAGGGTGCGGGTTGGTGTCATCAGGGTGCTCCAGGTGGACCGGGTGCGGTTGCAGGCCGCCTCCGTTGGGGAAATGGGCAGGGGCGGTTCGACTCAGGGAATCAGCAGTTCGCGGCGTCCATCGGCATGCTCGATGCGTTCGCCGGGGAGGATCAGGCGGCGGTCGGCGAGGTACTGGTACTCGGAGCGGGCTTCCTGCAGCAGCCGAAAATCCAGCTCGACCACCTGCCGGCACGGCTCGCGGCCGGCCTCGAAAATCAGGCGGCCGAAGGGATCGACCGCGGCGCTTCCACCCGCGAATACCAAGTCGTCATCGCCCTCTCCCACCCGGTTCACCATCAGCGCGAAGGCCTGGTTTTCCTGGGCGCGGGCCATGATCGCGGTGCGGTGCACAGGACCGTAGGGGTCCATGTTGCCGTTGGTGACCAGGATCAGCTCAGCGCCCAGCTGTGCCAGTGCCCGTGCGGTCTCGGGCAGTTCGATGTCGTAGCAGATCAGGATGCCGATGCGCACGCCCTTCCACAGGGCCGTTGCGTAGCGGTCACCGGGCGTGACGAGCCCGCGCTCGGACGGCCAGAGATGGGTCTTGCGGTAATGCAGTGCCACGCCGTCGGGCGTCACCAGTGCCGAGGTGTTGTAGACGGTGCCATCGGCCCGTTCGAGCAGTCCCACCAGCACGGCGACATCCTTCTCGCGGGCGGCACGCTGCACAGCCTGGAGGCTAGGACCATCCAGGGGTTCGGCTACAGCCGCGACAGTATCGGCACTCGGAAACCCCATCAGTTGGGTTTCCGGAAACACCACCAGCTCGGTTTCTGGTGCGCACGCGGCAATGGCCTCCAGGGTGCGTTCGAGGTTGTAGGCGGTGTCGCCGTCACGACCGGCGAGTTGGACGAGTTCTACCTTCATGGATGCTCCTTCTTGTCAGCGGGCGGGCAGGCGTCACAATGCTCGCCACTCGCCCTGGCATGACCGGAGTATGGGGCTCGCCCTGGCCAGGAGTAATTACGCAAGTGTGGTAACCCATCGGGGGTAGCGAACATGAGTCTGACCTTGCAGGACATCGCCTGGCACCAGTCCGTCGGCCGGCTGATCGAACAGCTCGACCGTCCCGGATTCTGGCTGGCCCTGGTGCGCCTGCTGGAGCAATACCTGCCCTTCGACAGCTGGGTGGTGCTGCTCTTCAGCGACGGCCGACCTCAGGTATTCGCCGAGTGCCCGGGTACCGATGGTGGACCCGATTCGCTGTTCCAGGACTACCTGCGCGGGCTCTACCAGCTCGACCCGTTCTACATCGCCAGCCGCGAAAACAACGCCGCCGGCCTGTTCCGCCTGGGCGAGGTCGCGCCGGAATGCTTCGAGCAGACGGATTACTACCAGCGCTATTTCCGCCTCAATGTGGTCGCCGATGAAGTGCAGCTGAACGTGCCGCTGGAGGGCGGGCGGACGCTCTGTCTTTCGCTGGGTTCACGCCAACGCTTCAGCCCGGAGCAGATCGCCTTGCTCGGCCTGATCCAGCCCTGGGTCGCCGGGCTGATGCGCCAGCGCCTGACCTTCGAACAGGAGCTGATGGCCAGCCCACCGCCCCCCGCCCCGGCCTGGCAGGCGCAACTGGAAGCCGCCGGGCAGAAGGTGGAAAGCGCCCTCACCGCCCGCGAACTGGAAGTGGGCCGTTTGATGCTGAGCGGCTGCTCGAGCAAGGAGATCGCGCGCAAGCTGGATATCTCCGCCGAAACGGTGAAGGTCCACCGCAAGCACATCTACAGCAAGCTGGGGATCAAGTCGCAGTCGGAGTTGTTCCGGCTGTTCCTGAAGGCTCAGGAGGGGTAAAGCCTTCATTCGTAGGATGGGTAGAGGAACGAAACCCATCGCGATTGAATTGATGGGTATCGCAAGCTCCACCCATCCTACGAATTCAACATTTCCGCAAAAATGCCATGCACCAGAAACGACAATGCCCGACATCAAATAGCCGGGCATTCCATCGAAACAACTGAAACTTCAAATCAACCGTTACCGCATCCCTGACCGAAAACTACATATTCCAGGCGATGAACTTTGCCTTGGTGATCTTCGTAGGTCATATAAGCCGGAACTACGCCGCAGACATCGGGAATTTCACTTTTAGAAAGAACCTTGGCGATATCAAGTTCCATTCCATAGTGATACTGCTCGATAACGGGTTCCCCGGCGACCGCAGATTCAACCGGCTCTGCGGCCAGGGCGAAGGCAGACGTGCCGGCGAGCGCCAGCAAGGCAAGAGTTTTCATTGGATTGTTTCCCGAGTGCTTGGAGTTTGAAACTTCGACCAGCTCTCCACGAACTGGTCGAAGGTACAGCACAACACCTTGCGGTGATGTTTACGGCAGCAAGTGCCTCATCGTGGGAGGCGGGATAATTTTAAGGGTCGGGAAACCTCACAAACAGCGCCGGATACAACAAGGACTTTTTACTGCGCGAACAACAATCCATCCAGCCAACCGGAAGTTTCCGGCCTGGCGCCCTTCTCCCCGATCACCACCGTGCAGGTCATGCCGGCCGCCAGCAGCACGCCTTCCGGGACCTCGTCGAGATGGATGCGCACCGGCACCCGCTGGGCCAGGCGTACCCAGTTGAAGGTGGGGTTCACGTCGGCGATCAGTTCACGGCTTTCCGGGTTGTCGCGGTCGTAGATGCCCCGGGCGATGCTGTCCACACGCCCGGTGAGGCGCTCGCCGCTCATCAACCTGAGTTCGGCAAGGTCGCCGACCTTGATGTGTGGCAGGCGGGTCTCTTCGAAGTAGCCGTTCACGTAGTAGGACTGGTCATCCACCAGGGCCATGCTGGCCTCGCCGCGCTCGGCGTAGTCGCCCTTATAGACGTTGAGGTTGGTGATATGGCCAGCCACCGGCGCGCGGACTTCGGTTCGCGCCAGATTGAGTTTCGCCGCCTCCAGGGCAGAGACGGCCTCGTGGTATTCGGCCAGGGCGGCGGCGGCCAGGTGGCCGGCGTCTTCACGGCTCTCGCGGGAGACCACCAGGTCGTCCATGTCGGCGCGGCGGTCGGCGTTGACCTTGCGCATCGCCAAGGCCGCCTTGCGGGCCGCTACCAGCGCTTCGGCCTGCTCCACCGCTACCTCGTAATGGGACGGGTCGATACGCAACAGCAGGTCGCCCGCCGCCACCTTCTGGTTGTCGCGTACCGCTACTTCCACCACCAGGCCGGCCACGTCCGGGGCGATGTTGATCACGTCGGCACGCACGCGGCCGTCGCGGGTCCAGGGCGAGTCCATGTAGTGCTGCCAGAGGGTGCGCACCAGCACGACCGCCAGCGCGAGGATGAGCAGGGTCGCGCCGACACTGATGATTCGTTTCAGGGACATGGGAGCCTCAACGGTAGATGGTCAGCGCCAGGGCGCCATACAGGCAGGTGAACAGGCCGACGCGCAGCAGCGCCGGGTGCCAGGCGTGGCGATAGAGGCCGCACCAGGCGAACAGGCGATCCAGCGCCCAGCCGAGCAGGAAGGCCACCAGGAACAGCACGGTCAGGCTCGGCAGATAGACGCCGTGCAGGGCGATTTCACGCGGCATGGAGGGCTCCTTGCGGATGTACGGCCACTGCATCGCCACCCAGCGGGTTCTGCGGGTCCAGCAGCGAGGTACGGATGAAATGCAGGTAGCTCTGCAGGCGCCGCAGGGGCGAGGTTTCGAACTGCGGCGCGCAGGGCTCGGCGGTAGTGCGTACGCTGTCGATGGCCTGTTCCACGGCATGCAGGGCGCGCTGGCGATTGGTTTCCGAAGGCTGGATGAACAGGCGGATCAATGCCCGGCCCATCGCTCGGATGGCGTTACGCCAGGGCATGGATTCGGCGTAGCAAGACAGCGCCGGCAGGCGTGCCTGTTCCAGGCGCATTTCGATCACCGCGTGCCCCACTTCCTGCACCAGGAACATCCAGCGCAGCAGCTGACGTTGCACATCCGGACGCCCGGCGGAATATAGGTAGGCCTGGTTCAGCAGGTCGCGGGTGCCACTCTCGAAACCGGACACCAACCCCTTCATCCGACCGCTCACGGCACGCACCACGCACATGCGCAGGTCGCGCTCCAGGCGTCGCCACAGCCAGGGCCGATTGGGCGGCAGGAGCACGGCAGCGGCGGCAGTCGCCAGCGCCATGGAAATCACCGCGGCCAGGTATTCGTTGAGCACCCGGTGCGGGTCGAACAGGGCCTGGTTGGCCGGCATGGAGTTCATGCTGAACCAGATCAGCAAACCCAAGCCGGCACCGGCCAACTGCGGCCGCGCCAGCAGGTAGGCACCCAGCGCGACCACCGGTGCCAAAGCGCAGCAGAGCAAGGCGAAACCGTCGATCTCCGGCAACACCCGGAAGGTCATGAAGATGCCGAGGCAAGCGCCAGCGGTTGCCCCCAGGGTAAGTAGCAGCGACAGCCGACGGGGATTGGAGGAGGACGACGCCAGCGCCGAGACCATGCCGATGGTGATGGCGAAGGTGCCGCCACTGGGCCAGGCCGTGGCCATCCAGAAAGCGCCGAGCAGCAGGATCAGCAGGCTGCTGCGAAGGCCAGCGACGGCAGCGGCCACGGCATTCGCGCGGGGCCGGAAGCTCTCCTTCCAGTGCTCGCGGGCATGGTGGTCGTCCAGCAGCGAGGCGTGGGTCTGGGCGTAGTTGTGCAGGTCGTCGGCGAAGCGGTAGAGCAACTCGGCGGCGGTGTCGTAATCCAGGGTCTGGGCTTCACTGGGCAGCTGCATGGCGAGTTGCGCGCGGCCATTGCGGATCAACTGCATCAGCTCCTGCTTGCAGGCCTCCAGGCGAATGGCGAGCTGCGCGGCATCGGCCTCGCTGCTGAGGCGATCACGCAGAGGCAGCAACAGCCGCGACACTTCCACGAGACACGGTTGCAGGGCATCCAGCACCGCACCTCCGTAGGAGCCAGCTCTGCTGGCGAACGCGTCCGGCTCCGGGCTTTCGCGAGCAGAGTTCGCTCCTACATCGGGTGCGGGCGCGCTGGCCAGGCGGCGCAGCAACTGGTGCAGGCCGTGGAAGCGCGTGGAGAGCACCATGAACTCGTTGTTCAGGCGCGCCAGCCGCCCGCTGCGCATCCGCATGTGCGGGTCTTCGAAGGCAGTGGCGTTGCGCATGTTTTCCAGGTTGACGGCAGCTGCGGCGAAGCGCGCGTTGCTGGCATCGAAACGAGCGGTATCGAGGCCGCCGGCCAACCCTTCGCAGGCGAAGGCGGCGAAGTCGCGGAAGCGTCCGTGCAGGGTGTTGCGCAGATCGCTACTGGTGCTCTGCGGCAGGATCAGGCCATTGACCAGACCGGTGCAGAGAATGCCGAGGCTGATCTCCAGCACACGCCAGAGGGCCAGCATGAAAGCGTCGTCGGGGTGGCTCGTGGCCGGCAGGCCGATCATCACCGCGGTGTAGCCGGCCAGCACGCAGGCGTAGCCGCGAAAATCGCGATAGCGCGTGGCGCCTGCGGTGCACAAGCCGATCCAGATGGCCAGGCAGAGCATGAACAGCACGCGCTCCTGGTTGAACAAGGCAATCAGCACCACCATCACGGTCAGGCCCAACAGCGTGCCGATGATGCGGTAGAAGCTCTTGGCCAGGACCTGTCCGCTCTGCGGTTGCATGACGATGAACACAGTCACCAGCACGGTTCCCGGTTGCGGCAACTCCAGGCGATAGGCCAGCCAGAGGGAGAGGAAGGCGGTGAGCAGGGTCTTGAAGATGAAGGCCCAGGTCAGGCCGTCACTGCGCGCCCACTCGACCAGCGCGCGGTTGAAGGTTCGAACCATGACGGGTCCTCAGGACTTGGGGAGAAAACGCAGGCGGGGTTCCTGCGGGGCCAGGCTGGCGTCGCTGGGACCAGTCGGTTCGGCGAGCACGCCGCCGCCGAGGGCCAGCAGCAGGTCGGCCTGGGCACCGAGCAGCGCGGCGCGTACCTCCTGTTGCTGGAGCTGGCGCTGGAACAACGTGGGCTGGGTTTCCAGCACCGCGTCGAAGCCGGTGAGGCCGCGTTGCTGGGCCAGCAGCGCGAGATCGCAGGTCTTCTGCGCGGCGGCCACCGCCTCGGCGGCGAGCTTCTGCTGCTCGTGCAGCGACTTGATCCGCACCAGGGCATCGGCCACCTGTTGCAGCGCGCCGATCAGCGTCTGGTTGTATTGCTCCACCGCCACGTCGTAATCGGCGGCGGCAGCGCCCAGCTGGCCACGGCGCAAGCCGCCATCGAACACCGGCAGGCTGAGGGCCGGGCCGAGGTTGTAGGTGAGCTTGTCGTAGCGCAGGAAATCCAGCACGCCGCCCTGGGTGGCGTTGGAGCCGATGCCACCCAGCAAGTTGACGTTGGGGTAGAAGCCCGCCTTGGCGACCTCGATGCCACGCGCCTGTGCCGCCACTTGCCAGCGGCTGGCAACCAGGTCCGGACGGCGGCCAAGCAACTCCAGCGGCAACTCGGCCGGCAGCGCGGGCAGGCGTTGCAAGTCCAGCCTTGGCCGTTGCAGGCGATCGCCCTCCCCCGGCCCCTTGCCCGCCAGGGCAGCCAACTGGTTGCGGGTAAGGGCAATGGATTCGTTCAGGGCGTCAATCTGCCGATGGGTTTCCGGCAATGGCGCCTCGGCGCGGCTGATCTCCAGCCGGGTACCGATACCGTCGCGCAGGCGCTGCTGGGCCAGGGCAAGGATTTGTTCCTGTTGTGCAAGGCTGGCCTCGGCGACGTCCTTCTCTGCGTGTTGCAGCGCCAGGCGGATGTAGCTGCGCACCAGGTTGCCTTGCAACTCCAGCGCGGCGAGGCGTGCTTCGGCCACGGCCACCTGGGTCTGGTCCAGCGCCTGTTGGCTGCGGCTGCGCTCGCGTCCCCAGAGGTCAAGGTCATAGGAAAAACCCAGCAGGCTGGTGTTGTTCCAACTGGTGGTGCGGGCGAGATCGCCAGGGCCGTAGAAGTTGTCCTGCGGCCAGCGCTTGCGCTGCACATTGGCGTCGAGATTGACCTGCGGCTGCTCGGCGGACTCCACCACGCCAGCCAAAGCGCGGGCCTTGCGCACCCGGGCGGCGGCAATGGCCAGGCTGGGACTGCCGGCAATCGCCTGCGCCATCCAGGCGTCCAGCTGCGGGTCGCCATAAGCGCGCCACCATTGGGCACTGGGCCAGGCGGCGTCATGTTCGGCGCGGCGGATGGCCGAGCCGGGGTCCAGTTGGGCGGCGTCCAGGCGCTCGGCCTGGGGGGCTATGCCCTGACTATCGATACAAGCGGAAAGGAGCGAAACGACGGCGAACAGACTGGCGCGGGCGACGCCGGGCCAAGGATTGCGGTGCACTGCGGCATATCCTGAATGCTGGGTAACCAGGGCTGATGCCTGGAACGGCGGCGATTCTAGAACTGGGCACTCTCGGCGATAAGGCGACGGATAGATGAAGGATTGTGTACTGAATCAGCCATAATCCCAGGACATACTTCGTGACAAAATTTGCCTCCCTTCCGGGCCAGGACCCTCCATGGACATCCTCTTCAACATGCGCGCCTTCGTCTGTGTGGCGGAGACCGGTAGCTTCACCGCCGCTGCCCAGCGCATGGACCTCACCACCTCGTACATCTCCCGCGCCGTCGCCACCCTCGAAACCCATCTGCGCACACGCCTGCTGCACCGCACCACCCGCCGCATCGCCTTGACCGAGGCAGGCCAGCGCTATCTGCTGCGCTGCGAGCAGATCCTCGGCTACATCGAGGAAGCCGAGGCCGAGGCCAGCGAGGCCCACGCGCGTCCGGTGGGCAACCTGAAGGTGCATGCCATGACCGGCATCGGCCAGCACTACCTGATCAAGGCCATCGCCGGGTACAGCGAGAAGTACCCGGACGTGAGCTTCGACCTGACCCTGGCCAACCGCACCACCGATATTCTCGACGAGGGTTACGACATTTCCGTCGTGATCGCCCAGGAGCTGCCGGATTCGGGGTTCATCTCCAAACAGCTCGGCACCACCTACAGCGTGCTCTGCGCCTCCCCCGGCTACATCGAGAAGCACGGGGCGCCGCGCATGCCTTCGGAACTGTCGAAGCACCGCTGCCTGCGCCTGGTGAACAACGTGATGTCCCTGGACAAGTGGCTGTTCGAAGGCCCGGACGGCCAGGAGATGGTCAGCGTCAACCAGACGCCGTTCCAGGTGAATACGGCCGATGCGATGACCGAAGCCATCAAGGCAGGGATAGGGGTTGGCGTGGTGCCGGTGTACTCGGCCATCAGCGGTTTGAAGGACGGCAGCCTCGTGCGCGTACTGCCCAACCACAGTCTCTTCCCCCTCGGCATCTACGCGCTCTATCCGTCGAGGCAGTTCCTCGATGCGAAGATCCGTACCTGGGTCGAGTTCCTTCGGGAGTTCCTGCCTGAGCGGGTCGCGGCGGATGAGAAGGCGGTGGTGGAGTACAGCTTGAGGTTGGGGGGGCGGTAGGGATGGCTAATCTGCGCCAGCCTGAGGAAACCCTCTCCCCCGGCCCCCGCTCTGCGCCCCGGCCTGATCGCTTCGCGCTCAGGCGTTCATCGGCACCGGAAGCGGTGCTTCCGAAAGCGTGCCTCTTCACCCCGCACGCGGGCGAGGGGTGACTCGCGCCGGCGCCACCTTGCCCTGGCATGGGCCCTGTAGGGGCGAATTCATTCGCCAAGCAGAACGCAGTTCTGCCGTAGGTTGGTGCTGAGGAACGAAGCCCAACATTTCCACGCCCAGCTCCGTGCCATCAGCCGCTCCCCTGCCCCTCTACCGGAGGTAGAAGGGTGGCGGAACTATTTACCGAATCCCTTCACCGCCTCCAGCCAGGCTGGATCGAGCCTGTTCTGCTCCACATCCAGCCCCTGGGCTTCCATCGCCTCGCGGTGCTGGTCGATCTCATGCACGTGGTGGCTGAGGTCGGCGCTGTTGCCGTCCAGCTGGTGCATCTGGGTCAGGCCCAGGTGGTAGAAGCGCAGCAGCTTCATCGCTGCCGGATCGCGGGCCTCCACCCCTGCCTTGACCTTATGCATGACATTGGTGACGCGCATCAGGCTGCGCTTGAGCCGCCAACCGTAGACGGCTGGTGCCATCCAGGGGCGTGACCAGAACTGGAGGCGCACCATTGCAATGGTGAGAGCCAGGCCGGCGAGGACGCCGATCAGGTTCCAGCGGAAGTTGTCGCCGCCCGGCGTGCCGAACAGCTGCACACAGAAGGTGGACAGCAGCAGCGCCAGGGCAATGAACAGGACCGCGATAATCAGGGTGCTACGGCGGGTCTGCTGGCGATAGAGCTCGGGGCTCATGGGACGGATTTCGAAGGGCTCGCTCATCAGGCTTCCACTTGGCTCCACTGCTTGTTCATACGTTTGTCGGACACCGCCATCTTCGTGCCCAGTTGCTGGGCGAACAGCGAAACGCGGTATTCCTCCAGCATCCAGCGATAGAGCACCAGCTCGGGATCACGTTTACCTTCCTGGGCATGCTTGGCCAGGCGGGCCTTGTACTGCTCCCAGTAGCCGGCCAGCTCGCCGGACCAGACGCGGTCGCGTTGCAGCTGCGCGGCGATCTTGTCGAAACGCTGCTCGATGGCCTTGAGGTAACGCGGCAATTCCTTCAGCCACTCCGCCGGGGTTTCGCGGACGAAGCCTGGATAGACGAGGTTGCCCAGCTGCGCCTTGATGTCGTTGAGCGCCACCGCCTGGGCCAGGTCGATACGACCCTTGAAGCGTTTCTGCAGGGCATGCCAGAGCTTGAGGATTTCCAGGGTCAGGCGCGCCAGGCGCTCGGCATGCTCGGCCCAGGCGCCGCGCTTGTTCTCGGCAAGCGAGGCCAGGGCCGCGCCGTCCCGGGGCAGGCTGGCTTCGCCATCGAGGATGCAGCTGTCCAGGCTGGCGAGGAGGATGTCCTCCACCAGCGCATCGACGCGGCCCATGTCGCGGTACAGCAGGCCAAGTTCAGTGAGGCCCGGCAGCTTGCCACGGAGGAACTTGGCGGTTTCGCCAAGCTGTTGCAGCAGCAGGCGCTGCAAGGCGCGACGATGCTGCCACTCGGCTTCGGCCTGGGTCGGGAAGCGGCTTTCCTTGACGGTACCGCGCTCTCCATCTCCATTCGCGCCGGCGGCCTCCACCAGCGCCGGGTAAACGGTCATGGAGAGGCCGGCGACCTTTTGCTGGGTCTTCTCCGCGACCTGGGCGAAGCCCTTGGCCTCCACCGGCTTCTGTTCCTTGTGCGCCTGTGGAATGGCCAGGGCGGCCTGGCTGGCTTCGGCAAAGCGCGCGGTGATCTCGGCCAGGTCGCGGCCTTCGCCAAGGAACTTGCCGCGGGCGTCCACCACCTCCAGGTTCATCTTGAGGTGGCTTTCCAGCTGGGCGGCCGCCTCGACCCAGGCTTCCTCCGGCACGCGGGCGCCGGTCATGCGCTGCAATTCGCGGCCGAGCGCTTCCGGCAACGAGCCCTGGGCGAACACCAGCTTTGCCAGTGCCGCCTTGACGAAGTCCGGCACCGGCACGAAGTTCTTGCGGATGGCCTTCGGCAGATTGCGCACCAGGGCCACACATTTGGTTTCCAGCAGGCCCGGCACCAGCCATTCAAGGCGATCCGGCGGCAGCTGCGGCAGCAACGGCGCGGGTACGCGCAGGGTCACGCCGTCGCGGACGTGGCCGGGCTCGAAGTGATAGGACAACGGCAGCTCCAGTTCGCCCAGGCGCAGCTTGTCCGGGTATTGCGCGGCGGTGACTTCGCTGGCTTCGCGGGCCAGCACGTCTTCCTCGCGCATGATCAGCAGGTTCGGGTCCTTCGCCCGCTCCCGCTCGTACCAGTTCTCGAAGCTGGCGGTTTGGTAGATGTCTGCCGGCAGGCGCGCCGCGTAATAGGCGAAAAGGGTTTCCTCGTCGGCCAGGATGTCGCGTCGGCGTGCCTTGGCTTCCAGTTCGTCGAGCCGTTCCAGCAGCTGGCGGTTGGCCGTCAGGCACCTCGCCTTGCTGTGGATTTCGCCTCGCACCAAGCCCTCGCGGATGAACAGCTCGCGAGAAACCTCCGGGTCCACGGGGCCATAGTGCACCGCGCGGCGGCCAACGATGATCAGGCCGTAGAGGGTGATCTGCTCGAAAGCCACGACCTGCCCGCGACGCTTCTCCCAATGAGGCTCCAGGTGATTCTTCTTCACCAGGTGGCCAGCCAGGGGTTCCAGCCAGTCCGGTTCGATCTTCGCCACCATGCGCGCGAACAACTTGGTGGTTTCCACTAGTTCGGCGGCCATGATCCACTGCGGACGTTTCTTCGCGATGGCGGTGCCAGGGTGAATCCAGAAGCGCCGCTGGCGGGCACCGAGGTAGTCGCCGTCTTCGGTCTTCTGGCCGATCTGGCTCAGCAGGCCGCAAAGAATCGCCTTGTGCACCTTGCCGTAATCGATGCTGCGTTCGGGAGTTTCACCCTTGTGGGAGCCAGCTTGCTGGCGAACGGCGGAATCCTTCGGCGTCTTGCCAGGTTCGCCAGCAAGCTGGCTCTTACCGGCTTGGGGGAAGAGCTTCAGCTCGCGGCAGATCAGCACCAGCTGGCGGTGGGCATCGCGCCATTCGCGCAGGCGCAGATAATTGAGGAAGTTCTTCCGGCACCAGTTGCGAAGGGCGTTGGAGCCCAGGGCCTGGCGCTGTTCTTCGAAGCCGCGCCAGAGGTTGATCAGCGCGGCGAAATCGGAGTCCACATCCTTCCATTGGGCGTGGGCCTGGTCGGCAGCCTGCTGGCGCTCCATGGGGCGCTCGCGCGGGTCCTGCACCGACAGCGCAGCCGTGATCACCAGCACTTCGTCCAGGCTGCCCTGGCGAACGCCTTCCAGCACCATGCGGCCCAGACGCGGGTCGATGGGCAGGCGCGCCAACTGGCGGCCGATGGGCGTGAGCTGGCTCTCGCGGTTCACCGCCGAGAGTTCCTGCAACAGAGTGAAGCCGTCCTTGATCGCCTTGCCGTCCGGCGGCTCGATGAAGGGGAAGGCCTCGATGTCGCCCAGGCGCAGGTGGAGCATCTGCAAGATCACCGCCGCGAGGTTGGTGCGCAGGATCTCCGGGTCGGTGAAGGCCGGGCGGGAGATGAAGTCCTCCTCGCTGTAGAGACGCACGCAGATGCCCGGCTCGACCCGGCCACAACGGCCCTTGCGCTGGTTGGCGCTGGCCTGGGACACCGCCTCCACCGGCAGGCGCTGGACCTTGGCGCGATAGCTGTAGCGGCTGATACGCGCGGTGCCACTGTCGATCACATAGCGGATGCCCGGCACCGTCAGCGAGGTTTCCGCGACGTTGGTGGAGAGCACGATCTTGCGGCCCGGCATGGGCTGGAAAATCTTCTGCTGCTCGGCGGGCGTCAGGCGCGCATAGAGCGGCAGTACCTCGGTGTGCTTGAGGTTGGCCTTGCGCAGCACGTCGGCGCAGTCGCGGATTTCCCGCTCGCCGGGGAGGAACACCAGCACGTCGCCGGGGCGCTTGCCCACTTCGCGTTCATGGGCGGTGATCTCGTCCAGGGCACGGAGGATGCCCTGGTCCACGGATAGGTCGTCGAACAGTGCCTCGCCGTCTTCGTCCACCTCGGCGGCCAGCGGCCGGTACCAGGTGTCCACCGGGTAGGTACGGCCGGAGACCTCGATGATCGGCGCTTCACCGAAATGCTTCGAAAAGCGCTCCAGGTCGATGGTGGCCGAGGTGATGATCAGTTTGAGGTCGGGACGACGCGGCAGCAGGGTCTTGAGGTAACCGAGCAGGAAGTCGATGTTCAGGCTGCGCTCGTGGGCCTCGTCGACGATGATCGTGTCGTAGCGCTCGAGGAAGCGGTCGTGCTGGGTTTCGGCCAGCAGGATGCCGTCGGTCATCAGCTTGATCAGGCTGCGTTCGTTGGACTGGTCCTCGAAGCGCACCTGGTAGCCCACCAGCTCGCCCAGCGGGCTGCCTATTTCCTCCGCCACGCGTGTCGCCACGCTGCGCGCCGCCAGCCGGCGCGGCTGCGTATGGCCGATCAGACCATGGGTGCCACGGCCGATTTCCAGGCAGATCTTCGGCAACTGGGTGGTCTTGCCCGAGCCGGTTTCGCCGGCAATCACCAGCACCTGGTGCTTTTCCAGCGCCGCCTTGATCTCGTCGCGCTTGGCGGCGATGGGCAGGGCGTCGTCGTAACGCATCGCTGGCACGCTGGCACGCCGCGCCTCGACGCGCGCGATGGAGGCCTGGAAGCGCTCGACCCACTGCGCCAGCTTGGCGTCGTCCGGATGCTTGCGCAGCTCGTGGAGCTGCCGGCGCAGGCGATGGCGGTCAGCGCCCATGGCCTGGTCGATGCGTTTCAGGAGTTGTTCGGCGCTGGGGGATTGCTCGCTCATCGGTTCCGCTGATTCTGCTGTCGTTTTCGGCAAGGGCGGAATTGTCGCAGATTTCCCAGCAGGCTGGCGTCTGTGTAGGAGCGAGCTTGCTCGCGAAAGAGCGGGCTCAGAAGCTTCGCGAGCAAGCTCGCTCCTACAAAGGCAGATCAGTTCACTTCGGCGACGGCCTCAGGCTCGCTGCGCGTATCGATGCTCGCTTCCACCGACATGCCCACCCGGAGCTGGCCGAGCAGGGGCTGGCCGGCATCCAGCACGACTTTCACCGGGATGCGCTGCACCACCTTGGTGAAGTTGCCGGTGGCGTTGTCCGGCGCGATGGCGGCGAAGGTCACGCCGGTGGCCGGCGCAATGCTTTCCACACGGCCGCGCAGGGATTCGCCGGGGAAGGTGTCCACGGCGATCTGCACCTCCTGCCCCGGACGCACGTGGGTGAGCTGGGTTTCCTGGAAGTTGGCCACCACATAGGCACGCTCCAGCGGCACCACCGCCAGCAGCGCATCGCCGGGTTTGACGAAGGCACCGACGCGCACGGCGCGACGGCCGACCATGCCATCGATGGGCGCCTTGAGTTCGGTGTGGGAAAGGTCCAGCTCGGCCTGGCGCAGCGCTGCCATTGCGCTGCCCAGCGCGGCCTGCGCAGCATCGCGTTCGGCGGTGAGTATGTCGGTCTGTTTGCGCGTGGCGAGCAGCGCGGCGCTGTGTTCGGCCTGGCGCGCCACGACGCTGTCGAACCGGCTGCGGGCCAGCTGCGCGGCCTGGAGCGTGCCGGCGCCACGACCGACCAGTTGCTGGTAGCGCTCCAGTTCATGCTGGGCGAAGACACGCTCGGCACGGTCAGCCTCCAGCGTTGCCTGGGCCTGTTCGATCAGCGACGCCTGGCGCTCCAGGGTGGCCCCGGCATTTTCCAGCTGCGCCTGGGCACTGGAGACTCTGGCCCGCGCACCTTCCAGGGCGGCCCGGTAGTCACGGTCATCGATGCGGGCGAGCAGTTGTCCGGCCGTCACCATCTGGTTGTCTTCCACCAGCACCTCGCGGATGAAGCCGGGCACCTTCGGCGCCGCCAGGGTGAAATCGGCGTGGACGAAAGCATCATTGGTGTACTGGTCGGTGCTTTCACCCAGCAAGTGCCAGGTGCCCCAGGCCAGCAGGCCGACGCCCACCAGCAAGGCGGCCGGGAAAGCGGGTTTGAAGGTACGGGGTTGGTTCATGGTCGACTCCGGTCAGGTCGGGGCGCGCGGCGGATAGATGCGCGTGGGCACGAAGGGGATGATGAGGATCAGCGCGACCGCCACGGCGGACATGCAGAGGTAAAGGTCGGCGGATGTCAGCACCACGGCCTGGAGGTGCAGACGACGGGCCAGTTCGACGCCACCTTCCACCAGCGGGTTGTTGCCCAGGCGGTCGACCAGTTGCGTCGAATGAAGATGCAGGCGCAGGGTGGCGAGCGCTTCCAGCACACCGCCCGCGAGCACTGCGGCGAACCCCTTGATGGTGTTGAACCAGGCCGAAGCGAAGGGCCCGTCGGTGGGCTTGATGCTGCCGGTAGACAGCATCAGCAGTGGCAGCACGGCCATCGGCTGACCGAATATCTGCAGCGCCTGCACCAGGTAGAAATCGTCGCGAATCCAGGCCGAGGTCAGCTGCGAACCCAACCAGCAGGAACAGGCGAGCATGGCCAGGCCGCAGGCGAGCACCCAGCGGCAGTCGACCCAGCGCAGGTTGCACAGGGCCGCCACCAGCGGCAGCGCCAGCAACTGCGGCAAGGCCACCACCAGCATCACCGGCGCGGTCTGCAACGGACGGTAGCCCTGCACCTGGGCCAGGTAGCTGGAGGGAATCACCACGGCCGCCAGTAGCACGAACAGCACGCCAGCCAAAGTGAACAGGGCGAAGCTCAGGTTACGCAGCTTGAGCAGCTGCAGCTTGAAGAACGGTAGCGGGTGCTTCCACTCGTTGAGCAGGAACAGCACCAGCAACACGCTGCCGCCACCGAGCAGCGCGCGGATCAGCGACGACTCGAACCAGTCCAGTCGCTCACCCTGCACCAGCCCGACCACGAGCATGAACAGCGCGGGAAAGCCGAGCGCCAACCCCAACCAGTTGAACTGGCGGAAACGCTCCAGGCGCAACGGATCCTGGGGCAACCCCCAGGCCACGGCGGCCATGGCCAGCAGGCTGGTGGGAACGATCTGCCAGAAGGCCCAGCGCCAACCGACGAACTCCACCCAGTAAGCGGCCAGCGGCGTACCCAGGCTGGGGCCGAAGGTAGCGGTGAGGGCATAGCCGGCGAGGCCGTAGATCTTGATATTGGCGGGGAGAAAGCGCAGGGCCACGGTCATCAGGATCGGTGGCAAGGCTCCACCTGCGAGCCCCTGCAGCCCACGCAGCCACAGCAGGCTCTGCAGGTTCGGCGCCAGCGGACTCAACAGCCCGAGCAGCATGAAGGCGGCGATGGCCCAAAGGGTGAAACGGCGCAGGGACAAGGTCACCGCGAACCAGGGCGCGAAGGCCATGGCGCAAACCGAGGGCGCCGCGTAGAGCGCCACCAGCCAGGTACCGTCGTCACGACCGATGCCCATGGCGCCCCGGATATCCGCCAGGGCCACCTTGATCACGTTTTCATTGAAGCCGGAAACCAGCACGGCCAGCAGGACGCCGAGCATTCCGACGACCAGTCGTAGGGTGAAGGGAGTAGCGACTGGCGCCGCCATCGGGCCGGCGGCCGGCAGCGGCAAGGCCAGGGAAGCGTTCATCGGAACGCCTTTTCGCCAGCGCGGGAAGTGAAGAAAACGAACATGAGGAGTTACCGGATTGCGGGCACGAGACTGAGTCTATTTGTGCGCCTGCCATGCCGATAACTGCAATTATGCGAATGAATCAGTGCGTTATACGCACGTATCCCCGCTAGCCGCGCAAGCCCTCTTCGCAGCAACGTTTGATCAGGCGGCGCAGCCAGCGATGGGCTGAGTCGTTGTCGAAGCGCGGATGCCAGGACTGCCGCACCCGCACCTGTTCCAGTGGCAACGGAATCGCGAACGAGCGCAGTGGCAGGCCGAGCCGCTCACAGACCGAAATCACCGGATCGGGCATGGGGAGGATCAGATCGGAATCGTGCAAAGCCAGCACCGCCGAGAAGAAGCTCGGGGAAATCAGCCCCACCCGGCGTGAAAGCCCCAGATCGTCGAGCGCCTGGTCGATGGGCCCACGCGCGCCAGCGTCCGGCTCATGGCCGGCGCACTCAGGTGCATGCGCCGCGCGGCACCCGCCACGCTGCCCTCGTCGAGCAGGACATCCAGGGCCACCAGCAGGTTGAGGTCGGGCAATGACATCGCCGGCTCCAGGGCGAAAGGGAAGATTGCCACTGTAGCGACCGACCTGAACGCCGTCGATGGGACGCCATGAACGACAAGGCCCCGCAATTGCGGGGCCTTGTCGATAGCGATGGGGATCAGGCCTGGGCCTTCTCCTGCTTCGCCTTGAGCTTCTTCAGCTCTTCGTCACGCAGTTCGCGACGCAGGATCTTGCCGACGTTGGTGGTCGGCAGCGCATCGCGGAACTCGATGGCGCGCGGCACCTTGTAGCCGGTGACGTTGCTGCGCATGTGCTCCATCACCTGTTCCTTGGTGAGGCTGACGCCGGGCTTGGCCACCACGAACATCTTGATCGCCTCGCCGGATTTCTCGTCCGGCACGCCGATGGCGGCGCACTGCAGCACGCCCGGCAGGGTCGCCAGCACGTCTTCCAGTTCGTTCGGGTACACGTTGAAGCCGGACACCAGGATCATGTCCTTCTTGCGGTCGACGATGCGCATGAAGCCGTCGTCCTGGATCACCGCAACGTCGCCGGTCTTCAACCAGCCTTCGGCGTCGAGGATTTCGTCGGTGGCTTCCTGGCGCTGCCAGTAGCCCTTCATCACCTGCGGGCCCTTCACGCACAGTTCGCCGGGCGCGCCCAGGCCAACGTCCTTGCCCTCGTCGTCCACCACCTTGCACTGGGTGGAGGGCACCGGAATGCCGATGGTGCCGATCTGGATGCTCTGGAAGGGGTTCACCGATACCACCGGGCTAGTCTCGGTCATGCCGTAGCCTTCGCTGATGGCGCAACCGGTGACCTGCTTCCAGCGCTCGGCAGTGGCCAGTTGCAGGGCCATACCGCCGGACAGGGTCAGCTTCAGCGCGGAGAAGTCCAGGTTGCGGAAGCCCTCGTTGTTGCACAGGGCAACGAACAGGGTGTTCAGGCCGACGAAACCAGTGAACTTGTACTTCGACAGCTCCTTGGTCATGGCCGGCAGGTCGCGCGGGTTGGAAATGAGGATGTTGTGGTTGCCGGTCAGCATCATCGCCATGCAATGGAAGGTGAAGGCGTAGATGTGATAGAGCGGCAGCGGGGTGATGAGGATCTCGCAACCTTCGTTGAGGTTGGCGCCCATCAGCGCCTTGCACTGCAGCATGTTGGCGATCAGGTTGCGGTGGGTCAGCATCGCGCCCTTGGCCACGCCCGTGGTGCCACCGGTGTATTGCAGCACGGCAATGTCGCCGCCCTGCGGGCTGGCTTCATTGACGGCACGGCCACGGCCCTTGGCCAGTGCATCGTTGAGCTCGACCGCCTGCGGCAGGCTGAACGGCGGCACCATCTTCTTCACGTGCTTGATCACGGCATTGACCAGCAGGCGCTTGAAGGTCGGCAGCAGGTCGCCGACTTCAGTGACGAAGACATGCTTCACGCCGGTCCGCGGCAGCACTTCTTCAGCCAGGTGGGCCATGTTGGCCAGGCAGATCAGGGCCTTCGCGCCGGAGTCGTTGAACTGGTGCTCCATTTCCCGCGCGGTGTACAGCGGGTTGGTATTGACCACGATCAGGCCGGCACGCATGGCGCCGAAGACGACTACCGGGTATTGCAGGATGTTCGGCAGCTGCACGGCGATGCGGTCGCCGGGCTTGAGGTCGGTGTGATTCTGCAGGTAGGCGGCGAAGGCGCCGGAAAGTTCGTAGAGCTCACCGTAGGTGAGGGTCTTGCCCAGGTTGCTGAATGCGGGCTTGTCGGCAAAGCGTTGGCAGGACTGCTTCAATACCGCCTGGACGTTGGGGTATTGGTCGGCGTTGATCTCAGCAGGAACACCCGCCGGATATTTGTCCTTCCAGAAGTTTTCGGTCATGGAGGCCCACTCCTAAGCAACAGCTGATTTCACTGTCCTCGAGGGACAGTTGTTTGTTGTGTTCTGTGCGATTGTGCGCCCGTCCGGGCAAAAAAACGCGCCGAGATTATCAGCTTTGCCAGAGCCTCACCAGCACCAAACCAGCCCTAACCAGTCATAAAAGTGACCCAAAACAGTGCCACTGGTCATATTTGGAGTCTGAACTCTAATTCGCCGACAAACGGCGTATTTCGGGGCTTTCACGGGTTCTGAAGGAGGCGACGGGCTGACGGACGAGCCGTCCGAGGGGAAAAGCGGGGAGAAAGTGGGGCGGGAGGAGCGAGGGCAGGACGGTGGACCCGCCCTGCCCTTTTCGGTCAGGCGATATCGCGCAGTTCGCGACGCAGGATCTTGCCTACCGGCGTCATCGGCAGGGCCTCTTTCAGCACGATGTGCTTGGGCACCTTGTAGCCGGTGAAGTTTTCCTTGCAGTAGGCCTTCAGCTCCTCGACGCTGACGCCGCCCTCACGCGGCACCACGAAGAGCTTCACCGCTTCCCCGGACTTGTCGTCCGGCACACCGATGGCCGCACAGTTGGCCACCTTCGGGTGGGCCATCACCACATCCTCGATCTCGTTCGGATAGACGTTGAAGCCGGACACGATGATCAGGTCCTTCTTGCGGTCGACGATGCGTACATAGCCGTCCGGATCGATCACGGCAATGTCGCCGGTCTTCAGCCAGCCTTCGGCATCCAGCACTTCGGCGCTGGCCTCGGGGCGCTGCCAGTAGCCCTTCATCACTTGCGGCCCCTTGATGCACAGCTCGCCACGCTCGCCCAGGGGCAGTTCATTGCCCGCGTCGTCGATGGTCTTGAACGCGGTGCCCGGCACCGGAATGCCCACGGTTCCGAGGCGAGCCAGGCTGCCATAGGGATTGGTGCTGGCCACGGGGGAGGTTTCAGTCAGGCCATAACCCTCGACCACCGAGCAGCCGGTCATGGCCTGCCAGCGCTCGGCAGTGGCCTTGACCAGGGCGGTGCCGCCGGAGTTGGTGACCTTGAGGTTGGAGAAGTCGAGGTGCTTGAACTCGGGGTGGTCCATCAGCGCGACGAACAGGGTGTTCAGGCCCAGCAGCGCGGAGAAGCGCCACTTCTTCAGCTCCTTGATGAAGCCGCCGATGTCGCGCGGGTTGGTGATGAGGATGTTGTGGTTGCCGTTGACCATCATGCACATGCAGTTCGCGGTGAAGGCATAGATGTGGTACAGCGGCAGCGGCGCGATCATGATTTCCTGGCCCTGCTTCATCAGCGGCGCACCGTCCGGGCCATGCTGCGACAGGCAGGCATCTACCTGCTGCATGTTGGCCACCAGGTTGCCGTGGGTCAGCATCGCGCCCTTGGCCACGCCAGTGGTGCCGCCGGTGTACTGCAGCACGGCGATGTCATCCAGACTCACCCGCACCGGCTTTAGCGCATGGCCCTGGCCCTGCTTCAGCGCGTCCTTGAAGGACACCGCCTGGGGCAGGTGATAGTCGGGGACCATCTTCTTCAGCTTCTTCACCACGGTGTTGACCAGCCAGCCCTTGAGGCTCGGCAGCAGGTCACCCATGCGGGCTTCGATCAGGAATTCGATTTCGGTGTCGGGCAGCACCTCTTCGACCAGCTTGCCGAACAGGTTGATGTAGACCAGCGCACGCACCCCGGCGTCCTTGAACTGGTGACGCATCTCGCGGGCGGTGTACAGCGGGTTGGTGTTGACCACGATGAGGCCAGCGCGCAGGGCACCAAACACGGCGATGGGGTACTGCAGGACATTGGGCATCTGCACGGCGATGCGGTCGCCGGGCTTGAGATCGGTGTTCTTCTGGAGGTAGGCGGCGAATGCGGCGGACAGGCGATCCAGCTCCGCATAGGTCAGGGTCACACCCAGGTTACTGAAGGCTGGACGGTCGGCGAATTTCTTGCAGGACCGCTCGAACACCTCGATCACCGACTTGTAGGCGGCCAGATCGATTTGGTTAGGCACACCGGCCGGGCGTTTGTCGCTCCAGAAATCAGGTTGCATTGTTCTTATCCTCGAATCCCTGAAATAGTCTGGCCCGCACTGCGGGGCTGCCCGGAACTTAACAGTTCCGACGCAGCCCGCAAATATGCGACCGAGTGTCATTGACCACGTGAATCTTGCCGATAGTCCAGTTAGATTCGCCTAGCATCAGAACAAGAACATGACATTCGGACTACCTATCACCCATGCGTTTCCCCCTGGCCCTGTGTGCGCTGCTGTCCTGCCTGTTCCTCAGCTGCGGCGTGCGGGCCGACCTTCGTCTTGCCACCCTGGAATATCCGCCTTACTGCTCGCAGTCCCTGCCGCAAGGCGGAAGCATCATCGAGCTCACCACCCGCGCCTTCGCCACCCAGGGCTACAAGGTCCAGGTGGACTTCATGCCCTGGGCGCGCGTGCGCGCCGCCTTGCACAGCGGTCACTACCAGGGCGCGCTTGCTCTCTGGCCGCGTGAAGTGGTGGAGGAGAACCTGCATGCCTCGCGCCCGCTGTTCTACAGCGAGTTGGGTTTCTTCGTGCGCAAGGACACGCCTGTCGATTTCAAGGACTTGTCCGAGCTCATGGGACGCAAAGTGGGCGTGGTCAGGGGCTATGGCTATCCGGCCAGTGTGCTGCGCTCGGGATTCCGCGCCGAAGAGGCGGTGGACGACATCTCCAACCTGCGCAAGCTGGATGCCGGGCGTTTCGACCTGGTGCTGCTGGAGCGCGTCGTGGGCCAGTACCTGGTCGCCACGGACGAGCACCTGCGCGGCAAGCTGCAATGGCAGCCGCCAGCGCTGGAACGCATTCCCCTGCTGGCGGGCTTCACCGCACCGCGCCCCGGACAGCCGGACTGGGCGCAAATCTACGAGCGTGGCCTCAGGGACCTGTTGGCCAGCGGCGAGTACACGCGAATCCTCGAACGCCATAACGTCGCGCCCAACTGAGCAGGCTTTGCGCCACCTTCGCGCCCGTGCACAATGCGCCGAATCCCCGGCATAAGGATCAGCCATGCGCCACGACGCCTTCTGGCTCGACGCGAGCGATAGCACGCCCCTGTACGTCAATCACTGGTCCGGCGAAAGCCCGCCCAGGGCCGTGGTCATGCTGTCTCACGGCATGGCCGAACACGGTGGCCGCTATGCCCGCCTGGGTGCGGCCCTGACAGCCGTCGGCTTCGAACTCTACGCCCTCGACCAGCGCGGCCATGGCCGCAGCGCCGAGCATGGCGTCCTCGGCCAGTACGCGGCGGACGACGGCTGGAACAAGGTTATCGGCGACCTGGCCAGCCTCAATCACCACATCCGCCAGCAGCACCCGCAAGCGCCGATCTTCCTCCTCGGCCACAGCATGGGCAGCTACATCGGCCAGGCCTACCTGATGCAGCACAGCTGCAGCCTGCAGGGCGCCATCCTCTCCGGTTCCAACTACCAGCCCGTCGCGCTGTACAGGGTGGCTGCCCTGATCGCCCGCTTCGAGCGTTGGCGTCGAGGCAAGGAAGGCCGGAGTGCGCTGATCGAGTTCCTCTCCTTCGGCTCCTTCAACAAGGCCTTCAAGCCCAACCGCACGACCTTCGACTGGCTCAGCCGCGACCCGGCGGAAGTGGACAAGTACGTCGTGGACCCGCTCTGCGGTTTCCGTTGCACCAACCAGTTGTGGCTCGACCTGCTCGGCGGGCTTCAGAGCATCACCCCACCGAAACACCTGGCACAGGTCGACCCCGACCTGCCGCTGCTGGTGATCGGTGGCGAACGCGACCCGGTCAGCGAAGGCCGGCGCCTGCAGGATCTGGCCGCGGCATTGCGCCGGGCCGGCATCAGGGACGTGCAGCTGAACATCTACCCCGACGCCCGTCATGAGCTGCTCAACGAGAGCAACCGCGACGAAGTGACCGAAGACTTGATCGACTGGCTGGAGCGCGCCCTCGCCCACAGTCGGCACCACCCAACGCAAGCCAAGGAGACCGCATGAGCCAGGTAACCAACTTCACCTACGACGCCCTGGAAGTCGGCCAGAAAGCCACCTTCTCCACCACCGTGGAAGAGCGTCATGTCCAGCTGTTCGCCGCCGTCTCCGGCGACCGTAACCCGGTGCACCTGGACGCTGAGTACGCCGCCGGTACCATGTTCAAGGAGCGCATCGCCCACGGCATGTTCACCGGCGCCCTGATCAGCGCCGCCATCGCCTGCGAAATGCCTGGCCCGGGCAGCATCTACCTCGGCCAGCAACTCAAGTTCACCCGCCCGGTGAAACTGGGCGACACCCTGACCGTCGAGCTGGAAATCCTCGAGAAACTGCCGAAGAACCGCGTGCGCATCGCCACCCGCGTGTTCAACCAGAACTCAGACCAGGTCGTGGACGGCGAAGCCGAAGTGCTGGCACCCAAGCAGCAGCTTTCGGTGGAACTGCCGGAACTGCCGCCGATCACCATTGGCTGATTGCGCTGGATACGAAAAAGCCCGGATGAGTCCGGGCTTTTTTATTGGGCATTTTTCTGCCCTCTCCCCAACCCTCTCCCGCAAGCGGGAGAGGGAGCTGTCCGTGCGGAGCCGGGCAGTCCTCCGCTTTTCCTGTAGGGGCGAATTCATTCGCCAAGCAGGACGCAGTCCTGCCCTGTAGGAGCGAATTCATTCGCGAAAAGGGAGCTGCACCGAGCTGGCCTGACTTTTCCCTCACCCCAACCCTCTCCCAGAGGGAGAGGGGGCTGTCCTTACCCGCCCCGCCCTACTCCGCCACCGTCACACTCGCCGTCATCCCAGCGCTCAGGGTCACGTCGTCCGGCACCTTGTCCAGCTTGATCCGCACCGGAATCCGCTGCGCCAGGCGCACCCAGTTGAAAGTGGGTTCGACATTCGCCAACAACTGGGTATCGGGAATGGCATTGCGGTCGGTGATGCCGCGGCTGATGCTTTCCACCTTGCCGGTCAACGGCTCCCCCGCACTCATCAGCCAGACCTTCACCGGCGCACCGACCTTGATGCGCGGCAGCTTGGTTTCCTCGAAATAGGCCTGGACGTAGAAGGAGCCGTCGTCCACCAGCGCCATCACCGGCTGCCCTGCCCCGACATAGTTGCCCTGGGCCAGGCGCAGGTTGGTTACCTGGCCATTGCGCGGTGCCCGCAATTCGCTGCGGGCGAGGTTGATTTCGGCCACCTTCACCTCCGCCTGGGCTTCGCGGAATTCGGCGCGCGCCACCTGTGCGGTGATCAATGCGTTCTCGCGCAGCTCCGCACTGATGGCCTGCGGCCCGAGGTGCTCACGACGGGACGCCTCATGCTCATGCAAGCGCAGCTGATGCTGGCGGGTCTCGGCCACGGCGCGGGCCTTTTCCAGGGCCGCCTGGTAACGCTCACGGTCGATACTCAGGAGCAGGTCTCCGGCCTTGACCTGCTGGTTGTCCTGAACCTTCAGTTCCATCACCCAGCCGGACACGTCGGGCGATATCACCACCACGTCTGCGCGCACCCGCGCGTCGCGCGTCCAGGGAGCGAGCATGTAGTGCTGCCAGAGGCCATAGCCGGCCACGATGGCCACCACGACCAGGGCAAGGGTTACCAGTACGCGCAGCGTGGAACGCATCGTCATCTCCTTCACCAGTGCCCGGTCAGCGCGACCAGCGCCGCCAGCACACAGACATACAGGGCACAGTCGAACAGCGCTTCGTGCCAGATCCAGCGCGCCAACCCGACTCGCGCCAGGCCGATGCGCAGCGCGCCAGTCACCAGCAGTGCCAGCAGCGCGTAGAGCAGAAAGGGGCTGAGCAGCACACCGCCCAGGGACCACTCACGCAAGCCCATGGCTCGCCTCCTGTTGTTCACACCATTGCCGCCAACTCTGCTGCAACTGCAACAGTGCCGCCTGGGCGAGACGACGGTCGATAGTCCGTCCGGCACCACGCAGGGCTTTCAGCAAATCCTCGACCGGCTCGTCGAGCGCCTGGGCGCGGCCTGGCGCCGGGCCCTGCA
This sequence comes from Metapseudomonas resinovorans, assembly GCF_002003485.1. Classification (GTDB taxonomy): domain Bacteria; phylum Pseudomonadota; class Gammaproteobacteria; order Pseudomonadales; family Pseudomonadaceae; genus Metapseudomonas; species Metapseudomonas resinovorans_D. The sequence continues at coordinate 44,872 of NZ_BDMA01000088.1, forward strand.
GCACCACACGTTCCAAGTGCCGCAGGAAGCGGTCCTCCGATGCGCCCAGCGGCTTGTCGGCTGCGGCCAGACAACGCCGCAGGTGCAGCAGCTCGTCGCCCACATCCAGGCTGGCGATGCCATCGTCCCAGCGACTTCGGCTCTGTTCCGGCAGCACCGGGTAGAGCCGCGCCAGTTGCAGCAGGCGATCCGCCATGCGCCCGCCGAACCAGTTCTCCGCTCCGGCCAGGCGCACGCCGGTCAGTCGCGCCAGATCGTTCAGGCTCGCCTTGAGCAGGCGGCGGCCGTGCCACACTGGATTGCGCAGGGGAATGAGGCGGAACGCCCACACCGCGAAGCCCACGCCGAGGAGCATGGAAATCGCCTCATTGAAGAACAGCCCGACATCGAAGCGCATGAGGTTCTGCGGCGCACAGAGCACGATGAAATGCAGGCAGAACGAAGTGGCCGTGGCGCCCAGCGCAGGCTTGGCCATGCCCAGCGCACCGAAGAACAGCGGCACACCGAGGGCCATGCAGAGCATCGCGAAGCCGCTGAGCTGGGGCAGGAACAGTTGGCCGACCACAAAGGCCACAGGCAGCGCATAAAGGATTCCGCGCAGGAACATCATGCCGATCTGCTCGGCATTCTCGCGGCTGGCGAACAGGCCGCAGATCACGCAGGTCAGGGTCAACGCGCCAACCGCCGCGGTCCAGGCGGTGGCAAGCCAGAAGGCCGACAGGCCGAGGAAGGCCAGGGCGCTGCGCAGGCCGTAGATGGCGGCAGTCGGCACGTCGCGATGCGCGGACAAGGGCTGCGGTGCATCCTCCGGCGCTTCTCCCCGCTCCACCGCATGCATGGCATCGACCGCCTCCGAGGCCTGGCGCATCACCACCGCCATGCGCCCTAGGCAGTATTGCTGGACGGTGGACAGGGTCTCGTCCTCGGAAGCCAGCAGCAGCCGATCGCGCAATGCATCCAGGCGCGCCACATCGGGTTCAGCCAGGGTCTGCTCCACTTCCTCCCTCCACGGCCGCAGCCCTTCCGCTTCGTCTTCCCCCAGCTGGCGCCACTGGCGCGCCACGCCGCGCGCCAGGCGCAACAGGCTGAGCAGGTCGCGACTGAGCACCTGCAGCGCCAGCGCACGTTGGCGCCCCAGGTTGCCTTCGAACCAGGCGTGCTCGCGCTGCGCATCCACCGCCACGATGCGCCCCAGCACACCAAGCAGGCCCTGGCGCTCCTGCCGCTCGCCCTTCAAGGCGGAGATCGACGCCTGGATGCCGCACTGCCAGGCGTCCCGTGCCTGGCGCGCCAACTGGCGTTCCACCCGCTGCGGCCAGAGCAGTGCACTGGTGAGAGTGGCGCAGAGGATGCCGAGGCAGATCTCCGTGGAGCGCGCCACGGCCTGGTCGAACACCGCCAGCGGGTGGGTGATGGCGGGCAGGCCAATGATGGCGACCGTGTAACCGGCCAGCACGAAGGAATAAGACCAGGCACTGCGCAGCATGGTCGAGGCGGCGGTACAGATGCCCAGCCAGGTGGCCAGGGCCAGCAGGAACAACCAGGGCGTCTGCGCGAAGAGACCGACGATGGTCACCGACATGACCGTGCCCACCAGGGTGCCGAGCAGCCGCGCGAGGCCCTTCTGCACCACCATTCCGGACAGCGGCTGGGCCACGATGAACGCGGTCATCAGCGCCCACTGCGGTTGCTGGAGGTCGAACCGAAAGGCGCACCAGAGGGCGATGCCGCCGCCCAGCAGGGTCTTGATCGCGAATTGCAGCGCCGGAATGTCAGGCGCCAGGAAAGCACGCAAGGCGTCGCGCACGGGCTAGCTCCAAGGCTGATCCGTAGAAATTGAAGATAGCCCGCATTTCGCGTTCGTCGGCTGCTTGTTGTTAATTAATTAAATGAATATTTAAATAAATCATCCTTACCCGTCCGGAGATGCTTACCGTGACCCGCCCCCGTTCTCCCGGCCGCCCCACAGGCGATTCCCAGCTCCAACGCGAACGCCTGCTGGACGCTGCCACCAATGCCTTCGCCCATATCGGCGTGCATGCGGCCAGCCTGCGCAGCATCGCCCAGCAGGCCGGCGTAACCCCCGCACTGGTGAATTACTACTTCGGCAACAAGGAGCGCCTGGTGGAGGCCATGGTCGAGGAGCGCCTGCTGCCTCTGTTCCAGGGCATGGGCGAACGCCTGCAACAAGTCGGTGACGATCCGCTAGAGCTGGTCGGCGCCTTCGTTCGCGGCATGAGCGCCAACCTCAGCCGGAATCCCTGGCTGCCACCGCTCTGGGTCCGCGAAGTGCTCTGCGAAGGCGGCGCGCTACGCGAAATGCTCACATCCCGCTTCGCCCCGATGGTGCCCTTGCTGCTGGCCCAGCGCTTCGCCGCAGCGCAGGCCGGAGGACGCCTCAACCCCGATATCGACCCACGCCTACTGGTGGTTTCCCTGGTCGGCCTAGTAATGCTGCCCTACGCCGCCGGGCAGATCTGGCGCGGCATCTTCGCCACACCGGAGCTGGGCGACGAAGCCATGGTGAAACACATCATGGCCCTGCTCGAACGCGGCCTGGAGGTGAAGCCATGAAACGCCTGCTTCCCTGCCTGTTGGCGTTCGCCCTGCTCAGCGGCTGCGAAGACCCCGCGCAACAGCCACTGCTCGGCACGCTTGAATGGGATCGCATCGGACTGCCCGCCGAAGCCTCGGAAACCATCCTCGCCTGGCGTGTGGCCGAAGGCGATCAGGTGCAACAGGGCCAACTGCTGCTGGAACTCGACCCTCGCCGCCTCGATGCGCGTCTCAAGGAAGCGCAAGGCGACGTCGCCCAGGCCAAGGCGCGGCTCGACGAACTCAGCAACGGCGCCCGCAGCGAAACCGTGGACGCCGCCCGCGCCACCCTCACGCGCAATCGCGCGGAGCTGACCGATGCCGAGCGCACCTTCCAGCGCATCGCCGCCCTCTATCAGCGCCGCCAGGTCGCCATTGCCGAGCTGGACCGCGCCCGCGCCGCCCGCGACCAGGCCAACGCCGCGGTGAAGAATGCCGATGCCCAGTTGCGCGAACTCACAAACGGCACGCGCCCGGAACAGATCGAACAGGCCACCGCCCTGCTCCACGCCGCACAGGGTCGGCATGCGCAGTTGCAGGTCACCCGCGAGCACCTCAGCCTGCGCGCCCCTCGCGACGGCCGGGTCGACGCGCTGCCCTTCAAACCGGGCGACCAGCCACCGCTGAACGCCGAGCTGGTCAGCCTGCTGGTGGGCGATGCGCCTTACGCGCGGGTTTACGTGCCGGCCTCCGTGCGGCCGAACATCGCCATCGGCGATTCCCTGAAGGTGAAGGTTGAAGGCGTGCCCGAACCCTTCGATGCCACCGTGCGCAGCATCGCCAGCGAATCCAGCTTCACCCCCTACTTCGCCCTGACCGGCGACGATGCCAGTCGCCTGGTGTATCGCGCCGAACTGGTGCTGCAAGGCGAGGCTGCGCGCAAGCTGCCCGCCGGCCTGCCGGTGCAAGCGGAGCGAGTGAGCCATGAGCAGTGATGAAGCGGTGATCCGCGCAAGCGGCCTGACCAAGCGCTTCGGCCAACTCACCGCTGTCGATGGGCTGAACCTGCATGTCAATCGCGCCGAGGTGTTCGGTTTCCTCGGCCCCAACGGCTGCGGCAAATCCACCACCATCCGCATGCTCTGTGGCCTGCTGCTGCCCAGCGCCGGCGAGATCGAAGTGCTCGGCTGCCGCATCCCCCAGGACGCCGAAGAACTGAAACGCCGCATCGGCTACATGACCCAGAAGTTCTCCCTGTACGAAGACCTCACGGTGGGCGAGAACCTGGAGTTCCTCGCCACCGTCCAGGGACTGGACCGCCGCGAAGCCCGCCAGCGCATCGACGAATTACTGGAGCGCTATTGGCTGGCGGATCGTCGCAAGCAGCTCGCCGGCACCATGAGCGGCGGCCAGAAACAGCGCCTGGCGCTGGCCGGCGCGGTGCTGCACAAGCCCGACCTGCTGCTGCTCGACGAACCCACCAGCGCCGTGGACCCGCAGTCGCGCCGGGAATTCTGGGACTCGCTGTTCGAACTGGCCGAAGCCGGCACCACCCTGCTGGTGTCCACCCACTACATGGACGAAGCTGAGCGCTGCACGCGCCTGGGCATCCTCGATGCCGGCCGTCTGGTGGCCGACGGCAGCCCCGCCGAGCTGATGGCGGCCCTGCCCGGCCGTCCGCTGCTGGTGGAATGCGCCCAGCCGCGCCAAGCCCAGCGCGCCCTGCAAGGGGCGGAGGAAGTCATCGCCATGGCCCAGATCGGCGCCACGCTACGCGTGCTCAGCGCTGTCGATGATGCCCACGATCGCATCGCCCGGCGCCTTGCCAATCAGGGCGTCGAGGCCGAGGTGAAACCCACCGACGCCAACCTCGAAGACGTCTTCGTCGCCGTCACCCACCGCCCGCTGGAACGGGCCGGAGCCTCGTCATGAACCTGCGCCGCCTGGGCGCCATCGTCCTCAAGGAACTGCGCCAGCTGCGCCGCGACCGCCTGACCTTCGCCATGATCGTCGGCATCCCGATCATGCAGCTGGTGCTCTTCGGCTACGCCATCAACATGGATGTGCGCGGCCTGCACGCCGCCGTGCTGGACCAGGCCGACACCGCCCGCTCCCGCGAAGTGGTCGCCGAACTCGGCGCCAGCCAGGTGCTGGACTTCCGCTACCAGCTCGCCACGCCGCAGGAACTGGACAAACTGCTGCGCGAAGGCAGCATCAGCGCCGCCCTGGTGGTGCCGCCGGACTTCGAGGCGCGCCTGCAACGCAAGGACCGCCCGCCGCTGCAACTGGTGGTGGATGGCTCCGACCAGGTCGTGCAGGCCTCCGCGCGACAGCTGGCGGCCTACCCGCTGCCCGGCTGGCCGAACCTGACCGGCGTGCAGGTGGTGAACTTCTACAACCCGGAACGCCTGGCACCGCTGAACACGGTGCCGGGGCTGATCGGGGTGATCCTGACCATGACAATGGTGCTGTTCACCGCCATCGCCCTGGTGCGCGAGCGGGAGCGCGGCAACATGGAGCTGCTGATCACCACGCCAGTTTCCCCTTGGGAACTGACCCTGGGCAAAGTGCTGCCGTTCGTCGGCATCGGCCTGGTGCAGGTGACGGTGATCCTGCTGGTGGGGCTGTGGCTGTTCGAGGTGCCGGTGCGCGGTTCGCTGCTGGAGCTCTATGGCGCATCCCTGGTGTTCATCTTCGCCAGCCTGACCCTGGGGGTGTTCATCTCCACCCTGGCGCGCAGCCAGTTCCAGGCGATGCAGATGGCCTTCTTCACCTTCCTGCCGCAGATCCTGCTCTCCGGCTTCATGTTTCCCTTCGCCGGCATGCCCGTGGCAGCGCAGTGGATCGCCGAGATTCTGCCGCTGACTCATTTCCTGCGCCTGACCCGCGGCATCATGCTGCGCGGCGCCGGCCTCGCCGATCTCTGGCTGGAACTGGTGGTGCTGGTGGTGTTCACCCTGGTGATGCTCACCGTCGCGGTGATGCGGGTGCACAAGCGGTTGGATTGAGAAATGCCCAGTTGGGGGCGCTTCTCTGTAGGGGCGAATTCATTCGCCAAGCAGGCCGAAGGTCTGCCCAGAATCACTCAGGGGGCAGCTACGCCGCCCTTGGCGAATGAATTCGCCCCTACAAGGTTTCCCGGGAATTCAGGTTCACAACCTTGCCCCTTTTTGTTGGGCCTCGTTCCTCGGACCAACCTACGGTCTCTCACCCCCACAGGTTCAAGCCAACAATCCCGCCATCGTCCGCTCGCCCAGCGCCGGGCCGACGCTCATGCCGACGCCGCTGTGCATCAGCACCGCCGTTACGCCAGGAGCGGCCTTAAGCACCGAGAAGGGGCCGGGGCCACGGGCGCCGTAGACACCCCGCCAGCGCTCCACCACCGTCAGGCGAGTGCCCAGGGTGTGCTCGGCCAGATCCAGCATGATGTCGTCCACTGCTTCGGCGTTGAAGGGCGACGCATCGCTGCCGTAGTGGTGGGAATCGCCGACGATCAGCTCGCCATAGGGCGTCGGGCTGACCAGCAGGTGGATGCCGTTTTCCTCCAGCTCCGGCTGCTCATTTTGGATCTGCTCGCGGATGGCCTCGGATTCCGGCAGGTCGGCGAAGGCGCCGTAGTGCACGCAGCTCAGGCCCGTGAGCACCGCCTGGTTCAGCCCGAAGTCGCGCTCCGGGCGCACCCGCAGCATCTGCAGGCGGCAGACCTGGGGTTGTAGCGGAGCGATCTGCTCGGCCAGCAGCGTCTGGTAGTCGTGCCCCGAGCAAACCACGATCTGCTCAGCGCGGCAGCTGCCTTTCGTGCTGTGGATAACCCCCGGCTCGACGTCGCGCACCAGGGTGGAGAAGTGGAACTGGACGCCATGCTCGCGACGCAGGTAGTCCACCAACGCGGGAATGGCCTCGCGGGAATAGATCTGCTGATCGTCCAGCCCCAGCAGCGCGGCGCGGTGGTGGCTGAACTGGCCCCGGTAGAGGTCGTGCAGGCGCTCGCCACGCAGCAGTTCCACGTGATAGCCGTGCTCAGGGGCGCGCACTTCACAGAAGGCTTCCAGCAGCTCTTCTTCGGCGCGGGTGCGGGCGAACAGCAGGGAACCGTTACGGCGGATATTGAAGCCGGCGGCTTCGGCCCAGCCGGCCCAGATTTCCCGGCTATCGCGGGCCAGCGCGTGCATGGGGCCCGGCGGCTGACCGGTGACCAGTGCCTGGCCGAAGTTGCGCACCGACGCGCCCAGCGGCGTGGCGCTGCGCTCGAAGACGCTGACGCGCAGGCCGCGACGGGCGGCGGCGTAGGCGTGGGAAAGGCCGAGGATGCCGGCGCCGACGATGGCGATATCGGTGTCTTGCAGGGGCATGAGTGACTCCTTGGATTCGAGCGGGGCCCAGCTTCCCTCACCCCAACCCCTCTCCCAGAGGGAGAGGGGCTATCCAAGCAAGGGACCTAGCGCGTGACTTACTGCGGCAGCTTCTCGGACTTGCCGTCGTAGCGCTTGCGCCATTCGGCCAGGATCTGGTCGCGGTTCTGCGAGGCCCAGGCGAAGTCGTTCTTGATCAGGCGCTGTTCGTAGTCAGCCGGCAGTTCGGTTTGCGGCTTGGCGATGCCGGGAGCGGCGAGCACGGCGAAGTTTTCCTTGTACAGCTCCATGGCGGCCGGGCTGGCGGAGAAGTCGGCGAGCTTCTTCGCGGCTTCAAGCTGGTCGGTGCCCTTCACGATACCGGTGGCTTCGATCTCCCAGCCGAGACCTTCTTTCGGCAGGACGATGTCCAGCGGAGCGCCCTGGCGCTTGAGCTGCACGGCCGGATATTCGAAGGAGATGCCGATGGGGAACTCGCCGGCGGCGGCCAGCTTGCACGGCTTGGAGCCGGAGTGGACGTACTGGCCGATGTTCTGGTGCAAGCCATCCATGTAGGTCCAGCCTTGCTTCTCGCCGAAGGTCTGCAGCCAGGCGCTGACGTCGAGGAAGCCGGTACCGGAGGACGCCGGGTTCGGCATCACGATCTTGCCCTTGTACTCGGGCTTGGTCAGGTCTTCCCAGCTGTTGGGCTTGCTCAGGCCCTGCTTCTCGGCTTCCACGGTGTTGAAGCAGATGGTCGCGGCCCATACGTCCATGCCCACCCAGGCCGGCGGGTTGGCGGCGTCGCGATAGTTGGCGCCGATGGTGTCCAGGTGCTTGGGTGCGTACTTCTCCAACATGCCCTGCGAATCGAGGATGGCCAGACTGGATGCGGCCAGGCCCCACACGGCGTCGGCCTGCGGGCGATCCTTCTCCGCCAGCAGCTTGGCGGTGATGATGCCGGTGGAGTCACGCACCCACTTGATCTCGATGTCCGGGTTCTGCGCTTCGAAGGCCTTCTTGTAGGCCGACAGCTGTTCGGCTTCCAGGGCGGTATAAACGGTCAGCTCAGTGGCGGCCTGGGCGTGGAGGCTGAAGCCGGCCACAGCGGCGGCGGCGAGTGCGAGGCGTTTGAACATGGAAAGCTCCTTGTCGGGGTTGGCTTGCGGTTTGTGGTTGTTCAGGGGGTGGCCGGCGCGCCTTGGCGCCAGGCCTGGGACCGGCGCAGCAGGCCACGCGAGGCCCAGGCCAGCAGCAGGGACACGCCAGCCGAGGTGAGCAGGATCAGGGTGGACATGGCAGCCGCGCCGCCGACGTTGCCGGCGTCATCCATGTTCAACACGGCCACGGCGGCGAGGATGCTGTCCGGGCTGTAGAGGAAGATGGCAGCGGACACCGTGGTCATGGCCGACACGAACAAGTAGCGGATGATGTCCAGCAGCGCCGGCAGGCAGATCGGTACTGTCACCCGCAGGTAGTGGCGCCAGAGCGGGGCCTTGAGCGACAGCGCGGCGGCTTCGAACTCGCCATCCAGCTGGCGCAGCGCAGTAGTGGCGGTCATCTGCGCCGTGGTGAGGAAGTGCGCGACGGAGCAGATCACCAGCAGGGTCATGCTGCCGTAGAGGGCGTGCAGCGGGTTGCCTGGCAGGTTGAAGAAGAACACGTAGCCAAGGCCCAGCACGAGGCCGGGTACGGCCATGGGCACGAAGCTGAGCAGGCGCAGCGTCTGGTTCAGCCAGCGCTGGCCACGGGTCTTCTCCATCAGGTAGGCGCCGGTGAAGATCAGCGCGCTGCCGAAGATGGCCGTGCAAGTAGCCAGGGTCAGGCTGTTGCGGTAGGCCAGCCAGCCGCCGCCCGCGGTTTCTTCGAAGGCGTAGTGACGCAGTGACAGCGACAGGTTGTAGGGCCAGAACTTCACCAGCGACGAATACACCGCCATGCCCAGCACCAGCAGGAGAATCGCGCAGACCACCAGCACCAGCGCCAGGAAGCAGGCATCGCGAACCTTCGACGGTGCCGGGTGAAAGACCTGGGCGCGACCGCTCATGGCGTCGCCCTGGCGGCGGCGCAGCCAGGCATCGACGCCGAAACTGAGCAGCGCGGGCAACAGCAGCACCATGCCGATCAGGGCGCCCCGGCCGAACTGCTGCTGGCCGACCACCGCCTTGTAGGCCTCCAGCGCCAGCACCTGGTAGTCGCCGCCAACGACCACGGGCACGCCGAAGTCGGTGATGGTCAGGGTGAACACCAGACAGAAGGCCGCGAACACAGCCTGGCGGGTGGCCGGCCAGGTGATGCTGCGGAAGGCCTTCCAGGGGCCGGCACCCATGCTGGCGGCGGCGTCGAACAGGCGTGCGTCAGCCATCGAGAGTGCCGAGAGCAGCACCATCAGCGCATGGGGGAAGGTGTAGATGGCTTCACCCAGGACGATGCCCCAGAAGCCATAGATATTGTCCGGCAGCCAGTCGCGCAGCAGGCCCTGATTGCCGAACAGGTAGATCAACGCAATGCCCGGCAGCATCGACGGCGCCAGCAGCGGCAGCAGGGAAATCCCGCGCCACAGCCCCTTGGCCGGAATCAGCGTGCGTTGCAAGGCATAGGCGAACAGGTAGGCCGTGGGCACCACGATGGCGGCGACGCTGAGGGACACCTTCAGGCTGTTGCCCAGCAGCCAGTGGAAGTTGGCGCTGGCGAACAGCTCACGGGCCGCGACGAAGCCGCCGCCCTGCCCCGCCTCGCCGCTGAAGCCGCGCCAGAAGATCGCCAGCAGCGGCAGCAGCACCGCGAGAATCAGCAGGCCGAGGAACAGGTACTTGCCGCCAGTCACGAAGAGGCGGTCGCCGAGGTCGCCGCGCGCGGCGTGCCTGGCCGGAATTTTATCCAGCTTGATCACAGCATCCATCTCAGGCGAACACCTGCAGGCTGCGGGACGGCAGGGCCACCCAGATATCCGGGGTGCCGAGGCGCGGCAGGCTTTCAGGGTCCAGTTCCGCCAGCAGCGAATGGCCCGGCAGCTGCTCCAGCTCGAAGCTCATGCGGCAACGGTTGCCGAGGAAAGTGATCTCCCGCACCTGGGCGCGAAAGCGGTTGTCCTGCTGCTCGGAGGGGTTGATGGCGATAGCTTCAGGGCGGCAGAACAGACGGCCGCGGTCAGCACTTGCGGCGGTTTCAGGCAGGCGCAGGTGCATGCTGCCGACACGGGCGTGGCCGCCCTGGCGCGAGTCGAAGGGCAGCCAATTGCCCTGACCGACGAACTCGGCGACGAAGGGCGTCGCCGGCTGGCGGTAGATGTCCTGGGGCGTGCCGTACTGTTCGACCCGGCCCTGGTTCATCACTGCGATTCGGTCGGCCATCAGCATGGCCTCGTCCTGGTTGTGGGTCACCATCAGCGTGGTGATGCCCAGGCTCTTCTGCAGCTGGCGCAGCTCGGTGCACAGATGCTCGCGGACACGGGCGTCCAGCGCCGACATCGGCTCGTCCAGTAACAGCAGCGACGGTGCGGGAGCCAGGGCACGGGCCAGGGCCACGCGCTGCTGCTGGCCACCGGAAAGCTGGCCGGGGAACTTCTTCTCGCTGCCGGCGAGACCTACCAGCTCCAGCATCTCGGCGACGCGGGCACGCACTTGATCACGGCTGCTGCCGGACAGGCCGTAGGCGATGTTCTGTTCCACTGTCAGGTTGGGGAACAGCGCGTAGGACTGGAACAGGATGCCGTAGTCACGGGCCTGGGGCGGCAGGCGCGAGATATCCCGCGAGCCGATGTGGAGCGTGCCGCTGTCCTGTTGTTCCAGGCCAGCGATGCAGCGCAGCAGCGTGGTCTTGCCACAACCGGACGGGCCCAGCAGGCACACCAGTTCGCCTTCGGCGATATCCAGGGACACACCGCCCAACGCGGTGAAATGGCCGAAACGCTTGTGGATATCTCGCACCCGCATATGGGTGGCGTGGTGATCGGCTGGGTTCATGGCGGTACCTCGTTAAGCAGTTGGCGTGCACGGGTGCACGGCTCGACGAGGGTGATGCTAGGGAGGCAATGCGAACGCCAGATGGCGGTTGGGCAAATTACGCCGATAGTGTCATTGGTGGATTTGGGATAGGCCGGGAGACGTCGGTTATCTCCAGTAGGGTGTGCCGTGCGCACCATGGCTGTCTCGCGGTGCGCATGGCACACCCTACGGCACAGCTGCTACTCCGTGCGTTCCCGCGCCACAGCCAGGAACGCCGCTGGAAGCCGCGCCTGGCGCCGTTCCTTGAGGCAATAGAGGTATTCGTCGATCTGCGGCGCGCCCTTGAGTTCTATCACCCGCAGCTCCGGATTATCCGGCACTTCGTGGCGGGCGATGATGCTGATGCCGAGGTTGCGGATCACTGCTTCGCGAATGGATTCACGGCTGCCGATCTCCAGCAGCGGGCCGATGGCGATGCCGGCGTCCTTGAGCATGTCCTCGGTGAGCTGGCGGGTGGTGGAGCCCGGTTCACGCATCAGCAGGCAATGGCCCTTGAGGTCCGGCAGACTGACGGACTTGCGCCGGGCCAGCGGGTGCTGGCGATGCACGGCCAGCACCAGCGGGTCGCTGCCCAGCACCATGCGAACCAGGCGCGCGTCGTCGAGCTTCTGCGAGGACGCGGCCAGATCGACGCGGTATTCCTCCAGCGCCTCGATCACTTGCTGGGAATTGCCGATATCCAGGGAAACGTCGATCTGCGGAAAGCGTTCGCGGAAGCTGCGCACCAGGTCGAGGATGTAGTACGGCGCGGTGGCGCCAATGCGCAGGGTGCCCTGCATCTGTCCACAGTTGCGCAGGAAGAACTCGATGTCGGCCTCCTGCTGCAGCAGCACCTTGACCATGGGCAGCAGCTTCGCCCCTTCCTCGCTCACCGTCAGACGGCGGCCGCCACGATGGAACAGCTCGACGCCGTACTGGCCTTCCAGGTTGCGGATCTGCGTGGTCACCGTGGGCTGGCTGAGGCCGAGCTTCTTCGCCGCCTGGGTGATGCTGCCCAGGCGGGCAACCATGTAGAAGGCCTTGAGCTCAGCGCTGAGCATGGCGACGGAACCTCGGAACGGGGAAGTGCGGGCATTCTGCCCGTGGCCGGGTGAGCTGCACAGTGGCGGAGGAAACCTGTGGGAGCGAATTCATTCGCGATGCTGGACGCGGTCCTACTCGTCTACGCGTTCCACCCGTGCCCTTTCCTGCTGCCGGAAGGCGGCAGGTGAGACGCCGAAGCGCGTGCGAAACAACCTGGCCAGATGGCTGGTGTCCGCTGCACCGATTTCGTCGGCGATCAGCGCCAGGCTGTGATCGGAATTCAACAGCCGCCATTTCGCATGGTTCAGGCGCATCTCGGTCCAGTAGGCCTTTACCGTCACGCCGTGGCTGGCCTGGAACAATCGATCCAGCTGACGGCGACTGACGCCCACCACTTCCGACAGCGCGTCGGCACCGGTTGCGGACGCCATCCATTGCCGCATCAGCGCGATGGCGCGATCGACGTGCCGCCCGTGAACCGTCGCGGCCTCTCGTGAGCGCAGCAGGTGTTCGCTGCTTCGGCTTTCATCCACCAGCATGTCGGCCAGGCCCTTGAGCGCCTTGGTTCGGCCACAGGCGCGAGACAGCAGTTCCACCGCCAGGTCGATGGCCGCAGCACCGCCTGCACAGGAAATGCGGTTGCCGTCGAGGCAGTAGAGCCGCTCGCGCTGTAGCGGGATGCGCGGATAGGAGGCGCGGAACTCGGCTTCATGCCGCCAGTGCACCACCACCTTGTGGCCGGTCAGCAAGCCGCAGGCAGCGAAGAGGAAGCAGGCGTTATCGATGCACACCAGCTTCACGCCTTGCGCAGCGGCCTTGCGCAGGAGCGGCCGGTAAAGGGGGGCGAGGGCCTCGGTCGCGCCGGCACGCCGTCCACCGAACACGACCAGGTAGTCGTAGTCGGCCAGCGCAACCTGCTCCGGGCTGGCATCCACCTGGACGGCCGCCCCACTGCTGGACACGACGTGCCCGTGTTCGAGGCCGAGAATCATCCAGCTGCAGTAGCGCTGCCGACTGTAGTCTTCGTCATCGCCCGTGAAACGCAGCTTGTCCAGGAAGCCACCGAATGGCAGCAGGCTGAACTCGGGAAGCGGCAACAGCAGGAAGCGAACATCGGGTTGGCTGGCGTCTGCGTGCATGACGGCATGTCCAGAAACTACCAAAGGATGTCCAGAAAATACCTCATGCACCCACTCGCCGTCCCTAGACTGGCCACAGGTTTTCATGAGGACTGACAGATGGCTCCGGATACCTGGCTGATCTACTTCATCGCCACCATCGGCCTGGCGCTCACGCCCGGCCCCAACAGCCTGCTAGCCCTCACCCACGGGGCGCTGCATGGCTCGAAGCGCGCGCTGTTCACCATCACCGGCAGCGTCTCCGGCTTCAGTCTGCTGATCGCGCTGGCGATGTTCGGGCTGGGCGCCCTCCTGGAGGCTTCGTCCGCTGCGCTGACGGTGCTCAAGTGGGTGGGTGGCGCCTATCTGGTGTGGCTGGGCCTGCAGCTCTGGCGAGCCCCCGCCCTGCACTTGAATCCGCCGACCGGCGCAGGCACACCGCCGCCGTCGAACCTGTTCCGCCAGGGGTTCCTGTCGGCTCTGGCCAATCCCAAGGTGCTGCTCTTCTACGGTGCTTTCCTGCCCCAGTTCATCGACCTGCAGCGTTCACTGGTCAGCCAGTTCATCGTGATGGCAGCGACCTTCGCGGCAGTGGAGTTCCTGGTGGAGTACCTCCTGGCGCGCCTGGCGTTCAGGATCCGGCCGTGGCTGGAGCGCGGCGGCAAGGGCTTCAACCGTGGTTGCGGCACGCTGTTCGCACTGGTCGGCGCAGCCCTGCCGCTGACGCGCTGATGGCGCAACGACGAAAAAGCCCCGCACCGGGCGGGGCTCGTTCGCGTTAGTAACCTCCACTACCGCCCATGGGCTCGCTTTGCTGCGAACCTCCGCCACCATCACCACCGCCGTTGCAGGACGAGCCACTGATCGCAATGAACAGCGCCACCATGACCAAGGGGAGCAAGCGTCTGAGCATCTGAGTTCTCCCGTAAGGTGAGCCCCCATCATTCAGTCAAGCGTGGTGCACAGGAGGCCGCAAGCGCAGGTGGCCAGCGGTCGAAACGGTCGTGAGGCCACCCGTTGACACTAAAACCCCCGAAAGCCTCAGCAGTTTCGGGGGTTTTTCGACTACCGAGATCCACGCCCGAGACTCGAGGAGCTCGCCAGCCATCCGCGCCGAGTCGGGACAGGTCAATTGCCAAAGCGCTCGACGAGCAGGCCATGCCGCAAGCCGCGATCGCTGACCCGCAGTGCGTTCTGGCCGAGCTTGTCCATCACGGTCCTGACGATGCAGGCACCAGCCAAGATGACATCTGCGCGTTTCGGTTGAAGGCCGACGATCGTACGACGCTCCGCCGCACTGCGGGAGCGGTACAGTTCGATCTGGCGATCGATCTCGGCGCGATCGAGGACAGTGCCCTGCACGACATCAGGGTCGTAGGTCGTCAGCGCGTGCTTCACTGCCGCGAGGTTGGTGATCGCGCCACCCATCGCCACGAGCAGGTCGGGCGCCGGCCGCCCCTCGATTCGCGCCAGATCCGCGGCGATGGCGGCAAGTGCGTCACCGAGCACCTCGGGGGAGACGACGTTGTCGAGCCCGAAGCGTTCGGTGTAACGAACTGCTCCCACGTCGACGCTGAAGCGCTCGTCGACGCGCGCCCCACGGCCGAAAGTGAACTGCGAACTGCCACCGCCGGTGTCGAACACGACCAGCGAGCCCTCGGGGAGCTCCAGCCCAGCCTTTACGGCAAGATAGGCCAGGCGACCTTCCTCCTCACCGGAGATGACTTCGATCGCTACCCCGGTGCGCGCGCGGATCGTCGCGATCACGGCGGCCCCGTTGCGCGCCATGCGCAAACCGGCCGTGCCCACTGCCGCGATCGCCAGGGCGCCGTTCTGCTTCGCCTCCTCAACCATCTTCTCAATCGCTTTCACGGTTCGCTCGATTGCGTCGTGCCCGATCTCGCCACGTTCCTCGAGCCCCTCACCGAGGCGCGTCATTTCAGCCCGATCGACCACCGTGCACATGCTGCCGTCGGCAGCACGCTCGGCGATGTGGAACTTGATCGAGTTCGTGCCTGCGTCGATCACCGCATAGCGCTCTGGCGCCGCATCCAGCAAGGCCCGCAAGCCGCGGGGATAGCTCATGTTGCAGTAATCGGCTAGACCGACCGATGCGACCGCCGCGATGACCGCGGCGGCATCCTCCGACTCGATTGCAATCGACCGCGTGGCCCTGCCCTCCGCCGTGATCTCGGTGACTTCCGCAGTACAGCCGCCGACCTTATAGCGCACCCGGTGCTTGTGGACGGTCAGCGGGCGCAGCGCGCCGCTTGGCACGACCAGCTCGGCGAGGAACTGGTCGAGCGTATAGGCATCCCGCTTGAGCGGGGGCGCTGGCAGATTGAGTGCGGCGATCACGTTTCGCATGTCGGCCGCCGCCAGCGGGAAGCCCTGCTTCATCACCGGCTCCCAGCGTTCCAGACCATCCGGGGCGACCTCGCGCAGCACCTTGATGTCCATCAAGGCGTCCCGGATCTTGACGTTGTCGGCGCTGCCGGCGAGCAGATAAAGCTCGTCGCTGTCCTGGACAGCCGTCGGTTGCAGTCCGGCGAACCGGGTTTCCGCAATGCCGAACCGGCGACCGAAAGTTCGCCACTCCCAGCGTGGAATGATCGTGGTCATTGTAGAGTCCTGCTCTCAAGTCCTGGTCCTGTCGCTACGCGGCGGATGCGCGGCTCGTCACGAGGTGCGCGCTACCATTTCGCTTAGCCCTGCGCCTTGGCAAAGTAGTTCAGGGCAGTGCGCGTCTTGGTCTCCTGCGCCCCCATCGGATCGAGGCCGAGTTCGCGCAAGTGCTGCTCGAAGGCCATCCTGGCCTGGAGTGCCTCTCCCGGCGGCGTCTTGATCGAAACCTCGACAAGATCCTCGCCATTCGGGAGCCGCCATTCCTCGAGTGTCAATTCGTAGGCAAAGCCCTTTTCCTTGAGCTTCCAACGCAACACGCGAATCGGACCGAGAACGCGCAGAGCACCGAAGTCAACTGTGCCTTTATAGAGTTCGCCGAGGAGCCGTTCCTGCTCCTTAGAGAAGAGCTTCTCGATCGGCCGCTTGCCCTTCGCGACAGCATCTATTTCGTCACGTTTCTGCCGAACCGTAAGCGATGCCGAGCAGACCACCCGGTCGCCGACACAATCGGCCTCCAGTTTGAAGCCCGGCTGTTGCTTCCAGTACTCAGCGATGCTCGTGGCCTCCACCTCCCGGAACTTGACGGTGGAATCATCGTCGTCCCCCTTGACGAGGCGGGTGCGCAACGCAACCCCGGCGTCGAACAGATCGAGCTGGGGGGTATCGTAAAAGTAAAGCTCTCGGACTTCCGCAGTGTCTTCGTTGAGTGCCATCGCCCGCTCCGCGAGCAGTTCCTGATCGGGACGGATCGTGACCTTGATCTCGACCGCATCCATGTCGGCCATCGCATGCGCGAACCGTTGGTGGTTGGTGGGCATCACGTCTTTTCCTCCTTGCATCGCGGCCATTGCTGCCTCCGGGGAAGCGGACTGGATGCAGCGGAGGCGACGGCTACCTATGCAGGCTGCAAGCTGGGATCCGTATACGGAGGCCCCCGGAGGGGTCAAGGCAGTATAGTCCTCGCGCCAGGATGACACTTAGGGCGGGGCCCGGGTGCCGCAGGTCATTCCGCTCGACGAGCCACCCGATCTGGGGCGGGTGCGCCAACTGGAGCGCCTGGGCGTGATCCTCGACTACAGCCTGCGCAAGCGCCGCCGCGATAGGGCGCACTACCGCGCCCCGAGCGAAGCCTGGCGGGGCTATCCCCATACGCCTGCGGACAGGGGAAGTGCACCAGTTCCAGGTCGAGGTCCAGTTCATTGGCGATGATCTGGACGGCTTCGGAGCAAGTCTGATCGGCGATAAAGAGTTTCATGTGCGTCACCTTTCCTGTGCTGCACCGCCTATGGCGCCATCCGTTTGATGATCGCCCGACTGGCAGGTGATCACTCCTACGGCTGGTTGGACTTCCTGCAGATCTTCGTGATCGGTGCAGCAGCCGGCGCCGCCATGGCTGTCGTCGCTCCGTGGGCCTGGAAGGCGCTCGGCGGCACCATCTGAGGATGGCTGCCCATGGCTGACGAGAAACGGCGCTACCAGACCTGGAACGGGATGGATCGGCCAGCGAACTTCAGGGGCGTACCCATCCTGCCCTTTGTTGGATTGTTGGTTGGCGGCCTGATCACGACAGGTTTGACGTTGGCGATCACTGGTCCTTGGGGAGGGCTATGCGGTCAAAACTTTTGCGCTCCGTTGGGCCATAAAACAGTAGTTGTCGATTGAATATTGGCACTACCGAGGTTTTCGGCCGATACGGAGATAAACTCATGATTTTTAATGTACAAAATTTTGGCGCCAAAGGAGATGGCATCACTGACGACACGGCGGCAATACGAAATGCAATTGATGCGGCGGCCGCTGCAGGCGGGGGGCAGGTGTACATGCCGACCGGAACTTATATCGTTTCGGGAGGTGAGGAACCCTCCGACGGCTGCCTGATGCTCAAGAGCAATGTCTACCTGTATGGCGACGGCATGGGCGCAACCACCGTCAAGGTGGCTGACGGCTCCGACACCAAGATCACCGGAGTCATCCGCTCCGCCTATGGCGAGCAAACCCACGACTTCGGCGTCAGCAACCTCACCATCGACGGCAACCGTGACAACACCACGGGCAAGATCGACGGTTGGTTCAACGGCTACATTCCCGGCGAAGCGGGCTACGACTCCAACGTCACCCTCGACAGCGTCGAGATCAAGGATTGCTCCGGATACGGTTTCGACCCCCACGAGCAGACCGTGAACATGATCATCAAGAACAGCGTGTCCCACGGCAACGGCCTGGACGGCTTCGTTGCCGACTTTCTCAGTGACAGCACTTTCGAAAACAACGTCGCCTACGACAACGACCGGCACGGTTTCAACATCGTTACCAGCACCCACGACTTCACGCTCACCAACAACGTTGCCTACAACAACGGCGGCACTGGCATGGTGGTGCAGCGCGGCAGCGAGGACATCCCCTCCCCCAGCAACATCACCATCACCGGTGGCGAGGTGTACGGCAACGGCGCCGAAGGGGTGCTGATCAAACTGTCTAGCGAGGTGACCGTCAGCGACGTAGACATTCACGACAACGCCAGCGCAGGGGTGCGCATCTACGGCAGCAACCACGTCGAGATCATCGACAACACGCTAAACAACAATTCCCTGGGCAGCCCCGTCCCGGAGATCATCATCCAATCCTACGACGATACCCTGGGCGTGTCCGGCAAGTACTTCAACGGCAGTGATAACACCATCCAGGGCAACATCATCAGCGGCAGCAACCTGTCGACCTACGGCGTTGCAGAGCGCAATGAAGACGGCACCGATCGCAATGCCATCATCGGCAACACCATCAGTCACACCAGCAACGGCGCCACGCTGATCTATGGCGACGGCAGCTACGTCAGCGCCACGGTGCTGATGACCATCGTGCAAGGTACGGCCGGCAACGACACCCTGCTGGGCAGCGCCGCCAGCGAGATTTTCTACGGCGTTGCCGGCAACGACACCCTCAATGGCGGGGCCGGTGGCGACATTCTGGTGGGTGGTGCAGGCATCGACAAACTCACCGGCAGCACCGGCGCCGATACGTTCCGTTTCACCGTTCAGTCCGACAGTTACCGCAACGCAACCACAAGCTTCGATGACACCATCACCGACTTCGACGTCACGCAGGACAAGATCGATCTCGCCGGCCTCGGTTTCACAGGACTGGGCAATGGCCGTGGCGGCACCCTGCAGGTCAGCTACAGCGCCAGCAGCGACCGCACCTACATCAAGGACTACGATGCCGATGCCAGTGGCAATCGCTTCGAGCTGATTCTCTCGGGCAACCTCACCGGCACCCTGACCGCCAGCCACTTCATCTTCAATCGTGTGATCACCGGCACCAGCGCCAGTGACTCGCTGCTGGGTAGCGATTCGGTCGACACCCTGCTCGGCCTGGCGGGTAACGACAGCCTCAGTGGCGGCGCGGGCGACGACAAGCTCGACGGCGGCGCCGGACGCGACTCGCTGTACGGCGGCGCCGGTGCCGACACCTTCCGCTACAGCAACTTGCTCGACAGTTACCGCGACTACGACACCGGTGGTATCACGGCCAGCGACACGATTTATGACTTCACCGTGGGTGTCGACAAGATCGATGTTTCGGGCCTGGGCTTTCTTGGCCTCGGCGATGGCCACAATGGCACGTTGTACATCACCCTCAACGCGGCCCGCGACAAGACCTACATCAAGTCCGCCGAAGCGGATGCCGATGACAATCGTTTTGAAATCGCCCTCAACGGCAACTACCTCAATACTCTGACCGCCAGCGACTTTGTGTTCGGCGAGCGCGTCCAGCAGGACATCCTCTACCTGCCCACCCTCGGCCAATCCAATGCGCGCCTGCTGCGCATGACCGAGGACGACGGTCAGTCCGGCACCTCTATGCTGGTCAACGACCTGGACCGCTACACCCCCTATGACGTGCGCAGCCAGTTCACCGATGCCAATGGCAACGGCATCGACATTGCAGTGGGCGGCAGCACGGTCACCGGCCTGTCGACGCTCAGCGCCGGGGAACTCGAGTTGTGCTGGTGGCTGACCGACACCAACCAACCCGGGGCCGCGTTGTTGCGCGCCGTAACGCTACTGCGGGACCAGCTCAGCGAACTGCAATCGATCAATAACGTCACCATGGGCATCATTTGGGGGCAGGGCGAGGAAGCCGCCCAGGAGATCGCCCGCGCCACGGACAAAGCAGCGGCAGCAGCGGCGTACAAGGTCGCGACCCTGAAGGTGTTTGATTACCTGCATGCCCAGTTCGGCAACTTCAGCGTGTACATGATGGAAACCGGTCACTACGATCAGGATGCGGCGCGTGCCCGTGGTTATTCGCAAGAGAAGATTGCCTCCATCGTCGAGGGGGTTGGCTATGTCCGCGCGGCCCAGGAAGCCATCGCCGCCGAGCGCGCCGACGTCAAGCTGGCGGTGGATTACACCGACCTCCCCTTGCGCCACGATGTCGATCCGCTGGCGTATCCCGACGACGTCTGGCATCTGCACGAAGAATCAGCGGAGATCGTCGGCCAGCGTTTGGCCGACTACATTGCCGATGACCTCGGCTTCCAGGGCAACCCCAACGACAACAACAGCGTGCAGGACATTTTCGACAACGCCCGGAACATGATTTCCGGCACCCACCAGGCCGATACCCTGGTGGGCAGTTCGGGCAACGACACACTGGATGGATCCCTTGGCGCCGACACCATGACCGGTGGCAATGGCAACGACATCTATGTGGTCGACAACGCGTTCGACCGCGTGGTGGAAACCAGTACATCGACCTCGCAGATCGATACGGTGCAGGCCTCCGTCAGCTGGACACTGGGCGCCAATCTCGAGAACCTGGTGCTCACCGGCGTCTCGGACATCAACGGCACCGGCAATGAGCGGCACAACTTCATCACCGGCAATGCCGCCAATAACCTGCTCGACGGTGCCGCCGGGGCCGACAGCATGAGCGGCGGTGATGGCAACGACACCTACTATGTCGACAACGCCGATGACACCGTGATCGAGACCAACAGCAGTGCGGCGCCTGGAGGAATCGACAGTGTGCACAGCAGCCTGGCGGCCTATACCCTCGGCAACAACGTCGAGCATCTGTATATCGATAGCGCTGGCGCCGCCAATGGCACGGGCAACGCGCTGAGCAACACGCTGTTCGCCGGAGCCGGCAACAACGTGCTCGACGGGCGCGATGGCATTGACACGGTGTCCTTCGAGCGTGCCCTGTCCGGCGTTACCGTAAACCTGTCGACGTCAGCGCAACAAAACACCACGGGTTCCGGGCTCGACACCTTGAAATTCTGCGAAAACCTGACGGGAAGCGCCTACGCCGACAGTCTGTCGGGCAACAGCGCCGCAAACGTTCTGAACGGTGGTGCAGGCAACGATACGTTGGTTGGTGGTTCGGGCAATGACCGGCTGATCGGCGGTGCCGGCAGCGACAACCTCTCCGGTGGCACTGGCACGGATGTCTTCGCGTTCAGTGCGCTGTCGGACATGGGCGTCGGGGCTTTGCGCGATGTGATCAACGGTTTCAAGAGCACCGAGGGCGATCATCTGGATTTCACCGGCCTGGACGCCAACCCGCTGACCGCAACTGTCGACGCCTTCACCTTCATCGGCAGCAACGCCTTCGACCCTGCCAACGCCACCGGTCAACTGCGCTTTGCCAATGGCATTCTCCAGGGCAGTGTCAACGCCGACGCCACCCCCGAGTTCGAAATCCAACTGGTGGGCGTCCAGGATCTGCACGCCAGCGATTTCACAGCCTTGGGTTAAGCCCACACCCTGCGGGAGCGAGCTCGCCCTGATGCCGGTCAGTCAAGGGGGATACTGAACCTGCTGGCGTAAGCGATCAGATGCGCAGGTGCGCGCTCATGTAGTCAATGAAAACGCGCAACTTGGGCGAGGCAAAACGGCTGGATGGCCACAGCATCCAGAAGGCGACCTGACGGTCAATGTAATCGTCCAGCACTGTGACCAGTTGGCCGCTTTCCAGCGCTTCGCGCACCAGGAAGGTTGGTAGAAAGGCGATGCCCCTGCCCCGGACTGCGGCATAGGCAAGAGGCTCGATCGTGTTCGATATCATCGTGTCGGGCAGCACCAGCTCAGCCTCGGAGGTCTCGAGCCGCAGCGGCCAGCGCTCCAGCTTTCCCGTCGCGGGGAATTTGTGCTGCAGGCATGGTTCGCTGGCGACTGGGAGGACAATCCCAGGGAGTCTTCTACAGACAGATTGGAGGCCCCTCATGAACATAAATCTGTGTACATGTGACTTCTTACACCCGCCGAAAACCCACTAGTAATCAGGTATCGATTGTTCATGAACAGTAAGCATCGCCCACAAGTTAAACGACTAGGGAAACGCTGAAGAAGACTTCCCGTTTCTGGTGAAATACGCCGATCCTGTTGCCCGAGTTTTTCGATGAAGCAGTTGACCTTCGCCGACGCCGAGTACGCCGGCAAGCGTAAGCAGACCCGCAAGGAGTTGTTCCTGATCGAGATGGATCAGGTGGTGCCGTGGAAGGGATTAGTGGCCCTGATCGAACCGCACTACCCGAAGGGCGAAGGGGGCCGTCCGGCCTACCCGTTGATGGCCATGCTGCGCGTGCATCTGATGCAGAACTGGTTCGGCTACAGCGATCCGGCGATGGCGGAAACGCTCTACGAGACTACCATCCTGCGCCAGTTTGCCGGGCTGAGCCTGGAGCGTATTCCAGACGAAACCACGATCCTCAACTTCCGTCGCCTGCTGGAAAAACATGAACTGGCAGCCGGCATCTTGGGCGTGATCAATGGCTACCTGGGGGATCGCGGGCTGTCGCTGCGTCAGGGCACCATCGTCGACGCCACGCTGATCCATGCGCCCAGCTCGACCAAGAACCAGGACGGCAAGCGTGACCCGGAAATGCACCAAACCAAGAAAGGCAATCAGTACTACTTCGGCATGAAGGCGCATATCGGAGTGGATGACGAGTCTGGTCTGGTGCACAGCGTGGTGGGTACGGCGGCCAACGTTGCAGACGTTACCCAGGTCGACAAACTGCTGCACGGCGCGGAGAACGCCGTCTGTGCTGATGCCGGCTATACCGGGGTCGAGAAGCGTGAAGAGCACGCTGGGCGCCAGGTCATCTGGCAGATCGCGGCCCGGCGCAGCACCTACAAGAAACATGGCAAGCGCAGTGCCTTGTACAAAGCGATCTGCAAAATTGAGAAGGCCAAGGCCCAGATCCGCGCCAAGGTCGAACACCCGTTCCGCGTGATCAAACGGCAGTTTGGCTACACCAAGGTACGTTTCCGTGGGCTGATGAAGAACACCGCACAACTGGTGACGCTGTTCGCGCTGTCGAACCTGTGGATGGCGCGCCGGCATGTGCTGGCCACCACAAGCGAGGTGCGTCTGTAATGCGGAAGCTGGCCGTCGCGAGATGCCCGCGGCGGCGAAAAAGATAGGGAAGCGCTGATGATCTGAGTGTTTTGATCGATTGGCCGCTTTCAAAAATCGGCGGGCGCTGAAGTCAGCCAGGAATACTTGGCTATTTCAGACCATCCCTAGCGGCACTTGGGGAGTTGATGGAAAAGTATGGACGACTGTCTTCACGGCGAAGAACCTAGGTTTGGAAGAAAGTCGCATACATCGAATGGCGGCAGCAGTTGCCATGCGTCCGCGTCTCGACGTTGAGATTCAAGCCAAGACCTGAATCTCGAGCTTAATCCTAGAATCACAATCTGGAATAACGGGCGACTGGATCCTCGCGTGAGGATTGGTCGCCCTTTTCACATGTTCCGATCGTCGGCCCAAACATCAACAATCCTATCGCAAGAAGTGACGATGGAAAGCTAGCAGCTCTCGCTCGCACATTCGGGTACCTCTCACCATCGAGCTGAAGTAAGTCTGCGGCGCGTATCAGTCACCGTTACGGAGATGGTGACTGATACGTCGGCGTACGGGCGTACCTAAACAGAAACAGGATGAAAGGAACCTTTCTGCGCGGATTCGTTGAAAAGTAACACCCAAAGTGCAACATTAATTAAAAAGCACCTCAAGTGATACGGGAGCAAGGAATCATGTTCGTTCGCGCCTACCTTCGCGCCTCCACTATCGAGCAGGATGCCAGCCGCGCCCGCGAATCCTTGGAGAAGTTCGCCGCCAGCCATGGTCAGGTCATTGCATCCGAGTACATGGAAAACGCCAGCGGCGCCAAGGCCGACCGCCCCGAGCTGCTGCGATTGCTGAAGGACGCGCGCAAGGGTGACGTGTTACTGGTGGAGTCCATCGACCGCCTCTCCCGTCTGCCAGCCGAGGATTGGCAGAAGATGAAAGCTGCCATAGACTCCAAGGGTCTGCGCATTGTCGCGCTCGATCTGCCTACCAGCCACCAGGGTATCGCCAACACCAAGAGTGACGAGTTCACCAGGCGCATGCTCGACGCCATCAATTCGATGCTGGTGGAGATGATGGCCGCCATCGCCCGCAAGGACTACGAGCAGCGCCGCGAGCGCCAGGCGCAGGGCATTAAGAAGGCCAAGGATGAAGGAAAATACAAGGGGCGCCCCGTTGACGCCGATCTGCACAAGCGGGTCGCTGAGCTTTTGAGGGCGGGTCTAGGCATTAGATCTACGGCGCGGCATGCCGACTGCTCTACAACTACCGTCCTGCGTGTCAAACGAGAAATGTAGGGCGATTCAAACTCCAGCGCTGCATGCCTCACAACCTTCAAAGTCGGCGTTCTGACCCGGCATCCACACGGCGGAATCCACCGAAAGTGACCTATCGGTGATCGGCAATACTCCCCTAGCGGTCTGCCGAAAGGTGGCGCAGATCCGCCGTCACCGCGTCCACCGGATCGCCTTCACGAAATAGAAAGCGTGCCTCGCCCTTGCGATTGAAGGCGAACACGGCCGTGGAGTGCATCACGTCATAATTGCCCGCTGCGTCCTTGGCACCGTATTCGTAGAGGCTGTAGTAGCGGCGAGTCAGCGCATCGAGCGCGGCCTTATCCCCGGTCAGCCCGATAAACTGCGGCCCAAAAGCGTCGGTGTAGCTGCGCAGCGCCTGCGGATCATCGCGCGCTGGATCGACCGACACGAACAAGACCTGCAAGTCCTCCCGGGCCTCACCGTCGAGCTGCTTGGAAACCGCCGCGAGATAGGCAAGTGTCGATGGGCAAACATCAGGGCAGTGCGTGAACCCGAAGAACAACAGGGTGGGCTTGCCAAGGTAGTCCTTGGCGCTCACTTGGCGCCCGTTCTCGTCGGTAAGCTTGAATTCAAGCGCGGGCATCGAGCCTGAGATGTCCTTGGAATGCCAGCTCGGTTCACCACAGCCGGTGAGTAATAGCGCAGTCAGCAAAAGCAGAAGCCACTGGCGCATACTCCACCTCCTACTGTGACGTCGGTGAGACCACCAGGAATGTCACCGGTAAATGCGCCCCATCCGCGAAGAGCAGGGTTACGTTCACCTTTTCGCCGATGGCGAGCGGAGCGAGGTGCTTCATGAACATAAGGTGATAGCCGCCCGGCGCGAAGTTGAGCGTTTCGCCAGGCGCCACCTCCAGCCGCAGCACGTGCTCCATGCCGGCCATGCCATCCTTCTCGGTGCTCCGATGCATCATCACGCGCTCGAAAGCTGCGCTCTCAGCACCCACCAAGACGACGGACTGCTTGCTGGCATTACTCAGACTGAAGTATCCCCCCGCCGGCAGGTCGCCAGGCAGAAGCCGCAGTCGCGCGTCCTTCACCTCAAGGTCGGCTGCCCCAACCGCAGTAGAAAAGATAAGCAGGAGGAGTCCGTCTATCCGGCATGGACCCACTCGCCAGAATTTCTTCTCCATGCGCTTCATAAACACCCCGCTCAGCATTGGAACTGGCTGGGAGACCATCTTGAACTCCATGCATTCAGTATCGCACCGTTCCAATTGGCCGCTCACGTTGCCGTACGTGCGCCCCCTCAGCTTTTGAAGGGCTTGGTTGGGTAGCTAGTTGGCAGCATCCTGACAACACTGTGAGCTCAATGGTGTCGGCCGATACAGCGGTTGCCCTTGGAGGCTGTGGACTACGATTACTACAAGGCCCCGAGAGGCCCCACCTGGCTTGGAGGCTGGGGTTGACGGAGGTGCCCTCCATGGAACCACATGGCGTCAGCCCATCGCGGCGGACAACGCCCATTGGCGGTGCGAAAGGCACTTTGCTCTGGGCCTGGGGATTGGCGCTCGCGGGACTTCTCACCCTTGCGCTGCCGGCCATCAGCCAGGCCGCCGAGACTGATACCAGCGCCGGCTTGACGATCTGGCCCGAGCCAAGGCCGGTGGCAGAGGTCCAGTTCGTCGATGGCGAAGGCAAACCGCATACCTTGGCCGACTTCAAGGGCAAGATCGTGCTGCTCAACCTCTGGGCTACCTGGTGCGCCCCCTGCCGTCAGGAAATGCCGACCCTCGATCGCCTGCAGGGGCAGCTTGGCGGCCCCGATTTTCAGGTCCTGGCGCTGTCCATCGACCTGGACGGGGTGCGGGTCGTACGCGACTTCTATCGCGAGGTCGGCATCCGGCACCTGGGCATCTATATCGATGAGAATGCAGCGGCGATTTCAGCACTTGGTGCGTTTGGCCTGCCGGCCACCCTGCTGCTGGACCGCGAGGGCCGGGAATTGGGGCGCAAGCTCGGCGAGGCGACCTGGGATAGCCCGGAGGTCGTCGCGTACCTGCGGGAAGTGATTGCGTCGAGCAGGAGGAAATAGGCGGTCATGAGCCTGGGTGGCATCGGTATCCTCAGCGCGTTCGCGGCGGGCATGATCTCCTTCCTGTCTCCCTGTGTGCTGCCGCTGGTACCTGGTTACCTGTCCTATGTCGCCGGTCGCTCAGTCGACGAGCTGCAGGAGCTGGAGGGTCGGCGCGAGCGGCTGGCAGTGCTGGGCATGAGCCTGAGTTTCGTCCTCGGCTTCGCCACAGTCTTCATCGCGCTGGGAGCCAGCGCCACGGCCATCAGCCAGTTGCTGTTGGCTTACCGGCAGGAAGCCAACCTGGTCGGCGGACTGGTCGTGATCGTCTTCGGACTGTTCATCACCGGCCTGATTCACCCGCGCTGGCTACAGATGGATGTGCGCTTCGTCCATCAGCTGAAGTCCACTGGCGGGCCACTGGCGGCCTATGTGCTCGGCGTCGCCTTTGCCTTCGGCTGGACACCCTGCATCGGCCCGATCCTGGGCAGCATCCTGACCCTGAGCGCCTCCCGGGGCTCCACCGGTGCCAACGGCATCACCCTGCTGTCCATCTACTCGCTGGGCCTGGGCCTGCCGTTCCTGCTGACCGCGCTGTTCACCAACCATTTCCTGGCCCACCTGAAACGACTTCGGCAGTGGAGCCGGACCATTCATCTGGCCGCCGGAATTGTATTGATCCTCATGGGCCTGGCGATGGTCACTGGTCAGCTCACAGCCTTCGCCTACTGGCTGCTGGAGCTGTTCCCGGCGCTCGGCGGAATTGGCTGATCCCGGGGCGACGGTCAGCGTCCGCCCCACGCTTATGGCTGGAACCCGGGGCCATCACTCTCCAGTACCCCGCTCTATAGATCGTCTGCGTAACCTCATCACTGAACTCAGCAAGCACTTGACCTTGCCCCGGCGGCAAGGTCCACCTTGGTAGCTGATTCTGTGCTCGTGCAAAATTGACCGTTTATAAAGGCCAGTTCAGTTATGACATCCATGTACAAACAGTACGTCTCCTTACAGAGCGGTAATTGTGCGGCCAGTTGCCAGCGACTAGACTGCCTCGCATGAAACGCTACCTGCGGCTGTGTCTGCTCCTCCTGATCAGCTTCACGCTTCCCCTTAGCGGGATGGCGGGGGTGCAGTCGCCTTCGGAGCCTTGCCCGATGAAGACGGCAGGCATGGCGAAGATGGTCGACATGGACCAGGACTGCTGCGACGACATGGGCGCACTGTCCGACCATGGCAAGCCCTGCAAATCGGGCCTGGAATGCAAATCCGTCAGCGTCCTGCAGGTGACGTACGTGAAACCTGCAAGCAATCTTGCTTCCCCCATCGTGGCAACTGTCGCCAGCGACTTCCTGCCTGAATCCACCCCCTCGGCGGTTTGGCGCCCCCCCTGCGCCTGATTCCTGTTCCCCGTTGACTGCCGTTCCGCTTGTGCGGAGCGGTCGACCTGCGTGCGCGCTTGTGCGCGGCGCAGCGGAAAACTACAGGATTCGTGACGATGAACCCCACACGCTATTTCACCGGCGGGCCCATTGTGGCCGCCCTGGTGGCGTCGGTGCTGGCTTTGCCGAGCCTGGCCGCCGACCTGACCCTCGATGAAGCCCTGCGCTTGGCCGAGGACAATGCCCCGTCGCTGACGGCCCAGACGGCCAAATTGCAGGCTGCCAGTAGCGCCGCCATTCCCGCCGGAGAGCTGCCCGATCCGAAGCTGCTGCTCGGCGTGCAGAACTACCCCGTGGGCGGTCCCGACCGTTGGACCATCGATCAGGACTTCATGACCATGCAGATGGTCGGGGTCATGCAGGAAGTGCCCAACCGTGACAAGCGCCGGGCCCGCACAGAGGTGGCCGAAGCCGCCGTCGAGCGCGCCGAGGCCGAACGCCGCGTCGTACGTCTGAAGGTTCGCCAGGCCACGGCGCTGGCCTGGATCAGCCGCCATACCGTGGAGCGCAAGCAGTCGCTGTTCGAGACGTTTTTCCGGGAGAACCGACTGCTGGCTGCCAGCGTGCGGGCGCAGATCGCCGGAGGACGGGCACCGGCCGCAGATGCGGTCACCGCCAAGCAGGAGGCGGCCGACCTGACTGAGCGCCAAGATGAATTGGCCAGTCAGCAAGCCACAGCCCGTGCCGCCCTGCGCCGCTGGATAGGCCCGGCCGCCGACGAGCCGCTGGCCGGCGACCTGCCAAGCTGGCCGATCGCCGCCGCAGGCTATGCCCACAAGCTGCAAGTGCATCCCGAACTGACGGCCTTCGCACCCATCACCCGCGAGGCGGAGGCCAAGGTTCGCGAGGCCGAGGCGGAGAAGAAGTCGGATTGGAGTTGGGAAATCGACTACCAGCACCGTGGCCGCGAGTTCGGCGACATGGTGAGCGTGGAGTTCACCTTCGACCTGCCGCTGTTTCCCGGCTCCCGGCAGAACCCCAAGATCGCCGCCCGCCATGCCGAGCTGAACCAGGTGGAAGCCGAGCGTGAAGCGCTCACCCGTGAGCATGCCGAGCAACTGGAAGCGGACTTGGCCGAGTACCAGCGCCTGGACCGTGCCGTCCGTCGCAGCCAGGACAGCCTGCTACCCCTGGCCCAGGAAAAAGTCGACCTGACCACGGCCAGTTACCGCGCCGGTACCGGAGAGCTGGCCTCTGTGATCGCCGCCCGCCGCGAACAGATCGAGGCGCGCCTCAAGCAGATCGACCTCGAAGGCCAGCGTGCCCTGACCAGCGCCAAGCTCCACTTCACTTACGGGGAGACTCACCCATGACCACGCGTATCTGGACTGGATTGGCAGTGGCAGGTCTATCCCTGGCCATAGGGGCTGCCGGTGGTCACTGGTTCGCGCGACGCCCCATGACCGCGATGCCGGCCGCCAGCGCCGAAGCCGAATCCGCGCCGCAGGACGAGCGCAAGGTGCTGTACTGGTACGACCCCATGTACCCGCAGCAGAAGTTCGACAAACCGGGCAAGTCACCCTTCATGGACATGGAGTTGGTGCCGCAGTATGCCGGCGGCGCTGCGGACAGCGCGACTATCAGCATCGACCCCAGTCTGACCCAGAACCTCGGCCTGCGCCTGGCCTCCGTCAGCCGTGGACCGTTGGCAAACAGCCTAGATGTGGTTGGTGTGCTGGCCTTCAACGAACGCGAGGTCGCCGTGGTGCAGGCCCGTGCCGCCGGCTTCGTCGAGCGGGTCTATGCTCGGGCTCCCGGCGATGTGCTCCAGGCCGGGGCGCCTCTGGTCGATTTGCTGATCCCGGACTGGGCCGCTGCTCAGGAAGAGTTCCTCGCCCTGAAGCAGAGCGGTGATGCCGGGCTGCTGGCCGCGGCCCGCCAACGTCTGCGTCTGCTCGGTATGCCGGCGGCGCTGATCCACCAGGTGGAACGCAGCGGCAAGGCGCAAGCGGTCCTGACCCTGGGCAGCCCCATCGGTGGTGTGGTGCAGGAACTGGACGTGCGCACTGGCATGACGGTGGCCGAAGGCGCCACCCTGGCCCGGGTCAATGGCCTGGGCAGCGTCTGGCTCAGCCTGGCGGTTCCGGAAGCCGAAGCCGGGGCCATTGCCCAAGGCCAGGCAGTCGAGGCGCGGTTGCCCGCATTCCCGGGGGAGGTACTTGCGGGAACGGTCGACGCCATCCTGCCGGAAACCAATCCGGACAGCCGCACGCTGCGGGTGCGGGTCGAACTGCCCAATCCGGACAGCCGCCTGCGGCCCGGTATGACGGCGCAGGTCAGCCTGAACCGGTCGACGTCGCAGAGCGTCCTTTGGCTGCCCAGCGAAGCCGTCATTCGCACCGGCCGGCGTGCCTTGGTGATGGTCGCCGAAGACGGTGGGCGCTACCGGCCGGTGGAAGTCCGACTCGGGCCGGAAAGCGCCGGCAAGACGGTGGTCACCCAAGGGCTCACAGAGGGCCAACAGGTGGTCGCCTCCGGGCAGTTCTTGCTGGATTCCGAAGCCAGCCTCAAAGGGCTGACCGCTGCTGAGATCGAGACGCCAACGACTGAGGCGCCAGTCAGTCTGCATGAAGCCGAAGGGCAGGTCATGTCCATCGACAACGCCGGGGTAACCCTGGCCCACGGACCCTTCAAGACGCTGGGTATGCCGGGTATGACCATGACCTTCCCGCTGGCCGACCCGGCCCTGATGGTCGGCATCAAGGCCGGCGACAAAGTGCGCGTGGGGGTACGCCAGACCGATGCTGGCCTGTTGGTCGAGCGCCTGGAGAAGCTTGGAGGCCAGCCATGATCGCCGCATTGATACGCTGGTCGGTGGCCAACCGTTTTTTGGTCATACTGGCCACCCTGTTCGCAACTGCCTGGGGCGTCTGGTCCGTGCAGAGCACGCCAATCGACGCGTTGCCGGACCTCTCCGACGTCCAGGTGATTATTCGCACGCCCTATCCGGGCCAAGCCCCGCAGATCGTCGAGAATCAGGTCACCTATCCGTTGGCTACCACCATGCTCTCGGTCCCGGGAGCGAAGACGGTGCGAGGCTATTCCTTCTTCGGTGACAGCTTCGTCTACGTGATCTTCGAGGACGGCACCGACCTCTACTGGGCCCGCTCGCGGGTGCTGGAGTACCTCAGCCAAGTCCAGGGGCGCCTGCCGGCCACCGCTAAGCCGGCTCTTGGGCCGGATGCCACCGGGGTCGGCTGGATCTTCCAGTACGCCCTGGTGGACCGCAGTGGCGGGCACGACCTGGCGCAACTGCGTGCCCTGCAGGACTGGTTCCTCAAGTTCGAGCTGAAGACCCTCCCCAATGTCGCCGAGGTGGCGACCGTGGGGGGCATGGTCAAGCAGTACCAGGTGCAGCTCGATCCAGTACGGCTGGCCAGCCTAGGCATCACTCAGGACGCGGTGATCGAGGCCATCGGCAAGGCCAACCAGGAAACCGGCGGCGCCGTGATCACCCTGGCCGAGGCCGAGTTCATGGTGCGCGCCTCGGGTTATCTGAAGACCCTGGACGACTTCCGTTCCGTGCCGCTCAAGCTCGGCGTCGGCGGCGTGCCGGTCACCCTCGGCGATGTGGCCACCATCCAACAGGGGCCGGAGATGCGCCGCGGCATCAGCGAGCTGGACGGGGATGGCGAGACGGTGGGCGGCGTGGTGATCCTACGCAGTGGCAAGAATGCCCGCGAAACCATCGCCGCGGTCAAGGCCAAGCTGGGCGAACTGCAGAAAAGCCTGCCGACCGGGGTGGAGCTGGTCACCACCTACGACCGCAGCCAGCTCATCGATCGCGCCGTGGAAAACCTCAGCCACAAGCTGTTGGAGGAGTTCATCGTGGTCGCCCTGGTCTGCGCGGTGTTCCTTTGGCACCTGCGCTCCTCGCTGGTGGCAATCATCTCCCTGCCGATCGGTGTGCTGATCGCCTTCATTGTCATGCGCTACCAGGGGATCAACGCCAACATCATGTCCCTGGGCGGGATCGCCATCGCCATCGGCGCCATGGTGGACGCCGCCGTGGTGATGATCGAGAACGCCCACAAGAAGATCGAGGCATGGCATCGGACCCACCCCGGCGAGCCGCTGAAGGGTGAGCACCACTGGCACGTGATGACCGAGGCTGCTGCCGAAGTCGGGCCAGCGCTGTTTTTCTGCCTGCTGATCATCACCCTGTCGTTCATCCCCGTCTTCACCTTGGAGGCCCAGGAGGGCCGGCTGTTCGGCCCGCTGGCCTTCACCAAGACCTATGCCATGGCGGCAGCCGCCGGGCTGTCGGTGACCCTCGTGCCGGTGCTGATGGGCTACTGGATTCGCGGGCATATCCCCAAGGAGGAGCAGAACCCGCTGAACCGTTGGCTGATCCGGCTCTACCAGCCCGCCCTCGATGGGGTGCTGCGCCATCCCAAGCTCACCCTGGCGGCCGCGACCCTGATCTTCCTGAGCGTCCTGTGGCCGATCTCGCGGCTGGGCGGCGAGTTCCTCCCGCCGCTAGACGAAGGCGACCTGCTCTACATGCCTTCGGCGCTGCCGGGTCTGTCGGCACAAAAGGCCAGCCAGCTGCTGCAAATCACCGATCGGCTGATCAAGACGGTACCGGAAGTCGAGCACGTCTTCGGCAAGGCCGGGCGCGCCGAAACTGCCACCGACCCGGCACCGCTGGAGATGTTCGAGACCACCATCCAGTTCAAGTCGCGCGAGCAGTGGCGGCCCGGCATGACCCCGGAAAAGCTGGTGGAGGAACTGGACCGGGTAGTGAAGGTGCCGGGGCTGACCAATATCTGGATTCCGCCTATCCGCAACCGCATCGACATGCTCGCCACTGGCATCAAGAGCCCGATTGGGGTCAAGGTCGCCGGCGCCAATCTCGCCGACATCGATGCCGCCACCCAGGCGGTCGAGCGTGTCGCCAAAACCGTCCCGGGCGTGAGTTCTGCGTTGGCCGAACGCCTGACCGGCGGGCGCTACATTGACGTCGACATCGACCGTCAGGATGCCGCGCGCTACGGATTGAACATCGCCGATGTGCAGTCCATCGTGGCCAGCGCCATTGGCGGCGAGACCATTGGCGAAACCGTCGAGGGCCTGGCGCGCTTCCCGATCAGCGTGCGCTACCCCCGGGAATGGCGCGATTCGCCCGGCGCCCTGGAGCAATTGCCGATCTACACACCGCAGGGCAGCCAGATCACCCTGGGCACCGTAGCGCGCATTCGGGTCAGTGAAGGCCCCCCCATGCTGAAAAGCGAGAACGCGCGGCCGTCCGGCTGGGTCTACATCGACGTGCGTGGCCGGGATATCGCCTCGGTGGTGGCCGACCTGCGCCAGGTCGTCAGCGAGCAGGTCAAGCTACAGCCGGGAATGAGCCTCGCCTACTCGGGGCAGTTCGAATTCCTTGAACGGGCCAACGCGCGGCTTAAGTTGGTGGTGCCGGCCACGCTGCTGATCATCTTCGTGCTGCTCTACCTGACCTTCGCCCGTTTCGACGAGGCCTTCCTGATCATGGCCACGCTGCCCTTTGCCCTCACCGGCGGAGTGTGGTTCCTCTACCTGCTCGGCTACAACCTGTCGGTAGCCACCGGCGTCGGCTTCATCGCGCTCGCCGGGGTGGCCGCCGAGTTCGGCGTAATCATGCTGCTCTACCTGAAGAATGCCTGGGCCGAACGCGAAGACAACGGCGACGCCACCGAGCGCGGTCTGGTGGCCGCGATACGCGAAGGCGCTGTGCAGCGCGTGCGACCCAAGGCGATGACGGTGGCGGTGATCATCGCCGGCCTGCTGCCAATCCTCTGGGGCAGCGGTACCGGCAGCGAAATCATGAGCCGTATCGCCGCGCCCATGGTCGGTGGCATGGTCACCGCGCCCCTGCTGTCCCTGTTCGTCCTGCCGGCGGCCTACCGTCTGATGCGCCGCCGGCACCTCCGTTCCGTAACCCCCATCCAGCAAGGAAAAACTGTATGAAGAATTCCCTGATCGCCATCACCGGTGTTGTGGCTGTGCTGTCCGTTCCGGCGTTCGCCGAAGACATGCCGGCCATGAAGATGGAGGCCAAGACCATGGCGGGCATGCCAATGAAACAGGCGGCGGAGCAGGCGCCCACTGCCCAGGCCACCGGTACGGTCAAAGCCATCGACAGCCAGAAACAGGTGGTGACCCTCGCACACGGTGCTGTACCGGCCCTGCAGTGGCCGCCGATGACCATGGGCTTCAAGGCCACTGCTGAACAACTCAAGGGAGTGAAGGTCGGCGACCACGTGGCGTTCGAGTTCCGCGCCGATGGCATGGACGCGACCATTGTGTCGATCGCGCCGATGCAGCAATAGCGGCAGGAAGGGGGCGCGATATGCCGCAGGGGATATAGCGCCGGCCCTTCAACTGATGGATGCACGTTGCGGACGTGCGTCCGTCAGGTCTTTGAGCAGGTGATGTGCACGCCCGCCTCCTGCGCTTTTCCTTTGGTCTGGAGGTTGACTCCCTCGGCGCCTGAAACAGGCGCCTCTTTTGACTCGGCTAGCTGACGAAAAAGGAGGACTGACGATGCCACTGAATCAGACGCTCCGCCGAGCGCTTCCGCTCGGCCTTCTGGCCGCTTTCACGCTACTCGCCGCCTGCGGTGACGCGGCAATCACCCTGATGCATGTGCACGGGCTGGCCTTCAGTCCGGACGGTCAGCGGCTGTCCATTCCCAGCCACCATGGGCTGGCCATCTACAGTGCCGGACACTGGAGCAAGGCCACCGGACCGGAACACGACTACATGGGCTATGCCGTGACCCGCCGGGCAATCTACAGCAGTGGCCATCCGGCCGAGGGCACCGGCCTGACCAACCCCTTCGGCCTGATCAAGAGCAGCGATGACGGACATACCTGGCAGCAACTGGGCCTGCAGGGCGAGTCGGACTTTCACCTGCTGGCCAGTGGATTCGAGAACGGCGCCATCTATGTCTTCAACAGCCACCCGAACTCGCGCATGAACGCCCCCGGCTTGTACTTCAGCCTGAACGAGGGCGTCGACTGGCAACGCGCAAGCGCGCAGGGGATCACGGAGGAGCCCGTCGCGCTGGCCGTGCATCCGACCGACAGCAAGACGGTCGCATTGACGACCAACGCCGGTCTATACCTGTCGCGGGATGCTGGCGAGCATTTCCGGGCCCTCAGCCGGAGCGAAGAAGCCTTGGGGCTCGCCTTCAGCATGGACGGCAATAGCTTGTGGTTCGGCAGCTACGGCAACGCGGCGAAGTTGTCGAAAGTGGAGTTGGCGACTGGCAAGGTCACCTCACTGGGCATGCCCGAGCTGCAAGAGGATGGCATCGCCTACCTGGCGCAGAACCCGACTCAACTGCAGGAGTGGGCGATCGCTACCTTCAAGCGCGACGTCTACCTGTCGCAGGATGGCGGCAAGTCTTGGAGCGCAATTGCCAAGGCCGGCCAGACGCTGGAATGACGCCGCAATTGTCCCGCGCGGTACCCGCGCGCTGCCGAGACGGCAGGCTCAGGCCGCTATTGCACCTTGCTGCCGTCCTTGGGAGCCTCCTGGCCCATCTGCTTGTTCATCTGCTCCATCATGGCGTTGCAGTTTTTCATCATGGTGGACATCTCCTGCATCATGTCCATCATCGGCATCTGCTTGCCGTCCATCATGTGCGTGCCTTCACCCTTGGTGGTGGCGGAGCCGCTCTCGGCGGGAGTCTTGGCCTGGTCGGCGTATCCCACAGAAGTGGTTGCCAAGGCTATGAAGGCAGCAAGGGCAGTGTAGGTAATGGCGTTACGCATGGCGGCACTCCTGTTCCTATACCTTGCTTTCTGGCGGGCTGCGGGCAAACGACCGTTGATTGGTCATTGGGAGGGTCGACAGGTTTCGCGACCCGATCGCACAGTCACACTCCCGTTTGCTACACCCAGTTCTGAGGGAGAGGTAACGGCGACAGCACCTTGGTTACGACTCACTGCTGACCATATCTCTCTTCTCTGAGGATGGACCTTGCCATTGGGGCAAGGTCAAGCATCAGCTTTTTCCCCGATCCATCCACTTGGCGGAAGTGAGGCTTCGATGAATGCTGTCGTTCTTGAGTCGGTGCTGACTTGCCCGCACTGCGGCTTCGCAAAGCAGGAAACCATGCCCACGGAATCCTGCCAGTACTACTACGAGTGCACCAACTGCAAGGCGCTGTTGCGTCCAATGGCGGGTGACTGCTGCGTGTTCTGCTCGTTCGGATCGGTGAAATGCCCGGCAGTCCAGCAGCAGCGTGGGCGCTGCAATTAGCCTCGTGACAAGAAGAGCTTGCGAAGGGCCCACAGGGCGATGAGGGTCAAAACCAGCAGCACGGAAGCCTCGCTGGGAAACTCGCTAAGCGCCGCTATCAGACTTACCTTGACGAATGCGCCTTCCACAAAGGGTTTCCTCGATCAGTGACCTTAACAGATGGATCTTATCGCCGACACTCACTTCACGGCGACGTCATCTGGTCGCCGAAATGGACGACGGGACCATGTGACTGGTGCTTCGTCTAGGGCGACGCTCAATGGCGTTCCGTCAGTGACTCAATGATCCGGCACTGCTCGATCACGCCGCCCTGGCAGCAATCAATCAGACGCTGCAGCTCCTGCTCCAATCCCTGGAGGTCGCGTATCCGCAACCTGACCTGGACCAGTTGTTCCGCAATCTTTGCGTCCACCGCCGCGCAGGATGCCTGCCGGTGGTCAGAAAAGCTCAATAATTCCCGAATGTCGTCAAGGCTGAAGCCCAGGGCACGGCTGCGCCGGATGAAGACCAGGCGATCCCGGTCTTGCGCCGAATACAGACGATAGCCTGACGAATTGCGCTGGGCGGCCGGCAGCAGTCCCAGGCTCTCGTAATAGCGGATGGTGACCGCCTTGGTATCGGTGGCCGTGGCCAGTTGTCCTACCGTGAGTTTCGGCTCGATCATGGGCTTGACCTTATAGTTGCTATAACCCTCATTCTACGAACATTGCACTTGAATGAGGTTTCGGATCGTGGACAGCTGCTGCGAAAACAAGGCCGGAGAATTGGCTCAGCTGCGAGCCCGGCAAAGCCGCGTGCTGTATATCGTCCTGGCCATCAATGCCCTGATGTTCCTCCTGGAGTTCAGTGCGGGCTGGATTGCCGGCTCGACGGCCTTGCTGGGCGACTCGCTGGACATGTTCGGCGACGCCTCGGTTTATGCGCTGACCCTGTTCGTGCTGCATCGCAGCGCCCGCGCGCGGGCAGGTGCCGCACTGGTCAAGGGCGGTTTCATGCTCCTGTTCGGCCTGGTGGTGATCGCCGACGCCGCACACAAGATATTGCTGAACGAGGTTCCTGCCGCCGACTGGATGGGCGTCGTGGGCGTGATCGCCTTGCTGGCCAATGGGGTGTGTTTCGCCTTGCTCTATGCGCATCGCAGCGATGACTTGAACATGCGCTCCACCTGGCTCTGCTCACGTAATGACCTGCTGGCTAACAGCAGTGTCATTGTCGCAGCGGGCCTGGTTGCGCTCACCAGCAGTCTCTGGCCGGACGTTGTGGTTGGACTGGCGATTGCCATTTTGTTCCTGCACTCGGCCTGGCAGGTTATCGGCGAAGCCTGGGCCGAATGGCGAAGCGCTCCCGCTGCCCCACCTTCCCTACCGATGGACACCACGACTATCAGTTGCTGCGGCAGCAACCCGGTGGCCCAGCAGGATTCCGGTTGCACCCCCACGGCCACGGCGATTATTGCTGAGCCAGGGTGCTCCCCGTCCAAGTCCGCCCCTGGGAAGGGCTGCTGCGGCCCGAAAGAAAGGCACTGAGCACTTCAAGCACCCAAGGAGAAAATCGATGCTGCGATTCCGATACCTCAGCCTGGCGCTGTTGCTGGCCGTCTCGACTGGCGCGCTGGCTGACCTGGAGGCCAAAGATGCCCGGCTACGCCTGCTGCCCGGCAACCTGCCGGCTGCCGGTTACTTCAGCCTCACCAACACAGGTAGCCAGCCCATTGTGCTAATCGGCGCACAGAGCCCGGCTTACGCCGAGGTGATGATGCATCGCAGTGCCGTGGAGAACGGTACCGCGAGCATGCAGCACGTCGAGCAGGTGGAAGTGGCGCCAGGTGCCACAGTGAACTTCGCATCAGGCGGCTATCACTTGATGCTGATGCAACGCCAGCAACCGGTGGCGCTCGGCGATCAGGTGGAAGTCACCTTGCAATTCGCAGATGGCCAGAGCTTGCCGGTTACCTTCACGGCAGTGTCGCCGACCACGCAATGAAACCGAGCCAAAGTATTCACTCAACCCCCTAGCCATTCCCTGGAGATCCACCCTATGAGCCGACGTTTCGTCGTACTCGAAATCGTGTTTGTCGCCTTAATCGCAATTGCTGCGGCGGTGCTCTACTTCGACCGCCAGGTTTCAGAAGAAGAGGCTTCTACTGTTTCCACTGTGTCCACAGCGTCCGCCACTGAAGACCCTGCCACACTCGTGCGCTTCCATTCGCCGACCTTCGGTCCATCCAACGCATCCGTGACCATAGTCGAATTCTTCGACCCCTCCTGCGAATCCTGCCGGGCCATGTATCCCTTCGTTAAGAAAATACTCGAAGAGAATCCCAATGACGTCCGCCTGGTAATGCGCTACGTGCTGTTCCACAAGGGCTCAGAAGAAGTCGCCCGCCTTCTCGAAACCTCGCGCAAGCAGAATCTGTTCCCACAGGTACTGGAAGCGGTGCTGGCTGCACAGCCGGAATGGCATGACGATCCGCAGGTGCTGAAGGCCTGGGACGCCGCCGCAAGCGCCGGACTGGATGTGGAAAAGGCGCGTGCCGAGATGAACTCCCCCAACATCAATGCCGTTCTCAAGCGTGATATGGACGATGCCAAGAAGATTGGTATTCGTGGCACGCCGACCTTCTACGTCAACGCTCAGCCCCTGGTGGAACTCGGTCCGGAGCCGCTGCGCAATCTCGTGCTGTCCGAAATCAAGCGAGCTGGGAATTAGGTGTGAACTGGCTGGAGCATCGAGTACCGCCGCCGCTGGTCGCAACCTTTTTCGGGGGTCTGATGTGGTTGCTTGCACCCCTAGCTCCAGGCCTTGTGGCGACCGCGGGATGGCATGTGTGGGGTTCGGTTGCCGTGCTGTTGTTGGGCGTAGCGGTATGTCTTGCCGGCGTGCTGTCGTTCCGTCTTGCCAGGACCACCGTTAACCCGTTGAGGCCGGAAACGGCGACCGCTCTGGTCGATTCAGGCATCTACCGTCATACGCGAAATCCCATGTACTTGGGTTTCGCCATGATCCTGGTGGCCTGGGCACTCTATTTGGATTCTCCATTTACGTTACTGGGCGTGGTCGGTTTCGTGCTCTACATGAACCGTTTCCAGATCATCCCCGAGGAACGAGCACTCCAGGCCTTATTCGGAGAGCAGTTCTCGTCCTACCGGGCGCGTGTGCGCAGGTGGTTATAAGGGTAAGGAAACTTCGCGTGGACTTGCCGACCAGTGCTTGCCCTGACGGAACCGGTGTCCAACGAGTCCTCGTTTTAGACCGATAGGCTGGTACGCCCATCGGTCACCGACCAGCACTGCTATAACGCGCGAAGGGTCAGGGGAGGATTCACATGAACGCGGCCATATGGGAAGCCTTTGGGGACACGAAAGAAGAACGCGAAATTGCACCCACGCAGCCATTCAACCTGCTGCGCTGGTTCTCGGCTATCAGCCTGGTCATCATCGCGACGGTGGCCTTTGCCATCGGCACCATCTCAACGCATTTCCTTGTCAGCGAGAGTCTGGAGCGGGATGCCATGCTCTCCGCCCAGTTCATCCAGACTTTGGCGAAGGGCGAGACTCGCCACCACGGCCTGCGAGGCATGCAGATGGGGGATATTCTGCTACCTGACCAGTACTGGATATTCACTCACGAGGCGCGCCAAAACCGAGAGCGCGCTCGCTCGGAATTCCTTGATCACCTTTCTCACTTGCCGGATTCACTGTTGGCGACCATCTACGGGCCAGATCGGACGGTGGTCTGGTCGACCAATCCGGCGTTGATCGGCCTGCAGATGGCCGCAGATGACGCCCTGGAAGCCGCCTACGAATCCGGCGGTCAGGTGTCCGCCAGGTACAACGAAGTGGATGAAGGCCGCGTCGAGCAGAAGTTTCTCCGTGCGCCCAACATGTTCTTCATCGAGAACTACATCCCGCTGATTGATGACGATGGCAAGGTCCTGGCCATCGTTGAACTCTACAAGGAACCAGTGGATCTCCTCGAACGCGTCAAGCGCGGCAACCGTTTGATCTGGACCGCGACCGTGCTGGGCGGGCTGCTGATCTATCTGGGCCTCTTCTGGATTGTGAAGCGAGCCTCCAACCTGTTGGCCTCGCAGCAGAACCAACTGGTGGCCAACAGGACCTATGTGGGCTTGGGCGAGATGTCCAGCGCAGTGGCTCACAGCCTGCGCAACCCGCTGGCTTCCATACGCTCCAGCGCTGAACTGGCACAGGAAATGGAAGGCCCACAGATACAGAAATGCATTGCCGACATCATCAGCCAGGTTGACCGCATGTCGAACTGGGTGCGCGATCTGCTGCTCTGCCTGCGGCCTCTCCATGGAGAGTCGGAGCAAGTCGAGCCCATTGAAGTGGTGAAGGAAACCTTGCACAACTTCGATCAGCAGCTCACCAAGGCCAAGATTCACGTCTCGTTGGTCGACAAGCCTGCCCCGCTGGTTACGAGCCACAAGCTGCTACTTTCGCAGGTTCTCAACAGCGTCATCGCCAACGCCATTGAGGCCATGCCCGGAGGCGGCCAACTCTCAATTCAGGCGTTTCCAGACGCGAGCGGCCAGTGGATGGACTTGATGATCAGTGATTCGGGGAAAGGCATGTCCCGGCAGCAGGAATTGATGGCCTTCAAATCCTTCTACACCACCAAGCAGGGTGGCCTGGGCATCGGTCTGATTATGGTCAAGCAGATCATGGAGCGATTTGGCGGGAAGGTGAGTCTGACCAGCCGGGAGAAGGAAGGTACCAGTGTCCGGCTGAGTTTCATGATCGCCGAACTCAAGGAGACAAGCTCGGAGCTGACACACGGCCCCGCCAACCAGGCGGAGTGCGTGGCCTGACGGGCTGCGCCGTATTGCATTTGTGCCGATAGTTTTCAGCTCGGAATGACCATGGGCTTCAAGGCCACAGTAGACCAGCTAAACCGCGGGCGTGATGAGCCGCAAGGGATGTCGCGCCCGGGGTTCGAAGCAGCATTCGCACTTTCGCTGCCCGCTGAATTTACTCGGCGGGAAGCTATGTACCAAGCTTACTGCTTGATCGCCTGGAGGTAGTCCTTCAGGGTTTTCTCGTCGGCAGCCTTCACCGTCATGCCCTCCGGGCCGGTGCCCACATCGGTGAACTGCTTGGCCGGCTCACCGTTTTCTTTGAAGGCCTTCAGTTCCGGGGAGCCTTCGCGAAACACCCAGAGGCGACCATCTTCCACTTCGGTGACGAAACCAGGCTTGTCGAACTGGCTGGCGAAGGCGGTGGCGGCAAACAGGCTGGTCAGCACCAGTGCACCCAAGGTCAGTTTTTTCATCGTACAGCTCCTGTGTGGGTTGAGGTGCGACTGAAACCAAGGCGACTGTCATGACAGGTTCATGACGATATTCGAATATGCGCGTAACCGGATGTTTCTGGTCGGCATTGACGATGGAGCGTGCCTAGCTTGAGGCTCGCAGACATTACTGCCACCTATCACAAGCTGATTTCCCTTGCGCTTCGTCCAGTCGGCTTTACCTGATATACGAAAAATCATATATTCGAAAAACCATATCTATCCAAGAGCATGGCCATGACCTCCAAGACCCGCGTGCTGTTCGTTTGCACCGCCAACGCCGCCCGATCCCAGTTCGCTGAAGCTCTGCTTCGGCACATCGATTCCGAGCACTTCGAAGCTTTCAGCGCGGGCACCGCCCCAGGGGGGATCGACCCACGCACCCTGGCCGAGCTACAGCACCTGGGTATCAGTACCGAGGGCCTACACAGCAAGTCCGTCGACGAGTTTGCCGGTGAGCGCTTCGACTTTGTAATCACCCTCTGCGACAAGGCGGCGCTGGAATGCCACGCATTGCCCGGTGCCGGCGAGGTGCTGGCCTGGCACTTCGAAGACCCGGTTGTCAGCACCAAGCCAGATGCCTTTAGGCACGCCGCCCAGGAAATTGCCGAACGCATCAAGATGTTCGTTCTGGTGAAAACCAAACGTTGAGAGCGCTATGACCGACCATCTGACCCCGACCACCGTTTTCAAATGCCTGGCGGACGAGACCCGCGTTCGCCTGATGCTGCTCATCACCCGCGAGGAGGAGCTGTGCGTCTGCGAACTCACCTGCGCCCTGGATGAGAGCCAGCCGAAGATTTCCCGCCACCTGGCGCAGTTGCGCACCTGTGGCTTGCTGGCGGATCGCCGGCAGGGGCAATGGGTGTACTACCGCCTGCATCCCAACCTGCCTGATTGGGTACACAGCGTGCTGACGACGGTGTTGGAGGCCAACAAGCATTGGCTGAGTCCCGATTCGAAGCGGCTCGATGGCATGGGCGACCGTCCCGAACGCGCCGCCGCCTGCTGCTGAGCGCAAGCCCGAGTCCCCCGATTGGCCGATATGGATAGCCCGATGAAAGTCCTGTTTCTCTGCACCGCCAATAGCTGCCGCAGCATTCTTTCCGAAGCTGTGTTCAACCATCTGGCACCGGCTGGCATGCAGGGCTATAGCGCCGGCAGCCAACCGAAAGGGATGGTGCACCCCATGAGCATCTCGACCTTGGAGAAGGCCGGCATCACGACGGACGGGCTGAGCAGCAAGTCGAGCGATGCCCACCAGTATCTCGCCCCGGATTTCGTCATCACCGTGTGCGACAAAGCCGCTGGCGAGGCCTGTCCGGTGTTCTTCGGCCCGGCCATGAAGGCGCACTGGGGGCTGGCTGACCCCTCCGAATACACCGGCAGCCCCGACGAGATCGAAGCGGCCTTCGACGCCACGCTGGAGCGGATCAAGACCCGTGTCCAGGCCTTCCTGGCGCTGCCGTTGAAGCAGATGAGCAGCGAGCAGCTCAAGGCGGAGCTGGCCTTGATCGGCACCTTCTGACAGCGGAGACATGACCATGCGCAAAAGCCGTCTCGCCTTCCTGGATCGTTACCTGACGGTCTGGATCTTTCTCGCCATGGCTATAGGCGTAGGACTTGGCAGCCTGTTCGACGGGCTGCCGGCCTGGCTGAACAGCCTGTCCGTGGGCTCGACCAATATCCCCATCGCCATCGGCCTGATCGTGATGATGTACCCGCCGCTGGCCAAGGT
Source organism: Metapseudomonas resinovorans (assembly GCF_002003485.1). Lineage (GTDB taxonomy): Bacteria > Pseudomonadota > Gammaproteobacteria > Pseudomonadales > Pseudomonadaceae > Metapseudomonas > Metapseudomonas resinovorans_D. Next base: position 87,937 of record NZ_BDMA01000088.1, read on the forward strand.
GCGTTACGAGGAACTGCCGCAGGTGTTCAAGGACAAACGCATCCTTGCCCTGTCCCTGGTGCAGAACTGGGTCATCGGGCCGGTGCTGATGTTCGTGCTGGCGGTGGTGTTCCTAGCGGATAAGCCCGAATACATGACCGGCCTGATCCTGATCGGCCTGGCCCGTTGCATCGCCATGGTGCTGGTGTGGAACCAGATCGCCGGGGGCAACAACCAGTACGTCGCTGGGCTGGTGGCCTTCAACAGCATCTTCCAGATCCTGTTCTTCAGCGTGTATGCCTGGATTTTCCTGGGCCTGCTGCCGCCGCTGTTCGGTCTGGAGAGCAGCGTCATCCAGACCAGCTTCCTCGACATCGCCGAGTCGGTGCTGATCTACCTGGGCATCCCGTTCCTGGCCGGCTTCCTGACCCGCAAGCTGTTGATCAATCGGAAAGGCGAGACCTGGTACCGCGAGCGCTTCATCCCCCGGATCAGCCCGCTGACGTTGGTGGCGCTGCTGCTGACCATCGTTGCGATGTTCAGCCTGAAAGGCGACATGGTGCTGCAACTGCCGCTGGATGTCCTGCGCATCGCCATCCCGCTGACCATCTACTTCGTGGTGATGTTCTTCCTCAGCTTCTGGATGGGCAAGCTGCTGGAGGCCGACTACCCACGCACCACTGCGCTGGCCTTTACCGCTGCCAGCAACAATTTCGAACTGGCCATTGCGGTGGCCATCGCGACCTTCGGCCTGGCGTCCCCGGTGGCCTTCGCCACCGTGATCGGGCCGCTGGTGGAAGTACCCGTACTGATTTCGCTGGTGGGCGTGGCCTGGTGGCTGAAGCGCCGCTGGTTCGATCAGCCGAAGGGCGCGCTTGCTGAGGAGTAGAACCATGACCGACGACCACATTCCCAACCTCGATGCCGACCTGGTCGACTTGCCCACCCTGGACAAGTTAGGCAGTCCGCTGTCGGCCACTCACAAGCCACGCATTCTGCTGCTCTACGGATCGACCCGCGAGCGTTCGTTCAGCCGCCTGCTGACCCATGAAGCCGCCCGCCTGCTGGAGCATTTCGGCGCGGAAACGCGGATCTTCGATCCCTCCGGGCTGCCGCTGCCGGACGACGTTCCCGACAGCCACCCGAAGGTGCAGGAGCTGCGCGAACTGGTGCTCTGGTCAGAAGGCCAGGTCTGGTGCTCGCCCGAGCGCCACGGCGCCATGACCGGGGTATTCAAGGCGCAGATAGACTGGATTCCACTGGCCATGGGCGCGGTGCGTCCGACCCAGGGCAAGACCCTGGCAGTGATGCAGGTCTGCGGTGGCTCCCAATCGTTCAACGTGGTCAATCAGTTGCGCGTGCTGGGTCGCTGGATGCGCATGTTCACCATCCCCAACCAGTCCTCGGTACCCAAGGCCTACCTGGAGTTCGATGAAGCCGGGCGCATGAAACCGTCCTCCTTCTACGACCGTGTGGTGGATGTCATGGAGGAGTTGGTGAAATTCACCCTGCTGCTGCGCGAGCGTTCGGACTACCTGGTCGACCGCTACTCCGAACGCAAGGAATCGGCGGAAGAACTCTCCAAACGCGTCAATCAACGTTCCATCTGATCACAGGATTCACCTGACATGTCTCATCCCTACGATGTACTGAGCATTCCTGGTCGCCAGGGCAAGCTGATCTTTACCCCTTGTCCGGGCACCAAGGACACCACCCTCGATGAGGCACTGGTTACCCTCCAGCAGGCTGGGGCTTCGGCGGTTATCACCCTGATGCCGTCGAGCGAACTCGCCGCCAACGGCGCTGAGGCCATCGCCCAGCAGTGCCAGCGGTTGGGCCTGGATTGGTTTCAGCTGCCGGTGGCGGATGAACAGGTGCCGCTCGATGACTTCGACCAGGCCTGGGGCCAGTCGAAGCAGCAGATTCTCAGCCTGCTGGGTGGTGGCAAGCACCTCGCCATCCACTGCAAGGGCGGCTCGGGCCGCACCGGGCTGATCGCCGCGCGCATCCTGATCGAGGCTGGGGTGCCTCGCACGGATGCCATTGCCCAGGTACAGGCCCTGCGTCCCAAGGCCATCCAGCATCCGGCCCACGTCAACTGGATCAGCCAGTTCGACGCAAGCCTCTGATTTCAGACTCTCCAGAGAACACCAGCATGAGCATCAAAGTCGGTATCAACGGTTTCGGTCGTATCGGTCGCCTGGCGCTGCGCGCTGCCTGGGACTGGCCTGAGCTGGAGTTCGTCCACATCAACGACCCGGCGGGTGATGCCGCCACCCACGCCCACCTGCTGAACTTCGATTCGGTGCACGGGCGCTGGCAGCATGAGGCCAGCGCCGAGGGCGACTGCGTGGTGATCGGCGGCAAGCGCATCCAGGTCACCGCCAACAAGGCCATCGCCGATACCGATTGGAGTGGCTGCGACCTGGTGATCGAGGCCAGCGGCAAGATGAAGACGGTCGCCGTGCTCCAGGCTTATCTGGATCAGGGCGTAAAGCGCGTGGTCGTCTGCGCGCCGGTCAAGGAAAAGGGGGCGCTGAACGTCGTCATGGGCGTCAACCAGCACCTGTTCGATCCGGCGCAGCACCGCATTGTCACCGCGGCCTCCTGCACAACCAACTGCCTCGCCCCGGTGGTCAAGGTGATTCACGAGAATCTGGGCATTCGCCACGGCTCGATCACCACCATCCACGACCTGACCAACACGCAGAGCATCCTCGATACACCCCATAAAGACCTGCGTCGCGCCCGCGCCTCGGGGATGAGCCTGATTCCCACCACCACAGGTTCGGCCACCGCCATTGCCGAGATATTCCCCGAGCTGCGCGGCAAGCTGAATGGCCACGCGGTGCGCGTACCGCTGGCCAATGCCTCGCTGACCGACTGCGTGTTCGAGGTGGAGCGCGCCACGACGGTGGAAGAGGTCAATGCACTGCTCAAGGCGGCCGCCGATGGTCCGTTGAAGGACATCCTCGGCTATGAAGAGCGACCGCTGGTGTCCATCGACTACCGCACCGACCCGCGCTCGTCGATCATCGACGCGCTGTCCACCATGGTGGTCAATGGCACCCAGGTGAAGCTCTATGCCTGGTACGACAACGAGTGGGGCTATGCCAATCGTGCGGCGGAGCTAGCCCGTCTGGTCGGCGCGGCGGAGTAATCAGAGATCATGCAGGCGTTGTCAGCCCTGCCCACGGAAGTGCGCCAGTACCTGCTGGTCACGGGCAACTACTGGGCCTTCACCCTCACTGACGGCGCGCTGCGCATGTTGGTGGTGCTGCACTTCCATACGCTGGGCTACACGCCGCTGCAGATCGCCGCGCTGTTCCTCTTTTACGAGATCTTTGGCGTCATCACCAACCTGGTGGGCGGCTACCTCGGTGCGCGCCTGGGGCTGAACCACACCATGAACATCGGTCTCGGGATGCAGGTCGTCGCGTTGCTGATGCTCACCGTACCGGCCGCCTGGCTCACCGTGCCCTGGGTGATGGGAGCCCAGGCGTTGTCTGGTATCGCCAAGGATCTCAACAAAATGAGTGCCAAGAGCTCGATCAAGCTCCTGGTACCGGACAGCCAGCAGGGCACGCTGTACCGGTGGGTGGCGATCCTCACCGGTTCGAAGAATGCGCTCAAGGGCGTCGGTTTCTTCCTCGGTGGAGCGCTGCTCGCCTTGCTCGGTTTCACTGGGGCCGTGCTGATGATGGCGGCGGTGTTGGCACTGATCTGGCTGGGTAGCCTGGTGCTGCTGAAGAAGGACTTGGGCAAAGCCAAGGCCAAACCGAAGTTCCGCGACATGCTCTCCAAGAGCCGGGCGATCAATATCCTCTCGGCGGCGCGGCTGTTTCTCTTTGGTGCTCGCGACGTGTGGTTCGTGGTGGCGCTGCCGGTGTACCTGAGCACCGTATTCGGCTGGGACTTCTGGCTGGTCGGCGGCTTCCTCGCCGCCTGGATCATCGGCTACGGCATCGTGCAGTCCTTCGCCCCGCACATCACCGGCAAGCAGCGTGGCCATGTGCCGGACGGCCGCGCCGCCTTCACCTGGGCCCTGGCCTTGGCCGGGCTTCCCGCGCTGATCGCCCTGGGGCTCGCCTCGGGCTGGTCGGCACAGGCGGTATTGCTCGGCGGGTTGATGCTGTTCGGCGTGCTGTTCGCGGTGAATTCGTCGCTGCACAGCTACCTGATCGTCAGCTATGCCAAGGAAGACGGGGTGTCCCTGGACGTGGGTTTCTACTACATGTCCAACGCCCTGGGCCGTCTGCTCGGCACGTTGCTCTCGGGCTGGGTGTTCCAGCAGTACGGACTTGAAGCCTGCCTCTGGGTTTCCAGTGGCTTCTTGCTGCTGGCGGCGCTGATTTCCATCGCGCTGCCTCGGCACCAGACGCCAGCCTCGTAAGGCTGGCGTCTCGGCGGTCAGTTGTAGTCGCTACCTGGTTTTCTTGATCGGCAGAATGGCCACCACAACTGGGCGCACCAAGGATCACCGGGGTCGTCGGGGATGCCGTAGCGCTCTGGGTAGCGGTCGCGGGTGAAGTTGGCCGTACCAAACAGCGTGTCCCAGATGTACAGCAACTGGCCGAAGTTGTGGTGCGGTGGATTGCCCTGTTCGTCCAGCTCGGCGTGGTGGGCTCGGTGGGTGCTCGGGAGCTGCACGAAGCGCTCCAGCAGCCATGCCAAAGGAGAAAGCCAGCGTATCCGATACAGGCCTTTGTCCCAGGCGAAGGCACTGTGTACCAGCACGTTGGCGCAGCCAAATATCAGATGGCTGATCAACACGGCGTCACCCAGGCCCAGGTAGACCATCACCCCCGCGTACCAGATGTCTGGCATGAACATGAACCACCGCCAGTTCTCCCGGTAGGCCACGCTGATGCTCATAGCGGTCGCCGTATGGTGGGTGCGGTGCATGTGCCACATGAAGGGCAGCGTGTGGCCCAGGCGGTGATACCAGTAATGCAGAAGGTCCGCCGGAATGATCACCAGCAGAACGGCTTGCCAAAACGGTAGCGAGGCCAGGCTGCCCGCCCAGCCAGGCGTCCATTGGGTGAGAGCTAGCGCGGCAACGGCGATAATCACCGGTTTGATCAGCAAGGCGAACTGAGCAAGGCTGACGACATCGATCGCGAGCTCACCGGATTGCCGCCGATTCAGCATGCGCCCAGCAAGAAGCTCCATGCTTCCCAGCAGTATCAACAGGGTACTGACGACCCAGGTATCGAGATGTGGCATGACACGTTCCTCAAATGCGAGGACGCCAGTGTCAGTAATCCGGGAAGCGGTTTACTTGAAGGATTTTGTGGTCGTTAGCTTGCGACGGTCGAAGGCCGAAGGTGCGCAGGCAGATACGAGACAGGTGGGCCGAATCGGCGAAGCCGGCAGCATGGGCCACCTCGGTCGCCCCCTGGGCGCTACTCAACGCCTCCAGGGCGCGGCGCAGTTTCTGCCAGAGCAGCAGCTTGCGCAGCGGAATGCCGATGCTGTCCTGGAGCCAATGCGAGCAATGGGCCTGTGTACTCGGATAGCGCAAGCGAAAGGACTGCCAGATCTGTTCTGCCGAGGTTTCGATGTCAGCGTCCTTCACCAGAGCCAACAGGTAGTCCAGGCGCGGGTTCGGGGCGGCTGACGGTTGGTGATTCCGAGTCAGCAAGCGATCCAGCCAGACATCGAACGCCTGTTGTGCTGCCACCTCGACAAGAAGGGCCCGATCCGCAACAGCCACTTCGAAGCGATGCGCCGCACTTGGGCTCATACGAGCCCAGTGCAGTAGCCGCGCATACGCAGGGTGGCTCGGCTCGACAGTGATGCTGACATGCGCCTGGGGACGGACGAATCGCCGCCGAATCTCAGGGGCCAGCAGCCAGGCATCTGCCGTAACAACGGACTCGCCATTTATTTCCAGCTCCAGCGGTTCTTCGTCCGCGAGCAGCAGGGTCATCCCTGGGCGTTGGTTGTAGCCGTTCGGCAGTGACCCGGCCCTGACGATGAAGCAGGCTCGGCCGATCAGTAGATGGTTTGTTGCCATGGATGCTCGCTGCCGACCCGGTCAATGACCAAGGATCGCAAAACGGACGGGCTCTTCAGGAGGTGTCGACAGTTCGCGCAAGGGGAGCCGCCAGTAACCCACGTCATGCCACTTCCCGAGCTTATAGCCGACCTGCGGGAATGTCCCGATGTGCTGGAAGCCCATTCGCTCATGTAGTCCCACGCTACCCGCATTAGGCTGCGTGATGCCCGCGTAGGCAGAGCTGTAGCCCTGACGAGCCAGGATCGGCAGCAGGGTTTCGTAGAGCCGTTGGCCAATGCCACCGCGACGCGCGGTCTCGGCGATGTAGACAGTGACGTCCACTGCCCAACGATAGGCATTCCGTGCTCGATGCTGGCTGGCGTATGCATACCCCAGCACCTGGCCATCACGTACCGCCACCAGATAGGGGTAGGTCTCAAGCGTCGCCGTTATTCGTCGGCGCATCTCTTCAACCGAGGGTGGAACCTCCTCGAAGGAAATGGTGGTATCGGCTACCACAGGGGCATAGATGGCTTGGATGGCTTCGGCATCCGTTGGGCGAGCCACCCGAACTTCAATGGACATGAATTTCCCCGTGTAGTGACTAGTGATGACCACACTGCGGCATGGACCCAAGATCTTTTCTGAGGTAGCCAGCCGAGGACGGACAGAGTGATTTGAACTGCGCTGTGCCAGCTATGTCAGGCGGTGCCACCTGACGCGGAGTGAGCACGTAGCCGATCCGCTCAAAGAATGGTGCCTGATTCGTGGTTAGAAGGTGCAGGGTTTCAATCCCGGCCTGGCGTGCGAGCTTTTCCATCTCGCTAACCACCAGGCTACCGAGTCCCCGCTTCCGGTGCCGAGGATCAATCAGGACAGAGCGCAGCAGTGCATTAGGTCCATACACCTCCAGCCCCGCATATCCAACTTGCTGCCCTTCCAGTTGGAAGGCGTAGAAGACCCTGCCGGGAAGGGCTACGTCGTCATCTGGTAGGCCTGCCTCTCGAAGCACTTTCACGAGAGCCGGCAGGTCTTCCGGCGAGACAACCGCGAACTGGAGAGAGTTGGCTATCACGTTCTTCAACCCTTAGGAACTGGGTGTATTTTGAGCGGTTTCGTCAGATCGGGAAATGGCTACTTCTGGCCGGAAACAGCCGGTGGCAAAGGGCAGCCGCCGACCAAATGCGGTCATGAACGTCCCACTGCATTGCGTGTATTGAGGCGCCAGGGTCAGCCTTTGACTCACATCAGTTTGCGCCCTTAACCGAGGCATATATTGGATAGCGGGAATCCATTCCCTGCCTACCATCCCCTGCAAGGATCTGAATTATGAAAGCATCCAAACTCGCCGCCCTGGCTTTGGCGGCTGTGCTTTTCCCCGTCCTAGCTTTTGCGCAGCAGGACGCTAACGCCGCCAAGCCGAATCAGCAGCCGATGAGCATCGAGCAATTTGACCAGGAGATGGCGAAGGCGCAGGAAAACCTGAAGAACATGCAGGAGCAGATGACCCTAATCCAGAAAACGACCGATCCTGCGCAGCGCCAGAGATTGATGCAACAGCACCAAGTCATGATGCAGCACGGAATGCAAATGATGCACGGGATGTGGGGCGACGGAATGATGGGTTGCTGCGGAGGCGGCAAGATGGGCGGGCATATGATGGGGGGCGGCCATATGATGGGCTGGAGCCAAATGGGCAGCCACTACTCCCAAATGACGCCTGAACAGATGAGGCAACATCAGTACATGATGGATAGGTACATGGGCATGCAACAGATGATGATGGATCAGATGATGCAGCATCAGCAGCACATGGACACACCGCCTCGCTAAGCCCTAACGGTTGTTCCACGGGAAGCGCCCTATTTCCACTGTTTAGCGTCTGCCTAACTCTCCTAGCGTGAGTTAGGCAGACCCCTACCGATACGGCAGCAATGGCTTGATCTCACTCGCCCGCTGCGTTGACAGCCGCATCAGCACAACTTTCAAGTAGGCAATTACTGCCACCGCAGCTGCAGTTCCCCATCACAACCCCACCGTTCGGCAGCGAGGAGCCTCGGGGGGGCCCTCATCGACGATCGCCCTGCAGCAGTTGCTGCAACTCCTCTGAGATCGGCATGGGCTGAAAGGCGCTGACTCTTGCTCGTCCAGTATTGCCCTCTGGAACCCAGACCTTGGAGAACAGCACGGCAGCAAAAATGCGCGGTACCTGGCCAAGCATCTCCCGGTAGTCGCGCGCCACCCAGCCCGCCTGAAGCATCAGCCAGTGGCTGTAGGCATGGAGCAGTGGCCTTTTCTGGGTAAGGATGTGGGCTCGCTCCAGCCAGGGGTAAGCCTGTAGCGGGGATTTCACCCCCAGGGCCTGCCGGGCATTCAGAAGGGATTCATCGACAGCGGCGCGCAGATCACGGTTCATTTCGCCCTCACTTGCGCAGCAAACGCAGGCCGTTCAGGACGACCAACAGGCTCACTCCCATGTCGGCGAATACCGCCATCCACATCGTGGCATGTCCGGTCAGGGTGACCACCAGGAAGATGGCCTTGATCCCCAGGGCGAGCCCGATGTTTTGCGTGAGCACCGCGGCGGTATGCCGGGATAGGCGAATGAACGCCGGAATCTTGCGCA
>NZ_BDMA01000089.1:0-141500 GCF_002003485.1 Metapseudomonas resinovorans
TGTCTCCCGACACCCGTTACCTATGTCCCCCGGCTGAACACCGTGCGCACCGGTAGCGGAATGTCAGGGGGTGCCGAGCTCGCAATTGGTTTTCCTGTAGGAATGGAGGATGTGGGACCTAGGAAAGCTCCCAAGGTCTGATTGAAAAGCCCCGTGAATCCAGTAGGCTGGGTCCTACTCACCGCATAACTACAAGAAAGAGCCGTTTGATGCGTCACGATATCAGCTTGCTTCGCAAGTTCGTTTCTCCCGAGATCATTTTCGGCGCCGGCTGCCGGCACAATGTTGGCAATTACGCCAGCACCTTCGGCGCACGCAAGGTGCTGGTGGTGTCCGACCCCGGCGTGCAAGCCGCGGGCTGGGTCGCTGATGTGGAGGCCAGCCTCCAGGCCCAGGGCATCGATCATTGCCTCTACACCCAGGTATCGCCCAACCCCCGCGTGGAGGAGGTGATGCAAGGGGCCGAGTACTACCGCGCCATGGGCTGCAACGTGATCGTCGCCGTGGGCGGTGGGAGCCCCATGGACTGCGCCAAGGGCATCGGCATCGTGGTTGCCCATGGCCGCAGCATCCTCGAGTTCGAAGGGGTGGACACCCTGACCGTACCCAGCCCTCCGCTGATTCTGATCCCGACCACCGCCGGCACTTCGGCTGACGTTTCGCAGTTCGTGATCATTTCCAACCAGCAGGAGCGAATGAAGTTCTCCATCGTCAGCAAGGCGGTGGTGCCCGATGTGTCGCTGATCGACCCGGAAACGACCCTGAGCATGGACCCGTTCCTCTCTGCCTGTACCGGCATCGACGCCCTGGTTCATGCCATCGAGGCCTTCGTTTCCACGGGGCACGGTCCGCTCACGGACCCCCATGCGCTGGAAGCCATGCGCCTGATCAACGGCAATCTGGTGGCGATGATCGCCAATCCACAGGACATCGCCCTGCGCGAGAAGATCATGCTCGGCAGCATGCAGGCCGGGCTGGCCTTCTCCAACGCGATCCTCGGCGCCGTGCATGCCATGTCCCACAGCCTCGGCGGCTTCCTCGACCTGCCGCACGGCTTGTGCAACGCGGTTCTGGTCGAGCACGTGGTGGCCTTCAACTACAGTGCCGCCCCGGAGCGCTTCAAAGTGATCGCCGAGACCTTCGGCATCGATTGCCGTGGCCTGACCCACAACCAGGTACGCCAGCGTCTGGTGGAGCACCTGGTGACCCTGAAGCGCGCGGTGGGCTTCCATGAGACCCTCAGCCTGCATGGCGTTGGCACATCGGACATTCCCTTCCTTTCGCGTCACGCCATGGGCGACCCTTGCATCCTCACCAACCCGCGCGAATCCAGCCAGCGGGATGTCGAGGTGGTGTATGCCGAGGCCCTCTGACGACCCGCGCGACGCCCTGACCGGCCTGCTTGGTCTGGGCAGTCACTCCGCGCGCAAGAGCCATTACCCAGAACTGCTGGCGCGCCTGGAGGAGCTGGAGGCCGAGCGCAACCGCTACCAGACCCTCAATGACGAACTGGAGCAGCGCGTGCTGGACCGCACTCGCGAACTCCAGGCGCTGAACGAGCAGTTGCGCGAGGCCCGGGATGCGGCCGAGGCGGCCAACCTGAGCAAGGACAAGTACCTGGCCGCTGCCAGCCACGATCTGCTGCAACCGTTGAACGCTGCGCGCTTGCTGGTTTCCACCTTGCGCGAGCGCGAGCTGCCGGCGTCCGAACAAAAGCTGGTGGAGCGCACCCACCAGGCGCTGGAAGGGGCCGAGGACCTGCTGACCGACCTGCTGGATATTTCCAAGCTGGACCAGGCCGCGATCAAGCCGGATGTGGATGTCTACCAACTGGACGAGGTGCTGGGCCCGTTGGCCTCGGAGTTCGAGAGCGTCGCCGAAGCTGCTGGATTGGGGCTGCGTGTGCGCATTCCGCGCCTGTGCATCAGTACGGACTTCCGCCTGCTGACGCGAATTCTGCGTAACTTCCTCAGCAATGCCTGCCGCTACACCGAGCGCGGGCGCGTCCTGATGGGCGCCCGTCGCCGTGGTGACCATCTGCGCCTGGAAGTCTGGGACAGCGGTCGTGGCATTCCGGAGGACAAACTGCAGGCGATCTTCCTGGAGTTCAATCAGCTGGACGTCGGTCGTGCGGCCGAACGCAAGGGCGTAGGGCTGGGTCTGGCGATCGTCGACCGGATTGCCAGCATGCTGGCGTATCGGGTTGAGGTGAGGTCACAGTTGGGGCGAGGCTCGGTGTTCAGCATTGAAGTGCCGCTGGCCACGTCGCAACCCGAGACGAGAGCCCTTGTAGAACCACGCTCCGTAACCGGCGATCCACTCCCCGGCCGGCGCCTGTTGGTAGTGGATAACGAACCCGACATTCTCGAAAGCATGTCGGCACTTCTGGGACAGTGGGGATGCGAAGTGCTGACCGCCACTGACCTGGCCACCGCCCAGAAGGTGCTGGAGGATCAGGCGCCGGACCTGATCCTGGTCGACTATCACCTGGACCACGGCATGGTTGGTTGCGATGTGATTCTGGCCCTTCGCCAGCGCTTCGCGCGGCAAATTCCGGCGGTGATCATCACCGCTGACCGCAGCGACCAGTGCCGACGCAAGCTGCAGGGGCTCGGCGTCCCGTTGCTGAACAAGCCGGTCAAACCGGGCAAGCTGAGGGCGGTGATCAGCCAGCTGATCGGCAGCGCCAGCTGAAACGGCGGCCCATCTGGCAGGTCCGTCGATCCACCTTTTTCGGCCAGCGGCGCTCGACGGTCTGGAAAAAAACGGTGGATCAGATTCCGTGTGCTTGAATCAACCTTACCGGCGTTGCCATGCAACGAGGCCGACGAGCCGAGATCAGATGGTCTGCCCTCGTTTGTCCCTGCGTTGCAGCCACGTCCCGCGGCAGACCCTCGCCGAGAGCCAACCATCGGCAGGGCAGACAACGCGCTCCCCGGAGTTCGCTGAGCAACCTGAGGCCACGGCCTCGAGCAGCAGGGGGTCAGATGATGCTTCGCATGCTGAACAGGGCGGCAACACAGGCTCGCCCGCAATGGGGAAACTGCTGCGTCGCCTGTGCGCAGCACAAGGTGGGGCCTGACTCTTCCAGGGCGCCTGCTCGTCTTTTCTCTGAATCGAGTGGCAGCTAGATGTTCCGGCCGGCGGCAAGATCGCGCTGGCAGTTCCTGAGTCTGGTGATGCCGTACTGGAACTCCACGGAGAAATGGAAGGCGCGCGGCTACACCCTGGCTTTGCTTGCGCTCACCCTGGCGCAGGTCGCATTGGTGATCTGCCTGAATTACTGGAACCGGGCGCTGTTCGATGCCCTGGAGGCCAGGTCGCTGAATCGCCTGATGGTGCAGATCGGCGCCTTCGTGGTGATCCTGCTCCTGACCGTTGGCGTCACCGCGCTGCACATGCGGGTCAAGCGCTGGCTGCAACTGGACTGGCGCAAATGGCTCACGGCCAGGGTCCTCGACAAGTGGATGGCGCACGGGCATCACTACCAACTGCAATTGACCGAAGGGGAGCATGACAATCCTGACGGTCGCATCGCCGAAGACATTCACGTCTTTACCGAGAGCTCGATTGCCCTGACGCACTCGCTGGTCTACTCGTTGCTGATCTTCGGCAGCTTTGCCGACATCCTGCTGACGGTCACCGGCAGTGCCAATTTTCCCGGAACCGCGTTGATGGTGCCGGGCTACATGGTGATCCTGGCCGTCGCCTACGCCGGCGCGGGAACGATCTTCGGCATGCTCCTCGGGCGTCCACTGATCAGGGCGACCAACAAATTGCAGTCCGCGGAGGCGGATTTCCGCTTCGGTCTGGCTCACGCCCGGGAAAGCTCCGAGTCCATCGCGTTGATGCAGGGGGAAGCGGCCGAGCGCCAGCAATCTTCGGTGCATTTCGCCGAGTTGGGTCACCGTTGGTATCGCCAGACCCGCGCCTATCTTGGAATCGTGTCTTTCTCTTCGGGCTACGGCGTGCTTCTGCCGGTATTCCCGATCCTGATCATGGCGCCCCAGTACGTTGCCGGCAGCATGACGCTGGGGGTGCTGATGCAGGCGGCGCAGGCGTTCCAACAGCTGACGTCGGCACTGTCATGGCCGATCGACAATCTGGCGGAACTGGCGCGGTGCCGGGCATCGGCGGACCGCGTGATGAGCCTGTACCGTGACCTGGTGAGCCTGGAAGAGCGCGGCACCGAACCGCAGGGGCATCGGATCAACCTCACACAGTCGCAGAAGACCGAAATGGTGCTGCGCGACCTGTGTATCTCCAACCCTGATGGTCAGGTCCTGATCGAGGGCCTCAACGTCGTGATCCAGCGAGGGGAGCGGGTGCTGATCTCCGGCGATCCCACGATCACCATCGGGCTGTTCAAGGTCATGGCCGGGTTGTGGCCGTGGGGACACGGGGAGGTCTGGCTGCCGGCGGGGCCGGCCATGTGCTTCTTGCCGCAGCGCCCCTTCCTGCCCGTTGGCAGCCTGCGCGCGGCGCTCTGTTATCCGCATCCGGCTGACACCTACACCGTCAGCGCATTGCGCGACGCGCTTGAATCCGCGGGGGTCGCCTGGCTGGCCAAACGCCTGGACGAGGTCGAGAACTGGCAGAGCGTGCTGCCGTTGCGGGCGCAACAACGGTTGGGTATCGCCCGGCTGTTCCTGCAGCAACCCGCGTGGGTGTTCATCGAGGAGGCCACGAGTGCCTTCGAGCCGCAGGGCGAGGAATATCTGATGGACATGCTGCATCGCGAACTGCCGGACACGACGCTGCTGGCCATCAGTTTCCAGACGGGCCTGGAGCGGAACTACCAGCGCAAGCTCCTGCTCAGCCACCTGCCGAACGACGCGGTTGTGGGCTATGGCACGCCGCTGCGTGCGCTACGAAAAAGCTGAGGGCAACCAACCGCGCTGGACGCATTCACGGAAGCACCAGGCCGGCGTGGTCTCGGTCTTGTAGCTCCAGAAGAACCAGCCCAGGTATTTCTCGTAGGTCAGTAGTTGCGCTGCGGCGTAGCCGCGATAGGCGACTTCCTGTTGGAAGCGGTCCATGTTTTCCAGCGCATGGTTGAACGGCCCTTCGGCCCATAGCGAAACGACTTTCAGGTCCAGCCCCAGGCTCCACTCGCCGCAATAGGCCGGGATGCCGAGGCGCTGGATGATTCCGTCCGCCTCGGTTTTCCACTGGCCGCTGGCTTTGTGGATGTGGGTATAGATATCGCTGTCGATGTCACCACGCTCGAAGCACTGGTAGCGGTGGATGTCGAACACGACGTTGGCGAATTCCGGTGCTTGCATGAAGCCCAGGTATTGCTCGTAGTCGCGGAAGCCGTCGTGGAACACCACGCTGACCTTGTCTGCGCTGCAGTGCTGGCGAATGCGCTGGTAGGCGTCCTGGTTGTAGCCCTTGAGGTAGTCGGTCGGCACATCCCAGCGGGGCTCGTTGAGAACCTCGATGGCATGCAGGGCGCTCTGGTCGCGATAACGTTCGGCCAGGCGTTCCAGCACGCTCAGCGAATGCGCGCGGTACTCATCCTGGGTGTGCCATTCGCAGACATCCTTGATGCCGCCGTTGTCGAAGCCGTTCTGGCAGCCGGGTGCGGCGTGCAGGTCGAGGACGATCCTCAGCCCGAATTCGTCGGCCCAGGCGAAGGCCCGGTCGAGCACCTCGATGCCGCCCTCGACGAAGGGGTGGTGGGCTTCGCCGTATTTCGGGTGGTAGGGGTAATCCGGCCCGAAAATCCAGTGCCCCACGGGAATGCGTACGGCATTGAGGCCGCGTTCGTGCAGCCAGGCAAAATCGTCTCGGGTGATGAAGGTGTTCCAGTGTTGCTTCAGTCTTTCCGGGGCTCGTGCGCCCATCTCGGCACACCAGGTGGTTTCATCGGTGGCTTGCAGACCCTCGAACAGGCTCGGGGTCATCCACTTCTCCAGGACCAGCCAACCGCCCAGATTCACGCCGCGCAATTTCTGTCCGGCGTTGGTATTGACGGGATTCTGCTGCGCCATGACTGCACTCCTTTGGTCTGCACGAACCGAACTTCTGGAATTCTTGCCAATCGCCCTTGCAAGCCTAGGTCATGAGCGGGAGGCCGCCAGGCGGGATGGTGACGACAGTGCCGGGATCGGTGCGCATGGCGCACCCTACGGCTCACCTCGCCTGTAGGGTGCGCCGCGCGCACCGCAGCAATGCAATCCGGTGCGCGCCGGAGCCGGTCCCTTAGCCAATCGCCTCGTACGGCAGGCCCACATAGTTCTCCGCAATGGTCTTGCGACCGGCTTCGGAACCGACGTAGTAGTCCAGTTCGGTCTGTTGCATGCGGCGTCCGAAATCGTCGGTTTCCGGGAAGCGGTGCAGCAGCGAGGTCATCCACCAGGAGAAGCGTTCGGCCTTCCAGATGCGCCGCAGGCAGATGGACGAATACTGTTCCAGCAGGTCGACGCGGCCCTCGCCATAGACCTTCACCAGGATGCGGAACAGGGTATTCACGTCACTGGCCGCCAGGTTCAGGCCCTTGGCGCCGGTGGGCGGGACGATGTGGGCGGCGTCGCCGAGCAGGAACAGACGGCCGTATTGCATGGGCTCCACCACGAAGCTGCGCAGCGGGGCGATGCTCTTCTCGATGGAAGGGCCAGTGACCAGCTTCGCTGCGGTCTGCTCGGGCAGGCGGCTCTTCAACTCATCCCAGAAGCGCGCGTCGGACCAGTCTTCGACCTTTTCTTCGGCCGCCACCTGCACGTAGTAACGGGTGCGGGTAGGCGAACGCATGCTGCACAGGGCGAAGCCGCGTTCGTGGTTGGCGTAGATCAGTTCGTCGTTCACCGGCGGGGTGTCCGCCAGCACGCCCAGCCAGCCGAAGGGGTAGACGCGTTCGAACTCCTTGAGCACGCCGGCGGGAATGGACTTGCGCGAAACACCGTGGAAGCCGTCGCAGCCGGCGATGTAGTCACAGTCCAGGCGCAGGGTCTGGCCGTCCTGTTCGAAGGTCACGTAGGGGGCGTCGGATTTCAGGTCGTGGGGCTGGACGTTGGCCGCGTTGTAGACACTGCGCGCGCCACAGGCGGCGCGGGCGTCCATCAGGTCGCGGGTCACCTCGGTCTGGCCGTAGATCATCACGCTCTTGCCGCCGGTGAGCCCCTTGAGGTCGATGTGTTCGCAACGACCGTCGAAGGCCAGCTCGAAGCCGTCGTGTACCAGACCCTCGCGATCCATGCGCTCGCTGACGCCGGCTTCGCGCAGCAGGTCGACCATTCCCTGTTCGAGCACCCCGGCGCGGATGCGGCCAAGGACGTAGTCCGGCTTCTGGCGTTCGATGATGACGTTGTCGATACCGGCCTTGTGCAGCAACTGGCCGAGGAGGAGGCCGGACGGGCCGGCGCCGATGATGGCGACCTGGGTTCTCATTGTTGTTGTCCTCTCGAAGGATTTCGGTAGCCGGCGCAAGGCAGTCGCGGCTTACCTGTTGTTGTGGTGAGCCTGTATTTTTTGTGGATGGGCATTGGCTTTGAAGGCAATATCCAAGGTCATTCATGGACTTTTCATGGATTGATGCCATTGGAGGTTCGATGATCGAACACACCCATTCCCCTGTCCCGGTGTTCAAGCTCTACGGCGAGACGGCCGCCTGGCCGACGCCGGACCTGATCCATTGGGAATCGATCGAGTCGCGCAGCCGCCTGCATGAATGGGAGATCAAGCCCCACCAGCATGGCGACCTGGTGCAGTTGCTCTACGTGCGCTCCGGTCGCGCGGAGCTGGAAGTGGAAGGGCGGGTGAATCGGGTCGACTGCGCGTCGCTGCAGGTGGTGCCGGCGCTCTGCGTGCATGGTTTTCGCTTTTCCAACGATGTCGACGGCCATGTGCTGACCCTGGCGCTGCCTCTGGTGGAACAGGTGGCGGGGCTGCTCGACAGCAATGCGCTGCTGGCACCGGCCTGCTTCGCCGCCGGCGACAGCCAGCCCTACCTGGACACCTTGTTCGAAGCCATCAGCCGCGAGTACGCCCAAGCGGCGCCGGGGCGCGAGCTGATGCTGCAGTCCCTGATCAGTGTGTTGCTGGTGTGGATTGGCCGTCGCTCGCTGGCCCTGTCCCAGGCCGAAGCCCAGCATCAGGATCGCGGGCGGCTGCACCTGCAGGAGTTCGCCCGGTTGCTGGAGAAGCACTTCCGCGAACACCTGCCTATCGAGCATTACGCCCAGCGTCTGGGGATCAGCGCCGCTCATCTCAACGCCCTGTGCCGACGCCTGGCCGGGCAGTCGGCGCTGCAGATGATCAACCAGCGGTTGCTGCTGGAAGCCAAGCGCTGCCTGGTCTACACCGCGATGACCATCAATCAGGTGTCGGACAGCCTGGGCTTCTCCGAACCGGCCTATTTCTCCCGATTCTTCAAACGCGGAACGGGGCAATCACCGAAGGAATTTCGGATCGCTCGTTAACGGGCTTGCATAGTACGTAGGGTGGATGACGCTCTTTTCATCCATCGTCGGAGCCCGGTGGAGCAGCGCCTGGTGGGCTGCTGCGCAGCCCATCGCGATTGAAATCGCTCCTACAGTTTTCTCCCACTGGGGGATTTCAACCTTGATACCGCCGCCCGATCAGATGATCGATGGACAACACCCCCGGTCCTTGGCTGACCAGCAGCAACAGGCAGGCCGCCCAGACGCCGTGGGTGGGATAGGCGTCGGGGTAGACGAAGAACTGGATCACCAACGTCATGCCCAGCAGGGCCAGGGCGGAAAAGCGCGTGGCCAGGCCGAGCAGGATCAGCAGCGGGAAGAAGTGCTCGGCGAATGCGGCCAGGTGGGCGGCCAGTTCTGGTGAGAAGAAGGGCAGTTTGTATTCGTCCGTGAACAAGGGGATGGCCGAGGCGGAGAGGTGTGGAATGCCCAGCTGGAAGGTACCGTCCACCAGGTCGATGGCCAGGCCTTCCACCTTCGTCTGTCCGGATTTCCAGAAGATCGCGGCAACGGAGAAGCGCGCAACGAAGGCCACCAGGCTGTAGGGAATCCGTTTGCACAGTTCGATGGCCTGGACCACCAGTTTGGCGGGCAGGTGGCTGTAGTGGATCTGGATGGTGGCATTCATGGCATCTGACTCCCGCGATGGAGGGTGAACCGGGTGATGACGCCGCCCGCCAGCAGGCGAGCGAAGGTGGTGCCGAGGTCGAACGCGTTATCGATGGCCAGCGCGGCGCCCACGGCAGGGCCGAGTGGACTGCCCGCGATCAGGGCCTGGATGAAGGCCGTCTCACCGGCGCCGATGCGGCTGACTTCCACCTCCAGGCCATTGCGCAGTACCAGGGCGCACTCGGGCTGACCGGGGTCGACCTCAGTCAGCCCGAGCAATCCCTGATGGGCGGCCCAGAGCGAGGCGATGGCGTAGTCGGAACTGATCACGGCAATCGACGGGTGCAGCCAGAGCTGCAGGCCGGGCAGCCATTGCGGATCGGTCAGGACGTCGGCCAGGACGGTGCTGTCCAGGGACGGCAGGTCAGCGGCGTGGTAGGCGTGCACCTGCGCCAGTTCCAGGCGTGCCATGTCGGCCAGGTAAGGCAGGCTGGCAGCCGGTGGGAAGTTCGCGATAAAGGCAGGGAAGTCTTCGCCGTAAAAGACCAGCAGCGGTGAGCGAGGCGGCGTGGCTTGTACGTGCAGGCGCGCCATTCCGGCAAAGAATTCATCACCCACCAATTGCTTTACCACCGGAAAGGTATCCGCCAGCGCGTTGATCAGCGAGGCCAGCACATTGTTGCGATAGACCGCAAAACGCCGCATCGGATCGGAGCCATTCCAGGTCACCAGGCCGGGCGGGCAGGCCGGCTCCGGGGCGAGCAGGGCAGCGGCGAAGGCGTCGGTGTTCATGTTGAACGCTCCTTTTCCAACTTACGATCGGCGCGCTCGGCCTCACGTACCAGCACGTCCAGGGCGGGAATGTCGTTGTCCCGCTCGATCAGCGTCGGCACCGGGCCGAGGCGTTCCAGGGTTTCGTCGTAGAGGGTCCAGACCGCGTCATCGACGGCCGATCCGTGATGATCGATCAGCAGGCGCGAACCGGCGGCATCGCGATCCTCGGCGAACCCCGCCAGGTGGATTTCGCCGACCGCGTGCAGGGGCAGGGCTTCCAGGTAGGCGCGCACAGCGCGGTTGTGATTGATGCACGACACGTAGGCGTTGTTGAGGTCCAGCAGCAGGCCACAGCCCGTACGTTTCACGACCTCGCTGATGAACTCGGTTTCGTCCAGGGTGGAGCGGCTGAACTCCAGGTAGGTCGCCGGATTCTCCAGCAGCATCGGCCGTTGCAGATGGTCCTGGACCTGGTCGATGTGCGCACAGACCCGCTCCAGGTTGGCCTGGTCGTAGGCCAGTGGCAGCAGGTCGTTGAGAAAGAAATCGCCATGAGTCGACCAGGCCAGGTGCTCGGAGAATGACGCCGGCTCATAGCGGCGGAGCAGCGCGGCCAGGCGGTCGAGATGGGCTTTGTCCAGCGGCTGGTCGGCCCCTATGGACAGGCCGACGCCGTGGATGGAGAGGGGATAATCCTCGCGGATCAACCCCAGGTAATGGTGGAAGGGGCCGCCTTCCACCATGTAGTTCTCGGCGTGGATCTCAAGGAAACCGAGGGCCGGCCGGGATTCGAGCAGGTCCCGGTGGTGCTGGGACTTCAGCCCGATCCCGGCCCGTGCCGGCAAGCGGCCGGCAGGAGCAGGTGGCAGTGAAGACAGGGTCATGGCGCGCGCTCCTGCCGGTAGTGGTCAGCTCTTCTTCTCGTCCTTGAAGGCTTGCAACTGGCCATGGCCGGTGGGCGAAGAAGGCGACGCCGTCTTCTCGCAAGTGCCGGTGGGGACGTACTTCCAGGCGTTGCCCTGGTAATCCATCTTGGCGGTGCCCGCGCAGGACGTGCCGGCGCCGGCAGCGCAGTCGTTCTTGCCTTTCATGGCGACACCAAAACATTTCTCGTTGTCGGCGGCCTGGGCCCCCATGGGCGCCATGGCCAGGCCAATGGCGGTGCTCAGGGCAAGGGCGAGGCCGGTTGCGGATACGACACTGGCAGTCGGGTTTTTCATGGTTGTTCTCTCCGTTTCTGATGGGTCGATAGGGCTGGGCGCCCAAGGCGATGGGTGTCCCGGACTTGTTGGGTGCCGGAATCACCGCCTTCGAAAAAGGAGAGTTTGGACGACGAGCAGCGTTACATCCCGACGAGAAGTTTTTTCTTGAACAACTCGCTGGCTACGTTGCGCGCCGTCTCAGGTCGGTACGGCTGCATCCTTGTAAGCAGTCGCCACCATCGCCGTATCCACGTGGTTGATGGTGGCAATGATGCGTTCGGCGTCGCACAGGGCCGGCGCCATGGCCCAGCGGTTGGTGCGGTCGTTGCCGATGCGGAGCATGCCGATGTGGCTGGTGAGATTACCGTCGACCTCCGGTACGGGGTCGTAGAAGCCCAGGCCGTAGCGCAGGCGACGGATATCCGCTTCCTTGCCGGTGAGGAACAGCCAGCCCGGACGTACGCCCTGGCGTTCGGCGTAGTCCCTGAGTACGTCGGCGGTATCCAGCGCAGGTTGCAGGCTGATGGAGTAGAGGAATACATCGCGCCCCAGTCGCTCGCCGAGGAGGATCTGGAGCCTGCGCAGGTTGGCGATCATGGCTGGGCAGCTGCCTTCGCACTGGACGTACATCATGTTGATCGCCACCACCTTGCCCTGCACCAGGTCGTCGTAGAAATGCAGCTGGCGACCGTCATGGGTTTGCACAGGAACATTGGGGAAGCGGCCGTCGGACTTGCGCGTCGTCGATTGCGAAGTCGGGGCAAGGCTGTAACCCAGGGCGCCGCCAAGCGCCGCCAGGCCCAGCCCGCCGATTACCATGCGCCGAGTGTTCATGTGCGGCCTCCCGGGAGTGGCGATTCACTGCGTGCCATACCGCTGCCGCTGCTGGGTGATGGTCCACCGGTGTCCAGTTCGATATCCCAGCGACCCATCATGGCGTGATCCTCGTGGATCAGGTTGTGGCAATGGATGGCGTATTTGCCCAGGAAGTCGCGGAAGCGCAGGAACACCCGGACGGTCATGTCTTCGCCTATCACGTAGACATCCTTGCGCCCTTGCTCATGGAGCGGAATCGGCACGGCGCGACCCAGCACCGTCTTGCTGATGATGCGACCTTCCTCGAAGTGGACGTGGATAGGGTGGTCCCAGCCATCCTCGGGGTTGACCATTTCCCAGATTTCGGCGCTGCCCTGGCGTATACGGGCGTTGATCTGATTGGGGTCGAAGAAGCGCTCGTTGATGGACCACAGGCCTTTGTCGCGGTCGAACACCCAGCGTCGTGTCGGCGCCGCGGCGATCTCTTCGGCGGTGAGCGGGCGCAGCTCGCGGAGGCGGTCCGGCACCTGGCTGACATCGGCTTCAAGGGGCATGCGGTCGACGATGAACTTGAGCACCTGCACGCCGGGCCTGCGTACGTCCTTGGGTTGCCGGGTGTCTTCGGCCTTGTGTGTGAGGCGGTTGACCAGATAGAGCTCGGTTCCCAGCGGGTAGGCGGAGAAGTCCACCACGATGTCGCCGCGCTCGGCCACGGCCAGCCGGACCCGCGTCTGATCGCGCAAGGGCGCGGGCAGCAGGTTGCCGTCATTGGCGATGTAGGTGAAGCGCTGGTCGCGCCCGCGGCGATCCACCAGGTAGAACTCGTAGAAACGGCTCGGGCCAGTGTTGAGCAGACGCAGGCGATATTTGCGGGCGGCGACGCGCAGTATGGGCTCGATGATGCCGTTGACGGCGATCTTGTCGCCCAGGACGCCTTCCGGGCTGACCTGATCCCAGAACAGGGTGCCGTCGGGGGCGAAACGCTTGTCGCCGAAGGCCAGCGGATAGTCATGGGGATAGCTGGGGAGACGCAGCGCACCAGGGTTGGGATCGTGCTCGTCGCCGGAGTCGAGGTCATCGAACAGCAGGTAGAAACCCACCAGGCCCTTGTAGATGTTGGGCGCGGTGAAATCCATGGTGTGGTCATGGTAGAAGAGCGTGCCCAGGGCTTCCCTCGGGTCGCCGATACCGTTCTGGAACTCGTCGAAACCGGCGTAGATGTTGCCGTACAGGTGGTCGAGGAATTCCCCGGGAGCGGCAAGGGTCGGTCCGGCCTTGGTGGCGCTGTAGAAGTCGCCGGGGAAGCCGTCGCTTTCCGATCCGGTGTGGGCGTTGTGCAGGTGGGTGGCGATTTCTGGTGAACCGAAGCCCTGGTGGTCGGCGGGCAAACCATTGCGGATACGCACGACGATGGGCTCGCCATAGCGCGCGAAGATCACGGGTCCTGGCGTCATGACTTCCGCTTCATTGCCCTGGAAACCCCAGATCGGCTGACGCGGGTAGGCCTCATTGAAGAGCCATTGCGGGTTTTCCCGTGCCGTCAGTTCGTAGGTTGTCCCGTAGGCCAGTTCGGCCCAGCGCTGATGCACCGCTCGGCCTGCCTCTCCAGCCGAACCATTGGCCTGCTCGGTGGGCGCTGGAGACAGGAGGACGGGGGCGAGCGGAGTAATCCGTTCGGGTAGTTCGAGGGTCCAGGGAATGGTTGGCGGGCTGGGCGGGATGACCAGAAGGACCTCTTCGCCTTCATCGTCGCTGGCCAGGCTACCAAGCGGGCGCCCGATGAAGGGGACCGCCACTGCAGCCGAGGCGAACTTGAGAAAGGTTCTGCGGGAATCGCCGGATGCCGAGTGGATGGGGTCGGGCCTGTTCATGAGACGCCTCCTCCCGAAGGGGATTCATCTTTGCTCAGGACTGAAGATCCGAGTGAGCTTCCGTGGTGGTAGAGAGGGGCGGGATCTCCGTCAAAATCCTGGCAAACCATGACGATATCACCGTGAAATTGCTGGCAGTCAAAATAATGACAATCGGCTGGGTAGGCGTTGCGGATCGCGGTCTGAGTGCGCTTCGTCGCGTCTCTGGCCCTCCTGTCAAAGCCAGGCTGGCGGCGTCTTGACTCCTGTTCCCCGGTCACGAAACTCAGGCGGCAGGGGTGGGAAAAAAATACCGAGATGCCAACAACCGGCCCCGAACCAGCATTCCTGGCAACGATGACAATTGCTTCGGCTAGGGGAGGCAGTCATGTGTCATTCAGTGGAAGTCAGTGGACTCTTCACCGCCGAAGGAAGCCGGCAACTCATCAACTACCCCGATGCCGATGCGGCATTGCCCATCCATGACCCACAGCGTGGCGTGGTCTGGATTCCCTGGGGACGTCGAAGCCAGGAACACGGTGAACTCCCGGCCACAGGCTGGTTGCAGGGCGAAGGCGTGGTGCCCGAAGGCTGGGACCGCTTCAATCCGGCTTCGGTGCTCGCGCGGGTAGCGCGCTTCATGGAGATGACCCACGACGGCGAGCCGCGCTGGTTCGACGTGGAAGACGGCAAATTGCTGCAATGCGTGTTGCTGCGCCATGGCCACGAACAACGGGTATACGTGGTCACCACCGAGGCGCCGGACGAACAGCACCGCAGCTGGCCACTGACGCGCGGCCACAGGAGCAAGGGGCGGCTGGCCGCGCTTATGTAGGGTGGATGGCGCTTTTTCCATCCACCGGCGGAGCTGGGTCAGGCGCCTAATGGTGGATCGGTGAAGCGTGATCCACCCTACGAAGAGCCGTGTGTCGGTGAGCCAGGGCCTCGGATACCCATTCTCTTTTTGTGAATACTTTCTTCTGGATTATTCGTTTTACGTGAATCGGTCGCTGCCTTAACGTCGCCGCATGATTGATCGCGAGCCCTGACGGGGCTCTCACGTAGAACGAGGACAACATGACTCAGCCTGCCGCCATCTCCCGCAACCCCGCCACCGGCGAAGAAATCGCCCGTTATCCCTACCAGGATGCCGCCGCCCTGGAAGCCAGCCTGGCGTCTGCCCAGCGTGGCTTCGAGGCCTGGAGCCGGTTCAGCGTGGAAGAACGCAGCGCGGCGCTGCTGCGCATGGCCAAGGCCCTGCGTGCCAACGCCGAAACCATGGCACGGATGACCACCACCGAAATGGGCATGCCGATCAGCCAGTCCCGTGGCGAGATCGAGAAATGCGCCAAGCTCTGCGAGTGGTACGCCGAACACGGTCCCGCCATGGTGGCCGACGAGCCGACCCTGGTAGAGGACGACAAAGCCGTGGTCGCTTACCTGCCGTTGGGTCCGGTGCTGGCCGTGATGCCCTGGAACTTCCCGGTGTGGCAGGTCATGCGCGGCGCAGTACCGATCATCTTCGGCGGCAACAGCTACGTGCTCAAACACGCCCCCAACGTCATGGGTTGCGCCCGTCTGCTGGGCGCCGCCTGGGCCGAAGCCGGCCTGCCGGAGGGCGTGTTCGAGGTAATCAACGTCGAGCCGCCGCTGGTTTCGGTGGCCATCGCCGATCCGCGCATCGCCATGGTGGCGGTGACCGGTAGCGTGGGTGCCGGTGCGGCCATCGCTTCCCAGGCTGGTGCTGCGCTGAAGAAATGCGTACTGGAGCTGGGCGGTTCCGACCCCTTCATCGTCCTGGCCGACGCCGACCTGGACCAGGCCGTGAAGGCTGCGGTCACCAGCCGCTTCAACAATGCCGGT
Source organism: Metapseudomonas resinovorans (assembly GCF_002003485.1). Lineage (GTDB taxonomy): Bacteria > Pseudomonadota > Gammaproteobacteria > Pseudomonadales > Pseudomonadaceae > Metapseudomonas > Metapseudomonas resinovorans_D. The sequence continues at coordinate 15,559 of NZ_BDMA01000089.1, forward strand.
CAGGTGTGCATCGCCGCCAAGCGCATCATCCTCGAAGCACCCATTGCCGAAGCCTTCACCGAGCGCTTCGTGGCGGCGGTCGAGGCACTGAAGATCGGTGATCCACAAGCCGATTCCACCTTCGTCGGCCCGATGGCCCGCTTCGATCTGCGCGACGAACTGGATGGTCAGGTTCAGGCCACGCTGGCCGAGGGTGCGACGTTGCTGCTGGGCGGCCACAAGCTGGAAGGTACGGGCAACTACTACGCGCCGACCATCCTGGCCGACGTAACTCCGGATATGACCGCATTCCGCAAGGAAATCTTCGGCCCCGTGGCGTCCCTGATCGTCGCCCGTGACGCCGAGCACGCCGTGGAGCTGGCCAACGACAGCGAATTCGGCCTGGGTGGTGCGCTCTGGACCACTGATGCCGCCAAGGCACAGAAGCTGGCCCGTCGTATCGTCAGCGGCGCGGTGTTCATCAACGGCTTCACCGCCTCCGACCCGCGCGTGCCGATCGGTGGCGTGAAGAAGAGCGGTTACGGTCGTGAGCTGTCCCACTTCGGCCTGCGCGAATTCCTCAACGTGCAGACCATCTGGCGCGATCGCGGCTGAAGGTTGGGTTGAGTGAAAAAAGGGGCTGCCAGGTGCAGCCCCTTTTTCATTCTGCGAAAGGAGTTCGCACGCTTGCTCTTGTGGGGGCGAATTCAAATGCTCGGGCTATCAGGATTACGTTGCCACGTCGGTGTGGCCGGCCCGTAGGGTGGATAGCGCTTTTTCTATCCACCGGCTCTGCAATGTTGGGCCTCGTTCCTCGGACCAACCTACGGCAGGACTGCGTCCTGCTTGGCGAATGAATTCGCCCCTACAGGTGGTTGTGCCGCCCTTTATGCAATCTGCTCCAGGATGTCCCGCACCCGATCCAGCGCCGGGTCGATGTCCAGGGTCTCGATGCCGCCATAGCCCAGCATCAGGCCGCTGCGTGGCGGTATCTGGTAGGAGAAGCTGGCCAGCGGATAAATGCCGACGTCCACCTTGCGGGCCAGTTCCACCAGCAGCGGTATGTCCACCGGCACCTTCGCCAGGACCGCAAGGTGGAACCCGGCCACCGAAGGCACCAGCTCGAACCAGCGTCCGAGGTCTCCGTTGAAGCGCTCGTGGATACGCTCGCGCCGGCTGGTGTAGAGCGGGTGGCAGCGGCGGATATGCTTGAGCAGGCAGCCTTCATCGATGAACTTGGCCAGGGTCCACTGCATCAGGGTCGAGCAATGGCAGTCGGCGAGCTGCTTGGCGGCGGTAATGGCGGTGATAAGCGCGGGCGGCAGGATGCAGTAGCCCAGGCGAAGCTCGGGCTGCAGGGACTTGGAGAAGGTGCCGACGTAAGCCACGGCGCCCTGGCTGTCCAGGCTCTGCAGGGTTTCGGTAGGACGGCCTTCGTAGCGGAATTCACAGTCGTAGTCGTCTTCGATGATCACCGCGCCGATGCGCAGGGCTTTCTCCAATAGCGCTTCGCGTCGGGCCTGGCTCATGGGCATGCCGAGGGGGAATTGGTGCGACGGGGTCACGTAGATCAGTCGCACATGCTCGGGAATGGCGTCGACGCAGATACCTTCCGCATCCACTGGAATGCCGATCACCTCGGCACCCTGGGCGGCGAACAGTTGACGCGCCGGCGGGTAGCCAGGGTCCTCCACGGCCACGCTGCAGCCCGGCTCGATCAGCACACGAGCGAGCAGGTCCAGCGCCTGCTGCGCGCCATTGCACACCACGACATCCTCGGCGTTGCAGCGCACGCCGCGGGAAAAGGCCACATGGCGGGCAATGGCATCGCGCAGGGCGGGCAAGCCGGCTGCCTCGCTGTAGAGGCCTCGGGATTTCGCGGTCTGGCGCAGGGCGTGCTGGGTGCAGCGGCGCCAGTCGTCCTGGGGGAACTGGTTGCGGGTGGTGGCGCCGCCGATGAAGTCGTAGCGCAACATCGCATCAGGGGACGGATGGCCCAGGCTGCTGGAGATATTGCGCCACCTGGAGATGATCGCTGCGCTGGCCAGGGATTCGTGTCCCTGCTTGCGCCCCTGCCCGGCGGACTGGGCATTGACGAAGGTGCCCGAGCCCACCTTGCCGATGAGCAGGTTGTCGTAGGTGAGCAGGGCATAGGTATCGGACACCGTCTTGCGCGAGATTCCCAGCTGTTCGGCCAGCAAGCGGCTCGGTGGCAGCCGGGTACCGGCCTTCAGGCGTCCGGACTCGATGGCCTCGCGCAACTGGCGATACAGCTGACCGGACAGGTCCTTGCTGCCCTGGATGACGATGTGCAGTTCCATGCATGGCTCCGGCGAGGGACTGGCTGGAAAAATACCGCATTGCCGGTGGTTGTGGTTGGCGTCCCGCAAGGGGCGGGCAGGGCGTTACGTTAGTCCGCGGGCCGTCCGCGCCGAACAGCCAATCTGCACATTTCCCGGAAGGCCAATGGCATGACCCCCGGTCAGGTGAAACGTCCCGGAGCGCCCCCTGTGCTATATCCGGATGAGAGCAAGGCATGCGCCGACCTTCAGTTGAACTTCACTCACGCCTGCCGGACTGGCTGACCCCATTGCGCCGGGCATTCAACAAAGAGGTAGACCCCATGAGCACCCTGCAATGCGTTCACCGCGACCACACCGTAGTCGCCGACGTCTTCGAGCATCCGGGCATTCCGACGCCCTGGGCTGCCGGTTGCCACATCATCGCGCCCGACGGGCAAACCACCCGCCGCATTGCGCTTCCCGTTCGCTATTCCTTCCTGGCGGAACTGGGCAAGGCCCAGCAGGCATCACTGGCCCATGGCAGGTGGCTGGTGGATCAGTGCCTGGACGAAGGGCGCGAGCTGTTCCAGAAAAGCGCCTGAGGAAAGCCGGGCAGGGAGGCCCTTGTCTGACACCTTTGCGCGCCCGTCTTGAGCGGGCGCCCTATCAGTGCGGACGTACGATTCCATTTTCCCAGCCAACCGGGCTGATCAGGCTGCATGTTCGCGCGGCTGGTGTTCACGGCAGATCAGCTCGATGGAAGCGCGGGCCAGGGGTTCCCGGGTCAACCCGCAGAAGGGGCCGCCGTCCCGCTGCTGATGAAAGCGACAGGTCTTGCACAGGCCGAAACCGGGCACATCCACCTGGCGCTGTACGGTACGCAGCAGCTCAGCCAGCAGCCGTTCCAGTTCCTCCGCATCCGCCCCCATTGCCTCTGCGGCGTTCGCCAGGAATTCAGGCGGCGTCACCGCCACCAGCAGCTCACGCGCCGCAGGCGTCAGCACCAGGTGCACGCTGCGCTTGTCCTGCTGATCCTGACGCTTCTCGATCAGCCCCTTGGCTTCCAGTGCTTTCAGCGATTGCGATACCGTGCCCTTGGTCAGCCCCAGGTAATCGGTCACTGCCAGCGGCGTGTCCGAGTAGTGGTTGCAGCGCGCCAGGTATTCCAGCGCGCTGAGCTGCACTGGCTGGAGATCGGCCAGCAGCGGGTGCTCGCGGTGCCAGATGCGCATCAGGCTGGTCAGTCGTTCGAACAGATCGAAAAGGGTGCTCATATTCACCTCCGTCGATAAATAGTATCGAGTAAAAACTATATTGACAAAGGGTGTTCTCCGGGTAACCTGATTGCGGTATCGAATCGATACTAAATCAACCTGGAGACTGAAAATGACTACCGCCCGTTACTACCACGCCGGCTGCCCGGTTTGCGTTTCCGCTGAACAGACTCTCCTCAACCTGCTCGCCCCTGACGTTCAGGTGGAAGTGGTGCACCTGGGCGAAGCCCCGGCCCGCGTCGCCGCAGCCGAGGCCGCTGGTGTGAAATCGGTGCCCGCCCTGGTGGTGGACGACCAGGTGCTGCACATCAACTTCGGCGCCGCGATTGCGGACCTGAAGTAAGGAGGGCATCGAAATGCAGGTGAAAGTCTTCGATACCCATGTCCGTACCCGCGATGGCCGTTACCTGCACTTCGACGTGCTTACCGACGGCGGCGACAAGCTCCAGGCGGGGCGCTTCGCCGCCGAGTGGCTGGCCAGCCGGGGTGTGCAGGACGCCGACATCGCCGCCAGCGAATGCCTGTTCTGCCACAGCGAGATCGCCAGTCCGCAGGTGGCCGAAGCCATCGGCCGACACGGCTACTCGATCATTCCGCTGCAAGGCTGCTGAGGAGACCGCCATGTATCAGCCCCTGGATTGCGACCTGCACGATTTCCTGGAAATCGCCTGCCTCTATCGCTACCTGCTGAAGGTCGAGCTGGTGGACGGCGGCGGGTTCGAGGCCAGGGCGCTGACCACCCACACCAACCCGGAGAAGGAAGAGTTCTTCGTGCTGGAAGTGGAGGACGGTCCCTGTTCCGTACGCATGGACCGCCTGCTGGCCATCACGCCACTGGAAGCCGGTGCGCGTTTCGGCCGCGTAGAGTTGGCCGGGAAGGTGTGTGCGGTGTAAGCGCGACTCGCCGCTGGAGCTGTAGGAGCGAGCTCTGCTCGCGATCAGTCCGAGCGCCATCCTTCGCGAGCAAGCTCGCTCCTACACGAGTTCGGTCCAGACATGGTTTCCCAGGTTCAAATAGGAGTTGGCTGTGGGTCCGGTCCTTGCGCTAGCCTTCGCAGGCAAGCCGCAACAGGACCTCGCCGTTGAACATCGATAACCGCATCAAATTCCGCCACCTGCTGTGCTTCCTCGAAGTGGCGCGCCAAGGCAGCCTGGCCCGCGCCGCTGACCAGTTGGCAGTGAGCCAGCCGGCTATCTCCAAGACCCTCAAGGAACTGGAGGAGGTGCTCGATGCCAGCCTGTTCGAACGCAGCAAGAGCGGCGTCAGCCTGACGGAAGCCGGCCTGGCCTTCATGCGCTATGCCGGCCCTTGTGTGCAGGCCTTGCGTGACGGGGTGAACAGCCTCCGCGAAGGCGAGTATGCCGCCGGTACCGTGCGCCTTGGCGTGCTCTCCACGGTTGAGGGGCTGCTGGTGCCGGAAGTCGTGCGCCGCCTGCATTCGAGCCATCCTTCCCTGGTGGTCAGCGTTCTGACCGGGCCGGGCGCCTATCTGCTGTCGCAGCTACGGGTGGGCGAGCTGGACCTGGTGGTCGGACGCGTGACCGACAACCCGGAAATCCACGGCCTGACCTTCGAACACCTGTACAGCGAGTCCATGACCCTGGTGGTTCGCGCTGGCCATCCGCTGCTGGAGGAGGGCGCCGACCGACGCTCGCTGGACGGCTTTCCGCTGGTGCTCCCCCTTGCCGGCACGACCATCCGCAAGCATGCCGATGGCTTCTTTGTGCAAAGCGGCATCAGCCCGCCACGCCAGCGTCTGGAAACCCTGTCCCTGGCCCTGAGCCGGCGTTACGTACAGAGCGGCGATGCGGTCTGGATCGCTCCCCTGGACGCGGTGCGCCTGGACCTGGCCAGTGGTGAACTGGTGGAGCTGGACCTGGGTTTCAAGGAACCCGGCGGTTCGGTGGGAATCTGCAGCAACGCGTCGCTGCCGCTTTCGCTCGCGGCGCAATGGGCGGTGGAGACCCTACGCGAGGCGGCACTGGACTATCGCGAGGGGCGTCTGACATAACCAAATGGTTATGGATGGCGCCAAGGATTTCAATTTTCTGCTGACCTCTACTGGATGAAACTGCGCTCCACGGCCCGCAGCCTGGCCGCTCAATAAATCCAACAAGAGGAAACCGTGATGTCCGATGCGGAAAACAGCCGCTTCGTCATTCGTGACCGAAACTGGCACCCGAAAGCTTTCACGCCCGATTACAAGACGTCCATCGCCCGCTCTCCGCGTCAGGCGTTGGTGAGCATTCCGCAGTCCGTCTCCGAGACCAGCGGCCCGGACTTCTCCCACCTGAAGCTGGGCCAGCACGACAACGACCTGCTGCTCAACTTCAACAATGGTGGGCTGCCCATCGGCGAGCGCATCATCGTTTCCGGGCGGGTTGTCGACCAGTACGGCAAGCCGGTTCCTCACACCCTGGTCGAGATGTGGCAGGCAAACGCCGGCGGCCGCTATCGCCACAAGAACGACCGTTACCTGGCACCGCTCGACCCGAACTTCGGTGGCGTCGGCCGTGCGCTGACCGACCGCGACGGCTACTACCAATTCCGCACCATCAAGCCGGGTCCGTACCCGTGGCGCAACGGCCCGAACGACTGGCGCCCGGCTCACATCCATTTCTCCATCAGCGGGCCGTCCATCTCCACCCGCCTGATCACCCAGCTGTATTTCGAAGGTGATCCGATGATCCCGATGTGCCCCATCGTCAAGAGCATCGCCAACCCCGACGCGGTTCAGACGCTGATCGCCAAGCTCGACATGAGCAACGCCATCCCCATGGATTGCCTGGCATACCGCTTCGACATCGTCCTGCGCGGCCAGCGCAAGACCCACTTCGAAAACCGCTGAGGAGGCACGCGCATGCCTATCGAACTGCTGCCGGAAACCCCCTCGCAAACGGCCGGCCCCTACGTGCACATCGGCCTGGCCCTGGAAGCGGCCGGCAACCCGACCCGCGACCAGGAAATCTGGAACCAGATGGCCAAGGCCGATGCGCCGGGCCAGCACATCCTGCTCCTCGGCAATGTCTACGACGGCAATGGCCATCTGGTGCGCGACTCCTTCCTGGAGTTCTGGCAGGCCAACCACGAAGGCGTCTACGACACCGCCTTCGACCTGGAAAAACCGTTCAACAGCTTCGGCCGTACCGCCACCACCTTCGACGCCGGCGAGTGGACCTTGAACACGGTCAAGCCGGGCGTGGTGAAGAACGCCGCTGGCGTGCCAATGGCGCCGCACATCAACGTGTCGCTGTTCGCCCGTGGCATCAACATCCACCTGCAGACCCGCATCTACTTCGACGACGAAGCCAGCGCCAATGCCATCGATCCGGTGCTGAACCTGATCGAGCAGCCACAACGCCGCGAAACCCTGGTGGCTCGCCGCTGCGAAGTGGACGGCAAACTGGCCTATCGATTCGACATCCGTATCCAGGGAGAAGGGGAAACGGTGTTCTTTGACTTCTAGAGAGCGGGAACCCGCATTCGATGCGCCGGCCGAAACGGTCGGCCAGCGCATTGAACGGCATTTTGATGCACTGCTGGAGGCCCGGGGCTACCGGGCCGACACGGCGCAACGCACAGCCATTACCCATCTCGGGCAATGGCTGGAGTCGTTCATGGCCGGGAAAAAGGGCTGGTTGCGTCGTCCCGTCGCGGGCCTGTACCTCTGGGGCGGAGTAGGGCGCGGCAAGAGCTTTGTGATGGACGCCTTTTTCGCCGCCGCACCGCTGTCGGCGAAACGCCGCGTGCACTTCCACGCCTTCCTCCAGGAACTGCAGGAACGCATGCGTGCCTTCACCGGCCAGCCCGATCCGCTGGCACTGGCGGCCAGGGCGTTGGCAGCGGATACGCCATTGCTCTGCTTCGACGAGTTCCACGTCCACGACATCGGCGACGCTGTGCTCCTCGGGCGTCTGCTCAAAGTGCTGGTGGAGGAGGGCGTGGGCATGGTCTGCACCTCCAACTACGACCCGGACGGGCTTTGCCCGAACCCGCTGTACCGCGAACGCTTCCAGCCGGCCATCTCCTTGATCGAAAAACGCTTCGACGTGCTCAACCTCGACGGCGGTGAAGACTACCGCTTGCGGCGCGGAGAACTCGAAGCCTGGGGCACCTATTGCTGGCCGCTTTCAGCCACCGATGTGCCCGGGATCGAACATCAGCTGGGTTTGAGCGCAGCGGCCGAACGGGATGTGGTGGTGGCGGTCAACCACCATCCGCTGCGGTTGCGGGCCATGGATACCGAACGGGCCTGGCTGGATTTCGACGAGCTGTGCCGACGCCCCCATTCCAGTGCCGATTTCCTTTGGCTGAGCAGGCGCTTCCTGCATCTCGCCATTAGCGGCGTGCCCTGCCTCGGTGAGGAAGCCATCGATGTGCAACAGCGTTTCGTCAACCTGATCGACATCGCCTACGACGCGGGAATCCAACTCCTGCTGGCCAGCGAAGCCAGCCTGGACGACCTGTGTCGGGGCAATCCCCATATGGACTTTTCCCGTACCCGCAGCCGGTTGCAGCAATTGAAACCGGTCCAGCCCGGGGAAGGGAGCCGCTGACCGCAGAGCCCCCAATGCTTCAGATTCTTGGCATCACCGCGCCCATCTTCATCCTGATCGGAATCGGCTACCTGTCCGCCCGCGGGCGGCTGGTCAGTCCGGAGCAGGTGCTGGGCATGGGCAAATTCGTCATCACCTTCGCCCTGCCGGCCCTGGTCATACGCGCACTGCTGGAAAAGCCGCTGGACGAGGTGTTCGACGCCACCTACCTGCTGGCCTACGGCATCGGGTCCCAGGTGGTGTTCTGGGGTGGCTTCCTGTTCTCCCGGATGGTGCGCAAGGACAGCCTCAGCGGCAGCGCGCTGGCGGGCCTTGGCATGTCGGTGTCAAACAGCGGCTTCATCGGTTATCCCATCGTGGCCATGGTCCTCGGTTCACCGGCAGCCGTGGCGCTGGCCCTCGGAATGCTGGTGGAGAACCTGCTGATGATTCCGCTGGCGCTGGCCCTGGCCGAAATGGGTCGGCAGAACGGCAGCGGATTGCGCGCGGCCCTGCTGGATACCTTCCTGCGCCTGCTGCGCAATCCGGTGATCATCTCCATCAGCATCGGCCTGGGATTGGCCCTGCTCGGCGTCCGCCTGCCCAGCGTGCCGGCCAAGGTGGTGGAGATGCTGGCGACGGCCTCGGCGCCGGTCGCACTCTTCGTCATCGGCGCCAGCCTCAACGGACTGCGAGCCGGTGGCCTGGTCAAGGACGTGGCCCAGCTCAGCCTCGGCAAGCTGCTCCTGCACCCGCTGGCGGTCATGCTCAGCTTCCAGCTGCTGCCGCCGGTCGACCCGGCACTGCGAGTCGCCGGTGTGCTCTTCGCCTGCTCGCCGATGATGAGCATCTACCCGATCCTCGGCCAGCGCTTCGGACTCGAGGGGCGCTGTGCTGCGGCGCTGGTGGTCTGCACCGTGCTGGCCTTCGTCAGCATCAGCTTGTTCATTGGTTTGCTGACCTGAGGCATGGGCTGCTTTTCTGTACCCTCGCACCCACGGTCTGGATCGTAGGGTGCGCTGTGCGCACCGATTCCGGGATCGGCTTCGGCACCCCATCAAACCGCTGGTACGCACGGCGCACCCTACCGGATCGGCTTCATCCTGCTAGCCGGTGGATTCGAATCGTCACAGGTGGAGCGCTGCGCTGGCTATTCTCATCAGGTCATCCGCACGAGCGTGCGGCCACCCTGGCAAGAGGAGGCAGCGATGAGCAAGCGATTGAGCGAGGAAGGCATGGACCTGCTGTTCCGTCAGGCACGTACCTACAGTGCCTGGCTGGACAAACCGGTGAGCGACGACACGTTGCGTGAGCTGTACGACCTCATGAAGTGGGGGCCGACCAGCGCCAACTGCAGCCCGGCGCGGATCCTCTTCTTGCGAACGCCCGAGGCCAAAAACCGTCTGTTACCCGCACTGGCGCCGGGCAACATCGACAAGACCATGGCGGCTCCGGTCACCGCTATCGTTGCCTACGACCTGAAGTTCTATGAGCAGCTGCCCACGCTCTTCCCCCACACCGATGCGCGTGCCTGGTTCGCCAATACGCCGGAACTGGCCGGGCTCACCGCGCGGCGCAACAGCTCGTTGCAGGGGGCCTATTTCATGCTGGCAGCGCGAGCGGTTGGCCTGGACTGCGGGCCGATGTCGGGGTTCGACAATGCCCTGGTCGACCACGAGTTCTTCCCCGCCGACGGGCGAGCGGACGCCTTCCAGCTGGAGCACTTCCCGGATAGCCAGGTGAAGTCCAGCTTCCTCGTCAACCTGGGTTATGGCGATCCGTCGAAGCTGCACGCGCGAGGGCCGCGCCTGGGCTTCGACGAGGTGTGCAAGCTGCTGTAGGGGCGAATTCATTCGCCAAGGACAGCGCAGCTGTCCTGTTCTGGTTCGGTAGGGCAGACCTTCGGCCTGCTTGGCGAATGAATTCGCCCCTACAAGAAAAAGATCGAAATGCCAGCCCCGAACGCGCGGGTAGCGCGCCGGGGTGATGGCGTCTGCGTGGGGGGAGCGACTCCGCCTCTTGAGCGAAGACGATGCCGGGCGCCGAGGTACCTGATCAAACCGGGGCGCTGGTTGGCGGCGGCAAAAGTAAGAGTCGAACGCATCAGGGTCAATTGCGATTATCGAACTTTGGTTCGATAATCGGCCGACTTGTCGTGACCGCGATCCACCAAGGACAACAAGAATGACCGAAGAACTGCGTGCCCCTCTGCCGCCCCTGGCTCCCCCGATCATCGCCTCGCCGGCCAAGCGCATCGAAGCCTTCACCGGTGATCCCAACTTCATGACCTCACTGGCTCGCGGCCTGGCGGTGATCCATGCGTTCCAGGAGCGCAAGCGCCACCTGACCATCGCCCAGATCAGCCATCGCACCGAGATTCCCCGCGCCGCTGTGCGTCGCTGCCTGCACACCCTGATGAAGCTGGGCTACGTCACGACTGACGGGCGCACCTACTCGCTGCTGCCGAAAGTCCTGACCCTCGGCCACGCCTACCTGTCGTCGACGCCGCTGGCGGTCACCGCCCAGCCGATCCTCGACCGCCTCAGCGACCAGCTCCACGAGGCCTGCTCCATGGCCACCCTGGAAGGCGATGAGATTCTCTACATCGCCCGTTCGGCCACGCCCAACCGGTTGATCTCGGTGGACCTGAGTGTCGGCAGCCGCCTGCCGGCCTATTGCACGTCCATGGGCCGCATTCTCCTGGCCGCCCTGGATGACGCCGCGCTGGACGACTACCTCGAACACGCCGACTTGCAGGTCAAGACCAGCCGCACCGTGCACACCGTCGACGGGCTGCGCGCCAGCATCGCGGAAATCCGCCGCCAGGGCTGGGTGATCATCGACCAGGAACTGGAAATGGGCCTGCGCTCGGTGGCGGTTCCGGTACGCGATTCCGCCGGCCAGGTGCTCGCTGCACTGAACGTCGGCACCCACGTTGGTCGCGTCAGCCGCCAGGAACTGGAAACCCGATTCCTCCCGGCGTTGATCGAGGCGAGCAAGGATCTGAGTACGCGGTTGTTCCATTGAGTGTTCAGTCGTCAGGGACTTCTGTAGGGGCGAATTCATTCGCCAAGGGCAGCGAAGCTGCCCCCTGATAGCAGGGCAGACCTTCGGCCTGCTTGGCGAATGAATTCGCCCCTACAGGGAATCTATCGCCCTGACCAATCATTGTTCGAATACCGAACGCTTTGCCGATTATCGAATTGAACCACCCGCCTGCTCTTCGTATGGTCTGCACAGCCGCGCCACCAGCCAGCGCGGCCAATAACAACAATGAGAGTCCGATCCGGTGACACCAGAAGCACCGGGCACGCCCTCATTCCTGTCCAGTCCGAGTCTTCCCCGTCAGAGGCCGCATAGAACGGCCCGCATGCGGAGGAGGGCCAATCGCAGGAATACTTGCATGACCAGCCCAGCCCACCTGCCCGCCACGGGCACGCTCGACGTTCAATCCTTCATCAACGCCCAGCCGCTATCCGCCTATCAATGGCGCGTCGTGTTGCTGTGTTTCCTCATCGTGTTCCTCGACGGCCTGGATACCGCCGCCATGGGCTTCATCGCCCCGGCGCTGACCCAGGACTGGGGCATCGACCGTGCCAGCCTCGGCCCGGTGATGAGCGCCGCGCTCATCGGCATGGTCTTCGGCGCCCTCGGTTCCGGTCCCATGGCCGACCGATTCGGGCGCAAGGTGGTGCTGGTAACAGCGGTGTTTCTGTTCGGGCTGTTCAGCCTGATCTCCGCCTTCAGCGCCAACCTCGAACAACTGCTGATTCTCCGCTTCCTTACCGGCCTCGGCCTGGGCGCCGCCATGCCCAACGCCACGACGCTGCTGTCCGAATACACCCCCGAGCGCCTCAAGTCGCTGCTGGTCACCAGCATGTTCTGCGGCTTCAACCTCGGCATGGCCTCCGGTGGCTTCGTTTCCGCCTCGATGATCCCGGCCTTCGGCTGGCACAGCCTGCTGCTCCTCGGCGGCATCCTGCCGCTGGTGCTCGCCGTGGTGTTGCTGATCTGGCTGCCGGAGTCGGCGCGCTTCCTGGTGGTGCGCAACAAGGGCGCGGACAAGGTCCGCAAGGCGCTGGCACCCATAGCGCCTGCTGAAGTGGCGACCGCCAGCGGCTTCAGCGTGCCTGAACAGAAGACCGTGCAGAGCCGCAACGTCTTCCAGGTGATCTTCTCCGGCACCTACAGCGCCGGCACCCTGTTGCTCTGGCTGACCTATTTCATGGGCCTGGTGATCGTCTACCTGCTCACCAGCTGGCTACCCACCCTGATGCGCGACAGCGGCGCGAGCATGGAGCAGGCCGCGTTCATCGGCGCGCTGTTCCAGTTCGGCGGTGTGCTCAGCGCTGTCGGCGTGGGCTGGGCCATGGACCGCTTCAACCCGCACAAGGTCATCGGCGCGTTCTACCTGATGGCCGGTGTCTTCGCCTATTTTGTCGGCCAGAGCCTGGGTGAAGTGACCCTGCTGGCCACCCTGGTCCTGCTGGCCGGCATGTGCGTCAACGGTGCCCAATCGGCCATGCCGTCCCTGGCGGCGCGCTTCTACCCGACCCAGGGCCGCGCCACCGGCGTGTCCTGGATGCTCGGCATCGGCCGCTTCGGCGCCATCCTGGGTGCCTGGATCGGTGCGACCCTGTTGGGCCTGGGCTGGAATTTCGAACAAGTGCTGACCGCGTTGGTGGTGCCTGCCGCCATCGCTACTACAGCGGTGATCATCAAGGGGCTGGTAAGTCACGCCGACGCGACCTGAGTCGGCTCGCGATCGGTTGTTACAACCGGTCGCACTTACTTACAACCGTTTATCCCTGGCCACTGCATGTAGGAAAAGGCTCACATAGAATCGCGTAATGATGATCGCGGGCGCTTGCCAACCGGCATGACGCCCGCGACTTACAACAACGAGAAAGAGTGCCTGTGATGGATAGTCGCCTGCTGAGTGAACGCAGTAAGGTGTTCGAGCGTGCGGACCCCTATGCCGTGTCCGGATATGTGAACCAGCATGTCGGGTCGCACTGCATTCGCCTGCCCGCCGCAGGCCATCCCGAGGCCAGCCTCAATCACCGCAAGTTCGCCAACCTCGATCTCTGCCGCATCAGCTATGGCGGTGCCGTGCGTGTCACCTCACCGGCGCTGGAAACCATCTATCACCTGCAGATTCTCCTCAGCGGCCATTGCCTGTGGCGCGGCCACAAGCAGGAGCACTACCTGGCACCGGGCGAGCTCTTGCTGATCAACCCTGACGACCCGGTGGACCTGACTTACTCGGATGACTGCGAGAAATTCATCCTGAAGATGCCCACCAGCCTGCTGGAAGGCGTCTGCGATGAGCAGCGCTGGCAACGGCCGAGTCCCGGCGTGCGCTTCCTGCAGAACAACTATCAACTCGGTGAACTGGAAGGCTTCGTCAACCTGCTGGCGATGGTCTGCCAAGAGGCTGAAGCCAGCGACCAGCTGCCGAGGGTGCAGGAGCATTACGCGCAGATCGTGGCGAGCAAGATGCTCAGCCTGATGAAGACCAACGTCAGCCGCGAAAGCCTGGGCTGCCAGGAGGCTTCGTTCGATCGCATCCTGGCCTACATCGAACACAACCTGAAGCAGGACATCAGCAGCGAATTCCTGGCTCGCCAGGCCAGCATGAGCCTGCGCTCCCTCTATGCGCTGTTCGAGCGCCACCTGGGCACCACGCCCAAGCACTACATCCGCCAGAAGAAGCTGGAACGCATCCGCGCCTGCCTGGCCGACCCCAGCTGCAACGTCCGCAACGTCACCGAGTTGGCGCTGGACTACGGCTTCCTGCACCTGGGTCGCTTCTCCGAAAGCTACAAGGGGCTGTTTGGCGAGCTGCCGTCGGACACCTTGAAGCGGCGCGGGCTGTAACGCCAATTCATCGCTCTTTCACTGTAGGGGCGAATTCATTCGCCAAGCAGACCGCAGGTCTGCCCATCGGCCTTGAAGGGGGCAGCTCCGCCGCCCTTGGCGAATGAATTCGCCCCTACAAGGTGTTTTCCGCCCCCAGTGATTTGTTACAGCTCCCACCTCTCTGCAAAAAACGGATAGCGATCTGCACAAAGCGGATATTGCCGTTTGCCCCGCATCCCTAACCTGACCTGGCCTGAACAATAACAACGGAGGCCCTGGCCATGTCCCTGGGATTCGATTTCCTGCACTCGCTGCTTGAGGATGACAAAGAGAAGGGCGTCTACCGCTGCAAGCGGGAGATGTTCACCGACCCGCGCCTGTTCGAGCTCGAGATGAAGCACATCTTCGAAGGCAACTGGATCTATCTCGCCCACGAGAGCCAGATTCCCGAGAAGAACGACTACCTCACCCTCAACATGGGGCGCCAGCCGATCTTCATCGCGCGCAACAAGGACGGGGTACTCAACGCTTTCCTGAACGCTTGCAGCCATCGTGGCGCGCAGCTGTGCCGACACAAGAGCGGCAACCGTTCCTCCTATACCTGCCCGTTCCACGGCTGGACCTTCAACAACTCCGGCAAGCTGCTGAAGGTGAAGGACCCGGCTGAAGCCGGCTATCCGTCCAGCTTCAACTGCGAAGGCTCCCACGACCTGACGAAAGTGGCTCGCTTCGAGTCCTATCGCGGCTTCCTCTTCGGCAGCCTGAATGCCGACGTGAAGCCCCTGGTCGAGCACCTGGGCGAGTCCGCCAAGATCATCGACATGATCGTCGACCAGTCCCCCGAGGGTCTGGAAGTCCTGCGCGGTTCCTCCAGCTACATCTACGAAGGCAACTGGAAGCTGACCGCCGAGAACGGCGCCGACGGCTACCACGTGAGCTCCGTGCACTGGAACTACGCCGCCACCCAGAACCAGCGCAAGCAGCGCGAAGCGGGTGAAGAGATCAAGACCATGAGCGCCGGCAGCTGGGCCAAGAACGGCGGTGGCTTCTACTCCTTCGATCACGGTCACCTGCTGCTCTGGACCCGTTGGGCCAACCCGGAAGACCGTCCGCTCTACGAGCGCCGCGACGAGCTCGCCCAGGACTTCGGCAAGGCCCGTGCTGACTGGATGATCGAGAACTCGCGCAACCTCTGCCTGTACCCGAACGTCTACCTGATGGACCAGTTCAGCTCGCAGATCCGCATCGCCCGGCCGATCTCCGTCAACCAGACCGAAATCACCATCTACTGCATCGCGCCGAAAGGCGAGAGCGCGGACGCCCGCGCCAAGCGCATCCGCCAGTACGAAGACTTCTTCAACGTCAGCGGCATGGCCACTCCGGACGACCTGGAAGAATTCCGCTCCTGCCAGCTGGGCTACCAGGGCAGCCGTGGCTGGAACGACATGTCCCGCGGGGCCGAGCACTGGGTCGAAGGCGCTGACGCTGCCGCCCAGGAAATCGACCTGCACCCGCTGCTCTCCGGCGTGCGCACCGAAGATGAAGGCCTGTTCGTGCTGCAACACAAGTACTGGCAGGAGACCATGCTCAAGGCCGCCGCGGCCGAACAGCAACTGATCCCCGTGGAGGCCGTGCAATGAGCATCTCTTACGACGCCGTGCGCGACTTCCTCTACCGCGAAGCGCGTTACCTGGATGACAAGGACTGGGACAACTGGCTGGAGCTGTACGCGGCTGACGCCAGCTTCTGGATGCCGTCCTGGGACGATCGCGACGAGCTGACCGAAGACCCGCAGACCGAAATCTCGCTGATCTGGTACGGCACCCGTGGTGGCCTGGAAGACCGCGTCTTCCGCATCAAGACCGACCGTTCCAGCGCGACCATGCCGGACACCCGCACCTCCCACAACATCAGCAACATCGAGATCCTCGAAGTGGCCGACGGGCAGTGCAAGGTGCGCTTCAACTGGCACACCCTGAGCTTCCGCTACAAGACCGTGGACAGCTACTTCGGCACCAGCTTCTACACCCTCGACGTGCGCGGTGAGAGCCCGCTGATCAAGGCGAAGAAGGTGGTCTTGAAAAACGATTACGTACGTCAGGTCATCGACGTCTACCACATCTAGGGTGCCTGCCATGACTCACAAGATCGCACTGACTTTCGAAGACGGCGTTACCCGTTTCATCGACGCCACCCCCAGCGAAACCGTGGCTGACGCCGCCTATCGCCAGGGCATCAACATCCCGCTGGACTGCCGCGACGGCGCCTGCGGTACCTGCAAGTGCTTCGCCGAAGCCGGCCGCTACGACCTGGGCCAGGACTACATCGAAGACGCACTGAGCGAAGTCGAAGCCGCCGAGGGTTATGTGCTCACCTGCCAGATGCGCGCCGAGAGCGATTGCGTGGTGCGCGTGCCGGCGTCCTCAGACGTCTGCAAGACCCAGCAGGCCAGTTTCGAGGCCAGCATCAGTGCGGTGCGCCAGCTATCCGACAGCACCATCGCGCTGTCCATCAAGGGCGAGTCCCTGAGCAAGCTGGCCTTCCTGCCGGGCCAGTACGTCAACCTCAAAGTGCCGGGCAGCGAGCAGACCCGCGCTTACTCCTTCAGCTCCCTGCAGAAGGACGGAGAAGTCAGCTTCCTGATCCGCAACGTCCCCGGCGGTCTGATGAGCAGCTTCCTCACGGGGCTTGCCAAGGCTGGCGACAGCATGTCCCTGGCTGGCCCGCTGGGCAGCTTCTACCTGCGTGACATCCGTCGTCCGCTGTTGCTGCTGGCCGGTGGCACGGGCCTGGCGCCCTTCACCGCGATGCTGGAAAAAATCGCGGAAGAGGGCAGCGAGCACTCGCTTCACCTGATCTATGGCGTGACCCACGACCATGACCTGGTGGAGATGGACAAGCTGGAAGCCTTCGCCGCGCGCATCCCCAACTTCACCTACAGCGCCTGCGTGGCCAACCCGGAAAGCAGCTACCCGCAGAAGGGCTACGTGACCCAGCACATCGCGCCGAAGCACCTGAACGACGGCGACGTGGATGTCTACCTGTGCGGCCCGCCGCCCATGGTCGAGGCGGTCAGCCAGTACATCCGCGAGCAGGGCATCTCGCCCGCGAACTTCTACTACGAGAAGTTCGCCGCCAGCGCGGCCTGATCCCGCGCGACTCGCCATCTGAAGAGGCTGCCATGTACAAGAGATTCCAAGACAAGGTCGCGCTGGTCACCGGCGCGGCGCAGGGTATCGGCCGCCGCGTGGTCGAGCGGTTGGTGGAGGAGGGCGCGCACGTCGTTGCCGTGGACCGCTCCGAGCTGGTCTTCGAGCTACAGGACGAATTGGGTTCCGGCGCATCGATGCTGGCCCTGACCGCCGACCTCGAACAGTTCGCCGAGTGCCACCGCGTGGCTGCCGCCGCCGTGGAGCGCTTCGGTCGCCTGGACATCCTGATCAACAACGTGGGCGGGACCATCTGGGCCAAGCCCTACGAGTACTACCAGGAACACGAGATCGAGGCCGAAGTGCGCCGCTCGCTGTTCCCCACCCTCTGGTGCTGCCATGCCGCGCTGCCCTACATGCTGGAGCAGGGCGCGGGCGCCATCGTCAACGTCTCGTCCATTGCCACTCGCGGCGTTAACCGCGTGCCTTACGGGGCCGCCAAGGGTGGCGTGAACGCGCTGACTGCTTGCCTCGCCTTCGAGAACGCCGAGCGTGGCATTCGCGTCAACGCCACCGCACCGGGCGGCACCGAAGCGCCGCCACGCCGGATTCCGCGCAATACGGCGCAGCAGAGCGAACAGGAAAAGGTCTGGTACCAGCAGATCGTCGACCAGACGATCGACAGCAGCCTGATGAAACGCTACGGGACCATCGACGAGCAGGTCGGGGCGATCCTCTTCCTGGCCTCCGATGATGCCTCCTACATCACCGGCGTAACCCTGCCGGTGGGCGGAGGTGACCAGGGCTGAAAACACCGTGGTAATGGGTTTCGCAGGCTCTACCCATCCTACGACGTGATCTTCCGCGGTAATGGGCATTTGTAGGATGGGTAGAGCGGAGCGAAACCCATCAGGCCCGCACAAACGTATCTACCGGCCGGGCACCGTCACGCGCCCGTCCCTGCGGTTTCTACACAACAAAAACAAAAGAGACAGATGCCATGCGAAAACTCGACGTACACGAGATCATCGATAACGCGCGCTTCACGCCCTTCCACTGGATGGTGATGTGCTGGTGCGCACTCCTGCTCATCTTCGACGGCTATGACCTGTTCATTTACGGCGTGGTCCTGCCGGTATTGATGAAGGAATGGGGCCTGACCCCGCTGGAAGCCGGTGCCCTGGGCAGCTACGCGCTGTTCGGGATGATGTTCGGTGCGCTGTTCTTCGGCCCCCTGGCCGACAAGATCGGCCGCAAGAAGGGCATCGCCATCTGCTTCGTGCTCTTCTCCGGTTTCACCGTCCTCAACGGCTTCACCAGCACCCCCACCGAGTTCGGCATCTGCCGCTTCATGGCGGGCCTGGGCATCGGCGGGCTGATGCCCAACGTGGTGGCGCTGATGAACGAGTACGCGCCGAAGAAACTGCGCAGCACCCTGGTCGCCATCATGTTCAGCGGCTACTCCCTGGGCGGCATGCTGTCTGCCGGCGTGGGTATCTACATGCTGCCGCGCTTCGGCTGGGAGGCCATGTTCTTCGCGGCCGCCGTGCCGCTGCTGATGCTGCCGCTGATCCTCTGGTACCTGCCGGAATCGGTCGGCTTCCTGCTGCGCCAGGGACGTGTCGAGCAGGCCCGCGCGATCCTCAAACGCGTCAACCCGGAACTGGAACTGCGTGACGACGATCACCTGGAACTCACCGAAGCGAAGAAGCAGGGCGCCCCGGTGCTGGAACTGTTCCGCGAAGGCCGTGCGCTGCGCACCGTGATGATCTGGGTGGCGTTCTTCTGCTGCCTGCTGATGGTCTATGCCCTGAGCTCCTGGCTGCCGAAGCTGATGGCCAACGCCGGCTACAGCCTGGGTTCCAGCCTGTCGTTCCTGCTCGCCCTGAACTTCGGCGGCATGTTCGGCGCCATTGCGGGCGGCTTCCTGGGTGACCGTTTCAACCTGCCGAAAGTGGTCGCGGCCTTCTTCATCGTCGCGGCCATCTCCATCAGCCTGCTGGGCTTCAAGAGCCCGACTCCGGTGCTCTACCTGCTGATCGGCATCGCCGGCGCCACCACTATCGGCACGCAGATCCTGCTGTATGCCACCGCCGCGCAGTTCTATGGCCTGGCGATTCGTTCCACCGGCCTCGGCTGGGCTTCGGGCATCGGTCGCAACGGCGCCATCGTCGGCCCGCTGCTGGGTGGCGCGCTGCTGGGCATCAACCTGCCGCTGCAACTGAACTTCATGGCCTTCGCCATCCCCGGCGCCATTGCCGCCCTGGCCATGTGCTTCGTCCACCTGCAGCAAACCCGCGCTGCACCGCTGGCGACGGCAGCACAGGGCTGAGACTGACCACGCGTCGCACCACTGGCCGGGAGGCAGCATGCGCACCTTGTTCAAGGACTGTTCATTGTCCGCGGTGGTGGCGGGATTCATCGCCACCATGATTTCCTACGCCGGCCCCCTGGTGATCGTGTTCCAGGCGGCCGAGAGCGGCGGCATGCCGGCCGAGTTGCTGTCCTCCTGGGTGTGGGCGATCTCCATCGGTAGCGGGGTGCTGGGGATTGTCCTCAGCCTGCGCTACCGGGTGCCGGTGATCATTGCCTGGTCGGCGCCGGGCTCGGCACTGCTGGTGTCGATGTTGCCGGGCATCAGCGCCGGTGAGGCGGTGGGGGCTTATGTGATGGCCAACACCATCATCCTGCTGGTGGGCCTGTCCGGCGCCTTCGACCGCATCGTCGGCAAGCTGCCGGCAGCCATCTCGGCGGCGATGCTGGCGGGCATCCTGTTCAGCTTCGGCACCCGACTGTTCACCTCCCTCAAGGACGAACCGCTGATGGTGATGGCGATGTTCATCACCTATCTGCTGGTGCGGCGCCTGTCGCCGCGATACGCGGTGATGGCCGTGCTGCTGGTGGGTTGCAGCATCGCCGCCGGTAGCGGCCAGCTCAACACTGCGGCCCTGGTGATCGGCTTCGCCACCCCGGAATGGGTGACGCCGGCATTCAGCTGGCACGGGCTGTTCAACATCGCTTTGCCGCTGGTGATGGTGGCGCTCACCGGCCAGTTCGTGCCCGGCGTGGCCGTGCTGCGCAATGCCGGTTACCCGACCCCGGCAAGCCCGATCATCTCCGCCAGCGGACTGGGCAGCCTTCTGCTGGCGCCTTTCGGTTGCCACGGCCTGACGCTCGCCGCCATCACCGCGGCCATCTGTACCGGCCGGGAGGCCCACGAAGACCCGGCCCGGCGCTACGTTTCCGGGGTGGTGGGTGGGGTGTTCTACCTGTTGCTGGGCATCTTCGGCGCAACCCTGGTATCGATCTTCACCGCACTGCCCAAGGAACTGATCGCGGCACTGGCGGGCCTGGCGCTGTTCGGCGCCATTGCTGGTGCGCTGGCCGGTTCCATGGCTGTGCCCGAGGACCGCGAGGCGGCCCTGATCACCTTCCTGGTCACTGCGTCGGGGATGTCCTTCCTCGGTCTGTCGGCGGCGTTCTGGGGGCTGATTTTCGGCATCTTCGCCCATCTGCTGCTGACGGCGCGTCGTGCACCCAAAGTTCAACCGGAACGGGAGGAGGTGCTCGAACCCAATCCCTGACCTGACCCGGTGATGGAACCACTGCGGGAGCTGTCCGCAGCCATCGCCACACCTTCCCCGACTTGCGTGCATGGCCCCGAAAGAGGGTCGCGGGGAAGTTTTGTCCCAATAAAAACAAGAGCGACGAAATGACCAACACCACGAGCAAGCTTTCCGTAATGCTTTGCGCCGGCGTAAGCGCTGGCTTCGCCCAGGCCGCTGAGTCCGGTTTCATCGAGGACTCCACCGCGACCTTGCAGGCGCGCAACTACTACTTCAGCCGTGACTATTCCGACATCGTTGGCGCCAACAAGCAGTCCAAGGCCGAAGAATGGGCCCAGGGCTTCATCCTCAACTTCAAGTCCGGCTATACGCCCGGCCCGGTGGGCTTCGGCCTCGACGCCATCGGCACCCTCGGCATCAAGCTCGACAGCAGCCCCGACCGGGTCAACACCGGCCTGCTGCCTGTGAAGGAAGATGGCAGGGCTACCGACGATTACAGCCGCCTGGGCGTGGCTGGAAAGATGCGCTTCTCAAAGACCGAGCTGAAAGTCGGCGAGTTGCAACCCAACCTGCCGGTGCTGGTGTTCAGTGATATCCGCCTGCTGCCGCCCAGCTACCAGGGCGCCAGCATCACCTCCAACGAGATCGCCGGCCTGACCGTGCAGGGCGGCCACCTCACCAGCACCAGCCTGCGCAACGAGGCCGGAGACGACAAGATGCAGGCCATGCTCGGCCACGTGCCGCAGCGCCAAGCCTCCAGCGACGCGTTCAACTACGCCGGCGCCGATTACGCCTTCAATTCGAACCGCACCACGCTCAGCGCCTGGTATGCGCAGCTGGAAGACATCTACGACCAGCGCTTCTTCGGTCTCAAGCACAGCGAACCAGTGGGCAATTGGGTGCTGGGCGCCAACATCGGCTACTTCGACTCCAGCGAGGACGGCAAGAAGCTCATCGGCGAGATCGACAACCAGGCCTTCTTCTCGCTGCTGTCGGCCAAGCGTGGCGGGCATACCTTCTACATCGGCTACCAGGCCATGTATGGCGACAGTTCCTTCCCGCGTGTATTCGCCAACGTCAGCCCGCTGGGTAACGAAGTGCCCACCTACGAGTTCGCCTTCGCCGACGAGCGCTCCTGGCAGGCGCGTTACGACTACGACTTTGCCGCACTCGGCATCCCCGGCCTGGTGGCCAGTACCCGCTACATCACCGGCGACAACGTGGATACCGGCCAAGGCTTCGAAGGCAAGGACCGCGAGCGCGACCTGGACATCAGCTACGCGTTCCAGAGCGGCGCCCTCAAGGGACTGGGTGTGCGCGTGCGCAATGTCACGGCGCGCTCGAACTACCGCACCGACATCGACGAGAACCGGTTGATCCTGAGTTACACCTGGACGCTGTTCTGAGGTCGAGTGCCGCTGCCTGGCATGGGCAGGGCCTGCTTTACCTGTAGGGGCGATTTCAATCGCCAAGCGGGCCGGAGGCCCGTCACGTTCAGGCCCAGATGGGGCAGCTGCGCTGCCCTTGGCGAATGAATTCGCCCCTACAGGACCTTGTATCCCGCGATGTAGAAGGAGCTTTCTTCATGCCCCGCAAACCCCTCGCCACACTGCTGCTTGGCAGTGGCGGCGTGATCACTCTGGTCGCCTTCCTGCTCGCCAGCGGATGGCTGATGGCCGTGGCGCTGATCGCCATGGTTGCCGCCGGTCTGCTGTACCACCTCCAGCCTCCGGTAGTGGTCGAAGTGCGCGTGGAAGTACCGGTCGAGCCAGCCATCCAGGTGATCGCCGCTGCCGAGCCGCAGTCGGTGCCCATCCCGTCCAATGCCCACCTGCAAGCGCCCTTGAGCGAGTTGCTCGATGCCATCGTCCATTGCGAGGCGGACATGCAGTACGCCAACTCGCTGGCGCGCGCGGCCGGGGAGAAGGTCCAGCTGGGCGCGGAGAGCATGCAGGCCACGGCCGGCGCCATCGGTGAGCTGGACGCCTACATGGCGCATATCGGCCAGGTGTTCAACGAGCTGGGCAGTCAGTCCATGCGCATCGGCGCCATCGTCGGCAGCATCCAGGACATCGCAAAACAGACCAACTTGCTGGCGCTCAATGCCGCCATCGAGGCGGCGCGGGCTGGCAGCCACGGGCGCGGCTTCGCCGTGGTGGCGGACGAGGTGCGCAACCTGTCGCTGCGCGCCAATGAATCCAGTGGGCAGATCCGCTTGATCGCCGAGGGCCTGCAAAAGGCCGCCGAGGAGGCGAGGGCAGGCATGGAGCATGTCAGCGGTTCGACCCGCGCGGGTCTGGAGAAGTCCGCCGCCGCCCTGCATGCCATGGGTGAGATGCGGGCGGGTGCGGCGGCGCGGGTCGAGATCGTCGAACGGATCGTCCAGCGCCTCGCCGGGCAGCGAGGGCTGGCGCAACGGATGGCAGGATTACTGGAACAGGGCGCCTGAGCGGAAGACCGGCTCAGGCGTATTGGCCGGCGGCGTAGCCGGATGCCCAGGCCCACTGGAAGTTGAAACCGCCGAGGTGGCCGGTCACATCCAGCACTTCGCCGACGAAATACAGCCCCGGCGAGCGCTGTGATTCCAGGGTTTTCGACGACACTTCGTCGGTGCTCACGCCGCCCAGGGTCACTTCGGCGGTGCGATAGCCCTCGGTGCCGGACGGGGTCAGTTGCCAAGCGGACAATTGCTCGGAAATCGCCGACAGTTCGGACGGGGTGTACTGCTTCATCGGCTTGGACTCGAACCACAGATCGGCGAGCAGGCCGGCGAGCTTCTTGGTGAACAGCTCGGCGAGCAGGGTCTTGAGTTCGCTGTTGGGGCGTTCCCGCTGCTGCTGCGCCAACCATTCGTTGGCGTCGTGATCGGGCAGCAGGTCGATTTCCAGGGTGTCGCCCGGATGCCAGTAGGAGGAAATCTGCAGCATGGCCGGGCCGCTGAGGCCACGGTGGGTGAACAACAGGTTCTCGCGGAAGACCTGGCCGTTGCAGCTGACGCGGCAATCCACCGAAGTGCCGGAGAGCTCGGTGCACAGGTCCTTCAACTGGTCGGTGATGGTGAAGGGCACAAGTCCAGCGCGGGTCGGCAGCACTTCGTGGCCGAACTGGCGAGCCACCTGGTAGCCGAAACCGGTGGCACCCAGCGTCGGGATCGACAGGCCGCCACTGGCGATCACCAGCGATTCGCAGTGCATCATCCCGGCGCTGGTCTGCAACTGATAGCCGCTGTCGTGACGGGCGATCTCGATGATCGAGGTCTCCAGCATGATCTCCACGCCAGCGTCGTCGCATTCGCTCAGCAGCATGTTGAGGATGTCACTGGACTTTCTGTCGCAGAACAGCTGGCCGAGTTTCTTCTCGTGGTACGGCACTTCGTGCTTGGCCACCAGGCCGATGAAGTCCCACTGGGTGTAACGGGCCAGTGCTGACTTGCAGAAGTGCGGGTTGCGCGAGAGGAAGTTGGCCGGCTCGGTGTACATGTTGGTGAAGTTGCAGCGACCGCCGCCGGACATGAGGATTTTCTTCCCGGCCTTGTTCGCATGGTCGACCACGCGCACACGACGTCCACGCCCGGCCGCCGTTATCGCACACATCAGTCCGGCTGCGCCGGCGCCAATGATCACCACCTCAGTACTCGACACTGTCCACTCCGCTATTCGAAAACGGCGCGCATCTTACCCGAATGCCAGACGGGCCGCCGAACCGCCCGACGCAGTACGTTTTTCCGTGAACGTGGCGCTGAGTGCAACGAGGCCCAACAACCCGCTCGGATTGCGGCTTCGCAGGCTTGGCGCCAACCTGCGAAGCCCGTGGCATCACGCGTTGACGTTCACCACCACGCGGCCGCGTACCTTGCCGTCCAGCAGGTCACCGGCCACGGCAATGGCATCGCCCAGGCCGATCTCGCGGGTAATGGCGTCCAGTTGAGCGATATCCAGATCCCGTGCCAGGCGGTCCCAGGCTTCGATGCGCTCGGCGCGCGGGCGGGTAACGCTGTTGATCCCCAGCAGGCTCACGCCGCGCAGGATGAAAGGTGCCACGCTGGCGGGGAAGTCCATGCCCTGGGCCAGGCCGCAAGCAGCAACGGCACCATCGGCGCGCAGGCCGGCGCAGACGTTGGCCAGGGTATGGCTGCCCACCGAGTCGATGGCAGCGACCCAACGTTCCTTGGCCAGCGGGCGGCCCGGTTCGGAAAGCTCGCTGCGGTCGATGATCTCGGCGGCGCCCAGTCCCTTCAGGTAATCCGCTTCACTGGTACGCCCGGTGGCTGCGACAACGCGGTAGCCCAGGCGGGCGAGCAGGGCGATGGCGAAGCTGCCGACGCCGCCGTTGGCGCCGGTGACCAGTACGTCGCCCTGGCCAGGCTTCAAACCATGTCGTTCCAGGGCAAGCAAACAAAGCATGGCGGTGTAGCCGGCGGTGCCGATGGCCATGGCCTGGCGAGGGCTGAAGGCGGCGGGCAGCGGGATCAGCCAGTCGCCGTTCAGGCGAGCCTTCTGGGCCAGTCCACCCCAATGGGTCTCACCCACGCCCCAGCCATTGAGCAGGACCGCGTCGCCCGCCTTGTAGTCCGGGTGGCTGCTGGATTCCACCGTGCCGGCCAGGTCAATGCCCGGCACCATGGGGAACTGCCGCACCACTGGACTCTTGCCGGTAATGGCCAGGCCGTCCTTGTAGTTCAGCGTGCTATAGGCCACGCGCACCGTGACATCGCCTTCCGGCAGCTGTGCTTCGTCAATCTGGGTATTGCGAGCGCGGTATCCGGCCTCGTCTTTCTCGATCAGGACTGCGTTGAACATGCTTGCACCTCCAATTAGACCAGTCGTCTATAAATAGGCCCAAAAAACCGCGCTCCCTGATGGGTTAGCGCGGCAATCCGGCCAGGAATCCGTTGAAGAAAACATCCAGCGGAACGTTGTCCCGCGTCAGCCGGGCACGCAATACGGCGCCTTCCCAGCCGATCCAGAAGAACGCCGCCAGTCCATCGCAATCCGCCTTCGTCGACAGCTCGCCGGCAGTGCAGGCTTCGCGCAGGCATGCGGCCAGGCGGTCCTGCCAACTGCACAGGATGGACTCCAGCTCCAGGCGGAAACCCTCCGGCAGGATGGCCACTTCCTGGCCCAGGTTGCCCACCAGGCAGCCCCGGCAGAACTGGTGGCGGAGCATGCCGGCCTTGGCGTCCTCGACGAAATTGACGAGGCGTTGCAGCGGCGACACGTCCTCTTGCAACAGGTAGCGGTCGAGCTTGTGGGCGAAGTAGCGGGCATAGCTCTCCAGCACCGCCTGCCCGAAGGCTTCCTTGCTGTCGAAGTAGTGATAGAAGGAGCCCTTCGGCACGCCAACGCGCTTGAGCACGGCATCGATGCCAGTGGACATGAAACCCTGCTCGGTAAGGATCTCCATGCCGCAGCGAATCAGCGCGGCACGGGTGTCGTCGAAGTCGCGGTCGACCTTGGGCGGGCGGCCGCGACGGGGTTTGGGAGTGGCATCGGTCATGGGGAGGGGATTTTAGACTGATCGTCTAGAAGATCAACCACTACGAATGTCTTACCAGGGGGCACCTGTTGTAGGGGCGATTTCAATCGCCAAGCAGGCCGAAGGTCTGCCCCTCGGCCTCCAACAGGGCTGCTGCGCAACCCTTGGCGAATGAATTCGCCCCTACAGAAGATCAGCTCAGGCGGCGATTTCCCCCAACACCTCACGAATCCGCTGGGCGATATGGCCGGCATGGGTTTCCAGGGCGAAATGCCCGGTATCCAGCAGCTCCACCACTGCATTGGGGTTATCGCGCTTGAAGGCCTCTGCACCCGGCGGGATGAAGAACGGATCGTGCTCACCCCAGATCACCAGCGTCGGCAGGTGGGTATCGCGGAAGAAAGCCTGGAACGCTGGATAGAGCTTCAGGTTGTTGGCGTAGTCGAGGAACAGGTCGAGCTGGATGTCCTTGTTGCCCGGGCGTTCCAGCAGCAGCGCATCCAGGTAGTACGACTCGGGGGCCACCAGCGTCAGGTCCTTCACGCCGTGCAGGTACTGCCAGCGCGTGCCGTCCAGGTGCAGGACGGCATCGTGCACCACCTTGCGACGTTCTGGGTTGCCAGGCTCGGCCCAGTAGGCGCGGATCGGCTCCCAGGCATCGCCCAGGCCCTCCAGGTAGGCATTGCCATTCTGCGAAACCAGCCCCGTGATCCGCTCCGGATGGGCCAGCGCCAGGCGCAGGCCGGTGGGTGCGCCGTAGTCGAACACATAGAGGGCGTAGCGCTTGAGCTCCAGCTTCTCGACGAAGGCCCCGAGGGTTACGGCCAAGGCATCGAAGCTGTAGCGGTATTCACGCTCGGCGGGGACTTCGGTGAAACCAAACCCTGGCAGGTCCGGCGCGACGATGTGGAACTTGTCGGCCAACAGGGGGATCAGGTCACGGAACTGGTGTGACGAGCTGGGATAGCCGTGCACCAACAGCAGCGTGGGCGCGGCTGGGTCTCCGGCTTCACGGTAGAAGACGCGAACACCGTCTGCTTCGACGAACTGGTGGCGAACCGGGGTATGCACGATGGGCGAGGTCATGGCGATCACTCCGTAACTTGTAAAGTAGACATTGAGGGTTACTGCTGGGGGCTGAGTATGGCTCTGTAAAGTAACCTGTCAATGGCAAAAATAACGGTTACTTGCGCCATTCGTCGTAACTGTTCATTTGTGTTTTATGGGGTTACTCTCTCGCCATTCACCTTTCCGGAGCGTCACCATGGCCACCGCCGCTTCCTCGCCGCCCCTCGAACCCTTCGTATTGGCTGACCACCCCGTGCTGGACATGCTCAACACCCTGGCCGCAGTGGATGGCGCCCCCCTGGAGTTCTGGCACAGCGATGAGGATGTCCAGGCCTGGCTGGCGCGTACTGGCTGGGACCTTCCAGAGGTGCGCTTCGCCAGGGGCGAATTGCTGAAGGCGGCCCTGACGCTGCGCGAGGCGGTACGCGGACTGGTGGAGCAGCGCAAGGTGGGCGGCCAGGGTTCGCCGGACGTGCTCAATCGGTTTCTGGCGACCCCCAGTCATCCGCAGCTGAACTGGTCGGCAAGCGGAGAACCGCGACTGGAGAAGGTGTGGGCAACGGCGACTGCCGAGCAGTACCTGGCGCCCCTGGCCGAAGCGGCGGCGGAACTGCTGGTGGGAGGCGACTTCAACCTGGTGCGCGAGTGCGAGCACCCGGACTGCGTGCTCTGGTTCTACGACCGCACCAAGTCCCATCGCCGCCGCTGGTGCAGCATGGCTCTGTGCGGTAACCGGCATAAGGTGGCTGAGTTCCGCAAACGCAAGCAGCACTGATGTTGGGGGACACTGCGCTGTAGGGGCGATTTCAATCGCCAAGCAGGCCGAAGGTCTGCCCCAGGGAATTGAAGGGGGCCGCTGCGCAGCCCTTGGCGAATGAATTCGCCCCTACAGTGTTTGCGCCGATCATGATTGGGCCCTTCCGTAGGTTGGGCAGAGCGCAGCGAAGCCCAACGCAGCGGGGTTCCGTTCCCAGGCGATGGGTTTCGTTCCTCTACCCATCCTACGATCTGCTCCAGCGCGCTATTGGATTGATTCCGTCGGGCGGCCTCAAAGCGGCCCGATTTCCACCTTTCCGTCGTGGCGCTCGTTCATCCAGCGGAGTATCTGTTCGCCAAACTCGGGCGGGGCCTTGCGTGCGACGCGGCGCACCAGGTCGAGAATGGTCTGCTGGGCGAGGGCTTCTTCCATGCGTTGCTGCGCCTGCTGCATCACGGCGTGGATGGAGCAGGGGTCGGCGACGGCCCAGTTCGGCGCCGGGCACTCACTTCCAAAGATCGCGCAGCGCTCGCGCACGCCGCGGCATTCGAATATCTGTTTATCGCCATCGATCGCGCGAACGATATCCAGCACGCTGATCTGGTCCGCCGGCCGCGCCAGGCGGAAGCCGCCGCGCACGCCTTCCGTCGCCGCAACCAGGCCCGCCCGCGCGAGGCGAGTGAAGACCTTGGCCAGCAGTTCCGGCGGCACGCCCTGCAATTCGGCCAGGGTGCGCACGCTGGCTTCGCGGCCGTCGCCTTTCTCGTCTGCCAGGTAGAGGAGGCAATGGATGCCGTACTCCACGCCCGCACTGTACAAAGCCATCGTTAACTCCGACTTATATTGTCGCCATTGTGGCGACCTTCTCTATTACGTTTCTTGTGTTTCCAGCTCCACAAGGGAAGCCTTCCTTCACTTCAGACGCCTCAATGCTAGCGGATTGAAGCGTTAACGCCCATATTTGTCGCGGCCTGGAGGGAATAATGGCGACGAGCGGCAGGGCCCGGCAAGAAAAAATACTTGCTGAAAATAACTACGACAAATACAGTCGTAGTTATCCGGTGTGGTTAGGGGCAGTGACCTCACAGCCCGGCATGTAGATGTCGGGCGCATCCGCCCGGAACAACCTCACTTTTCGCCTTGTGGAGAGAACCCATGAAACAACGCATCCTGATCGTCGGCGCCGGCTTCGGTGGCATGTGGAGCGCCCTGAGTGCAACTCGCCTGCTGGACCAGCATGGCCGTAATGACGTCGAAGTGGTGGTGCTCGCACCCCAGGCCGAGCTGCGCGTACGTCCGCGCTTCTACGAGCCCGAAGTGCACAAGATGGTGGCTCCGCTAGGCGATCTGTTCGACGCGGTGGGCGTGACCTTCGTCAAGGGCTTCGCCGAGCGCATCGATGTCGAGGGCAAGCGCGTGGGCTATCACGGTGGCGATGGCCAGTTCGCCGAGCTGAGCTACGACCGCCTGGTTCTGGCCACTGGCAGCCAGGTGGTACGCCCGACTATGGCTGGTGTCGAACATGCCTTCGATGTAGACCAGCTGGAGGAGGCTGTGCGCCTGGATCGTCATATCCAGTCCCTGGCCGAGCGTCCCGCTTCCACCCGCCGCAACACCGTGGTTGTCGCCGGTGGTGGCTTCACCGGGATCGAGACCGCCGCCGAAATGCCGGCCCGCCTGCGTGCGGTACTGGGTCAGGATGCCGATGTACGCGTGATCGTCGTCGACCGTGGCACTGAGATCGGTGCCGCCCTGGGCGAAGGTCCGCGTGGGGCCATCGTCGAGGCGTCCACTGAGCTGGGTATCGAGTGGCGCCTGAACAGTGGTGTGGCGTCGGTGGACGCCGCCGGTGTGACCTTGTTCAGTGGTGAACGCATCGAGGCGGACACGGTTATCTGGACTGTTGGCGTGCGTGCCAGCTCGCTGACCGAGCAGGTTCCGGCCGAACGCGATGGCCAGGGTCGTCTGCACGTCGACGCCAACCTGCAGGTACACGGACATGACGGTGTGTTCGCCACCGGCGACGTCGCCCGCGCGGCATGTGATGACCAGGGCAACCATGCGCTGATGTCCTGCCAGCACGCCATCGCCCTGGGACGCTCCGCCGGCAACAACGTGGCCGCCAGCCTACTGGGCGTGACGTCGATCCCCTACAGCCAGCCCAAGTACGTCACCTGCCTGGACCTCGGCGCCTGGGGTGCCGTGTTCACCGAAGGCTGGGATCGCCAGATCAAGTTCGAACGCCAGGAAGGCAAGTCCATCAAGCAACAGATCAACTCCGTGTGGATCTACCCGCCGGCAGCTGATCGCGCCACCGCGCTGGCCGCCGCCGATCCGATGATCCCGGTCGTTGCCTGATACCCCCAGTCGCCAGCCAACCGCCTGGGCCGCCCGTCCTGTGACGGCGGCCCCAGGCCCCGATTTCCATGCCCGGAGCCTGCCATGAGCCTGACTGTCATGATTTCCACCCGCCCCCTGGCTGCCGCAGCCATCGAACAGATCATCAGCCAGTGCCTGCCCGGCGTCGCCTGGACCCTCCAGTCGAAATCGGCCGAAGGCAGCTCCTGGCGCCTGCATCTCGCCATCGATCCGTGCTCTGAACCGGTGTCCGGCATGTTCTCGTCAATCCTTGCCAGCGAATGGTTGACCGGCATCGAATTCGTGTCGCCGGCACCGACTGTTTGTGCACCGGCGAAGACGCCTGCTGTCCAGTAACGGTCTCGTGGGTGGTCGACCGGCGCGATTCCATGCTTTTGGATGGTGCCGACCGGTGCTTGTTGGAACGATAGTCCGGCTCTAGCCTCAAGCATGGCATTGCCACGCGTGGTCCCGACAACAAGCACAAGGAACCGCCATGACCGCCCAATCGAACCCCTCGCAGGAACTGCTCGATGTGCTGATCGTCGGTGCCGGCCTGTCCGGTATCGGCGCCGCCTGTTACCTGAAGCGGGATCAACCCACCAAACGCTTCCAGATACTTGAGGCACGCAACGACCTGGGAGGCACCTGGGACCTGTTCCGCTATCCCGGCATCCGTTCCGACTCCGATCTCTACACCTTCGGTTTCGAGTTCAAGCCCTGGAAGGACGAGAAGGCGATTGCCGACGCCAGCGCGATCATGAGCTACCTACGCGAAACCGTGGCGGAGCACCGCATCGAGCAGAACATCCGCTTCGGCCAAAAGGCGATATCGGCCGACTGGCGCAGCGAGCAAGGCTGCTGGGAAGTGCTGGTGGAGGACGTCGCCACGGGCCAGCGCAGCATTGTGCGCAGCCGCTGGTTGTTCTCGGCGGGTGGCTACTACCGCTACGACCAGGGCTTCGCGCCTGCCTTCGAGGGCGCCGAGCGATTCCGCGGGCTACTGATTCACCCGCAGCACTGGCCGGAAGACCTGGACTACAGCGGCAAGCGCGTCGTGGTGATCGGCAGCGGTGCTACCGCCGTGACGCTGGTGCCGGCGATGGCCGACAAGGCCGCCCACGTGACCATGCTGCAACGCACGCCCAGTTATGTGATCCCGCTGCCGGCGAAGGACCCCATCGCGCTGCTGCTGCGCAAGCTGCTCCCGGAGCAGATGGCCTATTCCATCGTGCGCTACAAGAACGCCAAGGTGGCACTGGCTATGTGGCGCTTCTGCCAGCGCTTCCCCAATGCCGCGCGGCGCATCATCCGCTTCGTCAATAAGCGTGCGTTACCGAAGGACTATCCGGTGGACGTGCACTTCAATCCGCCCTACAACCCCTGGGACCAGCGCCTGTGCGTGGTGCCTGACAGCGACCTGTTCAAGGCACTGCGCAGCGGCAAGGCGTCCATCGTCACCGACCACATCGAGACTTTCACCGAGCAGGGCGTGCGCCTGAAGTCCGGCACCGTGCTTGAGGCGGATATCGTCATCACCGCGACTGGGCTCAACGTGCAGGTATTCGGTGGCGTGCAACTGTCCCGCGATGGCCAGCCCGTCGCCTGGAGCGAGACGGTCGCCTACAAGGGCATGATGCTCTCCGGCATCCCCAACTTTGCCTTTGCGGTGGGGTACACCAATGCCTCGTGGACCCTCAAGGTGAGCCTGCTTTGCGAGCACTTTTGCCGGCTGCTGGGCTACATGGATGAGCGCGGTGTGGAGGTGTGCGAAGCCCAGGCCCCGGCTCGCATGCCGACCCGGCCGCTGCTGGATTTCGGTGCCGGTTACGTGCAGCGCGTGCTGGCCAACCTGCCACGTCAGGGACCGGGCATGCCCTGGGTGATGTCCATGGACTACTTCAGCGATGTGAAGCTGCTGCGCAAGGGCCCGGTCGCCGACGCCTGCCTGCAATTTTCCGCCGCGCCGGTCGTTCATTCGGCTGTATCGCCTGAAGCGGCAGCACTCAACGGCGTGTCCTGACGCTGGCCGCATCGCGAGGGTAGGCTGGCTCGCATTGCTACTCCAGCGCTTACAACCCGCATGAGGAGCGTGAAATGACCCATACGAATTGGCAGGGCCAGGTGGCGCTGGTCAGCGGTGCCGGAAGTGAGCTGGGCATCGGCATGGCTATTGCCCGCAGGCTCGGCGCT
Source organism: Metapseudomonas resinovorans (assembly GCF_002003485.1). Lineage (GTDB taxonomy): Bacteria > Pseudomonadota > Gammaproteobacteria > Pseudomonadales > Pseudomonadaceae > Metapseudomonas > Metapseudomonas resinovorans_D. Next base: position 48,058 of record NZ_BDMA01000089.1, read on the forward strand.
GCCGGGGTGAGATTGATCGTCACCGCCAGCAGCGCGCGTATCGCCGAGCGGGTGGAGGAACTTCGCGCCGAAGGTTTCGAGGCCGAAGGGCGGGCGGCGGACCTCACCGACGAAACCCAGGTCGGCGAACTCGCTGCGTGGGCCGAATCGCTTTGGGGCCGAATCGACATCCTGGTGAACAACGCCGGCATGGCCATGCAGGGCAGCCCCGAACCCTTCGCCGAAGTCGCCGGCATGGACCTCGCCACCTGGAACCTCTCCATTGCACGCAACTTGACCACCGCCTTCCTGCTGACCCGTGCCGTGCTACCGGGCATGCAGGCGCGGGGATACGGGCGCATCGTGCAGATCAGTTCGACCACCGGCACCCGTGGCAGCAATCCGGGCGAGGCCGCCTACGGCGCCGCGAAGGCCGGAATGGTGGGCATGAACATGGGGCTGGCACTGGAAGTCGCGCGCCAGGGCATCACCGTCAACTGCGTTGCGCCGGGCTGGATCGGCACCGGTTCCAGTACGGACGAGGAGCGCCATGCGGCCAGTTATGTGCCGGTGGGGCGGGCAGGACGTCCAGAAGAGGTCGCGGCGGCCGTGGCATTCCTCGCGTCGCCGGAAGCCAGCTACATCACCGGGGAGCTGCTGGTGGTGGATGGCGGCAATTGTCTGATCGAGAACAAGGCGCCCTGAGCCGGAGGCCCCAGCCTATGAACACCTCCGTCGTTCTTGTCACCGGTGCGGCCGGCGGCGTCGGCCGTGCCCTGGTCAAACGCTTCATCCAGGGCGGCTGGCAGGTCTTTGCTACTGACCTTTCGGCCGAGGGCCTGGCGCGGCTGCACGCGGAGCATCCCGCCTGCGGGATCTTCGCCGGCGATATCCGCCAGCCCTCGACCTGCACCGCAGCGGTTGCCGCGGCCCTGGCGTCCTTTGGACGGCTGGACGCGCTGGTCAACGCTGCCGGCGTGTGGCGGGAAGGTCCGGTGGAATCCTTCAGCGAAGAGGACTTCGACCTGGTCCTCGATGTGAACCTGAAAGCCACCTTCTTCATGTGCTCGGCCGCCATTCCGCCGCTCAAGGAAACCTCCGGCGCCATCGTCAACATCTCCAGCGATGCCGGTCGCCAGGGCAACCGCAATGCGGCGGCCTACTGCGCGAGCAAGGGCGGGGTGACGCTGCTGACCAAGACCCTGGCCCTGGACCTGGCGCCATTCGGCGTGCGTTGCAACGCCGTGTCGCCGGGCGATATCGAAACGCCGATGCTGAAGTTCCAGGCCGACCAGTACGGCGGTGGCGACCCCGAAGGGTATTACCGCGAGCTGCTGGCGAAGTACCCGCAGGGCGACCGCGCCTGCTTCATCCAGCCCGAAGAGGTGGCCGACCTGGTCTACTTCCTCTGCCAGCCCGGCGCGCGTTCGATCACCGGTGCGGACATGGCGATCGATAGGGGCGTGTCGGCGGGGAACTGATTTCCACCGGCGTGCCACGGCGCACTTGCACTTGTAGGAGCGAGCTTGCTCGCAAACCTTCAGGGCCGACCTTTCGCGAGCAAGCTCGCTCCTACACAAAGCCTTGGAGTTCGCTTTTGCCGGTGGGTCTCGTCTGGTGGAAATGAACAGCGATTTCCACCCTACGGAAGTTGCAACCGCACTTGTAGGAGCGTTAGAAGCCGCTTTCCCTGAGCAATATCGCCGCCACATGGGTGAGGCCTTCGGCCAGGAGGCTGCGGCGGTTGCCGTCGATCTGCAGGTGGCCACGGGTTTCGCGCAGGGTGTGCGGGGCGGTTTCCAGTTGCACCAGCACGTGGAACAGGGGTGGCGTAGGCACGAGTTCCTTGCTCTGGCTGGCCACGGTCAGGGGCCCGCCATAGCGGGAGGCGAGCATCGCATGTTCCAGTCTGCTGACGCGGGTGCTGCCGATGGCCACCACCTTGCCGGCGATGGGCGTTGGCTGGCCTTCGGGGTAGAAACGCACCTCACTGCCTTGCACCAGGCGCTGCACGTCGTCCTGGTCGACGTAGGCATCCACCTGCCAGCGGCTTGGGTCCACCAGCATGCCGATGGGCTCGCGGCTGTGGACCCATTGGCCGGCACGCCAGTCAGGGTCGAGGTCCAGCCAGCGTCCGGCGAAGGGCGCCTGGAGTTTGAGCCGGGCGATTTCCGAACGGGCTGCGCGGGCTTCCTCGAACTGAACACGCAGGCGCTGGCGGGTAGCAAGAGCCTGCTCGGCACCACCGGGGTCTGCGATCAATCCGCCAAGGCGAGCTTCGTAACTCTTCGCGCTGGCCTCGCTGCTGGTCAGGCGTGAAGTAATGTCCGGCTCTTCCAGGGTGACCAGGGTCGCGCCGGCCTCGACGTTCCCCGCTGCATGAATGGCCTGCAAGCGTGCGGGGTAGGGCGCGAAGACCCGCAACTGCTGCTCGGCACGGGCCACGCCCAGGGCATGGATCTGGCTGCGCCAGGGCACCGCCAGGAGCAGCAGGAGCACGGCCAGCACGCCCCACCAGAAGTACCGGCGACTGTTGCGGATGGCAGCACGATTGGCCCACCAGTGTTTCAATTCACGTGCGATCGGCATGACGATAAACCAGGCGATTTCCACGGCGAACAGCAGTATCCCGAGCAGTTTGAAGAAGAGCAGGTAAACCGCGACGGCAATACCCAGGAACAGCACCAGGCGATAGACCCAGGTGACCATGGCGAAGGCCACCAGCGCGCGGCGCTTGCCGGGGCTGAAGGCTTCCGGCCACTCCTCGTCCAGGCCCAGCAGCACGCGCCGCAGGGTGGTCCGGGCCAGCGCCGAGGAACGCTCGTGGAGGTTGGGAAAGTCCAGCAGGTCGGACAGGATGAAGTAGCCGTCGAAGCGCATGAACGGGCTGGCGTTCAAGGCCAGCGACAGGACCCAGCTGGTAGTGGCGAGGTAGAGCAGGGCGTTGCGCACTGGGCCCGGATCAGAAAGGGCCCAGCCGAGGGTCGCCAGGCCGGCGAGGGCCAGTTCGGTGAGGATGCCCGCCGACGCGATGGCCAGGCGCTGCCGGGAACTGCGCAGCTTCCAGCTCTCGCCGGTGTCGGTGTAGAGCATTGGCCAGAGCACCACAAAGGCGATGCCCATGTGCCCGACGCGAAGCCCCAGACGCGTCGCCACCAGGGCGTGGCCGAGTTCATGGAGGGTCTTGGCCAGGGCCAGCGCCAGGGCGAAGCTGAGCAGCCCGGAGGCGGAGAAGGATTCGACCACCGCCGTGGTGAAGGCGTCCCACTGCTGCAGCACCAGCAGCACGCCGATTACGCCCAGGGTCACCACCAGCACCCCGGTCAGCGGGCGGAACAGCCAATCCAGATGGCTCGCCAGGCGTTCCAGGTGTCTCTGCGGGCGCAGCAGCGGGATGCGGAAGAACAGATAATGGTGCAGCCACCATTTCCAGTTGAGCCAGGCATTGCCTTCACTGCGCGAAGCCATGCGAGCTGCGGCATCGGGTGTCGGGCGCAACAGCTGGTGTTGTGCGAGGAACTCGCGGAATTCCAGCACCTGCTCCACGTCCGGGCGCAGCGGCGTCTGCTCCTGGATGGCACTGCAGATCTGCTGCGGGGTGCACTCCCAGCGCAGCAGGCACTCGAACTCCAGCCAGCCAATGCGATAGAAGCGATTGACCACCGTGTCCTGGATCACCCAGGCCGGCTCGCCATCGTTGCCGGGCGCGGTCTCCAGCAACCGTAGATCCTCGCGCAACGGCGGGAGCGGCATCTGCGCCGCATCGACGATCACAGCCCGGTCCAGGCGCGCAGCGCGGCAAAGGGCCGGCGCAGCAGGTAGTAGCCCAGCACCACCCGTTCGCCATAGAGCTTGGCGGTACCGTGCAGGCCGAGGCGGGCATGCTCCGGCTGGCCTTCGACGCTGGCCAGCAACCGGTAGGCGACTACGCCTTCTTCATTGGCGCGGGCCTGGTAGCTGGTTTCCAGCACCTCTCCCTTGAGCGGCGAGAGCGGGTAGGCGGTGAGGAACAGGGTGACCTCCGCGCCCGGCTCCAGGGCGATGGCGTCGGCCACCGGCAGCTGGATCAACATGGCCGGCTGTGCGGGGTCGGCCACCTGGAGGATTCGTTCCCCGGTCGCCACCGGCTTGCCCAGCCAGTCGTTGGGGTCGCTGAACACCGCCACGCCGGCGCGCGGCGAGCGCACACGGGTACGCTGCAACTGCGCCTGTACCGCCGCCAGTTCGGCGCGACGCTGCTGGGCGCGGCCGTTGAGCAGGGTCAGCTCGCTCTTGCTCTGCGGGTTGTCGAACGCGCGCTGGCTGGCCGCCATCAACTCCGCATCGGCCACAGCCACTTCCTTGCCGAGCACTTCGGCGCGGCTTCTCAGGGTGGTTTCGTCGAGGGTGAAGAGCAGGGTGCCGGCTTCCACCGGCTGGTTAGGCCGAACCTGCATGCGCTCGATCACCCCATCGATGGGGGAGCTGATGACCTCCGCCTGGCGCGAGACAATCTCGGCCGGTGCCAGTGCTGTCTGCCGCACCGGTATCAGCATCAGCGCAGCGGCCACCGCCAGCGCGGCCAGGAGTTGACGCTTGCTCGGGCGCCAGCCGAACAGCCGGCGCCGGCCGATGAAGGCGGCCCAGCAGTGTGCCCAGGTCTGCCAGAGGCCATCGGCCAGCGGCACCAGGGAATCGGCCGGCGGGGCATCCAGCAGGAAGATCACCAGCCCCAGGCGCGTGCCTTCGCGGTCATGCAGGGGAATGCACCAGAGTCCGGATGGCCACCACTCGGCCCAGCCTTCGGCGATGTCGTCGGGCGGTTCCACGGCGTCGCGGGCCAGCCAGCGGGGTTGGGCGTCAGGCAGTTGGGTGCTGAGCCAACGGCTGGCGCGACGCAGCCAGACCAGGTAGGGCGAGTCCTCGCTGGGGCGGGCGAGGCCGGAAACGCAGAGCAGTTCCAGGTCCGCGCCACGCTGGGCGAGCACCAGCGCCTGGTGGTAGCGCAGCAACGCATAGGGATCGTTGGCAATGGAGAAGGCCAGGGCGTTGAGCGAATCGGCGGCGAGCGCGCGATCGCGCAGTGCGGCCAGGGCCAGCAGCAACTGCGGGTGTGGCAGACGGTCATTCATGGGCTTGCGGGAAGCGTGCGGTGCCGCTCATGCCGGCGATCAGTTCAGGGTGCTCGGCGTCGAGCCGCGCCTCCAGTTCCACGGTCTGGGCCACGGCGTCGACCCGTGAGTTGATGGCGCTGATGTGGGCGCCATAGGACTTCCCGGTTTCCAGGATGCTGACCTCCAGCGCCAGGCCGGGCTTGAGCTGCGGCAACAGGCTCGACGGCACGTTCAGGCGCACCTTGAGGGCACCGTCGCTGACCAGATCGAACAACGGAGTACCGGCCGCCACGGTCTGGTAGGGCTTCACGTGGACCTTGGCGACCCGGCCGGAGAAGGGCGCCTGCACCCGGCAGTAGCCGCTCTGGGCCTGGGCCAGGGAGCGGGCGCCTTCAGCCTTCTGGACCTCGGTGTTGGCCATGGCCACTTCCAGGTCGCCTACCGCATCCAGCTTGCGCAGGTTGCGTTTGGCATCGAGGTTTTGCCGGGCCATGGTCAGTTCGGCGGCGGCGACCTTGGCGCGGGCCTGGGCTTCTTCGCAGTTGAGCTGGGCCAGCAGGGCGTCCTTCGCCACCTGCTGGCCGAGGGGCGCCTTGAGTTCGCCGAGGGTGCCGTTCATCTGGCTGGAAAGCGTGGTTTCCAGGTCAGCGCTGAGCAGCACGCGGATGGCGCCGGGGTCCTCGCTGGGGGCGGCCGGGGGCAGGTCATCGGCAAGGGCGATGGGTAACGGTAGAGACAGGACAAGGGACGCAAACAGGGCGAGCAGACTGCGCTCAGCGATCGACGACATGCGGTGTTCCTTATTTGCTGACCAGAAGTTTGCTGTGTTCCTGTTCACCCAGGGTGCGCTGGATTTCTCGGGCCAGCGTCTGGATGTCGTGCTTCTCGATCTGCTCCGGGAGGATGTCCAGGCCAACGGAGTTGTACAGCCGGCCCCAGGCCGCCTGGGCGTCCGAGTAGGCTGCTTCACGCTGGTAGCGCGAAAGCAGGTAGCGGCCTTCGGCGCGGATCAGTTCCAGCTCCGAGCCGTAGGAGGTGGTGCGCGCCGCCTGGGCGTAGTCCAGCAGGCTCTGGTCCACCCGCAGGCTCTGGTCGGCGAATTCCACTTCCTGGCGCGCCAGCTGGTAGCGCAGGGTGCCCACCCGGACCTGGGTGAGGATGGCCATGGACAGTGCCACACGGCGCATGTCGTCGGTCTTTTCCTGGGATTCGGCGGCGGCGTTCAACGACGGCAGCTGCAGCAGGCGCAGCAGGTTCATCGACACCTGCAGCCCGGTCTCGGTCCAGTCGCTGTTGTAGAGGAATTTGTTGGAGTCGTACTTGTAGCCGAAATCCAGGCTGACGTTGGGCCAGAGCTGGGCCTTGGCGATCTTCAGGTCATTCTCGTTGACCCGCTTGCGGTACCACTCTTCCATGATTTCCGGGCGGTTCTCCAGGGAGATCTGTTCCAGCCGGTCGATGTCCTGGTTCAGTTCCGGCAGCGGTTGCTCGGTCTGGTCGGCGAGGATCAGCTTCGACCCCGGCGGTAGCGACATCAGCGCGGACAGTTCGGCCTGGGCGAACTCCAGGTCCTGGCGGCGCACGGTGAGCAGGTAGATCGAGTCGAGCAGGGCGCGCTGGTAGGACAGCACTTCCTGGCGCGGCAGCAGGCCCTTGGTCTCGGCCTCGCGGGCGGAGAGCAGTGCCTGGTGGGTACGCACCAGCAGGCGGTCGACCTGGGGCATCAGGCGCTGGGCGCCGACTGCGCGCCAGTATGCATTGCGCACATCCTGCAGGACGTTCTGAGCCACCTTGCGTCGACGTTCCTCGGCCATGAGGATCTGGTCGCTCTTCTGCTGGGTGCGGTAGTAGGCGACGCCGAAGTCCAGCAGGCTCCAGGAGAGGCCCAGGCCGTAGAGTTCGCGATAACGCTCTTCGGAGGTGGATGCCCGCAAGCTTTCCTCGCGGTCCTCGATGCCGATGGAGGTGCCGCCGGAGTCGTTGTTACGCCCGGCATAGCCAGCCGAAGCAACTACGCGCGGCAGCATTTCATGGCTGGAAACGTCACGCAGGTCACTGGCCAGCGCGCTCTCCATGAGTTTCAGGCGGTAGTCCAGGTTGTACTTCAGGGCCCGGGCGGCGGCCTCGTAGAAGGTGATGGGAGCAGTCACCGGTTCCTGATTGGAGTACATCTGCGCCTGGTCGCGGATGATGCGCTGTCGGCTTTCTTCGTCGGTGTACTCGTGGGGCTTCATGGCTGAGCAGGCGCCCAGCAGCAGGGTGGAGGCGATGGCGGCGCTGAGGAGCGTGTAGGGCGTTCTTGGCATGGTCGATCCTTGGTCCTTGCTTATTCGGTTGGCCCATTGCCCAGCGCACGCAGGCGCTCAGCGGCCTCGCGCAACTGGGCACTGAAGCCGGGGGCGGTACGGGCGTCGGAGGGCGGCGGCAACTGGGCATCGCCCTGGGTCAGGTTGTCCGGGGTGGGGGCGAACACCGACGGATCGGGCAGCAAGCCATCGGCGCTCAGGCTGGTCCGACCGTGTCGGCCGAGAATCCACGCCAGGTCGAGGTCGCTATTGGCGCTGCTGTCGTGTACCGCGCGGGAGACGAACTGGCCCTTGATCTGGCCGAAGTGCGCGTTCAGGGTTTCGCTCTCGATTTCCGGTTCCAGTCCCAGGCGCAGATCGCTGCCGTCGGCATCCCAGCCAGACAGCATCAGTTGGCGTTCATCGCGCTCCACCACCGGGCCGACAAAGACCACCGGGTCCACGCCGGGCAGCGGCGGGCGGCGGAACGGGTCGAGATCGTCACGGTCTTCGTGCGGGCCGATGGGTTCCCGTGGCGCGGGGATGAAGGGCGCGGCGATATCCAGGTCGATCGTCAGCTGCGCCAGGTCGGTCGCGCCGGCGCGGTCGCCCACCGTGTAGGTGAAGACGTCCTGCAAGACGCGACCCAGACCGGCGGCCCTGAGCACTTCGGGGTTGGTCAGGTCGATGCTGTAGGTGTAACTGCCGTCGGCATTGATCACCAGGGTGCCGTAGCGACCGGCGATGGGCTGGCCGACCAGACCCGCCGTGCCGGTGCCGTTCTCTGCACCACTGCGGATGCCCACTACCTGCAATTGCTCACCGCCGTCCACGTCCGAGTCGTTCGGCAACACATTGCCGGTGGCCTGGGGCGCCGGGGTCTGGTCGCTGGCGAGGTTGCCGTCGTCCTGGGCAACCGGATTGTCGTTGGCGCCCTGGATCAACAGGTTCAGCCGCGCTTCGGACTGAGCACCGGTCGTGTCGCGCATGATGTAGGTGAAGGTTTCGCGCAGGGTTTCGCCGGCGGTGCGCAGTGCCTGTACCACCGGGTTGGTGTTATCCAGCACATAGACATAGCTGCCATCGGCATTGAGGGTCAGCGTGCCGTAGCGGCCCACCAGGGCCTGCCCGACCAGCGCGCTGTTGCCCAGTTCGCTGGTGGCCGAGAGGACCTGCCGGGTTTCGCCGTTGGCAACGCTGTCCACGTCCTGGTCGTTGGTCAGGACGTTGCCGGAGGGATCGCTGCCGGGAATGGCGTTGCCCACGCCGCCGGCCTCGACCGCCGTGGCGTCGTCATCCTGGGCGACTGGCGTGTCGTTGCGACCGTCGATGGTGATCCGCAGTTCGGCGGTGTCGGTCGCCAGATGCGTGTCGGCGAGCGTGTAGGTGAAAACATCCACCAGGGTTTGACCGCTGATGCGCAGCGCCTGGACCACGGCCAGGCTGTTGTCGACCACGTAGGTCCAGCTGCCGTCGGCGTTCATCGTCAGGTCGCCGTAGAGGCCGCGCAGCACTGTGCCGACGGTCCCGCTGGTGCCGCTGCCCGTTTCGCTGCCAGTGCGAATGGCCGATACCGAGAGCTGCTGTCCTTCCAGATCCGTGTCATTGCCCAACACGTTGCCGCTGGGGTTCAGCCCCGGAGCATCGTTGTTCAGGCCGCCGGCCTCTATGGCCGTTGCCTCGTCGTCGAAGCCATCCGGGGCATCGTTGCGGCCAATGACGATGATCGACAGTTGCGCCAGGTCGGTGAGTCCGCCCAGGTCGGTCACCTCATAGGTGAAGTGATCCACCAGGGTGTCCAGCAGATCGAGGGCGAGCACGTCCGGGTTGGAAATGTCGATGGTGTAGTGGTAGCTGCCGTCGGCATTGATGATCAGGGTGCCGTACTGGCCGACCAGTACGTCGCCGACGGAGCCGGTGGTGCCGCTGCCGTTCTCCGGTCCCGTGCGGATACCGGTGACGGTGAGCTGGTCGCCCTGGTCGACATCGCTGTCGTTGGGCAGGACGTTACCGGTGGGGTTCAATACCAGGCCGTCGCCATTGTCGGTGATGGCGATGTTCAGGTTGTCTGCGGCGACCGGGGCGTCCCAGGCACCCTGGATGGTGATGGTGATGCGGGCGATGCTCAGGGCGCTGGCGGTGTCGCGCATGCGGTAGGAGAAGACTTCCTGCAACGTGTCGCCGGGCTTCAGCGCCTGGACCGCCGCCAGGGCGTTGTTCACCACGTAATGCGATTCGCCATTGGGCTGAACGATCAAGGTGCCGTAGAGGCCGTCGATGCTCTGGCTGCCGGTGACCAGGGTGAAGTTCGCGCCTCCCAGCTCGTCGCCGAGGCGGATACCGATGAGCGTCTTGGTATCGCCGGCGTCGACGTCGGTGTCATTGGCCATGACGTTGATGCGCGGGTCGATACCGAGGGTGCCGTTGTTGGTGCCGCCGGCCTCCACGGCGACCAGGTCCACACGGATCGCATGCGGGTTGTCGTTGCGGCCCTGGATGGTGATGGTGAGGGTGGCGGTGCTGAGGGCGCCAGCCAGGTCGCGAATGGTGTAGGTGAAGGTTTCGCTCAGGGTATCGCCAGCAATGCGCAGGGCTTCCACACGGGGATCGTCGTTATCGACGAGGTAGGTGTAGCTGCCGTCGGCATTCAAGGTCAGGGTGCCGTACTCGCCGAGCAATGCGCTGCCGACGGTGCCGATATCGGCGCCGTGGCGTACACCGACCACGGTGAGCGTCTCGCCATTGAGGTCGACGTCGGTGTCGTTGGCCAGGACATTGCCGGTCGGGTCGACCCCATCCAGATTGTTGTCAAGGCCACCGGCTTCGACGGCGATGGCGCTGTCATTGTTGGCGACCGGCGCATCGTTGGCACCTTCGATGGTGATGCTCAGCAGTGCGATGTCGGTGGCGCCGGCGGTGTCGACGACGCTGTAGTTGAAGGTCTCGAGCAGCGTATTGCCCGCCCGCAGGGCCTGTACCGCCGCCAGGCTGTTGTCCAGGCGGTAGCTGTAGCTGCCGTCGGCGTTCAGGGTCAGCCAGCCATATTGGCCACGCAGTTCGCTGCCGAGGGTGCCCGCTGTACCCGCACCTTCCACGGCACCGGTACGCACCGATCCCACCACCTTGGTTTCGCCGTAATCGATGGCATCGAGGGCGCCGCCATCGACGTCGGTGTCGTTGTCCAGCACGTTGCCGATCGGGTCGACCCCAGCGCTGCCGTTGTTCACCCCACCGGCTTCGACAGCCGTGGCGGTGTCATCGGTCGCCACCGGGTTGTCGTTGCGGCCGAGGATGAGGATCACCAGCTGCGCGGACTGGGGCGCTTCCACGCCATCGGAAATGGCGTAGGTGAAGCGCTCGATGAGGAAGTCCGAGAGCAGGCGCAGGGCCTCCACCTCGGGATTGGTGTTGTTCAGGACGTAGCTGTAGGTGCCGTCGGCATTCAGCGTCAGGGTGCCGTACTGGCCGTCGAAGGCCTGGCCGATGGTGCCCGTGGTGCCCAGTTCGTCATTGCTGACGGAGATCACGCTGATCGGATCGCCGTCCGGATCGACATCGAACAGCAGGGCGTCGCCCGTGGGGTCGAGGCCCGCTTGGCCGTTGGCGACGCCACCGCGTTCGACGGCGATGTTGAAGTGGTTCTGGGCAATGGGCGGATCGTTGATTCCGCGGACGGTGATCACCAGTTGCGCCAGGTCGGTGAAGCCGTTGGTGTCGATGATCTGGTAGGTGAAGGTCTCGGTCAGGGTCTGACCGGCCTGCAGGGCTTGCACCGTGGGGTTGGCGCTGTCCACGTCATAGGTGAAGGAACCGTCGGCGCCGATGCGCAGCAGGCCGAAGTTGCCCAGCAGGAGGGCGGCGCCAGTGGTACTGGTAGACCCGGTAGCCACTCCGATCAGGACGCCGCCTGCGGTTTCCAGGCCTGGGCGCACGCCATTGACCCGGAGCAGGGTATTGGGCCGGTCGGCCGCGTCGACGTCGTTGTCCACGCCATTGCCGCCAGGCTGGGTGACAGGGCCCGGGCGGCTGGGGAAGCGGATGACGTTGCCGCTGGGATTGCTTTCACCGATGGCGGTTGGGCCGGAGCCGGCCTGGGCGACGGCCTGGTCATCGCTGGCCAGGGGGTTGTCGTAGTTGCCGCGGATGGTGATGCGCAGTTCCGCCAGGTCGTTCAAGCCTGCCGTATCGGTGACCTGGTAGCTGAAGAACTCCGTCAGCGTGTCGTTCGGCCCCAGCCGTTGCACGGCGGTGGCGTCTTCGTTGAGCACATAGGTGTAGGTGCCATCGGAGGCGATGGTCAGGGTGCCGTAGGTACCGATGACGTTGACGCTGCCCCCGGGGGGAACGATAAACAGCAAGCCTGGCGCGAGCTCACGCAGGGCGCGCGCGCCGCTGACCCTCTTGGTTTCGCCGTAGTCGATCGGGTCCGCCGGATTTTCGCCGCCGTCCACATCCAGGTCGTTGTCCAGCACATTGCCGGTGGCGTTGGCGCCGGGAACCGGGAAGCCGGTTGGAGGGATGTCGCCGGGGTTGCCGATATCGGTGTTGTTGACGCCGCCTTTCTCGATCGCCGTGCCTTCGTCATTGACACCGACCGGGGTGTCGTTGGCGCCCTGAATGACTACCGCGAGAGTGGCCGAGGATTGCAGTGGCGGGCCGCCCAGGCCGATGTCCGAGATCACGTAGGTGAAGCTCTCGTTCAGCTGGTTGCCCGCCAGGCGCAGGGCCTGGACTTCGGGATTGGCGTTGTCGACCACGTACTGGTAGGCGCCGTTGGACTGCAGCACCAGCTTGCCGTAGCGCCCGAACACTTCCACCGAACCCAGTAATGGAACCGGGACCACCACGCCGAGCGGGGAGGTAACGGAAACGACGCGGATCCGGTCGCCGTTGGTGCCGATATCGACATCGGTATCGTTGCTCAGCAGGTTCCCGCGCGGATCGACGCCCGGCAGGCGGTTGAACGTACCGCCGGCTTCCACCGCCGTGGCGTTGTCATTCACCGCAATGGGGGCGTCGTTCACCGGGTCGAGGCGGATCACCAGGAAGTCGTCGTCGGTGCGTGCGTCGGCCAGTTCGCCGGGAATGCCGTTGCCGTTGAAGTCGCCATAGTTGCCCAGATCGTTGCTCACGACCTGAAGGAAATCGACACCGTTGAAATTGAGGTTGCCGAGGTAGCTGAGGCCTGCGAGGGCGGCGTTGATGTCGGCGATCCGCCCCACCAGCACCATGTTCGCGGTACCGGCGCCGGTAACCGTCACGCCGGTGGTTGGACCGGTGAGGGACAGCGTGCCGCGAAGTACGTTGAGGTTTACCTGAATGGCGCGGCTGGCGACGACCGGGTCGCGCTCGGCATCGACGTCGCTGACGCTGATACCGGGAATCGCCAGGGGCGTGTCTTCGAGTCCCGGCTGGAAGCCGGGGAGGGTGTTCACCGGGGCATCGTTGAGTTCGACATAGCCGGAGTTGGCTTGTTGCGCCACGCCTTCGCCCAGGGTCACCTGGACCTGGCCGAGGGTGCTGCCATCGGTATCGATGCGAATCCGCAGTTCGCCGAACTGGGTGATGCTGTTCACCGTGGTCGGCGCGTCGATGCGGAACAGACCGCTGGGTAGCACACCGAAGGAGAAGCGGCCGTTGGCGTTGGTGGTGGTGGTGAAGGTCTTGTCGTCGCCGCTACCGAACACACCATCATTGCCGGCCCAGATCAGGTTGATGGCCTGGTTGGCGATGGCCAGTTCATAGGCGGGTGTGCCGGGAACCGGGTCAGGGTCCGGCGTGGCGTCGTTCGGCGCGCTGGCGGCGGTGCCCGTGTCGTTCCACAGGGTGCCGCTGATGATCCCGAGGCCGGCGCCTTCGCGCAGCACGTAGTTGTTCAGGGGGGCGCCGGGGCCATCTACGCCGGTGCGCTCGCCGGTCGCGGTGCTATCGGGACCCACCGCCGTGCCGCCCCAGTTGGTGAAGGTTTCCGGCAGGCTGCTCCAGCTCAGGGTGGCATCGGTGCTGGCGATGGTTGCGCTGTTCGGCACCTGGACGCTGTACACCACACTGACGCTGGTGCCCGGGTCGATCCGTGCGATATCCACGGTCACACCGCCGGTGGTGCTGAAGCTGACGCCGGCCGGCAGGTTGCCCGGACCGTAGGTGTTGGCGCCGATGGTGATGCTGAGCAGGGTGTAGTTGCTGCCGGTGGGGAAACCATCGGTCAGGTGCACGTCATAGGCTGGCAGGCCGCCGTTGGCGGTGAAGCCGACCGTGACGGTGGCGGTCCCGAGGGTACCGCCGGGGTTCGCGTTGAAGTCGGTGACGGTCTTGTTCAGGCCAGCGAAGCCGGGCTCGACGATGCGCTCGAACAGAGTATCGCTGGTGGTGCGGACAATGCCGTTGACGCGGTCATGTGCCGTGACGCCAAGCTGCTTGGCGCTCTGGTTGCCGAGGCTGTTGTCCACCCGGGCGTTGAATTCGAAGACCACGCCTTCGAGGTCGTCGTCATTGCCGTCATTACCGGTGCCGAAGGGGCCATTGGTGAGGTTGCCCAGGTTGATGGTCACCACCTGCCTGCCGTTGGCGTCGGTGTCGAGCACCACGTAGATCGGATTGATCACGCCTGTAGGCGCTGCGCCGGAGAGGTCGGGCGTAATCAGTTGGGCTTGCGGGCTGTCCTCGTTGCCGATGATCTGCAAGGTACCGCCGATGATCAGGTCCCCCAGGCTGGTGACCAGCCCGCCATCGGAAATGAAGCCGATGCGCATGGTACTGATGTCATCCACCGTCAGGCCGTCGTCCAGGGTGATGACCAGTTGGTAGTTGGGGTTGCTACCCTCGGGAACCAGCACGGCGGCGCGGTAGCGGATGACCTCGCCGATGCTCACGTTTTCCACGAGCGCATCCGTCGGGTTGGGCGCGGCGGTATCGGAGAGGCCGCCAACCCGCGAGAAGCGGATGGCCTGGGCCACCGGGATGATCAGGGCGTTGCTGCGCTGGTAATCGTTCAGGACGCCGGTATTGATCAGGCCGTCGAGGCCGGTGCGTTCGCCGGCAGGGTCGGCGGCGCCGTTGATGTTGCTGCCGTTGAGGCTGGTCCAGCGGACATTGGCGAGGTTGTCGAATTCGGCCACGGACGCACCGGTGGCGTTCACCACGCCGGTCACGCGGATGACGAGGGTACCGCCCTTGGCGATGTCGACATTTCCGATGTTGATCAACGTGCGCGTGGTCGGGTCGAGCCTGAAGCTGGCGCTGACATCGGTGCTGACCCCGCCCACGGTATAGATCGCGCTGACCACAGTGAGCTGGTCCATCTCCGTGGGCAGCTGGCTGGAGAAGGCGATGTCGAACGCGTCGTAGTCGCTTCCGGCGTTGCCGTTGGCAATGGTGATGCTGAAGTCGACGCGGTCGCCTTCGTCAAAACCCAGGCCCGGGGTCGTGATCAGTTGCTGGCTGAGCTGCAGGGTCGGTTCCTGGATGGTGATCGCCGGCTTGGTACCGGCCAGGTTCACATCGCGGTTCAGCGGCACGGTGCCGTTGGGGGTGTCGCCATCCGGATCGCTGTAGCTCAGCCGGGCATCGTTCTGGCGCACGCCGCCGGCCTGGTTACCGATCACGTTGCTGGCCACCAAACGCACGCGGATGACGAAGCTGTTGTTGCCTATGTTGTTGTCGCCGGCAGCGCTGGACGCGGTGAAGGTGAAGCGCGCATCGGCGCCGTCGGCACCCAGGGTGCCGGCGGGGGCGGTGAGGCTGCCGATGGTGACCGTGCCGGCGAAGTTGGCGGACAACGCGCCGCCGGCGGTGGTGATCAGTTGATAGCCGAGGTTGCCGTTGAAACCGGTGTCCAGGCGCAGGCCGGGCGGGATCAGGTCGTCAATGCGCAGGTTCTGGCTAGTGCCTTCCGGCAGCGTGATGATGATGTCGTAAAGCATGCTTTCGCCGACCACCAGGTTCGCACCGGTGGTGTGAGCGGCGCTGGAGTCGCCATTGTCCAGGCTGCCGCCGGCGAAGTTCTTGCTGATCACCGGCGCAGCGACCTGCTGGCTGGCGAGGTCGGATAGCGGCACTGGCACGAAGTTCTGCCCGCCCTCGGCACTGGCGTAATGGGTCAGCTCGGCGGTGGTCTGCAGGGTGGCGCTGGCACCGATGGCCGCCGCGACCTGTACGTCGTAGGTGATTACCACCAGGTTGGCGCCGCTGTTGTCGGCAGCTGTACCCGGACGGCCGGCCAGCAAGGCGCCGACGCCGGGACCATCGATGAAGGTGATGGTGTTGGTGACGTTGTTCACGGTGAAGTGGGTGCCGGCTATCAGCCGGGTGCCGTCGCCGCGATAGATCAGCAGGTTGGCGTTGGCCAGGTTGCCGCCGACGAAGGACAGGCCTGGCGGCAGGGTGATACGGGTGCTGACGTCATAGGCGGTACCGCCGCCATGGTTCTCGATGGCGGTGGCCAGGCGCAGGCGGTCGCTCGCATCGATACCGGTGACATTGCCATTGACCGCGAGGATGTCGGTGATGCTGCCGCCGAAGGGCACGCCAGTGGTGCCCGGCGCATTCCAGGTGCCGGTGGTGCCGGTCACCGTGCCGTGGCTGGTGGACACCACGCCGTGGCTCATCGTGAGAACGGGCTCGGCCACCGAGGCGATCAGGGTCACGTCATCGGTGGTGAGCAGGACGCTCTTGTCCAGGGTACGGGTCTGGCTGGATTCGCCCAGCACGTTGAAGGCGCGCTGGTCGGCGAAGGGCTGGTCGCTGACGGTGAGGGTGAAATCGATGGCGATCCGGCTGCCCGTGATGCCCGTGTTCACATAGTCTGCGAAGGTGAACACCAGCGAATTGCCGGGGCCGATCGTGACCAACGTGGGGCTGTTCGGGTTGGTATTGCCGGTGGCCAGGCGCCAGATGGTGTTGGGGTCGATGCCGGTCAGGTCGAACAGCGGCAGCGGCAGGTAGGCGGTGAGCTTGAAGTTCTCGTAGTCACCGGTGACCAGGTCGTAGCTGAGGCGGAAGGTGACCGAGTCGCCGGGGCGCAGCTCGGTGCCCGGTGCCGGGGCACCACCACCGTTGAGGTCGGCCAGGTCGATATTCACCTGGCTGGTGGGGATAGTGCTGACGGTGTTGGAGACGTCGCTCTCGTCGAAGCCGCTGAGGTTGTTCGGGTCGAACAGGACGGTGGCGGTCACGGTGGCGTTGTTGCCGAAGGAGTCGCCTTCGTTGATTTCGCTGTGGGGCGCGCCCGCCGGCGGGGTGTAACTCTGGGCAACCCGTGCCTGATAGGCGAGCACTGCGAGGGTGGCACCTTGCAGCAGGTTATCGAACGCCAGGTCACCGTTGAGCCACTGGCGGAGACCGAACGCGTTGGCCAGGGAGCCGCCGATATTGAAGATGATGGACGTACTGCCATCGGCATTGACGATGGTTTGAGAAATCAGCGCGACGGTCTGGGTAATGCCGTTCTGACTGATGGTCAGGGTGGCGGTACCGGGGATCAGGGTCTGCCCGTCGCCGAGGCGGTCGAAGACCGCAAATTGACCGACACCCAGGAAGGTCCTGCCGAAGGCGAAATAGTCGGAGAGGGCGATATTCAGCCTGTAGTCCAGGACATCCCCCGGGCTGAGGCCGGTGGCGCCGACATCGGTACGCACGCTGACCTGTTTCTCCAAGGTGATGGACTTGGCGACGAAGCTGACGTCATCGCCGGTTCCGTCGAAGGCGATCGGGCCATTAGTGGCGTCGCGAGGGTCGAGGGGGACCCAGTTGCCTGCCGCAGTCGGTCCATCGAAGGTGATGGTGACGTCATCACCGGTGGCGGCGTTGAGCACGGGCACGCCATTGGCGTCGTCGTCCGGAACGAAGAACTGCACGCTGGTGGTGGTCGGCGTGTTCAGGGTCGGATAGCGGACAGTGAACTCGCTGATATACAGGTCGTTGCTGAGGTCGCCGTCGCTGTTCTGCGCCAGGATGCGCTGGATGAACGTCGGATCGGTAACCGTGCCGCCGTTGTGCAAGGTGATGGACGTGATGATGCCGCCACCGCCGGGCGTAATGGCGGTCACGATGACGTTGTCCGGCACCGGCTGGGTCAATACCACATCGGTCAGGGTCTGGGCGTCGGCGGGGGTGATGGTGACGTCCAGTTCGCGGCCGTAGTTGGGGCCGGTTGCGGTTTCGCCTTCGGGCGTGGTGATCACCTGGTCGAAGGTAATGACTGTCGGGTGCACCACATAGCTGTCGGCGTTGGCGGACGGCTCCAGGATGCTGGGGTCCGTCGCCGGGTTGTTCAGCGAGTCGTTGCCGTACTGGAAGCCGCTGCGCGCACGGATGGTCAGGTCCGGCGTCGACCCGGAGAAGGAGAAATCGGTATCCGCCAGGTCGCTCAACGCAGCCGTCACTTGCACGGTGATGGGCGGCTGACCCTGGGCGACGCTGGCGAACGGCAGTTCGACCACCACCATCTGGTCGCCGGCACGCATGCCGAAATCGGCCGCATTGATGACCACTGGCTTGCCGTCGGTTCCCACTGCCAGCGGGTGGCTGGCCTGGCCGTTGGCGTCGAAAGTCAGGACATGGGCCGTGAGGTTCTGCCCGAGGTAGGTGGCGGAGACGAACGTGATGCCGTCGTCGATCTCCGCGCCTGCGCCGTCCTTGCCTGTCGCCGGGAAGAACAGGTCGATGAAGGGCGCATAGCCGGTATCGGTGGTGATATTGGTGAACGTAACGTCGAAGTTGAAGGTGTTTCCCAGCAATACATCCGCGCCACCACCGAGGGTAGTGGTCGGTCCGGCCACCATCAGACGGTCGTAACCGGCGGTGGCAGCGGCGGTAAGGGCGATGGGCTTGTCGATATCGCCGCTGGTGACTTCCAGGTCCCAGTCGCCACCCGCGCGGGCGCTGCCGGTGTCATCGCTGGAGGCGGCGACGTCGGCGCCGGTCCAGCGCGCCAGTTCGTTGACCAGGGTGCGCCCGGCGCTGCCTTCACCGACCTTGCAGCCGTAGAGCTGGATATCGGCGCCTTCGCTGAGTGACTGGCTCCACTGGCTGAGGGGCTGGGCGAACTGGCCGATGTTGTCGGCGCTCAGGGTGGTCTTGCCGAGGGTGAACTCGCCGGAGGCACCATGGGAAAGGATCTGGATGGAATCCACCTGGCCGAGCTGGGCCAGTGCCGCGGAGATGGCGGCAAGACCATCCTGGTTGGCTTCCACCACCAGCACTTCGACATTGCCGGGCAGTTGCGCCGTCAATTTCTCGCGGCCGTCGATGCGGCTGTCCAGCACCAACAGGTGGCGGCTGGCGGAGGGCTGCTGGCCGGGTTCGCTGCGGGCGTCGTTGGGCGTGGCGTGATCAGCTGCAGGCTTGCCGGCGTCACCGGTGTCCTGGTGCTGCTGATCCACGGCCGCGGCGGCTGCGCCGTCGAACAGGATGCGTGGTTCCAGGGCCAGGGCGCGGCGCTGGGGTCTGAATGCGGGCGGCACAGGGGTGCCGGGCTTGGTATCAATATCCATATGCTCACCAAGAGACCTGTCGCGCATGGGCAGGCCTGTAACGTTTGAGATTCAGTACCGCGAAAACACCTTGCGCGCCCCTCGGGTGCAAGGTGCCGATGCAACCTGTGCTGGATGCTGCGGCGCAATGGCTCGGCTCTGCCCTGTCATCTCGATGACCCAGGTGGAGGCGAGTTCTTCGTTGCGGCCGAGTCCTGAAATTCGGTTTGTCAGGCAGAAGTCCGTTTTCTGTCAGAAATTTCTCAGGTGAGCCTACACAAATTTTTCCGAAACGCCAGCCCATCCGTCCGTCGTACAAGAAGGGAAATCCAGCTACCGCGCCACTTCCGAGGCGAATCCGTGATCGGGTTGGCTGTTGTCTGTGCGAGGTACTTGCGTGCCTGAATCCCGATTCGATTTCGCGAAGTGGACTAGGCTGCAAATCGCCAGGCCAGGAATCGGGGGCGCCTGGCGGACAACGAGAACGGGCCGGAGTGCGCTACATGGATAAAAGGATCAGTTGGTGGGGAGCCACGATCTTCTGGATTCTCTCGATGGCACTTTCCGCCATCGCACATGCGGCGGAAGAGGCGACGACCACAGTGGCGGAACCCGCCGAACTGAAAGTCGCCAACCGCAGCATCTTCGTCTTTCGTGCCACGTTCCTCGGTGAATCACCCGCTGCCCGTGCCAGTCGCGCGGGTGCGGTGATCCGCGAAGTGCTCGATGGCACCGAGGAAGCCGAGGTCAGACTCGACAGCATTCAAGACAGTTACATGGTCCTGCTGGGCGACCGGCGCGCCTTCATCATCTCGCCGAACGACCTGGATGCCGGTGAAACCTCGGTTCGCCAGGACGCCGAAGTGGCGGCGCAAAAACTGCGCCAGGTGGTCGCGGAATCGGCGGAGGCTCGCAGCCTGCGCTTCCTGCTGACGGCCGGGGGATTCTCCGCAGCAGCGACGTTGCTCTATATCGGACTGCTGAAGCTGCTCGGCTGGGCGCGCCGCAGGGCGCTGTCCTGGCTGCCAGGGCGCATGGGCCGGCACACCAGCGCGCTGAGGATCGGGGAAACGCAGCTGGTGGATTCCAGCAACCTGTTTCCCGTGGTCCGGCGCGTTTTGGCACTGGTGTTCTGGTCAGTGGTGCTGCTGCTCACCTATGAATGGCTGAGCTTCGTACTGCAGCGATTCCCCTATACGCGTCCCTGGGGTGAAAGCCTCAACCAGTACCTGGTAGATCTCGTGCGCTACATGCTGGATGCCATCGTCAGCGCCATCCCGGGACTGGTCATCGCGCTGCTGATCTTCTTCATCGCGCGGGGCATCAGCGCCTTCAGCAAGCGGCTGCTGGAGCGCCTTTCCCGGCCGGGCACCATCAGCTGGCTCAACCACGAGACACTGCAACCCACCACGCGCCTGACTTCGCTGGCCATCTGGTTGTTCGCCCTGGCCATGGCCTATCCCTACCTGCCTGGGGCTGGGACCGAGGCATTCAAGGGGCTGTCGGTGCTGATCGGCCTGATGATTTCCCTGGGCGCATCCAGCGTAGTAGGGCAGGCGGCGGCGGGGCTGATCCTCACCTACACCCGCACCCTGCGTCCCGGCGAATACGTTCGCATCGGCGACAACGAGGGCACCGTCACCGAGCTGGGGATGTTCACCACCAGCATCCGCACCGGTCTCGGTGAGGTGCTGACCATTCCCAATTCGATGATCACCGGTTCGGTGACCCGCAACTACTCCCGCGTCGTGCAGGGCCAGGGCTACGTGGTGGATACCACCGTGACCATCGGCTACGACACGCCCTGGCGCCAGGTGGAGGCCATACTGCTGGAAGCTGCGCGGCGCACGCCTGGCATCCTCCAGAAACCGCTGCCGCAAGTGTTCCAGACGGCGTTGTCGGACTTTTACCCCGAGTACCGGCTGGTGGCCCAGGCAGTGCCCAGCGAGCCACGCCCGCGCGCCGAGCTGCTGACCATGCTGCACGCCAATATCCAGGACGTGTTCAACGAGTACGGCGTGCAGATCATGTCGCCGCACTACCTGGGCGACCCCGCGCAGGAAAAATGGGTGCCGAAAGAGCGCTGGTACACCGAGCCGGCAAGGCAGGCAGCTGATGAGGATGGGGACCATTCGGGCTCGATGCGCGGTGTTCCAAGCCGGGAATAGCCGTCTCGCCCGTGAGATCGAATTTGAAAGAAGCGGAGGTCTCGCCTAAACCTTCTGGACGTTTACGTGTCGTTCAGTGTGGAAGTCGTACGTGCAGTCACGTGGCTAGCTGTTCAATAACCAAGGAATGAAAAACATGACGAACAAACTGATTGGCAAGGCCATTATCTTCGGACTTCTTAGCACCGCTGGCGTCGCGGCATACGCGGATCAGGCCGGGGGCGGCGGATGCGGTTGGGGGAACATGGTATTCGAAGGTCAGCGCGGTCTGGTTCCTCACCTGCTGGCCACCACCACCAACGGCACCTCGGGTAACGCTACCTTCGGCCTGACCTCGGGTACCAACGGTTGCGATTCCAGCGTGAAGCTCGGCTATGGCGGTCGCTCGGTGTTCGCCATGAACGGCATGCTCGACAGCATCGCCGAAGACATGGCGCAAGGGCAGGGCGAAGCACTGGATGCCTACGCCACGCTGCTGGGCGTCGAGCAGGCTGACCGCGCCCACTTTGCGAAGGTCACCCAGGCCAACTTCTCAACCATCTTCGCCAGCCCCGACGCGACCGGCGAACAGGTACTCGCCGCGACTCTCGACGTGATGAGCCGCGACCAGCAGCTGGCCCGCTACGCCAAGCTGCCGAGCTGATACCCCGCACAAACGAAAATGCCCTCTTCGGAGGGCATTTTTGTTTGCGGCGGAATAACTGTAGGAGCGAACTCTGCTCGCGAAGGACGTCGCTGGGTAGGGTGGATATCGCTCTTCGCATCCACCATCGATGCGACGTCCGGCACCTATGGTGGGTCGGTGAAGCGTGACCCACCCTACGGGGCTGCTGCGCAGCCCATCGCGAATGAATTCGCCCCCACAGGAAGAGCACCCTTTGTGGGCGGCGGAACAACTGTAGGAGCGAGCTCTGCTCGCGAACGGAATCGACACGAACTTCCCGTAGGTTGGCGCAGCGGGTGGGTAGGGTGGATGTCGCTCTTCACATCCACCATCGATGTCAGCGTGCGACCTCTATGGTGGGTCGGTGAAGCGTGACCCACCCTACGGGGTTGCTGCGCAGCCCATCGCGAATGAATTCGCCCCCACAGGAAGAGCACCTTTTCGTGGGCGGCGGAACAACTGTAGGAGCGAGCTCTGCTCGCGAACGGCGGTGGCACGAACTTCCCGTAGGTTGGCGCAGAGCGAAGCGAAGCCCAACAGCCAGGGTGTCTGCGCCCTCAGAACCGCCAGGTTGCGCCGCCGCCGATGATGTGCAGTGAGGTGTTGTCGTAGCTGCCGGACAGGCTGTTGCCGGAGCGCTGCTTGGTCTGTTCCACGTCCATGTCGCCCAACCAGATCAGGGTGTAGGCCATGTGCAGGTCGAGCCCCTCGTCGACCTGGTAGTTCACACCTGCAGCCAGGCGCCAGGTTTCGGCCATGGGGTTGTCCACGGTGCGGTCTTCGTCGTCCACCGCCGAGCTGTCGTAGCCAACGCCCATGCTCCAGCGCATCTTATCGCTGGCCTGGTACTGCGCGCCCACCGAAGCGTGCCAGGTGTCCTTGTACTGGCGGTCGACGGTCCGGCTGGTGCCGAAGTTGTCGGCGTCCACTTCGACACCGATGTTCCCGAACTCGCTCCAGTCCTGCCAGCCGAGGCTGGCCAGTAGTTTCCATTGCGAATCCAGGTCGTGGGCGATGCTCAGTACCGCCGTTTGCGGTACTTCCATGTCGATGTCCAGGCTGTCCACGTTCAGTTGCCGTAATGCCAGGTTCAGCAGCGGGTTGCTGATGTCGTCGACGCTGGGACGGTCGGAGAATTCCAGGTCCACTTTGCTGGTGTAGGCGAGGCCGACGTGGGTGCGCTCATTTACCCGATACAAGAGGCCGATGTTGAAGCCCACGCCAAAGTCGGTGTCCTTGTATTCGAGTTGGCCATCCGGGCGGTCGACCAGGCCGAGCAGGTTGTTGTTGATCGCCACTTCGGTGCGGTAGTAGGCGTACATCATGCGCGGCCCGAAGCCGATCGAGAGGTCGTCGTTGATCTTGTAGGCATAGGTCGGTTGCAGCGACACACCGATGATGGCCGACTCCTGGGTGAAGTAGCGCCCAGCCCAGTCGTCGTCGTAGTCGAGCGCCAGGCCGAAATTGCCGTACATGCCGAAGCCGATGGCGGCCTGGTCGTTGATCTGGTGGCTGACGAACAGGCTCGCGCCCGGCAGGTACTGGAGCGCATTGCCTCCTTCGTTGCCATCGAACTGGTTGCCGGCATCACGGGAGAACTGGATGTCGCCCAGGATCACCTGGGCGTTCGCGCTGATCTGCGTGCCGGGCAATTCGGTAAGGCCCGCGGGGTTGTTCATCAGCACGCTGGGGTCGGTGGCCAGCGCCGCGGCGCCCGCATTGGCCAGGCCTGCGCCTTCCTGACCGGCCTCGTAGATCAGGATGCCGCCCGCCCAACTGTTTCCGGACAGCATCCACAGTGCTGACGCCAGAGCGGTGAGTCCGATGGGGCGCATAGCTGGGGAAGTGCTGAACATGGCGCGTCCTCTGCAGTAGGGCTAATACCCGTGGTTGTTCTCCAGCCTAGATGCTCGTCTCCTGTGCGCAACCTGACATGGTCTTACACAAAGCCGGAGCTTTCTGGCGCATGAAACACTTGCGGCTAGAGTTACCAGACCGCAGTTCACGAATGCGTCCGGTGTAGGCGATCCAGGCCCGAGCAGGGCTGGTCGACAGTGCGCCACTCCACGCAAGCGTCGATGGTCAACTTTCTGAACCTCAGTCAGGGAATGGATCAGTGACTACACGCGAGCAGATTGCAGAACTGGAAGCCAGGGTTTCGGAATTGGTGCTGGGGCAGGCCCATATCATTCGCCACGTGTTGTTGGGGCTGTTGGCCAACGGCCATGTACTGCTGGAAAGCCTGCCGGGCCTGGCCAAGACCCGCACCGTCAAGGCACTGGCCACCCATCTGGAGGCGCAGATGCGCCGCATCCAGTTCACGCCGGACCTGCTGCCGTCGGACATCACTGGCGGGGAGATCCTCCAGCAGACCGCCGAGGGCAACCAGATCAAGTTCCAGCCCGGCCCGCTGTTCGGCAATGTGATCCTCGCTGACGAAATCAACCGCGCCCCGGCCAAGGTCCAGGCCGCTCTGCTGGAAGCCATGGAGGAGCGACAGATCACCGTCGCCGGCCAGAGCTACCCGATGCCGGGCCTGTTCATGGTGCTGGCGACGCAGAATCCCATCGAGCAGGAAGGTACCTACCCGCTGCCGGAAGCGCAGATGGATCGCTTCCTGATGAAGGTGCAACTGGACTACCCGAAAGTGGAAGACGAGACGCAGGTCCTGCGACTGGTGCGGGGCGAGGAACAGGCTGCGCAGGGTACGCGCCAGGCGCCGGTGCGGCTGCCTCAGGAGGTGGTGTTCGCGGCGCGGCGAGAAATGGCCGGCGTGCATGTCTCGGAATCCATCGACCGCTATCTGATCGACCTGATCAATGCGACGCGCCACCCGGCCGACTACGACGCCGATCTGGCCCGCTGGATCAATATCGGTGCCAGCCCTCGGGGCGGCATCAGCCTGGATCGCGTATCAAGGGCGCATGCCTGGCTGGCGGGCAACGAGTTCGTCTCGCCAGACGATGTGCGTGCCGTGGTGCACCCGGTCTTGCGCCATCGCCTGCAGCTTTCCTACGACGCCATCGCTGACGGCGTGAATGCGGACCAGGTGCTGGACCGCCTGCTGGACAAGGTGGCGATCCCTGCCTGAGTGGACCCATGGCCATGCAACAGACCGTTCCTGACGGCTTCGTCTATGTTTCGCTCGCCCAACTGATGGCGCTGGAGCATCGCGTCCGCGGCCTGAGTTTTCACTCCCGTCAGCCGTTGTCGAGCATCCTCGCCGGCAACCACGCCTCGCGCTTGCGTGGGCGCGGACTGAGCTTCGACGAGTTGCGCCACTACATCCCTGGCGACGATCTGCGGCACCTCGACTGCCGCGCCTCCTTGCGTTTCGGCAAACCCTTCGTGCGCACCTATACCGAGGAGCGCGACCGGCCGACGCTGGTGTTGGTGGATCAACGCATGAACATGTATTTCGGCTCCCGGCGCTACTTCAAGTCGGTGACGGCGGCGGAGCTGGCAGCCTTGTCCGCCTGGATGGCCTTCCATTCTGGCGACCGCGTGGGCGGCCTGGTGTTTGACGATCAGCGGGTGGAGCACATCCGCCCGTTGCGCAGCCGCAACCGGATCGAAGCCCTGTGCGCGGCAGTGGTCCGGGCCAATCACCGCCTGAGCGTCGACCAACCCGACAGCGAGGGCAGCGACCGGCTCGACATTGTGCTGCGC
Source organism: Metapseudomonas resinovorans (assembly GCF_002003485.1). Taxonomy (GTDB): domain Bacteria; phylum Pseudomonadota; class Gammaproteobacteria; order Pseudomonadales; family Pseudomonadaceae; genus Metapseudomonas; species Metapseudomonas resinovorans_D. The sequence goes on from NZ_BDMA01000089.1 coordinate 73,387, forward strand.
AGCTGCATCGGCGCAGCGGGCCACGACCACCTTATCTGCATCATCAGCGACTTCGCCGGGGTCAGTACGCAGACATTACAACTGCTGCGCCAGCTCAGCGCGCACAACGATGTGATCGCCATGCAGGTCTACGACCCCATTGCGCTGAACGTTCCCGAGAAGGGTCGAGTCACCGTGACCCAGGGGGAGTTGCAGGTGGAACTGGAGGTGGAGCGTCGCCAGGTCCAGCGCCCCCTGGGCGAGTTCCTCGCCGGGCGCTTGCAGGAGGTGGCCGAACTGCTGCGTCGTAGCCAGGTGCCGGTGATGATGATCAATACCGGCGAGGACACCCTCGACCAGGTGCGCCGCGAATTGGGCCGACTAGCAGGGATGCCGCGATGAGCACTGCCGCAGCGCCGAGCATCGATCAGCTCAAGGAGCTGGCCCTGCCAGTGCCTCCCTACAGCTACTTGCCCCAGACCTGGGGCTGGCTGGTGCTGTTGCTGGTGGTGCTGGCGCTTGCCCTGGTGTGCGGTTTCCTGAAATGGCGGCGCTGGCAGCGTGACCGCTACCGGCGGGAAGCGCTGGCACGGCTGGATACCCTGGTAGGTGTGCTGGATGACGATGAGCGGCGCCTTGAGGCCATGCGCGAACTCCCGGAGTTGCTCAAGCGCGTCGCGCTGTCCATGCCCGATGCGCCAGCTGTGGCGCGCCTGGGGGGCCAGGAGTGGCAGCGGTTTCTCGCCGTGCGCGCCCCGGCGCCTTTGCCGGAAGGCTTCGCCGCGGGCCTGTTCATTGTCGCTTACGCGCCGGATGCGCGGCTCCTGGCCATTCCCGACGCGAACGTGCGCTCGCTGTTCGCCACCAGCCGGCACTGGATAGAGGCGCACCATGTGGCAGTTTGACTATCCCTGGGTGCTCTTCCTGCTGCCGCTGCCATGGCTGGCGTGGCGTTATCTGGGCGAATACCGCGAGGCCCGCAGCGCCTTGCGAGTACCGTTCTTTTCGGCCATGAGCCGTGCGGTGGGGCAGACGCCGGGAAGTGGCGGTAAGCGGGGAGGGCGCTGGCAGATGCTGCTCAACCTGCTGGTCTGGGCCTTGCTGGTAGCCGCATGCGCGCGGCCGGTGTTCGTCGAGAAGGCGATCCAGCACGAACAGCCGATCCGCGACCTGATGCTCGCCATCGATATCTCCCAGTCCATGGAAACCACCGACTACACCGATGCCAGCGGCCGCCTGGTGGATCGCTTGACCGCGGTGAAAGGCGTGGTACGGGAGTTCATCGAACGGCGCAAGGACGACCGCATCGGCCTCATCGTGTTCGGCACCGGCGCTTATCCGCAGGTACCGCTGACCCTCGACCATGCCAGCCTGCGGGTGCTGCTGGATGAGGTCGGTATCGGCATGGCCGGGCCAAATACCGCCCTGGGCGATGCCATCGGCTTGACCATCAAGCTGCTGGAAACCACCCAGGAGCAGGAAAAGGTGCTGATCCTGCTCACCGACGGCAACGACACCGGCAGCGCCATCACACCCGCCCATGCGGCGAAGATGGCGCATTCCCACGGCATCATCGTGCACACCATCGGCATCGGCGACCCCGAGGCCACCGGAGATGCCAAGGTGGACCTGCAGACCCTCCAGGACATCGCCGGGACCACGGGTGGGCGCTTCTTCAGGGCTGATGATCGCAGCGCACTGCAAGAGGTGTACGCCACCCTCGACCGGCTCACGCCCCACAAGGTGAAGACCTTCAGCCACCAGCCCAAGCGGGACCTGTTCTGGTGGCCGCTGGGCGCGGCGCTCCTGCTCCTGGCGGGCTGCCACCTGCTCGCAGCGCTGTTTAGTCGGGTTTCCCGAGGCGCGATGGCACGGACGGAAATGGAGCAATGAGATGACCATCGACCTCGGCGCCTTCCACTTCCTGCGGCCCCTCTGGTTGCTGCTGATGCTGCCGGGCGTCTTGCTGCCGCTACTCTGGATGCGCCGACATGACCTCAAGCGCCAGCTCGACGGTGTCATCGCGCCGCACCTGATGGAACGGCTGCTCATTACCCCGGAAGATCATCAACGCCTGCGCCCGGTCTACCTGCTTGGGGCTCTATTGGCACTCGGTGGCCTGGCCGCAGCGGGGCCGACCTGGGAACAGGACAACCCCGCCTTCCTCGACAACCGGGCGCCGCTGATCCTCGCGGTCGACCTCTCGCCGTCCATGGATGCCGACGACGTGCCACCCACGCGGCTCGCCGCCGCCAAGCGCAAGCTGCATGACCTGATCCAGCGCCGGGCCGGCGCCCGCACCGCGCTGATCGCCTACGCCGGCGGGGCACATCTGGTGCTACCCGCCACCGAAGACCCGACGCTACTGGATACTTTCGTCGAGGCGCTGGCCACCGATCTGATGTCGCAATCGGGTAAGGATGTGTTGGGCGTGATCGAACAGGCACGCAAGATTCTCGATGCGGAAAAGGCGCCCGGCACCCTGGTGCTGGTTACCGACGGAGCCGACGCCAGTCAGTTCGAGGCAATCGGCAAGAGTCTGGCGGGCGGCGATCTGCAGGTGCTCGTCCTTGCCGTCGGGAGTCGGGATGGTGGCCTGGTACGGGATGCTCGCGGCCAGCCGCTCATTGCTGCTGACGGCCGGCCAGTGGACGCGCGCTTCGACGAGGAAGGTCTGAAGCGCCTGGCCAACGCAGCCAATGCGCCCCTCGGCAGCCTGACCCTGAACGATGACGACCTCGACTGGATCGAGCTGCACGCCCAGCAGCACTTCCAGGCGGTGCAGGGCGATGGCCGGCAAGTGCACTGGAAGGATGCCGGCTACTGGCTGTGCTGGCCTCTGGCGCTGATTGCCCTGTGCTGCGTAAGGCGCGGCTGGCAGGTGCACTGGCTGGGGGGATTGCTGCTGGCCGTGTCGCTGCTCGGCATGCCGGCACCCGCCCGGGCCGGTGTCCTGGCAGATGCCTTCTTCACCCCGGACCAGCAAGGGCGCTGGGCCTTCGAGCATGGACATTACCCGGAAGCCGCTGCGCACTTTACCGACCCTTACTGGAAGGGCATGGCCGCGTACCAGGCGGCGGACTACCAACTGGCCCTGGCCAGCTTTGCGCGACTGAACAGCGCCAACGCGTATTTCTACCTTGGCAACACCTACGTCCGCCTGTTCAAGTTTCCCGAGGCCATCGCCGCTTACCAGCAGGCGCTGACGAAGCAGCCGGAGTTCCCCGAGGCCAGCGCCAACCTGGCCCTGGCCCAAGCGCTGCTGAAGGATTACGAGGACCAGCAGGAGGAGGGCACGCCCAACGAGAAACCCGACAAGGTTGTGGAAGACCAGACGCCTTCGCAGGGTGGCAAACAGGTGCAGCAGGACAAGGCCCAGGCCGCATCCGACCAGGTCTGGCTGAACAACCTCACCACCTCGCCGGCCATGTTCCTCAAGCGCAAGTTCGCGCTGCAGGAAGCGGCCCGCCAGCAAAGCGCTGAGGCATCGCAATGAAGCGCCTGGTGTGCCTGTTGCTGCTTTGCCTGCCATGGCTGGTGCAAGCCGCCGAACCCGAGGTGCGGGTGCAGCAGCGTCTGGTTCCGGCGGATGGCGCGGTGGTCGGCGGAATCGTCACTCTGGAGGTGGATCTGCTGGTGGACACCTGGTTCACGGCAGCGCCCGTCCTTCCGAAGCTCGACCTGCCCGGCGCGCTGGTGAGGCCGCCCACAGGTGAAGCGCAACACCTGACCGAGCAGCACGATGGCAAGACCTTCTTCGGCCTGCGCTACACGTACCAGATCACCCCACAAACGGCGCGGCGTTTCGACATCCCGGTCCTGGAGTTCCAGGTTCAGCCGGGGCAGGCGAGCGGGCCGGTGAAGATCAAGGGCCAGCCGCTGTCCTTCGCGGCCAAGGCCCTCGTGGGCGCGGGTGACGAGCAGCGGCTGGTGGCGAGCAGCGTGAAACTAACCCAGGACATCCAGCGCTCCCACGAGCCGTTGCGCCAGGGCGACAGCATCACCCGCCGTCTGCGGGTGGAGGCGGAGGGCGCCCAGGCCATGCTCATTCCGCCGCCGGTGTTCGCCGAAGTCAAAGGGCTCAAACGCTACGTTCAGACACCCAAGGTGCAACCGCTCAGTGATGGTCGTGGCGGCACCAACGGTGGGGCCCGCGACGACTCCGTGACCTACGTGATCGGTGATGCGGGCACCTTCGAGCTGCCGGCCATCAAGCTGAAATGGTGGGATGCGACTACCGGCGAAGCGCACAGCATTTCAGTACCGGCTGTAAAGCTCGAAGCGGCCAAGGGCGCTTACCAGGCGCCGTTCTCCATCAACGAAGACCTGCGCGCGTTGGGGCAGAAGGCCCAGGTGAGGGTATCCGGCCACTGGCTGCTGCTGGCCGTGCTGGTGTCGCTCGTGGCCGGGCTCGCGTACTTCGGCCGCCCCTGGGCGCGCGCCGCGCTGGTTGGTTGGCGGCGTTGGCGGGCGGCTCGCCAGCGGGCCTGGCTGGACTCCGCCGAGCATGCCTGGCAACTGGCTCGACAGCAGTTGGCAGCGCGCCCGGCGCAATTGGGTGGGCTGTACCTTTGGGTTCGCCGAAGTAATGGCAGTCGGACACTGTCGGAATTTTCTCAGCCGTTGCCCGACCGTATCGCGAATCGTTTGCTAGCCTACTTCAAGGCTCGCTACGGGTCGGAACCTTCCGACAATCAAGCAGCTTCCGATCTGTCGCAGGTATTGCCCGATGTGCGGCGCGCGGCGGCTGAAACGAGTAAGAAAGGCCGTGCCAGCCACGGATTGAAACCGCTCCGTCCCTGAGCCGGTGGGGCCAGGTAAATCGCTCTCAGCAAGGACGTCACATGCGCCCATCATCTGCCCTGAATAACTTGCGCTGGTGGTTCACATTGCTCCTGGTTCTGCCTTTGCTGGCGCAGGCGCAAGACCCGTTGCCATCCTGGAAGGACGGCCCGTCGCGCAAGTCCATCGAGGCCTTCGTCGCGGCGGTGACTACGGAAGGGGGCAAGGACTTCGTGCCGGAGGCCGAGCGCATTGCCGTCTTCGATAACGACGGCACCTTGTGGAGCGAGCAGCCGATGTACTTCGAGGTGCTGTTCGCCATGGACGAGGTCAGGCGTCTGGCACCGCAACATCCCGAATGGAAGGAGCAGCAGCCCTTCAAGGCGGTCCTCGAAGGTGACCACAAGGCCCTGGCCGAAAGCGGTACGGAGGGGATGATGAAGATCATCGGCGCCACCCATACCGGGATGAGCACCGACGAGTTCATCGCCCTCAGCCGGAGCTGGCTGGCAAAGTCCGTGCATCCGCGCAGCCAGAAACCCTACACCGAGATGATCTTCCAGCCGATGCGGGAACTGCTGGCGTTTCTGCGGGTAAATGGCTTCAAGACCTACATCGTCTCCGGCGGTGAAGTGGCCTTCATGCGCGCCTTCGCCGAAGAGGTCTATGGCGTTCCGCCGGAACAGGTGATCGGCACCAATTTCGCGTCGCAGTTCCAGGACAAGGACGGCAAGTTGTCGATCCAGCGCCTGCCCAAGCTCCTGCACAACGATGATGGGCCGGGCAAGCCGGTCAGTATCGACACCATCATCGGCCGGCGGCCGATCCTCGCCTTCGGCAATTCCGATGGCGACCTGCAAATGCTCCAGTGGACCATGGCCGGGGAGGGCAAACGCTTCGCCGGGCTGGTTCATCACACCGACGCCACGCGCGAATGGGCCTATGACCGGGAAAGCAAGATCGGCCGGCTGGACAAGGCTCTGGACGCGGCGAAAGCCGGCAACTGGACAGTGGTGGACATGGCAGGGGAGTGGAGCCGTGTCTATCCCTTCGAGCACAACTGACCACCCCTAACGAGGAACCGCAGGAACACAGGGACCCAGCCAAGCAGTCGGCATCTCTCGTGTACGTAGTCGTGGAGACACAGCAACGTGAGACGGAGAAAGGCCATATGAAGCGCAGTGGAAGATGGATAACGACATTTGCCCTGGCCGCGACAGCGGCAATGGGCATCTGTACCGCACAGGCCGCAGACACACCGAACATCCTGGTGATCTTCGGCGACGACATCGGCCAGACCAACATCAGCGCGTATAGCAAGGGTGTTGTGGGCTACCAGACGCCGAATATCGATCGCATTGCCAAAGAAGGGATGATGTTCACCGACTACTACGCGGAGAACAGCTGCACGGCGGGGCGTTCGACCTTCATCACCGGGCAGGCGATATTGCGCACGGGCCTTTCCAAGGTCGGTATGCCCGGCGTGCCGGTGGGCCTGCAGGCGCGTGACGTCACCATCGCCCAGGCGCTCAAGTCTCACGGCTATGCCACCGGCCAGTTCGGCAAGAACCACCTGGGTGACCGGGATGAGTACCTGCCGACCAACCATGGGTTCGACGAATTCTTCGGCAACCTCTATCACCTCAACGCCGAGGAAGAGCCCGAACGCCCCTATTGGCCGAAGGATGATGCGGCCTTCGTCAAGGCTGCCTCACCGCGCGGTGTGATCAAGTCCAGTGCCGACGGCAAGATCGAGGACACCGGTGCGCTGAACAGCAAGCGCATGGAAACCATCGATGACGAAACCACCCAGGCCGCCATCAACTTCATCGACAAGCAGGTCAAGGCCGACAAGCCGTTCTTCGTCTGGATGAACACGACGCGCATGCACGCCTTCACCCACGTGCGCGAATCCATGAAAGGGCAGAGCGGCATGGCGGGCAACGATTACGCCGACGGCATGCTCGAGCACGATGGCGACGTGGGCAAACTGCTCAAGACCCTGGATGACCTCAAGATCACCGACAACACCATCGTGGTCTACACCACCGACAACGGCCCGAACCAGTGGTCCTGGCCGGATGCCGCGACCACACCGTTCCGCAACGAGAAGAACTCCAACTGGGAGGGCGCCTATCGGGTACCGGCGATAATTCGCTGGCCGGGCAAGGTCAAGCCGGACTCCATCTCGACCCAGATGTTCTCCGGTCTCGACTGGTTCCCGACGCTGCTTGCCGCGGTGGGTGACACGGACATCAAGGATCGGCTGCTCAAGGGCACCGACCTCGGCGGCAAGAGCTTCAAGGTGCACCTGGATGGCTACAACCAGCTGGACTACCTGACTGGGAAATCCGACAAGAGTGCGCGGAACGAGTTCTACTACTTCAACGACGACGCAGAACTGGTGGGCATGCGCTTCGCCGACTGGAAAATCGTCTGGTGCGAACAACGTGCACCTGGCGGTCTGAAAGTCTGGAGCGAGCCCTTCACTTGCCTGCGGGTACCCAAGCTGTTCAACCTGCGCATGGACCCGTACGAGCGGGCGGATGTGGTTTCGGACCAGTACTACGACTGGCTGACCAAGAACGACTACCTGCTCTTCCAGGGCACGCAGAAGGCGGCGGGATTCCTGCAGACCTTCGTCGAGTACCCGCCGAGCCAGCGTCCAGCCAGTTTCAGCATTGATCAGATCCGTTCCGACGTGGACAAGAAAATCGAAGAGAAGATGAAACAGCAGTAGATCGACCCGGTGCCCGCCTCCTGGCGGGCACCTTCCTTTCAACTACCTTCTGCGGGTTAGCCAATCCGATAAGGCCAGTCGATGTCCTCAGCCGCGAGTTCGTCCCGTGCGCGTTCCCGAGCCACGGTGCGTGAAGATGCCCGCAAACGGCTTCCCTTGCAGATACTCATCCCCGCAGCGTTGCTGTTCGTTTCCGGCGGCGCGGCACTCGTCTACCAGGTGCTCTGGGTCAAACAGCTTTCGCTGGTGGTGGGGGTGGAGGTCTATGCCGTCACCACCGGCATCAGTGCCTTCTTCGCCGGGCTCGCCCTGGGTGGATTGGTGTTCGGTCGCTGGGCCGACTGCCTGCGCCGCCCCGTGCGCCTCTATGCCTTGCTGGAACTTGCGGTGGCCGTGCTGGGCGTTGGCGCCACGCTGGCTCTGGCCAATTCGGCCGGCCTGTTCGCGCGGCTGGAGGACAAGATCGGTTTGCTCGCCTGGCTGTTGCCCTTCCTGCTGGTAGGGCTGCCTGCCTTTCTCATGGGCGGCACCTTGCCCGTGCTGGTTCGCTCCCTCACGCCTGCCGACGGCCAACTGGGCGAAGCCGGTGGGCGGTTGTACGCGGCCAACACGGCGGGCGCCATTGCCGGCACCTTGCTGGCAGCCTTCGTCTTGCTGCCGCAACTGGGGGTGACCGGCAGCGCTCTCGCAGCCGCTTGCCTGAACCTGCTGGCCGCAGCCGGCGCCTGGGTCACCCGACGCGGTGACGATCTGCCGGTGCAGCCTTCTACAACCTCGCGGATGTCGCGCTCTCCTGGGGCGCGCCTCGCCATCGCCCTGTATTGCGTCGCGGGCGGTGTGGCCCTCGGCTACGAAGTGGTCTGGAGCCAGTCAATCGTTCAGTTCATGAGTACCCGCACCTTCGCCTTCGCCATGGTGCTCGCCACCTACCTGACCGGCTTGGTGCTGGGCAGCGCTCTGTATGCCCGCCGTGCCGACCGGATTCGGGACCCCTGGGGCCTGTTCGGCCTGCTGATCGCCGCTGCGGGCCTGATCGCCCTGTTGCAGGTGGCGGGCCTCGGCCGCTGGCTGGTGATCGCCCAGACCCAGGTGGAAATGCTCGTACTGCAGTCCACCGGCAACGAGCTGGCCGGCATGTGCGCGCGCTTCGCCACAGCGGCGCTGAGCATGGTCTTTCTACCGACGACCTTGCTCGGCGCTGCCTTTCCGCTGGCCCTGCGGTTGTCGGTGGAAAGCGGGCACGTCGGGCGTGACGTGGGTGCGGTGGTAGCCCTCAACACCTTGGGCGGCATTCTCGGCGTCGTGCTCACTGGCTTCCTGCTGGTGCCTGGCGTGGGTCTGGTGCGTACCCTGGCGGTCCTCGCCATGCTGGCGGCGCTGGTGGGCTGTATCTCCGCGTGGCGGGGTGCCAACGTCGGCCGGGGCAAGCGCGGCGCGATCCTGGCAGTAGCCGTGGCGACGCTGGCCGTCGGCATACTCACGCCGCCCCAGCGCCTGGCGGAACTGTTGCCCGGCGCGCGCAATGGGCAGATCACCTTCTACGAGGAGGGCAGAGGTGGCACCGTCGCCGTCGTGACCCAGGGACGGCAGGGGCGCGAATTCAGCCGCCTGTACATCCAGGGTGTGTCCAATACCGGCGATGCCATGCCGTCGTTGCGCTACATGCGACTGCAGGCATTGCTGCCGCTGCTGATTCAGCGTCACGAGCCACGTTCGGCGCTGGTCATCGGCTTTGGCACCGGCATCACCGCTGGCGCCATGTTGCGCTATCCCAGTCTGCAACGACCGGTGGTGGCGGAATTGCTGCCCGAGGTGCTGGCCGCGGCGCCGCTGTTCCACGGCAATTTCGACGCCGTGAACGACCCACGCCTGGATATCCGCCTGCGCGATGGCCGCCGTGAACTGCTGCGCAGCACCGAGCGCTACGACCTAGTCACCCTGGAGCCGCCACCCCCCTCGGCAGCTGGGGTGGTCAACCTTTACTCGAGGGACTTCTACCAGTTGGCCGCCTCGCGGTTGCAGCCCGGCGGCCTCGTTGCCCAATGGCTGCCGCTGCCGACACAGAACCTGGATGACAGCCGCTCCCTGGTGCGCAGCTTCCTCGATGTCTTCCCCCACGCGTCGCTCTGGACCACCGAATTCCACGAGATGCTGCTGATCGGTTCCCTGGAGCCCCAGGAGCTGGATGTCGCGCGAATCCGCCAACGCTTCGAGCAACCCGAAGTTGCTGGGGCGCTGGCAGAAGTGGGGGTAGATTCCGCGGCGGCCCTGCTTGCCACCTGGGTGACTGATCGTGACGGGCTGGAGCGCTTCGCCGGCGATGCCCCAGCCGTTACCGATGACCGGCCGCGAATCGAATATGCACCCTGGGTACGCAGCAAGGAGATAACGCGAGTCTTGCCGGAACTGCTGGCCCTGCGCTCGGCTCCGCCGCTGGTGAATGCAGACGCCGGTTTCCGTGGCGCCGTGGATGACCAATGGCGCTCGCTGGCGCGCTTCTACGCCCTGACGCTGCACGCCTACAACGGCAATCGCCAGGCCTGGGCCCGCGAAATCCGCGAGCTGGCCCGCAGCGACGGCGACAACCCCTATTACCGCTGGTTTATCGGGGGTGGGCAGTAGGCGAGCAATGGTGTGGGGTCTGCTTTTGTAGGTTGTGGCGGGCGGCGTTCCGCTAGAGCGGAGCGAAACCCAACGATCGGTGTAGCAACGTTGGGCCTCGTTCCTCGGACCAACCTACGGCAGAACTGCGTCCTGCTTGGCGAATGAATTCGCCCCTACAAGATGTATGCCGGGTTGAGCCAACGCACGGGCTGCCCCCTCTCCCTCTGGGAGAGGGTTGGGGTGAGGGATGATGCGTGTGGCAGAGAGGTGGGGAAATGCTCGGACGTAGGGTGGATGACGCTTTTTCCATCCACCATTTCCAGTTAACCAACGCACGACATTGCAATGTTGGGCCTCGTTCCTCGGACCAACCTACGGCAGGGCTGACGATTCGCCGGGCCTCGCAGGATGAAGCCAATCCAGTAGGGTGCGCCGTGCGCACCGGCGGTATGACGTGGCGTCGAAGCTGATCCTGAAATCGGTGCGCACAGCTACGGTTCAGACCGAACTGAATCGCCCCCTACACATGCCCTCGCATCGAGTCCAGGATCGTGTACAGCTTCTCCATTAGGCCGTCCCTCATCCGGTACGACGTAAGGGGGGCGTCTGTTGGGGGCGATTCTTCGCACAAAATCGCAAATTCCTCTGCGATCTGCTTGCACAGGCTTTGCAATTTTTCGGGTGAATCCCAGAGCGTTGGCTCCAGAGCCGGCAGTACGATCATGTGGTGGCTGGTGAGGCTTTCCAACTGCAGGTTTATCGCCCCATCTTCTTGTCGTGTCACGACGCACTGATATCCCGGCATCAAATCTTCGAAGCGCACTTCAATGTCCCGATTATCACTTGCGGTGTTCATGGTGGGTCTCCTCAACCCGTAAAGGGAACAGCGAATGCCGAGACGTCGGCTCAACACTCGGGAGAGCTGAATACGGGACAGCCATCCTCATCGATGTGCAGCAACTTGCTAAGTGCGTCCCGGGCAGCAAGCACAGCATCCGTCCGTCGCTTGAAGTGCGTTCGGTCATAAACCTGATGGAGATGGGGTTCGATGTCGAGGTGATGCGGCTTGATGGCGATGAATGCCAGAACGTGATCACCATTGAGATGGGTCTCTGTCCAGGCGGCATGCCCGGGGAAGTCTCGTCGATTCATGGCGGCCTCCTGCAGGGTGCGACGCAGACGCGGGATACTCAATATGGCTCAACGAGCAGGAATTGGGGAGCGTGTCGATGAATGGCTGACGCCGAACCCCGACAACCCGGCCAGGCAGGTCCGGCCGGCCGCGGTGGCATGTCGATCAATGGAGGACCGCACGCGCGTGGTCAAATTCCTGGAATAACCGAACGCTTATCTATACTGACTTCGCACGCCGGTTCCGGAGTACGGATGGAAGACGCAGGGCAATATCCACTTGGGGAGAAATGGAGATGAATCCGGCAAGTCTTGGCGAAAAACCCACAGTCCTGATCGTGGACGACACCCCTGACAACCTGACCCTGCTGGCTGACCTGCTGAAAGTCATCTATCGGGTCAAGGCTGCGCGCGACGGAGACAAGGCTCTGCAGATCGCAGGCAGCGACGACAAGCCGGATCTCATCCTGCTCGACGTGATGATGCCTGGCCTCTCCGGTTTCGATGTCTGCCGCCAACTCAAGGCGCAGCCCCATACCCGTGATATCCCGGTCATCTTCCTCACCACCCAGGGGGCGATCGAGGACGAGCTTCGCGGACTGGAGCTTGGCGCGGTCGACTACATCACCAAGCCGATCAACCCGCCCACGGTTCTGCTGCGGGTGGATAACCACCTGAAGATCAAGGCTGCCGCCGACTTTCTGCGCGATCAGAACGACTTCCTCGAACAGGAGATCGCCCGGCGCACCCAGGAGGTGATCGCGATTCAGGACGTGACCATCCAGGCCCTCGCGTCCCTTGCCGAGACCCGCGACAACGAGACCGGCAACCATATCCGGCGCACCCAGCACTACGTGCAGGCGCTCGCTGAGCACTTGAAGGATCACCCTCGTTTTGCCGCTGAGCTGGACGCGAATACCCGTCGTCTGCTGTACAAATCAGCACCGCTTCATGACATCGGCAAGATCGGCATTCCAGACAGCATCCTGCTCAAGCCGGGGCGGCTGACGATGGAAGAGTTCGAGGTCATGAAGACGCACACGACGCTCGGTCGCGATGCCCTGCAGCGTGCCGAGGACCAACTCGGCGTGGAGGTTCCCTTCCTGCGGCTGGCCAAGGAAATCGCCTATGGCCACCAGGAAAAATGGGACGGTAACGGTTATCCCGAGGGCAGGGCGGGCGACCAGATTCCGGTATCGGCACGCCTGATGGCGGTGGCGGACGTCTACGACGCGCTGATCAGCCGTCGTGTCTACAAGCCCGGTATAAGCCATGAAGACGCTGTCGCATTGATCAGCGAAGAGCGGGGCCGTCATTTCGACCCAGATGTGGTCGACGCCTTCCTGGCGATAAAGGAGCAGTTCCAGGCCATCGCCGAGCGCTACGCCGACAGTGAGCAGGATTTGAAGGCCAAGGCCAGCAGAGGGGCGTGAAGCGCACCCGTGTGATGCGCTTTCGGACACAGTCGATTGCGTTACCCGAGCCACCCTGTCTGGCGGCCTGTTCATAAAGGCGAATTCAGATGATGTCTCCGTTCGACTTTTTGCAGCGTTTGCCCCTGCGCCTGAAACTGCAGTTCGGCTTCGGCGGAATTCTTCTGCTGGCGCTGTTTCTGGGGCTGTACAGCCTGCGAGTGCAATACCTGCAGAACCAGCAAATCCGCCAGATCTACTCTCAGGACATGCTGGGCCTGGTCCATATCGATTCCGCGCGCGTCGCGCTCGCGGAAATAGGCCTGCACCTGCGTCAGTCGGTGCTGGCCAGCGATGACAAGGAGCGGTCCGATGCACGGCGACAGCTAACCGATGCCATCGAGCTGCTTGACCGCGAGATGGAGCTGGCGCGACCTCTTATCTTCCGCGCGCCGAATCAGCAGAACCTCCTCCGTTTCGACATGGCCTTCGCGGAATACCAGCGACAGTTGGATAAAGTGCTGGAACTGCAGGTTTCGAGTGCTTCCCGCAGCGCGGAAAGTGCGCGGCTTGCCGCCAGCGCCTTGATCGACTCGCCAGCCTTCTTGCGAGCAGGGGCCGCAGCCGCCCAAGCGCTTACACAGATGGCCAGGATCAAGCGCGAAGGGGCGGACATCGGCGTGGCTTCGGCGGCCGAGCGCCTCGATCGAAGCGTGCAGCTGACCTTGTGGTTGCTCGTGCTCGGAATGCTCGGGGGCATCATCTTCGGCTATCTCATCAGTCTGTCCATCCGCCGGCCGGCCGAAAGCCTACGCAAGACTGTGGAAACCCTGAGCAGCGGAAATCTTGATGTCGAGGTCCCGTTCCAGGATTACCCCAATGAAATAGGCGGCCTTTCCCGGGCACTGCTGTTGCTTCAATCGGAGGCGCAGCAAATGGCGGCCCAGCGCTGGGTCAAGACCCATGTGGCGGCCATCAGCCGCGACCTGCAATCGGCCAGCAATTTCACTGAGCTGAGCGAGCGGTTTCTCGGGGCCATCGCGCCGTTGCTGGGTATTGGAAGCGCGACCGCGTACGGCCATGACGAAGCCCATCATCGCCTGATCTTGCTGGGGTGCTATTCAGCCTCCACCCAATCACCGCCGCCGCGCCATCTGCGTCTGGGCGAAGGACTGGCCGGCCAGTGCGCGCAGGAACGGCGCACCATCACACTGGAGCAGCCTCCGGCCGACTACCTGCACATAAGCTCCAGCCTGGGTGAGGCGGCGCCTGCGGTGGTGACTATCCTGCCGCTGCTGCGCGGTGAACGCCTGCTGGGGGTGCTGGAGCTGGCCAGCTTCCGTCCGCTGGAGCCCAATCAGCAGAGCCTGCTCGACGAACTCCTTCCGCTGCTGGTAATGAGCGCCGAAATACTGGAACGCACCTTGCGCACCCACCAACTGCTGGCTGAAACCCGCGAGCAGGCGGCCCAGATGGAGGCGCAGCAGCAAATCATCCAGACCACCAAAGCCTGGTATCGAAGCATCATCGAATCGGCGCCTGACGGCATGATGGTGGTGGATCGCAGCGGTGCCATCATCCTCGCCAATCCCAAGCTGGAAGAGTTGTTCGGCTATGACAGCGGCGAGCTGATCGGCGTCCGGGTAGAGCAGTTGGTGCCGGAGGCGTCCAGGGCCAAGCACGAGCCACTGCGCAGCCAATACTTCGAGCAAGGTCATACCCGCCAGATGGGCGGCACCAGCACGGACCTGCGCGGACTGCGCAAGGACGGCAGCCACTTCTCGGTGGAAATCGGCCTTTCACGGTTGCCGGAGCTGCACAACCATGAACTGTGCGTCTGCGCGTCGGTCCGTGACATCAGCGAACGACGCGCCATGGAAGCCGTGATTCTGGAAAGCGAAGAACGCCTGAAAAGCATCCTGGACCGCAGTCCGGTGAGCGTCGCGTTCGCAACCCAGGGCCAGATCCATTTTGCCAACCCGCGGTTCGTCGAAACCTTCGGCCTAACCGCCGGGGACATGGTGCCGCAGATATACGTCAACCTGCTCGATCGGGACGATGTGTGGGCCCATCTTCAGGCTGGCGAACCCTACTACGAACGCGAAGTGCAGATGTACGACAGCCAGGGGCGCGAACGCGAAATGCTCGCCACTTATCTGCCGATGCAGTATCGCGGCGAGTTTGGTGTTCTCGGTTGGCACATCGACATTACCCAACGCAAGGCTGCGGAGCGGGCCATGCTCCGCGCCAAGCAGCTGGCCGAGGAAGCGACGCAAGCCAAGAGTCACTTCCTGGCCAACATGAGCCACGAGATTCGCACGCCGATGAACGTCATCATCGGCATGAGCTGCCTGGCCTTGAAGACCGAGCTGGACCGCAAACAGCGCAACTACGTGGAGAAGATCAACCTCTCTGCGGAGAACCTGCTGGGCATCATCAATGACATCCTCGATTTCTCGAAGATCGAAGCCGGAGCGATGGCCGTCGAGCGAATCGGCTTCCGACTCGAAGATGTGATGGAGCATTTCGCCAGCGTGGTTGGTTTCAAGGCCGAGGAGAAGCAGCTGGAGTTGCTGTTCCAGCTCGACTACGACCTGCCCACTGCGCTGCTGGGGGACCCGCTGCGTCTCGGCCAGGTATTGATCAATCTCGGCAACAATGCGGTCAAGTTCACCGAGACGGGGGAAATCGTGGTTGGCGTCGAGCAGGTCGCCGCCGCCGGGCCGGACGTCGAGCTGCATTTCTGGGTCAGGGACAGTGGTATCGGGATGACGCCGGAGCAGTGCGAGCGCATCTTCCAATCCTTCATGCAGGCCGACTCCTCCACTTCGCGCAAATACGGCGGCACCGGCCTGGGTCTGGCGATCTCGCACAAACTGGTGGAACTGATGCAGGGCCGGATCTGGGTAGAAAGCGAGCCTGACCGTGGCTCAACCTTCCATTTCCACGCACGCTTCGGCCGCCAGGAACACGCGCGGCCACGGCGGGTCATGCGCGCTGAAGAGCTATTGGGCTTGCGTGTGCTGGTGGTCGATGACAATGCCTCGGCCCGGGAAATTCTCTCGACCATGGCTCATAGCTTCGGACTGGAAGTGGACGTTGCGCGCACCGGTCGCGAGGCCCTGCAGTTGTTGAGCCGCGCCGCACAGAAAGAGCTGCCTTACCGGCTCTTGCTGATCGACTGGAAGATGCCTGAAATCGACGGCATCGAGGCCGTGCGCCAGTTGCACGACGGTGGCGGGGACGTGCCAGCGGTGATCATGGTGACCGCCTTCGGGCGGGAGGACGCCCTCGATGCCGCGCGTGTGCAGGGCGTAACGCTGGACTTCGTGCTCACCAAACCGGTGACACCGTCCTCACTGCTGGAAGCGATCAACCAGGTGCTGGGTGGTGCGTCCCCGACGGAAACCCGCAGCACTGAACGCCACGGCCAGACCGAGAACGCCAAGGCGGCTCTAGCCGGCAGCCGCGTGCTACTGGCGGAAGACAACCCATTGAACCAGGAGCTGGCGGTGGAGGTGCTCACGGATGCCGGCATCGAGACCGTGCTGGTCAGCAATGGCCAGGAAGCGCTCGATCTGCTGGCTGTGGACCAGCGTTTCGACGGCATTCTCATGGATTGCCAGATGCCCTTGGTGGATGGCTACGACGCGACCCGTGCGATTCGCCAGCGGCCACAGCTGACCGGCATTCCGATCATTGCCATGACCGCCAACAACCTCGCTACCGATCGTCAACTGGCGCTGGATGCGGGCATGGACGATCACATCGCCAAACCGCTGAACCTGGACACGATGTTCGCCACGCTGGCGCGCTGGATCACTCCAGCCCAGGCCCGCACCCTGGCCCCCAGGCAGACCGCACCCACCGTGCAGTCGACCTTGCCTGCATTGGCCGGCATCGATCAGCAGAAAGGGCTCGCCACCTGTAGCGGCAAGCTGTCCCTCTATCAACGGTTGTTGCTGAAGTTTCGCGATGGCCAGCGGGACTTCGCCAACCTCTTTGAAGAAGCGCGAGTCGGAAGTGATCCCACCGCTGCCCAGCGCGCCGTCCACAGCCTGCGGGGCGCCGCTGCCAATATTGGAGCGGTGGAGGTAGTCGAATCAGCCGCTCGGCTGGAGCAGGCCTGCCGGCAGAACGCCCCGACCGAGCGTATCGACCTCTTGCTGGGCGAGCTGCTGACCGACCTGGCAATCGTCATTCAGGCGCTCGCCGCTCTGGACAACCCTCCGGCAGCAACTGGCGGTTCCATTGAGAGCGACCAGGCCCATCTGTCCGACCTGTTCGATCGCCTCCGGCGCTGCCTGGCGCAAAGTGATACGGCCGCTGAAGAACTCATCACGGAGATCTGTGAACAGTTTCGGGGCCGACCAGGGGAGGACACCCTGAGGCGTGTCGCCAAGGCCGTGGACTCGTTCGATTTTGACCAGGCCCTGGCGCTGCTGGACCAACTGGAACACCCGGACCGCAACGCCATCGGCAAATGACGTTGCTGTATATGCAGTAGGTGTTGTAAGTGGCTGCATTGCCCGTAGGAGCTGGCTTGCCAGCGAATGGCCCCTTTTCGCTAGCAAGCTAGCTCCTACAAGGCTCCTGGACCGACTATCGATTTCTGACAACAGCTAACGCAGATATAGCCAATGACGTTGCACCTCCGGCGAGTCCATGGCGGCACGGACTTTCGTCCGCCATGGACCGTCCTCGATCAGAGGCTGAGGAAGCCGCTGTAGAGGCCGTAGCCGGCGATCAGGGCGCCGATCAGTACCACCAGGAAAATCACCTTCTCCACCCCGGTGAACACCGGCTGGCCCAGCTCTCGCTTGGCCTTGGCGAACAGGATCGCGCCCGGTGCATAGAGGAGGGCCGACAGCAGCAGGTATTGCACGCCTGCCGCGTAGACCAGCCAGACGGCATAGAGCACGGCGACCAGCGCAATCACCAGATCCTTGGTTCGTTCACCGGGCGCCTGTTCGTAGGTCTCGTTACGGAACGCCAGCAGCAGCGCGTAGGCGGCTGACCAGAAGTACGGCACGAGGATCATCGAGGTCGCCAGGTACAGCAGGCTCAGGTAGGTGGAGCTGCTGAACAGGGTGATGATCAGGAACAGCTGGATCAGCCCGTTGGACAGCCACAAGGCATTGGCCGGGACCTGGTTGGCGTTCTCCTTGCGAAGGAACTCCGGCATGGTGTGATCGCGGGCACTGGCAAACAGAATTTCGGCACACAGCAGGGTCCAGGACAACAGCGCGCCGGCGAGGGAAATGATCAGCCCCACGCTGATGAGGACCGCGCCCCAATGACCAACCACGCTTTCCAGCACGCCTGCCATCGACGGGTTCTTCAGTCCGGCCAACTGGGCCTGGGCCATGATGCCCTGGGACAGCACATTGACCAGAACCAGCAGCAAGAGCACCGCGACGAAGCCGATCACGGTGGCCTTGCCGACATCGCTACGCTTCTCGGCGCGCGCGGAGAAGATGCTGGCGCCCTCGATGCCGATGAATACCCAGACCGTGACCAACATCATGTTGCGGACCTGGTTCATCACCGTCCCCAGGTCGCTGTTGCCGGCGCCCCAGAAGTCGGACGTGAACACGTCCATCTTGAATGCCACGGCGGCGATGACGATGAACAGCGCCAGCGGCACCATCTTGGCGATGGTGGTCAGGGTGTTGATGAAGGCGGCTTCCTTGATTCCCCGTAGCACCAGGAAGTGCAGGAGCCACAGCAGCACCGACGCACAAACCATCGCCGGCAGGGTGTTGCCCTCGCCGAACATGGGGAAGAAGAAACCCAGCGTGCCGAACAGCAGCACCATGTAACTGACGTTGCCGATCCAGGCGCTGATCCAGTAGCCCCAGGCCGAAGAGAAGCCCATGTAGTCGCCAAATCCGGCCTTGGCGTAGGCATACACACCGCCGTCGAGCTTGGGTTTGCGGTTGGCGAGGGTCTGGAATACGAACGCCAGCATCAGCATGCCGACCCCGGTGATGAGCCAGCCGATCAGGGTGGCGCCGGCGCTGGCGCTGTTGGCGATGTTCTGCGGCAGCGAGAAGATGCCACCACCCACCATCGAGCCGACGACCAGGGCGATCAGTGCGCCCACTTTCAGTTTGTCGCTGGAGGTAGCGACCTGTGTCTGTTTACCGGGCTCCGCCTGCTTGCCCAGGTCTATGTTGCTGGTTGAGTCGACCATAAAAAGCTCCTTGCCGAATTGGCATCGCGCAAAAGAATGGCCGGCCAGCAAGAAATGGTCTCAACCGCACAATATGACCCTTCGAGTGGTCCACGCCACCGAACAGACTGCTTGACTCTCTGCTGGAGTTGGTTCGCTTCAACTCGCGCCCCGCAGCCGGGCACTGCTCTCTACAAAGTCGTGGTGTTCGCGACAGCTTCGCCTGGTCCGGAGGGATCAGCTCCCTACGCCTACTTGGCGCTCCCGTGTTCAGGGTTCCGCTGTCGAAAGCAGTTTTAGTGTAGCGACGGGTGGAAGGTTCGACAGGTTATTTCCAGAGATAGATATTCAATGGCGAGTGAACATGGTCACTGGTGGACTCTGGATGAGTTCATGGATGGCGAAGTAGTTGCACGTTGTTATTGATCAGAGTTTGTACGATTTCTATCGAGCCATTGATGGCGAATTGAACGCCCATGCATACGAGCAGAAATCCCATAATTCGCGAGATGGCATCAATGCCTGACGGGCCGGTAATCCTCATGATCAGATCCGAGGCCCGCAAACTACCCCAGAGTATCAGCGCGGTTGAAAGGAAGATTAACGGCGGTGCCGTCATTATTATCCAGGGCGGAAAGCTCGTACTGTGCTTGAGGGTGGCCGAAGCACTGATGATCAGCGCAATGGTGCCCGGTCCAGTGGTGCTGGGCATGGCTAGCGGGATGAACGCAAAACTGGCTCGTTTTGCCTCGCCGTTGCGAGATGCGGAGGGTGGTGCAGGTTGAGGAAAGAGCATTCTTGCGCCAATTATTATCAGGATTCCTCCGCCAGCAATTCTCAAACCCGGTATGGAAATATTGAAAATATCCATGACCAGTTCACCTATGTAGTAGGTGAATATCATGATGAGAAAGACATTAAGTGACGTCAGGAATGCCTGTTTGTTCTTTTCTTCCCGTGTGAGTCCCTGTGAAAGGGCGAGAAAAAGCGCCACTGTGGTAGGCGGATTTACCAATGGCAGCAATGCCAGCAGCCCCAGCATAACGGCGTTGAACAAGTCACCCATGCTTCGCCATCCTGAAAGTATTCCGGTGATTCTCTCTACGCCAACGCTTCGCTATTGATATCGATTGCGTCGGTATCGCATCTCAATATAGACAGCCGAACTGATTGCATCTCGTACGGGTGGGCCGATTCGCCCCCACAGGGTTTGTGCGGAGCTGAGTCTTTACACGCACAGCTCCCTCTCCCTCTGGGGTGAAGAGGCACGCTTTTGGAAGCACCGCTTCCAGTGCCAATGAACGCCTGAGCGCGAAGCGATCAGGCCGGGGCGCAGAGCGGGGTTGGGGTGAGGGAAGCAGGTGGGCTCGGAGTCTGATGTGTTGGGTTTCGCTGCGCTCAGCACCAACCTACGGGGCCGCTGCGCGGCCCTTTGCGAATGAATTCGCCCCCACAAAAAACGTTCACTCAGGTGAAGAAACGAACCGCTCTGACAGGAAGTCGATGAACGCCCGTGTCCGAGCCGGGACAAAGTTGCTAGGGGCCCTGAGTGCATAGATAGCCGAGTCTGACGACCGTGAAAAATCCTCTAGCAGCGGGACCAGGCCGCCGGACTTCAGGTCGTCGCGCACCATGAACTCTGGAAGGCGGGCTATTCCGGCCCCGGCCAGGCACAGGGTGCGAATGGCCTCGACACTGTTGCAGGAAAAACTTCCCTCCAGTCGAATTTCCCGATTCGACGCGGAACGAAACTCCCAATCGTTGAACCGGCTTTCGAAGTTGAGTTTCAAGCACAGGTGCTCCGCGAGATCGACAGGCTTGGCTGGTACTCCGTGCAACTCGAGGTAGCGGGGGGAAGCGCAAATGATTCGTTCATTCGATGCCAGTTTCTGCGCGACCAGACTTGGGTCGGATACCGCGCCGCTCCTTATCGCGACATCGATGCGTTCGTGCCTGAGATCGACAATGGCGTCCGTCAGGGTCAGGTTCACTTTTATATCCGGGTAGAGCCGCATGAAATCGACGACGGCAGGCACTACATGGTGGTGACCGAAGGCATTTGAAGACGTCACTCTCAACATGCCCCGTGGCGCATCGGAATCAAGCAACACAGCAGCTTCCAAGGCCTGGATATCCGCGAGGATCGGTCGTGCTTCGCGCACATACCGCTCCCCAGCATCCGTCAGTGCCACCATCCGCGTCGTGCGCGACAACAGCTGGATGCCGAGCCGATCCTCCAGGCGCTGAACGCGTTTGCTGATAGCCGAGTGGGTCATTCCAAGCTTGCGCGCGGCCGGTGAAAAACCACCTGCGTCCACCACTGCAACCAGGATTGCCATGTCGCTGTACCTGTCCATCGGAGCCTCTTTTTTGTTCCGTTATGGA
The DNA here is from genome assembly GCF_002003485.1 of Metapseudomonas resinovorans. Taxonomy (GTDB): domain Bacteria; phylum Pseudomonadota; class Gammaproteobacteria; order Pseudomonadales; family Pseudomonadaceae; genus Metapseudomonas; species Metapseudomonas resinovorans_D. The sequence continues at coordinate 94,595 of NZ_BDMA01000089.1, forward strand.
ACAGGTCCCTGGAAATTTCAACGAATTCCAATTTTTTTGTACAGGCCAGAGAATGCCTCCGGCGGGACCGAGATCGTCGATCTGCCGGATCGATAAAGAACAATCCGGCATGCAGTCACATCCATCCGAGAGCGTAGCGATGAAACCCACATTCACGACTGGCATTGCTGCCGCGACTTTCGCCTCCCTCACCTGGTCGATGAACTTCGTCGCGCCGCTTTTCATCGGTGAATATTCGATCTTCGATCTTGCGGCCTGCCGATACATCATCTCCGGATTGATTGGTGCGGTGATTCTGCTAGCCAATATCGAATCTTGCCGAAGGTTTGGCTGGAAAGACTGGCTGACCGCCGCCGGGCTGGGATTCATCGGGTATGTGGGGTACTTCATGGCGGTTGTCCTGGCGGCTACCTATGCGGGCCCGGTCATCGCGCCTGCCTTTCTGGGGCTGGTGCCCGTCGCTCTAGCCATCAGCGGTAATGTCCAGGGTGGAATCTCCTGGCGATTGCTTCAGGTTCCGTTTGGACTGGCTGCGCTCGGACTGCTCCTGGTCAATGTCCAGAGCGTTGCCCAGGCTGAAGGGCTCCCGCACACCTCGCTGGTGATCGGAACAGGGGCATCCCTCGCAGCCGTGGCGCTGTGGGTCTGGTTCGGACTCGCCAATCAACGTGCCCTGATGAAACGCCCCGGCATGAATGCCTGGATCTGGACCGCCATGATGATGGTCGGCGGTGGTCTGCAAACCCTGGTATTCATTCCCATCGGAGCGAGCATGGAATTGTTCAACGCCCCCAAACTGGGGTTAGGAGCGAGCGCCATCACCCATCTGTATCTGCCGGCGCTCATGCTTGCTGCGGTTGCGTCGATGGGCGGTGCGTGGGCCTGGACCCTGGCGTCCCAGCGCCTCCCCATAGCGCTCGCCAGCCAACTGCTGTCCCTGGAGATGGTGTTCGCCACGTGCCTGGGGCTGCTGTTCCATCACCGGTGGCCTACAGTTCCAGAGGCGCTGGGTGTTGCGCTCATCGTCTTCGCTGTGGTGAAAGCTATCGGCGTCTTCCATGGTCATTCCGGCAGGCTCGCTGCAGCGCATTGAGTAGCTGCGCTAATGCAGACACTGTTCATTTGATAGGGAAGGGGAGACCCGTTAGTGCCGTTTGGCAGGTAAGAGGTCGCACAGCGCTCCGAGCGTTATCCTGAGCGCAGGCGACTGAAACCGGCTCAAAGGCGAAGTGGAAGCGGAGGCTTCTGGAGGACCGATGAAGCAGAGGCTCCAGCAACGACTACAAACGCAGATTTCCGAGACGCTGCCCGGGTTCATGGTGCAGTGTGAGTTCACTGGCAAACACCTGATCGACGTCTACCTGAGGAACGAGAAGACCCGTGAGGCGGCCCGAATTACGGGCGTGAACACGGCCGACCTGACCGGTCCGGGGGCACTGGACGCAACGGTTGATCAACTGCTGTTCGAGATTGAAGCGCTTATAGAATCCCAGCGTTCGGACAAGTAACGAGGGCGCGATCTAGCAACGGCGGTGGGATTTTCCCGGAGCCCGTGTAGGAGCGAGCCGAGCCATACAACTGAGTATCAGCAACCTCCATGCGATGGCATTGGCGATGGGCAAGAGTTCGTCGATCTTGTGGGACGATGGTGAACGCGCTTACTGCCGGGAATTCCGCGTGGGCGAGGAGGGCGGTCAGAGCGTTCTGATAGCGCGCCTTGTCGCCGAACACCCTTCACCCGCCTCCCTTGATCGCCTCACCCATGAATTCAGCCTGAAGGACGCTCTGGATGGCGCCTGGGCGGTGCGCCCCCTGGAACTGGTGCGCGAATCTGGCCGACCTTGTCTGGTGTGCGAGGACCCCGGTGGCGAGCTGCTCTCTGGATTGCTCGGCGCGCCCATGGAAACCGGGGATTTCCTGCATCTTGCCGTGAGCATCGCCGGGGCATTGTCCAGATTCCACCAGCGCGGCCTGGTCCATAAGGACCTCAAACCCGCGCATATCCTCGTGAACTGCACCGACGGCCAGGCCCGGCTCAGCGGATTCGGCCTGGCCTCGCGGCTGCCTAGGGAGCGGCAGGCGCCTGAACCGCCGGAAACCATCGCCGGCTCGCTGGCCTACATGGCGCCGGAGCAGACCGGCCGGATGAACCGCTCGATCGATTCACGCAGCGATCTGTATGCGCTCGGCGTCACGCTCTACCAGATGCTGACCGGAACCTTGCCGTTCCAGGCCGCCGATGCCATGGAGTGGGTGCATTGCCACATTGCCCTCAAGGCGGTTCTGCCCCATGAGCGGGTGGCGACCATTCCGGCCATGGCTTCCTGCATCGTGATGAAGCTGCTCGCGAAGACGGCGGAAGACCGTTACCAGACTGCCGCGAGCCTCGAGCATGACCTGCAGCACTGCCTGGCCGACTGGCAGCGCCAGCGTCGCATCGATGAGTTTCCCCTGGATGAACGTGGCACGCCTGACCGGCTGCTGATCCCCGAGAAGCTGTACGGGCGGGAGCACGAAGTCGATGCACTGGCTGCGGCCTTCGATCGCATCGTCAGCAGCAGCTCGCCGGAGCTCGTGCTGGTCTCCGGCTATTCCGGCATGGGGAAATCCTCGGTCGTCAACGAGCTGCACAAGGTGCTGGTGGCGCAGCACGGGCTCTTCGCATCGGGCAAGTTCGACCAGTACCAACGCGACATCCCCTATTCGACGCTGGTTCAGGCGTTCCAGAGCCTGGTGCGTCCGCTCCTGGGCAAGCGCGATAGCGAGCTGGCGCGCTGGCGCACGGCCTTGTCTGACGCGCTGGAACCCAATGCGCGGCTGATGACCGATCTGCTCCCCGAACTGAAACTGATCATTGGCGAACCACCGCCCGTTCCGGAACTGGACGCGCCCCAGGCAAAACGCCGGTTTCTGCTGGTGTTCCAGCGTTTCATCGGTGTATTTGCCCAGGCCGAGCATCCCCTGGCGCTGTTTCTCGATGACCTGCAATGGCTCGATACGGCGACGCTTGATCTGCTGGAAGAACTGCTGACGAGTTCGGACCTCCGCCATCTGATGCTCATTGGCGCGTATCGCGATAACGAAGTGGATGCGCTGCACCCCCTGACGGGCAAGCTCCAGGCCATCAGGAATGCCGGCGGCCGGATCGAGCAAATCAGCCTGTCCCCCCTGTCGACGGCGCACATCACCCAGCTGATCGCCGAATCGCTCCATTGCCTCCCGGAGCGTATCGAACCGCTGGCCCGGCTGATGCACGACAAGACCGCCGGCAATCCCTTCTTCGTCATCCAGTTCCTCCAAGCGCTGGTCGACGGAGAGCTGCTGACCTTCGATCACGAGAGGGAGCAGTGGCTCTGGGACGCCGGGCGGATCCACGCCAAGGGCTACACCGATAACGTCGTCGACCTGATGGTGGAAAAGCTGAGCCGCTTGCCTGCCGAGACTCAGCAGGCCTTGCAGCAGCTGGCCTGTCTCGGCAACGTCGCGAAAACCCGCACGCTGGCTTCCGTGCTCGGTGTCAGGCGCTCCCAGCTCCAGGCTTTGCTGTGGGAGGCGATTCGCCAGGAACTGGTCGAGCGGCTGAATGGCGTCTATGCCTTCGTGCACGACCGCATCCATGAGGCCGCGTATTCGCTGATCGCCGAAACTTACCGTGCTGAAGCCCATCTGCGCATCGGCCGGATGCTCGTCAAGCAGACACCGGAGGAAAACTGGGAGGAGGAGATTTTCGAGATCGCCGGCCAACTCAATCGCGGTGCCGGGTTGATCACCGACCGCGAAGAGCGGGAGCAGCTGGCCGAGATCAACCTTCTGGCCGGGCGGCGCGCCAAGGCCGCGACGACATTCGCTTCGGCGCTCACCTATCTCGCGGCCGGTGCCGATCTGCTGGATGAAGTGTCCTGGGAGCGCCGACATGATCTGGCTTTCGCACTGGAACTGAATCGCGCCGAGTGCGAGTTCCTCACCGGCCAATTGAGCATTGCCGACGAACGTCTGGCGGCCCTGACGAATCGTGTCGCCGGACCGGTCGAATGGGCCAGGGTGGCGTGCGTGCGAATGGATGTGTGCCTGCTGCTCAACCAGAGCGGTCGCGCGGTCTCGGTGTGCCTCGATTACCTGCGGCATGTGGGCATCGAATGGTCATCCACGCCTGCGGACGAAGTGGTGCGCAGCGAGTATGAACGCATCTGGACCGGGCTCGCCGGAAGGCCGATCGAAGATCTCATCGACCTGCCATTGATGGAGGACGCCATTGCCCTTGCGACCGTCGAGGCGCTGGTCAAGCTGACGTCACCCGCCTTGCATGCGAATTCGAACCTGGCTTCCCTGACGATCTGCAAAGCGATCACGCTGAGCATCGAGCATGGCAACTGCGATGCCTCGTGCGTGGCCTACGCCACCGTGCCCAGGATTACTGGCCGGCGCTTCGGCGACTATGAGGCCGGCTATCGATTTGGCGAGCTCGCCTGCAAACTCGTCGAGCGCCTTGGTCTCCAGCGCTACGAGGCGCGCACCTACTTCTGCTTCTCGGTCTTCGTGGCGCGCTGGGCGCAGCCCATACGGAGCTGTTCGGACCAGTTGCAGCGTGTCTTTGTCACGGCTAACCGTATCGGCGACCTGCCGTTTGGCGCCTTTTCGCGAAACTGTCTCGTCTCGAACCTGCTGTTCGCCGGTGAGCGATTGTCCGATATTCACGAGGAGGCCGAGCGGGGGCTGGCCTATGCCCGCAAGATCCGTTTCGGACTCGCCATCGGCTTCATTGAAAACCAGCTTGCGCTGATCCGGTCACTGAGGGGTTTCACACCCACCTTCGGCTGCCTGGACGATGAGCACTTCAATGAGGCACAGGCCGAGGAGCGCATAACGGACGTCTCGCGGGTGCTCGCGTGCTGGCATTGGATTCGGAAACTGCAAGCGCGTTACCTGGCAGGAGACATCGAGGCCGCCATGGAAGCGGCGTCGAAGGCGCATGAGGTGCTCTGGGCGTCCCACTCCTTCATCGAGGAGGCCGAGTACTTCTTCTATGCTGCCCTGGCCAGGGCAGCGCTGTGCGACAGCATCCCGGCCGGTGATCGCCAACAGCATCTGCATGCGCTGGTCGCGCACCAGCAACAGTTGCAAAGCTGGGTAGCGCTCTGTGCCGAGAACTTCGCCAGCCGCGCCCTGCTGGTGAGTGCTGAAATAGCCCGTATAGAAGACCGCCGCATGGATGCCGAACTGCTCTATGAGCAGGCCATCCAGTCGGCGCAGGAAAGCGGCTTCGACCAGATCGAAGCGCTGGCCAATGAACTCGCTGCGCGGTTCTACGCATCGGCTGGCTTCCAGAAGATCGCCCGCCTGTACCTGCAGGATGCCCGCTATGCCTACCTGCGCTGGGGCGCAACGGGCAAGGTGCGCCAGCTCGAGCAAGCGCATCCGTTCCTGAAAACGGATGACACGGCCCCCGGCCCGACGAGCACCATCGCCACGCCGGTGGAGCACCTGGACCTCGCGACCGTGATCAAGGTTTCGCAGGCGGCTTCCAGTGAAATCGTCCTGGAAAGATTGATCGACATGGTCATGCGCACGGCCATTGAACAGGCCGGCGCGGAACGTGGGCTACTGGTGCTGTCGGACGCCGGCGAGGCGCGCATAGCGGCGGAGGCGACCATGGGAGGCAAGGCCGCCGAACTGCAACTTCGCGACATACCGGTGAGCGCGGACATGCTGCCGGAGTCGATCCTTTTCCATGTCCTGCGCGCCCAGCAGAGCATCGTGCTGGATGATGCCTCGGCCGACCCCGGCCTTGCGGCGGACACCTACATCCGCACGCGCCACTGCCGCTCGATTCTCTGCCTGCCGCTGATGAATCAGGCGAAGCTCATCGGTGCCCTTTACCTGGAAAACAACCTCACGGCCCGCGTATTCAGCCCAACGCGTATCGCCGTGCTGAAGCTTGTTGCCTCGCAAGCCGCAATTTCCCTGGAGAACGCTCGCCTGTACCGCGAAGTGGCGGAGCGCGAAGCCAAGATCCGCCGCCTGGTGGATGCCAACATCATCGGCATCGTGGTCTGGAACGCCAGCGGCGGCCTGGTCGATGCCAATGATGCCTTTCTCCGCATCATCGGCTATGCGCGCGAGGACCTGCTGGCGGGCCGCCTGCGTTGGCGGGACCTGACACCGCCGGAATTCATTGAGATCAGTGAACGCTCCCTGGCGAGCGCGTTGCAGACGGGGAGGGCGCAACCCTATGAAAAGGAATACATCAGGAAGGATGGCAGCCGCGTGCCAGTGGTTGTCGGCCTGGCTTCCTTCGAAGGGAGCCGGAAGGAAGGTGTCGCCTTCGTGCTGGACCTGACCGAACGCAAACAGGCGGAGGAAAAGGTCCGTGGGAGCGAGCGGCGCTATCGCGAGGTGCAGGCGGAACTGGCGCACGCCAACCGGGTCGCCACCATGGGCCAACTGACGGCGACCATCGCCCACGAAGTCAATCAGCCCATCGCGGCGACCATCCTCAATGCCCAGGTTGCCCAGCGGCTGCTCGGTGCCCCATCGCCCGACCTCGACGAAGTCGGAAACACGATTGGGCGGATCATCAAGGATGGCAACCGGGCGGCGGATGTTATCGGTCGAATTCGCGAGTTGCTGCGGAAAGCGCCCTCCCAGAAGCTGCCGATGGACATCAACGAGGCGATCCTCGAAATGGTGGAGTTCACCCGCGGCCAGGCCACCAAGGGCAAGGCCCTGGTGAAGCTGCAACTGGCAGAGGCCCTGCCGCGCATCGAGGGCGACCGTGTCGAGCTGCAACAGGTGCTCCTCAATCTGATCATCAACGCACTGGAAGCGATGAGCGATGTCGGGGATGGAGGGCGGCAGCTCGTCATCAGTACGGTCGAGGATGAGGGCGGTTACGTGCGGGTGGCGGTGACCGATTCAGGTCCGGGATTCGCCTCGGAGCCGGAGCAGATCTTCGCACCGTTCTACACCACGAAATCCGCTGGCCTGGGCATGGGCTTGTCGATCTGCCGCTCGATCATCGACGCCCATGGCGGCCAGTTGCGGGCGAGCGCAAATGAGCCCCGCGGTGCGACCGTCCAGTTCACGGTTCCCGCTCATAACGCTACTTCCTGACGACCACGGGAAGGGCAAGGCTCAGCTGAAACACTCTTCGTCCAGGCTGTAGCGGCCCACGCGGCGCACCGGCCCTCGCATCAGGACCTCGAAGTTCTCATCCAGCACGATCTGGATCAGTCCGCCGGGCATATGGACATTCACCTCGGGCTCCACGAGTCCCAGTCGCCGGCAGACCGCTGCTGCCGCACAGCTGCTGGTGCCCGAGGACAGCGTATAGCCAACGCCTCGCTCCCAGATGCGGACTTCCAGGTTGTTGCGGTCGATCACTTTCACGAACTGCACATTGGTGCGGTTGGGGAAGGGTTCGAGATGCTCGATGACCGGCCCGAGGGCGCGCGCGGTTGATTCATCGGGTTGATCCATGAAAATCACACAGTGCGGATTACCCATGGAGACCGGATGCAGCCGCAGCTCGCGTCCCTGCACATTCACCTCCAAGGCGCTCCTGTCCGGAAACTGTGCACGCCCCATGCGAATGGCAACGTTGCGGCCTTCATCAAGAACTTGGCACGACACCACGCCACCGGCCGTATGCACCTGGAATTCACCTGCGCCAACGTGGCCGCGATCCCAGAGGTAGCGGCAGAAAATCCGCAGTCCATTGCCGCTTTTCTCCGCTTGGGAACCGTCAGTGTTGTAGATGATCACGCTAGGCATTTCGCCCTGCGTGAGCACCGGTACAAGGATGCCGTCCGCCCCGAGTCCCCTATGTCGATCACAGGTCCGCGAGATTTCCGCCGGCGAAAGATCGAAAGAGGGTTCGTCTGCATAAACGAGGTAATCGTTACTGGCAGCGTGGTACTTGAAGAAATCCATGGTGAGCTTCTGTTCGCGAGGTGCAGCGAGAGTAGGCAAGGCCGCAGGTGCGAACAAGCTATGCACGGGAATTTGATTCCCTCCGAGAAGTGCTTGACCTTAAAGTTGAGTTAAACGTTAGGGTTCTGTTGGCGGGTTCCATAGGGAACAACGGCATAACGTACTTAGCGGAGGGTTCAGCAGATGAAACGAGGCAGTTTTGCGGCAGTGGCGGGGATATTCATGAGCACCGTATCGGCCTTCGCATTGGCGGGAAATTCCCCCAACGCCAAGGAAGCAGGAAGCGTGATGATCAACATCGGGGGCCACGAAGTTCCTGTTGTCGCCGGTGGTCTGTATGACCGCTTCCGCTCCAATCCTCCGCTTGCCACCATCGAATCCGAAGCCCCTGGCGTCGATCTGAGCTGGTTCAGGGGGCTCAAGAAAACCAAGGTCGACATTGGATTCGAATCCTACTCACCCAATTTCTACTACAAGAACAACCGGATCACCGTGGTCTACACGGCGGACATTAATAAGCTCAGAGCGTTGATGCCCGCGGAGGTCCTGGGAAAAGTCCAGCCCGTGCAGGTCTGGCCGGGCAGGGGACTGGTCGCCCTTACCGCTTACTCCTATGAGTACTGCGATAACGACAGCTACAACGAAATCGCCCTGTCCATCGTCACGAACAAGCCTGGATCATCGAACCTCGGCCCGGTCTCGCTGGTAGGTCAGTCGCTGTCCGGGGATTTCTGGGGGTACGTGCTGAAACTCCCGGTCAATACCGAGCTTGCCCGGGTACGGGGCGTGGTCGGCTACAACTTGCCGAAGTGGCTGACGGGCATCAACCGCCGGGAGAGTGACAAGTCCGTGACCTTCGAAATCGTTGATAACGAAACAGGCAAGGTTGACGTGGTCTTCGAGGGAGAGAAGTTGAGTGCGCCTTCAGATGAAGTGGAGCTGGTGACCAACAGCTTCACGAACGTCGGTAAAGACGGCGGATTGACCTACGGCTATGCGGTATCCCGGCAATTGAGCCACGCCTCCAGCACGAGTGCGGACTCGGTCAATCTCACGCTGAATGACGGTAGCCTTTCCACATTCATGAAGTCCCTGGATCTGGGGAAAATGCTGAAGTACGAGTACGTGCCGCAGTTCCAGAGCGCACTCTATGCGCCCGAACCCTTATCGATGCTGGACAACGAATAATCGCTACGGCCTTGCGCCAATGGGGTCAGGTCAGGCCATCGCGGCCTGACTTGCCCTGTGCGGAAACGCTGTCTCAGCCTTCGCGAGCCGGCCGACTGGAACCGGTCGCCGTTTTGGCTTCCTTACGGAGGCGATTCAGTACCCGCTGAGTGTTTTCCCCGCACTGCATGCCTTCCGGCTTGCTCTCGATGACTTCGATGGTGACCAGCAACTGCGCCTTGTTCTGCTCCAGGCGCGCTTGCATGGCCTCGATCTCGGCCACCTTGCGCTTGAGACTGTCCAGCAGTTCCCCGTGCTGCCAGCTGTTCTGGCCGATTGGCAGGAGATTGCGGATTTCCTCCAGAGAAAAGCCTGCGGCCTGGGCCCCGGTAATGATCTCCAGGATGAGCACCGCGTCAGGCCCGTAGTCGCGATAGCCGTTGGACTTGCGATCAACCGAAGTGATCAAGCCACTGGACTCGTAGAAACGGATGCGGGAGGCCGCGAGACCGCTGAGTTTCGCCAGTTCACCAATTCTCACGCTGCACCTCGGCAGAATCATTGACCTTAAAGCTTACTTTAATCCTAGAGTCCAATAGCGGCCAAGCGACTCAACGGCAACGCCAGCCGCGTTTTCCAGGCATTGCCCGCCATGCGCGGTACCGATTGGCGAGCACATCTCCAATGGCAGACCTCCACATCAGACAGGAGAAGCGAACATGGGATACGTCACAACGAAGGATGGAGTCGAAATCTTCTACAAGGATTGGGGACCGCGCGATGCGCAGGTGATCTACTTCCATCACGGCTGGCCGCTGAGCTCGGACGACTGGGATGCGCAGATGCTGTTCTTCCTGGCCCAGGGCTTTCGCGTAGTGGCCCACGATCGACGCGGTCATGGACGCTCCAGCCAGGTCTGGGATGGCCACGACATGGACCATTACGCCGATGACACGGCAGCGGTCGTGAACCACCTCGGCGTCCAGGGTGCCGTCCATGCCGGCCATTCCACAGGCGGTGGCGAGGTCGTTCGCTACATCGCGCGGCATCGTGAAGACCCCGTTGCCAAAGCCGCCCTCATCAGTGCGGTGCCGCCGCTGATGGTGAAGAGCGCGAGCAATCCCGATGGTCTTCCCAAGGATGTCTTCGACGGCCTGCAGGCCCAGCTCGCTGACAACCGCGCGCAGTTCTTTCGGGATGTCCCGGCCGGTCCCTTCTATGGCTACAACCGCCCAGGTGCCACGCCGTCGGAGGGCATCATCCAGAACTGGTGGCGGCAGGGCATGATGGGCAGCGCCAAGGCGCATTACGACGGCATCGTCGCCTTCTCCCAGACCGACTTCACCGAAGACCTCAAGAGCATCACCATCCCCGTTCTGGTGCTGCATGGCGACGACGACCAGATCGTGCCCTATGAGAACACCGGCGTGTTGTCGGCCAAGCTGCTCAAGAACAGCACCCTGAAGATCTACCCGGGGTTCTCGCACGGCATGCCCACCATCAACGCCGACACCATCAACGCCGATCTGCTCGCCTTCATTCGAAGCTGAGTTTCACGGGAGCCAGGGAGTTCACTTCCTGGCCTCCAACGGGTTCCACAGGTTGTTGTCGCGGGGAGCGACTCTCGCTTTGCGCATGAACGCCCGAGCGAAACCTTTTTCTACCCCTCGATGTGGCTCGATGTAGTGCAGATTTTGTAGATGTCATTGGTGGGCGCCTGGGTTTAAATACGGACTTTGCTCGATAGCCGGTAGCGCTAGTAAATAGACTTTTGACTCAGGTCCATGAAGGACCGAACTTGCATTGTCTGCCTGTTTCCCTTCCGACAGAATTGTCTGCACCCGTTTCCAACTCGAGGTTCGAAAGATGCGTAAATCACTCTCGGCACTTGCCCTCAGCATTCTGGCTTCGCAGTACGTAGCCGCCGATGAAACGACCAACACAGCGGTGGGCGGCGGCATTGGCGGGGCCGTGGGGAGTGTCGTTGGCCAGGCCGTCGGCGGAAGCACTGGCGCTGCGATCGGTGCCGGTTTGGGCGGCGCAGCAGGCGGGGCGGTGAGTGCGAAGGATGGCAAGAAGACCGAAGCAGCGATCGGCGGTGGTCTCGGTGCGGCCGGCGGCCAGGTGATTGGCAATAAGGTAGGGGGCTCCACCGGTGGCGCAATCGGCGCCGGTCTGGGCGGGGCTGCCGGCAGTGCTATCGGCAACAACCTGGCCGACGACGATGACCACCACGACAACCACAAAGCCAGCCACAAACATAAACACAAGCACAAACACAACGACTGATCCTTGGCGTCGTTGCACGAAGGCCCGCCTCTTTGGCGGGCTTTTGCATTTCACGGGATTGCCTTGTCAGAAGCGGAAAACGCCCTTGATCCGCAGATTTTCCTCCCTTCAAGTTGCGCCTCCAACTCCTCTGACTAGGCTTCGGCATGTAATTCCGAACTGGCAAAGGCCTTCTGCAGAGGGCAGAAGAATTAACCACCGCACGGCGTCCGATTTATCTCTGTCACGAGATGTACTCATAAACATCGGCAGTGAGGCAGGCGCAGCTTTGCGCACCAACTTCACACTGACCAAGGGGGCTCCATGGAAAGTGCATCGTTCCGGGTGTTGGCCGGCGTACTGGTTTCCCTGTGCACGTCGTCCGTCTTTGCCGGCTCGGCGGGATTTGCGGGCATCGCCGCCAGTGCCGACAGCGCTGAAACCGCCAGCGACAACCCGGCCGGCATGTCCAGGCTGCACAAGCCGGCTGCATCGATCAGCCTGATGCAGGCCACCGGGCTGGGCACCTTCGAGGTGGACGAGGGGCAGACCACTACCAGCGGGGGAGATCCCGATAACGACCTCAACCCAGTGATGATTCCGCAGGCCTATTACGTTCGGCCGTTCACTGAGTCCCTCCATGGAGGCATCTCGCTGACCATTCCGTCCGGATTTGGCTCCGAATACGGTTCCGATTGGGCTGGCCGCTACTACACCGACAGTTACTCGCTGGTCTATGTCGCCGTGACTCCTGCGTTGTCCTGGCGAATCAACGAGCAATGGTCGATCGGTGCTTCCGTGGGTATCAACTACATCTCGTCCCAGTCTGAAGTTGCCATCAACACGCTCGTACCCGGCGCTGCCGATGGAAAGCTCGAGGCCGACCTCGATGGCGTCGGGACCAACTTCAGTCTCTCGCTGTTGTGGGAAATGACGGCGAAAACCCGATTAGGCCTGGTGTACACAAGCGAATCCAAGACGGATATCGATGGCGACCTCAAATTCCGCAACACGGGTCCAGTGATTGGCGGATTGCTCGAACGGGGCATCCTGAGCGACAAGATTGAGGTCGAGCAGGTCATGCCTCAGCGCATCATCGGCGGCATCTATCACGAACTGGATTCCGGGGCGTTCATCGTTGCGGACCTCGCCTGGGTGGAATTCTCCCGGTTCGGCGCCAACTCGGTTTCGCTGGATGGCGAAACGATCGACGTGGAAGACAGCGGCTTCAACAACTTCTGGGCCGGTACCCTGGGCTACGGATTTCCCGCCAACGGCGGCCTGCGTTACACCCTCGACACCTTCTACGTGCAGGCGCCAGTCGACGACAGCAAACGAACGCTGGCCATGCCGCTGGATCGTATGTGGGGAGTAGGCGCTGGGGTCCAGGTCGATCATGGCAATGGCAAGTCGGTGGAGTTCAACCTGCATCTGGTGGACTTTGGCGAGTCGCCTGTGGATACCGGGCCGTCTGCCGTGCGTGGGCGTGTCGTGGGGGAAACCGAGCATCCATACGCCGTCATCATTTCCGGGGCGTACCACTTCTAAGTCACGGCCCCTGATCCCGGGCGAGGTGCTACAGGAAGCAACCTGGAAACGAACGATTCGTTGGCTTCGCTTGGCTCAGTGCCAATCCGGGTTAACAGCATGGGTATCGCAGTCTCAACCCATCCTACGTTGCGGAGATATGTGGGAAGCGGAGCAGCGACCGAGGCATCGCATCCAACGCTCGCTGCCATTTATGGCAGCGAGCCGCGGAAAATGGTCGGCCAGTTGCAGTGCTGACCGACCGGAGCATCAGGTGTGCTGCGTGAAGCCGACCTGACCCGGCTTGCGGTTTGGCGCGAAGCCGTTCCTGGCCAGGGTCTCGTCGGCGTCCTTGTAGAAGGTCCCGATCTTGTAGATCTTGCGGGCTTCCTCGCCATTGGCCACTTCACGGCCGAACTCTCGGGAGATGCGAACCAACTGCTCGATCTGCTCGACGGTCGTCATCTTGGCGGTCTGGCGCTGGTTCCAGATGTTGTCCTCGATGCCGCAACGTACGTGAAGGCCAAGAGCGATGGCCATCATGTTCAGCGGCAGCACATTGCGCATGCTGGTCTCCAACGTCAGCACCGAACCATCCGGGCAGGCGCGCACGAAGTTGGCCAGGTCGTACGGATTCGGCGAGTCGAAGCCGCCGCCGATGGCTACCCAGGTGAGGATCAGCGGTACGTTGCACGTGCCACGGCGCATCATGCGCTCGACGGTGTTGAGTTGGGTGATATTGGCCAACTGGAAGTGAGTCTGGATGCCGTTGGCCGAAAGGCGGCGAATGTGTTCCTCGACCCAGGCAGGACCGGCCGGGATGGTCATTTCCTGGTAGGCCCTGAGCATCACCGGGTCTTCGAGCGAAGTGCCGCGAATGTCGGCGGCGGTCATCTGCTCGCAGACGTTCATCTGGTTGGTGTTGATCGCGATGGTCACCTGATCCGGGGTCGGGGTCAGCTCGGCCAGCATGTGGCGGGTGTCGTCGGACAGCCACTTGGCAACGTCGCCGTCGTTTTCGGGGGCAAAGGAAATCGAGCCGCCGACCTGGAGGATGATCCCCGGGCAGGTTTCGCGGATACCCGCCAGCAATTCGTTGAACTTGGACAGGCGCTTGGAGCCCTTGCCGTCTTCCTCACGTACGTGGACGTGCAGCACGGTGGCGCCGGCGTTATAGCAGTCCACAGCTTTCTGGATCTGCGCGTCCATGCTTACCGGGATGTCTTCCGGGAAGTCGGACGGCATCCATTCCGGGCCGTAGGGGGCGGCGGTGATGACCAGCTTTTCCATGTTTTCGACAAACAGGGAACCATCGATGAAATTCATGACTTACTCCTGGGATCGGCTATCTAGTGGTTGTTGTGCGGTTCGATGATCAGAAGGGCTTGTCGCCGATGATTCCGGCGCGTTCCATCTTGCGGACGCAAGGCGGGTAATCCATCGCGGCGTAGTGCTGGGTAGAGCGGTTGTCCCAGATGGCCATGCTGTTCTTCTTCCAGCGCCAACGGACCTGGTATTCCGGGATGTAGGCCTGGCTGACCAGGTAGCGCATCAGGTCGCTGCCGCCCATGCTGTAGTCCTGGCCGTAGCGCACGCGCTCGGGCGTGTGGAAGTTGGTGAAGTGGGTAGTGAACGCATTGACGAAGAGGATCTTTTCGCCGGTTTCCGGGTGGGTGCGCACCACTGGGTGCTCGGGGTCCGGATACATGGCCTTGAGCGCCAAGCGCTTCTCGATAGGCATGGCCGCGCCGAAGCTCGCTTCGATGCTGTGGCGGGCGCGCAGGCCTTCGATGCGCTGCTTCACGTCTTCCGGCAACTTCTTGTAGGCCAACGCCATGTTCGCCCACAGGGTGTCGCCGCCTACCGACGGCCCTTCCACGCAGCGCAGCACGCAACCCATGGGCGGGGCGTCGCGCCAGGTGGCGTCGGTGTGCCAGGCGTTCTCGTAGCGGTCGTTGGGTTGGCCCGGTTCCTTGTAGATGCGCACCAGGCCCGGATGCTCCGGGTCGCTGCCGGCCACCGGGTGGTCTTCCAGCTCGCCAAAGCGGCGGGCAAAGGCCACATGCTCGGCACGGCTGATGTCCTGGTCGCGCAGGAACAGCACCTTGTGCTTGAGCAGGAGTTGGCGGATTTCGGCGAAGAGGCCGTCATCGTAAGCCGCATCCGCGAGGTTCACGCCGATAAGCTCGGCCCCGATACTGCAAGTAAGTTGTTCTACGCGCATCTTGTTGTTCTCCTCTGGCGATGTTTGTTCGGCCGGGCGAGCTACTGGGAAACGGGGCCCTTAGCTCAGACCTCGAGGAGGAATCTAGGGATGGAGAGGGGGGAGGCGACCATTCATTTGGCGACAGGTTCTTCGCAGTTCATGTCAGGTCCCCAGCCGCCGAAGCAGGATCTTGAGTGCCATTGATCTGGGTCAGTTTTTGCGGGGGGAGGCAACTGGCTGCCGTTAGTCGATACACCGAAAACAAGCCAGCGGGGGAGAGGTCTATAACCGCTATGTTGGTTTTGATTGCTGTTCGTGGTCCGGCCAGCCAGACCAGCGACGTCGGGCTCCAGGTTTTCTGAGCGCAGAAACGTGAAGCGTCTTTAATGAAGTAACGGGAGCCAAAGCTGTCCTCACTCAACGACCCCGCGCAGTTGCCACAGATGATCAATCCGCACCCTGGCATGCAAATTGTTGGGAAACGATCCGCGCGAACATGTGCGACGTCGCGCTCAGCGAGAGAGTCGACTATGAAAGCCACCAACCTGATCGTGACCCTGTTGCTACTGTTGCAGGGCTGCACCATGGCGCCGATACGCCTACCGGCGGTACCGAACGATCTGACGGCCAGAGCGGAAATTCCAGGCATGCCTGGCGTGCGCTATGTCGGCGGCGGCGACATGACAGAATTCACCCGGATCGGCATTCAAGCGCTCCAGCGGGAGCAGGCTTATCTTGTAAAGCAAGGGCACAAAGGACCCCTGCCGCCAGCGGTATACCTGGCCATTTCGGGCGGTGGTGACAATGGGGCGTTCGCCGTAGGCGTGTTAAATGGCTGGACGGCTACAGGCACGCGTCCGGAATTCAAACTCGTCACTGGCATCAGCACGGGCGCTCTGATCGCGCCTTTCGCATTTCTGGGGCCGAAGTACGACGAGACACTGAAAAAGTTCTATACGACGCTGTCACCGAAAGACGTCCTCGAGCCGCGCAGTTTCTTCGAAGGCGTTCTGGGTGATGCAATGTCAGACAACGCACCGCTATTGAAGCTGACACGCGAGTCGTTGAATGAGCAGATACTCGATGAAATCGCCGCCGAGTACGCCAAGGGCCGCTTTCTGTTAGTTGCCACTGCGGACCTCGATGCGCGCCGCGCCATAATCTGGGACATGGGGAAAATCGCGACCTATGGCGGTCCTGAGGCATTGGATCTGTTCGTGAGAGTCATGATTGCATCTGCCTCTATTCCGGGAGGATTTCCGCCGATGATGATCGACGTAGAAGTCGATGGTAAGGCCTATCAGGAAATGCACGTGGACGGCGGCATCATGGCACAGGTGTTCGCTTATCCGGCGTCTGTTCGCGTCGATGAGGAAGCAAAAGCAGTTGGAGTGACCCGCGAGCGCAAGCTATACGTGATACGCAATTCACGGCTCGACCCGGACTGGGCGGACGTCGAGCGCAAAACCATGAGCATCGCCGGTCGCGCGGTCACCTCGTTGATCCACAGCCAGGGTATCGGCGACCTCTACCGGATCTATTCCACCACCCAGCGTGATGGTGTGGATTTCAACCTCGGATTCATACCCTCGAGCTTTAACGCTCCGCACAAGGAAGAGTTCGATAACGAATACATGCGCAGTCTCTACGCAACCGGTTATGACATGGCGGTGAAGGGCTTCCCGTGGCTCAAAACACCTCCCGGATTCACTGCTCCCGGTGTAACGGCAGCAGGGAAGTAGTGAGCGTGCGTTGTGCCCCAGTCTGTGCCGACTGCGGTCGTTGGCGAACTGCTCCACCCGGCCGATTGCGAGCGCTCGTTGGGGACAGCGGCGGCCACGCATTTCCCGACTTGCACGGGGCGCATGGCGATTGATAGCCTTCCGGGCCTAAAAAACCAGCAGGCCTGGGTATGGTAATCAGGGTTGTCGAAGCACAAGAAGTAGATCAGCAGCGGATAGCCATTCCTGGCTGGGAGCAGCAGTACACGCAGATGTCTGCCGGGCGATTCTCGGGCCGTATTCTGCATGCCGAAGTCCAGGGGATCGAGCTTTATGAGGAGCAAATGAACCTTCGTGTGGAGCAGGAGTTCCACGCTCCGCCAGACGCCCTGGTCTTCAGCTTCGACATGTCGGAGAACACGCTCTACCTGCTCGATGGCGAGACTCGCAACGCCTGGGTCACGCCGGAGAACTATCGCGAGGTGGCGGTGGTGATCAAGCAGGCGGCGCAATGGGGCCAGCCGCTTGACGCGTTCGCCGACCTGGTGCTCACGCCTCTTCGATCCGATAACTGCAGGTCAGTCGCAGCGTCGCTCAGCGATATGCTCACTGGTGCATTCGGCGGCCAACGCCATATGGATGCCCCAGGTGTCGCGCAGACCATCGTCTCCGACTGTTTCTACTTGCTCTGCGAAGCGCCGATCGGTGACGGGCGCCGGTCGCGCTCTACCGTCCAGGCCAAGCGAGTCGTTCAACGGGTCAAGGAAGTGGTCGACGATTGTCCAGAAGAGAACTTCGGGATGACCGAGTTGGCCGCGAAAGCCGGTGTATCGCCACGCAGCCTTCAGCAATCCTTCCTGCGTTATGCCGGCATCCCACCTATCGTGTGGCTTAGAAATCGACGACTGAATGCTGCTCGCCGCGATTTGCTGGGGGCAGCCGAATCGGGCGTCACCGTGGCCGAGGTGGCCATGAAATGGTCATTCTGGCACCTGGGCCGCTTCTCCCAGTCCTACCACGCCCTCTTCGGCGAGTACCCCAAGACCACCGTCAAGCAGGGCTACCGCGCCTGAGCTGCTGCAGAGGCAGCCTTGGCGTAGAACCGTAGGATGGCGTGGAGCGAAGCGATACCCATCAATCACGATCGCTGCAACATGGGTATCGCCCAGGCTCCACCCATCCTACAAGAGCCGATCTATCAGCCCAGTAACTCCCGCACCCGATACCATGCCATGCCCAGCGCCAACAACGGGGAGCGCAGCAGCTTGCCTCCGGGGAATGTCAGATGCGGCACTGCGCTGAACAGGTCGAGGCCCTGGCTTTGACCGGCATGGATGGCCTCTGCCAGGAGCTTGGCTGACCAGTGCGTGACGTTCAGGCCGTGACCGGAATACCCCTGGGCAAAGAACACATTCGGATGCGCCTTGAGCCGCCCCACCTGCGGGAAGCGATTGGCGGTGATACCAATCACGCCGCCCCACTGGTAATCGATCCTGACCTGCTCGAGCTGGGGAAATACCTTGAGCACCTTCGGCCGCATGTAGGCGCCGATGTCCTTCGGGTCACGACCCGAGTAGTGGCAGGCCCCCCCGAAGAGCAGGCGCCGATCGGCCGTCAGACGGTAGTAGTCCAACCCCACCTTCTGGTCGCATAGCGCCATGTTCTGCGGGATCAGCTGTGCCGCCAGTTCCTCCGACAATGGCTCGGTGGCGACCACGTAGCTGCCAGCGGGCAGTACCTTGCCGGTCAGCCTGGGTTCCAGATCGTCCAGGTGCGCATTGCAGCCGAGCACCAGGTTGTTCGCCAGCACGCGTCCCTGCGCGCAGTGGACGATCGCGGTCTTACCGTGCTCGATGCGCAGCACCGGGCTCTGCTCGAAGATCTGTGCGCCGAAGGCCTTGGCCGCGCGGGCTTCGCCCTTCACCAGGTCCAGCGGATGCAGGTGACCTGAGCCCATGTCGACCAGGCCGCCGGCATAGCAATCGCTTGCCACCACCTCACGCATCTGGCCGGGGCCTACCAGCCGGGTCTGATGCGGATAGCCCAGCGCATTCAGTTCCTCTTGCTCCTCGGCCATGGCGGCGAACTGGGCGGGGGTGTTGGCCAGCTCGCAGAAGCCCCAGCGCAAATCGCAGTCGATGTTCAGGTCGCGGATGCGCTCCGCGACCAGGGTCACCGAGTCGAGGCCTGCACGCTCCAGGTAACGGACTCCTTCCTCGCCCACGTACTTGGCGAAGCCACTGACGTCGTGGCCGATGCCGCGTATCAGTTGGCCGCCGTTGCGCCCACTTGCGCCCCAGCCGATGCGCCGGGCTTCCAGCAGCACGACGGAGTGGCCACGCTGGGCCAGCTCCAGTGCAGTGTTGACGCCTGTGAGCCCACCGCCGACGACGCAAACGTCCGCGCGAACGTCCCCCGCGAGCGAGGGATACAGCTGTTTGTCTCGGGCGGTTGCGGCGTAATAGGACGCAGCATGCTCCTCGGTGTGAGTCATGGCTCGTTCTCGATTCATTGGTTGAACTTGATCTTGCTCCAGCTGCGGGTCATCAGGCGCATGATCTTGGGTGGCGGCGCCTTGGCGATGTACAGCTTGTCGAGCACGGCCTGGCTCGGATAGACCTCGGGGTTGTTCTGCATCTCCGGGTCGAGCAGCGCCTTGGCGTCAGCGTTGGCGCTGGGGTAGCCGACGTACTCGCTGATGCCGGCGATCACCTTGGGCTCCAGGATGTAGTTGATGAACGCCAGCGCCTGGTCCGGGTTCTTCGCATCGGACGGGATGGCCATCAGGTCGAACCAGAGGTTCGCGCCTTCCTTGGGAATGCTGTAGGCGATCTCGATGCCGTTCTTGGCTTCCTTCGCCCGCGCCGCCGCCTGGAACACGTCGCCGGAGTAGCCGAAGGCCACGCAGATGTCGCCGTTGGCCAGATCCGAGATGTACTTGGACGAGTGGAAGTAGGTGACGTAGGGGCGCACCGCCGCGAGCTTGGCCTCGGCTTTCGGGTAATCGGCCGGGTTGGTGCTGTTGGGGTCCAGGCCCAGGTAGTTGAGCACCGAGGGGATCATCTCGTCGGGGGAGTCCATGAAGGCGACGCCGCACGCGTGCAGTTTCTTCAGGTTCTCCGGCTCGAACAACACCGACCAGGAGTCGACGTGGTCGACGCCCAGCACTTGCTTCACCTTCTCGACGTTGTAGCCGATGCCGTTGGTGCCCCAGAGGTACGGCACCGAATGGCGGTTACCCGGATCGTTCTGTTCCAGCAGCTTGAGCAGCTTCGGGTCCAGGTGCTTCCAGTTCGGCAGCTTGCTGCGGTCGAGTTCGAGGAAGACCCCGGCCTGCACCTGGCGGGTGAGAAAGTGGTTGGACGGCACCACCACGTCGTAACCCGAACGGCCCGCTAGCAGTTTGCCTTCCAGCGTTTCATTGGAGTCGAAGACGTCATAGATCGGCTTGATGCCGGTGGTTATCTGGAACTCACCCAGAGTGTCGGGGGCTATGTAGTCAGTCCAGTTGTAGACGCTGATCGTCGGCTCAGCGTGGGCGACCTGGGCCATCGTGGCCAGGGCAAAGGGCGCAAGGTAGCGCAGCAGTCTCATATCGACTCCCGTATTTTTGTTGTGATGACGGAATGGGGGCGAGCTAGACGCTCAGCAGCAGGAACTCGCGCTCCCAGGAGCTGATCACCCGTTTGTAGTTCTCGTGTTCGGTGCGCTTCACGGCAACGTAGCCCTGCACGAACTTGCGGCCCAGGTATTCCACTAGCACTTCGCAGTCTTCCATCTGGGCCAACGCGTCCTCGATGGTAATCGGCAGGCGCAGGTTGCGGCGCTCATAGCCACGTCCTTGCACCGGCGTGCTGGGGGCACACTTCTCGACCATGCCCAGGTACCCGCAGAGCAGGCTGGCAGCCAGCGCGAGGTAGGGGTTGGCATCTGCGCCGGGCAGGCGGTTCTCGACCCGCGTCGCCTCAGGCGAGGCGGGCGGAACACGTAGCCCGACGGTACGGTTTTCTTCGCCCCACTCGACATTCACCGGAGCCGAGGTGTCCGGCAGGAAGCGGCGGAACGAGTTCACGTTCGGCGCGAACATGGGAAGCACCTTCGGAATGTACTTCTGCAGGCCGCCGATGAAGTGGAGGAACAGCTCGCTCTTGGAACCATCCGCGTTGACGAAGATGTTCTTGCCGGTGGCCACATCCAGCACGCTCTGGTGAATGTGCATCGCGCTGCCCGGTTCGTCGGTGATTGGCTTCGCCATGAAGGTTGCGCTCACATCATGCTTGAGCGCGGCTTCGCGCATGGTGCGCTTGAACACGGTGATCTGGTCGGCCAGGCTCAGCGCGTTGCCGTGACGGAAATTGATCTCCATCTGCGCCGGGCCGTCTTCATGGATCAGCGTATCCAGATCCAGCCCCTGTGCTTCGCACCAGTCGTATACGTCCTCGAACAGCGGGTCGAACTCGTTGGTGGCATCGATGGAGAAGCTCTGGCGGCCGCTCTCTGGGCGCCCCGATCGGCCCACGGGAGCCTCGAGGGGGAAATCAGGGTCGCTGCTGCGCTTGGTCAGATAGAACTCCATCTCCGGCGCCACGACCGGGCTCCACCCCTTATCCGCATAAAGCTTCAGAACGCGCTTGAGCACGTTGCGCGGCGACAACTCGATCGGGTTGCCGTACTTGTCGACGGTGTCGTGGATGACCATCGCGGTCGGTTCGAGCGCCCAGGGCACGAGGAAGACGGCGTCGGGATCGGGGCGGCAGACCATGTCGATGTCGGCTTCGTCCAGTAGGTCGTAATAGACGTCGTCATCAACGAAATCACCGGTGACCGTCTGCAGCAGGACGCTTTCCGGGAGTCGCATGCCCCCTTCGCCGAGGAACTTGTTGGTAGGGGAAATCTTGCCGCGAGCGATGCCGGTCAGGTCGCTGACCACGCATTCGACTTCGGTGATTTTCTGTTGTTTCAGCCGTTGCTCCAGTTGCTCGGCAGGGGTGGTCATACAAGCCTCGGAAAGTTCATGGTTTCGGATTGAGGACGCGCCTGCAGCATGCTGCTGCAAGTCCGCGGGGCCAGTGTCGTTCGCAGAGGCGCCCCCGTTCTATCCACTTTCCGCACACATGACCGAGCCTGCGGCAACGCTCCCTTGTTGCCACGGGAAAAAGGGCAGATTCATTCTCCTGCTCTGATGTTCGATATGGGCTCCCGCTCACAGACTGAAGGTGCGAACCATAGTCAGCGGCAGGGGAGTCCATCCCACTGCTTCTGGCCGGTAGCAACTCTTTGTGAGTGGCTGGCTTCCGCCATGACCTATCGTTGAAGGGGCAGGAATAGGGTCACTCCATAGCTTCGGCGTCCGGCAGCTTCCACGTCTTCTCGAACAGTTCCTTCTTCGGGCCGTAGAGGCGAAAGAGCAGCTCGAAGCGTCGTTTCGGATCTGTCGG
Organism: Metapseudomonas resinovorans; assembly: GCF_002003485.1. Classification (GTDB taxonomy): domain Bacteria; phylum Pseudomonadota; class Gammaproteobacteria; order Pseudomonadales; family Pseudomonadaceae; genus Metapseudomonas; species Metapseudomonas resinovorans_D. The sequence goes on from NZ_BDMA01000089.1 coordinate 116,851, forward strand.
CACCCAGTTTGACGCCTTCCCGGCAGGCGCTTTCGGGCCGAAGTAGATATCCGTCGAGCCATCAGCATTCTTCTGCACCACCGGGTCGTTCGCCGCGAGGCTGGGGCGGGGCATGCCGACGATCAACGCGTGCGTCTCGCGGTCGTAGGCCGTTGCCGACCAATACTGCTCGATGGGCGCGTTCGCCGGCACCGTCAGGCGACAGGTCTTGCCGCCCTCCAGCGGCTTGCCCGCACGGTCGCTGATGTTCACAAGATAGACGGTGGAAAGTTCGCAACACCAAACCCGCAGTGAGGCTGCTTCAAGGGGGAAGCCTGATGATTGAGCGAACAGGCAGACAAAGCGTAGCTATTGACGGTCTAGCAAACGAACTGGGCGACAGGTGAGCGCATTTCAGACGGCTGTGCCCTCGTCGGCGTGAAGGGCAAGGGGAGGGTTCGATCCAAGGATCTTCGCTGCGCAGAGGCACAAAAAAACCGCGGTTGCGAGCAGCACCGCGGCAAAGTAATCAGCAAGGCGATCCATCCAGCGTTAACAGGGCCGAGGCCCCGGCTGTTGGCTCAATGCCCGGTATGCAAGGGCACAAGCCGAAGCATAGGACCGTATGTATACCTGCATGTTTGTAGGTGACCGACGGCGAAAAGGCCAAAAATTGCGGGTCCTGAAGGCCTCTATATCGGAAGGAATTGCCACATCACCGCTGCGAGTCCGCCTACCCTGGAGGATCAGGCTAGGGGCTCCGATGGAATAGAGAGCGGCATGGCGAAAGCGTTCAGGGAATACTCTGGGGGAGCGGCGCGCCGCTAGTCAGTCATTTTACGCCGCGTATTGGAGCCTGCTGGACTGGTCTACCATCTTCTTTAGTTCACAGAACCGCCCGGAGGCCCCATGACTGATCGTTACTCCTGGACCCGTGAGATTGCAGAAGACCGGGCCGTAGCCGGGGCCGCATTGATTCCGGTTCCTCTGCGGGAAATGATCGATGGCCTGGATTCGGGCGCGATCAAGCCTTTCTATGCGGCCGTCGCCAACCTTGCCTTCTCGGCGGCTGATCAGTGCCAGGAATACGATGGCTACTGCATTGGCCTGATCGATGCTGCCTACCAGCGCGGCGAGTTGGGCATCGTGGAGCGCGACGAGCTGCGGAATTTCGTCATTGCCCTGTGCGCTGATCGCAAGGGCAAGCCGTCGGCCTAACGCACTTTTCTGTAGGGGCGAATTCATTCGCCAAGGGCGGCGAAGCTGCCCCTGCAAAGTAGAAGGGCGAACCTGCGGTCCGCTTGGCGATTGAAATCGCCCCTACAGGTCCGTTCCCTGTGGCAGCCAGTAGCCCGGGAAATCCGGTCGTGGGAGCGAATTCATTCGCGATCGAATCCGCTCCTACAGGCAACCGGTGAGTCAACGGTGGGGCGTGATCCCGAGCGTCTCGTGCTCCTCGCGGCCGTAGACGTCGTCCAGGCGTGTGATGTCGTCCTCGCCGAGGTAGCTGCCGGTCTGCACTTCGATCAGCACCAGGGGAATCTTGCCGGGGTTGGAGAGGCGGTGGACCGACGTGATGGGAATGTCGGTGGACTGGTTCTCGGTAAGCAGGAACACCTTGTCGTCACAGGTCACTTCGGCAGTGCCGGAAACCACGATCCAGTGCTCGGCGCGGTGGTGGTGCATCTGCAGCGATAGCCGGCCGCCGGGTTTCACGGTGATGTGCTTCACCTGGAAGCGTCCGCCGGTGTCCACGGAGTCGTAATAGCCCCACGGCCGATAGACCTGACAGTGGTTTTCGACTTCGCTGCGGCCTTCGGCCTTGAGCTTCTCGACCAGTTGCTTGACCTTCTGCACGTGATTCTTGTTGGCGACCATGATGGCGTCCTTGGTTTCCACCACCACCACGTCCTCCATGCCGATGATCGAGACCAGCTTGCCGTTGCCGTGCACCAGACAGTTGTGGCTGTCCTGCACAACCACGTCGCCCTTGATGACATTGCCGTCGGCGTCCTTGTCGAGGACGTCCCAGATCGATGCCCAGCAGCCCACATCGCTCCAGCCGGCATCCAGGGGCACCACGCAGGCGCGCGCGGTCTTTTCCATCACCGCGTAGTCGATGGAGTTGTCGGGACAGCAGGCGAAGGTGGCTTCGTCGATGTCGATATGGTCCTCATGGCATTTGCTACGTTCCAGGGCCAACCGGCAGGTGTCGTGGATGTCGGATTCGTGTTTCTTCAGCTCTTCCAGGAAGCGGCTGGCGCGGAACAGGAACATGCCGCTGTTCCAGAAGTAGTCGCCGGATTCGACGAATTCCCGGGCACGCTCGGCGTTGGGTTTTTCCACGAACTGGGCAACCCGGCTGATCCCCTCGGGCAGCGCAGGGTCCTGTTCGGAGCGAATGTAGCCGTAGCCGGTTTCCGGCCGGGTCGCCGGTACGCCGAACAGCACCAGCTCACCTTGCTCGGCGGTGCTGGTGGCGAGTACCAGCGCCTCGCGGAAGGCCTCCAGGTCTTCCAGGACATGGTCCGAAGGCAGGACCAGCAACAGTTCGTCACGCCCTTCGCTGATCAGTTGCATGGCGGCCATTGCCACGGCCGGCGCGGTATTGCGGCCGAAGGGTTCGAGCAGGACCGCATGGGGTGTGATCTCTATCTCGCCGAGCTGTTCCTGGACGATGAAGCGGTGGTCCTTGTTGCACACCAGGATGGGCGCTTGCATGCCATCGAACGTCAGCCGTTGGAGGGTCTGCTGGAACAACGTGTGGTCGCCGGTCAGGGCGAGAAACTGCTTGGGGAACTGTCGGCGGGACAACGGCCAGAGCCTTGAGCCGCTACCGCCGGAAAGCACAATGGGAATCATGGTTCATCTCCTGCTGGCGAGTTGCAAAATGCCCCACTGGGCTATGCGTTTTCAGTTGTTGGAGAGCGGTCGCTTGACCCACACGGGAGCGAGCTTTCCGGAGCTGCCGGTGACGTAAAGGCACACCACTTCACCGCGAGTGAACGCGACCGGTTTCAGGTCGCTGATCTTCTGGCTACCGGCGAACAGCGCGAGGTTGACCTTGACCGGGTTGATCTCGCGGTCGCCGGCGCTTTGCGGTGCAACGTTCTCGACCACTGCGGTCTTGCCGTCGGCGGTTTTTACACTGAGGGGCGTATCAGTGAGGTTCTGCACCCTGAGCAGGGCCTTCTGCTTGTTGCGGAACGGTTTTTCCTCCACCAGGCGGGGCTGGCCGCTGGGCAGGTTCACCAGGGTGTAGTAGCGGTCCGCGCCGAGCTGGAGCGACATGTTCTGGCTGCCGACCTTGGCGCTGTAATTGCCGCCGGGCATGAAGCTGAAGTCGGTGCTGGCCAGAGGACCGACGTCTTCAAGGCTGGCCGTGCCCACCTGGGCACTGACTTCCTGGTTGCTGGCGTTGTACAGACGCACGAAGGTCGATCCCTTGGGTGCGGCGGGACCATAGAGGGCGGCGTCGTCGGCCTGTGCCTGCCAGCAGAAAAGGCTGGCGAATAACAAGGCACCAGAGGCGATAAGTCGAGGATGGTTGTGCGGCTTCATGGTTGGCTTCTCCCAGGGGATACGGAGTCGGCGGTAACGGTCTGGTGGGGGCCGGTCGAACCGGCGGAGACCAGCTGGGCGATCCATTCCCTATCGAACTGGCTCAAGTCGGGGGACATCGGCAGGTAGCGCTCCGGGAACTCCCAGATCACCCACTGCGGTGGGGCGTCCTTGAATGCGTCGGTTTGCAGGTACTCGAGCATGGGCGGCAGCGGCCCTTGCCCGCTTTCGGCGAAGTCGAGGATGTCGCTGCCCAGGGCCTGGCGGAGGGCGCCGGAGAAGTTCCACTCGGGGTTGGCGCTGTAGCTGGTGCCGACCAGGGCTACTGGGACCTGGACATCGGCGAACAGCGCCGCCGAGGCGTCATCCGGATTTGCGTCGAGGGCGTGGGTGGAGCGTGGCTGGAACTGGTCGGGTGCTGGCAGCAGGGCACTGAACAGCGGATCGAGCGGCAGGAACCGCGCCAGATCACCCAGGTAGGACTTGCTCGCGGCCTGTTCGGTGGTGAACTGTTGGCGCGCGCCACTCAGCGGTGCCTTGCGTTGTACGGCGCGCGCCACTTCCTGGGCGACCAGCTCGGCACCGTGGGGCGTCCAGTGGGTGTCGGTACGCAGGAACAGAAGCCCTTTTTCCTTCTCGCGCAGCAGGCTGGCCAGCAGGTCGGGGGCGAGGATATCGGCGTGTTGCGCGGCTGCGTGCAGCCGGCGATACAGCCCGAGCTGCTGCTGGGCGGGCTGCTCTTCGTCGAGGTATTCCGGATACAGGCGGGCTTTCGCCGGCACTATCACCAGCAGCAACTTCACACCGTGTTCGTCGAGGCGCCGGTCGATGCCCCGAATCAGGCCGAGGTTGGCCTCGATCTGCTGTTCGCCGCGGGGCAGGGGATTGAACTCTTCATCGCTGAACAGCCAGTCCTGGCGGCCCAGCACCACGCCCGGACGGCCTTCGCCGAACAGGCTGTAGTCCAGCGCCGCCCACAGGTTGGTGCCCAGGCGTTTCAGCGGGAATTCGGCTTCGTAGTGATTCTCCACCGCCTTGGCCATCTTGCCGTCGTGCAGGGAGGCGTCTGCGGGCAGGCGGAGGTCCAGCAGCCCGCGTACCGACCAGGCGCCCAGGACCAGCAGGACGGCGAGGAACAGGGCGATGTAGGCATTGCGGGACAAACGGATCATGGCTCTGCCTCAGAACTGGAAGTAAAGGAAGGGTGAGTAGCTCTGCGCCGAGAGCTTGAGTACCGAGGCGCAGAACAGCAGGAGCAGGAGCGGGCGCTGCACCGCGCCGAACCAGGCCAGCGCCCGTTCACCCAGGGCGCGTTGCGGCACGGGGGGCACTGGCGGCGCTTCGTCGGCGGCGGTCTCGGCGGCGACCTTCGGCGCGCCGTGGGCCAGCGGCCGGGTATAGAAGTCGTGTAGCCCGAACACCGCCAGGCTGGCGTAGGCGATCAGCAGGGTCACCAGCTGCAGGTCGGTGAATCCGACTCGGCCGAGCTCCGACAACTGCCAGCCGCTGAAACCGAACATCGCCTGGTACATGCGCCCGGCGACGTGGAGGTTCTCGGCGCGGAACAGCACCCAGCCGAGGATCACCAGCAGGAAGGTGAAGACCCATTTCATCGGGTTGAAACGCCGGGGCGCGGCGTCGACACCCAGGGCGCGCTCGATGGCCAGCCAGGCGCCGTGCCAGGCGCCCCAGATCACGAAGGTGAAGTTCGCGCCGTGCCAGAGGCCGCCCAGCAGCATGGTCAGGACCAGGTTGCGGTAGGTCTGGAAGGTGGTGCCGCGATTGCCGCCCAGGCTGACGTACAGGTAATCGCGCAGCCAGGTCGACAGGCTGATGTGCCAGCGCCGCCAGAATTCGGTGATCGACTGGCTGATATAGGGCTGCTTGAAGTTTTCCAGGAAGCGGAAGCCCATCATCAGGCCGAGGCCGATGGCCATGTCGCTGTAGCCGGAGAAGTCGAAGTACAGCTGCGCGGTGTAGGCCAGGGCGCCGAGCCAGGCGTCGGCCGCGCTGGGGTTTTCCAGGGCGAAGCAGTGGCTGACCAGAGGCGCCAGGGTATCGGCGATGAAAACCTTCTTGATGAAACCCTGCATGAAGCGCGTACAGCCCTCGGCGAATTTGTCGAGGCTGTGGGTGCGATGGTGGAACTGGCCGGCAAGGTCGCGGAAGCGCAACACCGGGCCGGCGATCAGGTGCGGGAAGATCGCCACGAAGGCCGCGAAGTCGATGAGCTGGTGGGTTGCCGGCGTGTCGCCCCGGTACACGTCGATGATGTAGCTGATGGATTCGAAGATGTAGAACGAGATACCGATGGGCAGGAGGATGTGGGTGAGCACGAAGGGCGCCATCCCCAGGGAGGTGATGATGGCGTTGAGGCTGTCGACGCCGAAGTTGGCGTACTTGAAGTAGCCGAGGACGCAGAGGTCCACCACGACGCCGAGGGTCAGCCAGTGCCGCGAGGGTTTCGTGCGCACGCCGGCCGCACCGATGCGCAGGCCGATCCAGTAATTGAAGATCGTGACCGCTGCGAACAGCGCCAGGAAGTCGACTCGCCACCAGGCGTAGAAGAGATAGCTGGCGATCAGCAGCAGCAGGTTGTGAAAACGCGGCCCGCTCAGGTAGTACAAGCCGAGGAAGGTCGGCAGGAACAGGAACAGGAATACGTTGGATGAAAACACCATCCGCGTTTCCTCCATTGAAGAACTGTCAGGGCCAAGCGGCCCACCCGTTTCTCCCCTGGTTCAAGGTGTCGCGCCCGTCGCTACTTGGGTTGCGATCGGGTTACCGCCTGCCTCTGCCACGTCCTTCGCCGCGCCCGCCGTGCGCAGCCCCGTGACGGTCAGCCGTTGTTCGATTTCTCTGCTGCTTTCGGGTCGAACAGCCGCGTCAGGTCACCGCCGAGGCGGAAATTCATGAGCGGCTGCATGGAGTGTTTCCATTTGAGGGTTTCGTCACTACAGCGATAGAGCGTGCAGTAGGGTTCCAGCCAGGTGAACTTGCCGTTCTCCTTGAGCTCCCCAACGGACTGGCCGGTGCCGGTCTTGTCCGCAAAGACATCGGGGTCTTCGACGCCTTGCATCACCCGCTCGGCAAGCCGGCGCAGCGCGGCATTGTGGTCATCGCGCAAATCGACGCCATTGGCCTGGGCGAACGCCGCGACCATCGCCAGCGGTGGCAGGCTGTAGTTGTGGTAGGCGAGGGCGCGTTTCTGCCGCCGGAGTTCGTTGGGCAGGAAGCCATCGGCGTCAACCTGGCCGGCGGCAACCTGGAACTGCTTCACCGACCAGTCGAACAGGTCGCGGCGGTCGGTCGCCACAGCGCTGGCCATGACCGACCAGGCGGCCCAGTAGGAGTGATTGTTGATCTCCTTGAGCGGCAGGTCGCTCCAGTCCTTGACCGTCTGCTCGGCCAGTCGGGCGAACCAGGCTTCGATCTCCTGGCTTTGCCGGGCATAAGGCGCCAGTGGACGTGAGCGGGAGAACTTCAGCCGCAGCCAGGCCGAAGCCATGCTGCCCAGCGCCCATTTGCGCATGGACTTGCCGGTGTGATTGAAGTCGGTGGAGAGCAGGGCGCCGGCGCGGGACCAGTCGCCGAGCCACTGCAGGGTGCATTGCAGGCTCTCGGGCTTGGCGTCGCGCATGAAGCGCATCACCTGCTTGTTGACCCCGCGTTCGAGGTCGTTGATGGCCTTGGTCTTCTCGCGGAAGTCCTTCTCGGCATCGCGGTTCAGCGTTGCACGGGCCTTGTTCGAGCCTTCGTACTTGCTGCGGAACACCAGGGCGCTGGTGTAGGGCGGCGGCGTTGGCTGGTCGCACTTGCGCGGCTCGACTTTCCTGTCCTTCTCGATGGCCGCGTAGTAACCGGGCGGCGGCACCAGGCCGGCGCCCAGCGTCGCTGCCGGTACAAGCAGGAGCGGAAGGAGAAGGAACAAGCCGGCTGCGCGCATCATCGCCTCCTCAAGGCTCGGTCTGGGCGGTGTGCTGGGCCGGACCGGCATTGCGGTTGCGCTGGCAGACCTTCACTTCGACGTCCTGGGGCGGGCTGCCTGCAGGCGGGCCCTGCAGCTCCAGGGATAGCAGGATCATGTCGGCCCAGTCCGAATCGGTGCGCAGCTCGAAGGCGAAGCGGCCATCGGTGTCGATTGTCTTCGGCTTGTCGAGCTTGAGGGTCTCGCGTCGGCCGTTGAGGTGCCAGAGCGTTGCTTGCATGGTTTTCACCGCGGGATCGGCGTAGCGCACATCGACCTGGTACTGGGCGTTACGCACGTTTTTCAGGCCACCGCCGCCATTGACCAGTACCTCGTTGTTGCCCGGCCGCAGCTTGGTCTTCGCCGAAAGCACCGCCGGCTTGCCGACGCAGCCGTTGTCGAGCATGGCGAACAGCTGCCGGTAGGTACTTTCCTGGTCGAGACGGTACAGCGGGGAAAATTCCCAGATGATGATTTTCGGTGGGTTATCGAGGAACTCCTTGCTGCCCAGCAACTGCAGCAGGGCCCCTTCGAAACCACCGCCAGGCACAGCGGCGTTGTAGATGTCGGCGCTCAGGTATTCGGAAAGGAAACCGCCGAAGTTGTAGTTCTGCGCGCTCTGGCTGGTGCCGATCAGGTAGATCTGTGGATCGCCGGCCTCGCTGAACAGCGCTTCACCGTCGCTCGCGTCCTTGGGTTCGGTGGCGAACTGATCCATGTATTCGATGGCATAACTGCCCCCGCAGAGCTGGGAGGCGACGTTGTGCATCGTGCCTTTCTTGCCCATGCGCCCGATCACCTTGCTGGCGAATTCCCGCTTGGGAATGCCCTTGTAGGCAGGCATCTGCTTAATGGAGTCGGCCACTACCTTGGCGGTGCGTTGCGCACCATAGGGCGTCCAGTGCTGGTCGCCACGGAAGAAGAACGCTTGCTCTTCCTGCTCATTAGCCAGTACGGAGAGATCAGGGACTTGGTAGCCCATGTCGCGGAAACGGCCAAGCATGGCGCGGTAATTGGTCAGCGCGCGCTGGTAGTTGAAGCTGGCCATCTCCGCCGGGTCGAGCTTGTTGCGATTGATCAGGCCACGGGTCGGTTGATAGACCATCACCAGTTCGATGCCCCTGCGCTGGAAGGCATCGTGCAGCTGTTTCAGGCGTCGATAGCCGGCGGACGTGGTCTGGAACTCGGTGCGCAGATCTTCGCGGGTGCGGAACAGCCAGTCGCCCTGGGCTTCTACCAGTGTGACGAAGTTCTTCTGGTAGTTGGTGGTGTAGCGACTGGCGTCGTGCGCCGCGGGGCAGAGGCTGCAGCAGGGTGCTGCATGGTAGACGGGGCCCTCGGCCTGTACCGTGCCGGCTGTAGCGAGCAGCAGGAGCGCCAGTGGCAGGTGCATCGATTGGCTTGCGTTCATGGTGCTCAACCTCAAGGTTGAAGTTTGGTCCCACTGTCTACCAGGTCGATCCGGACGGCTTTCTGCTGGCGTACCAGCAAGTCGAGGATTTCTTCCTGGCGTTCGCCGAGAATGCCGCTGAAGGTGATGCCCGAAGCCTTGTCCGGCATCGACATGTCCACCCGGTACAGCTCGAGGGACAGCGGCGTGTCCACCGCCAGAGGGCCGCTGCCATTACCGGCAAGCTGGCCACCAACCACAACCATGGACACCTTGGTTTCGTAAGGGTCCAGCTTGAGGTTGCGGTGCTGGTCGGTGAGGTCCCTGATATGCCCATACACGCCGCTCAGGCCATTGCCGAGGACGAGGTTCTCGTACAGGCGGATGTTCACGCTGTTGCGCAGACGTATGCCGTGGCGCGCGTTGCCGACCACCTTGTTGCCCCACAGGAGGTTGTTCGAGCTCTCGTAGAGGGTTATGCCGTCAGCCTGGTTCTGGAACACCTCGTTGTAGGCCAGCACGTTGTTGGTGCTGTCGCGGTCGAGGACGATGCCGGAGATCTTGTTGTCGAAGATCTGGTTGTTGAAGATCCAGCTGTCGTTGACCTCACGGGAGGTGATCAGCCCGTGCTTCTTGCGAGTGCCAGAGATGCTGTTGCCGGCAATGATCAGGCGATGGGAGCGGTCGTGCGGGTCGATGCCGTAGGCCAGGTTGTCGCGGTAGGTGTTGCCCTTGATCACGACGTCGTCGGCTTCGAAGCAATAGAAGCCGTACCACATGTCGCTGAATTCCGAGTCCAGCAACCAGGCGCTCGGCGCGGTGCGGCCCATGCGCTTGCGCATCGAGGGCGTGTACTGGGAAATACTCAGGCCATAGGATTTATCGCCGCTGTAACCCAGGTTGCTGAAGCGGCTCTTGACGATGTAGGTCTCGGTACCGCCCCAGGACAACACAAACGGGCGGAACTCCTTGTCCTTGCGAAACACCGATGCGGCGTTGGCCTTTTCGTTCCAGCCGATAAGGGTGCTGTCGGTCACGAACAGCTTGCCGTCGTTGACCACGAAGGCGCCGCGGTCCTGGGACAGGCGCAGCGTCTTCCCGTCGATGTGCAGGGTGGCACCGCGCGCCACGACTATGGGCAGGCGCGCGAGGTAGGTGTCTTCGTCGATGGCGCGGAAATACTGCTTGGGGAGCTTCTTGGCCAGGGTCGCCAGGTCGGCGTAACCGCCTTCGATGAAGATCGCCTGGGGCATGCCGCCCTGGCGCCGAACCCATTCGGCGAGGCGGTTGTTGCCACCGACGAACTGCTTGAGGACGGGTTGCTGGAGCATGCGGCGCACGCCAATGCGCCCAGGCTTGTCGCGCTTGATCTTGTCCTGGACAGCGCTGGCGGTGTAACCGGAAAGGTCAGGAAGCTTGGGCGCGCTGAGGGCCAGCCGTTCCGTGGGCGAACTGGTGACGGTGTAGGTTCGGGCCGGTGGGGCGGCCGCGGCGGTTTTCTTCGCGGGGGAAGCGCTCGGTGACGCGGCCAACACGATGCTGGTCAGCAGTGAGCCGACCAGCAGGGGTAAGGCCAGGGAGCAGATATCGCGCCACCGGCTGTTCATTCATCACCCTCCCATCAGAAACGCCAGATCACATCCACGAAGGCCCGGTGCATGCTGGAGTCGACGTTGCTGCCATCGTAGGCATCGCCCGCGAAGAACAGACCGCCACGGAAACGCACCAGCGCCGAGGGTTCGTCGATGGCCTGGCTCATGGATTCCGGCAACAGGCCTTCCTTGAAGTACTTGGTCAGCACCAGGTCGACCTCCTGGCCGATGTCCTTGTCGTCCGAGGTCAGCGCGGCGTTGATGCCACTGTCACCCACTGGCTGGTCGCCATCGGCACGCCAGAAGCGGTGGTAGACCAGGCTCGCGTCGTACTCGTCGCGCAATTGCCAGGACCCGAACAGGGTTGCGACCTGCAGGTTGCTCAGCTCGCCACGGAACGCCTCGCCGAAGCGGTGCACCCGCGAACGCGTACCGGTGAAGCTGTTGCGGTTGCTTTCCAGACCGGTCTGCTGGAAGTTCTCGTCGCCGTCATCACCGCCGCCACTGCCACGGGCATAGGCGATGCCGGCCTGCCAGCTCGGGTCGAAGCGGAAACGCACGCCGAGGTCGGTGCCCCAGGCGCTGACGTCTGCGCTCTGCTTGCCGCTGGCGATGGGTTGCCCGCCGGGACCGGCGGTGGTCAGCAACTGGTCGCGGTCGCCATCCAGCCAGATCAGGCTGGCCCAGTAGTTCAACGCATGCTCGTTGCGCCAGTTGAAGGCGTCGCTGTTGGCTTGCAGGCCGACCCAGGTCAGGTCACCGGTGGTGTCCTTGTCCAGATTGTCGACCTCTTCGCCGGGGCTCGGCAGGTCACCGTCGTCACGGCTGTGGTGGACGTTGAGGCCCACCCAGTGGCCCGGCGTCCATTGCGTGGCGATGTCGCCGTAGACGTGCAGGCGGTCTTCGTCTTCCGGTGCCAGCTCGTCGATATCGGTGCGGTACTCGGAGAAGCGCTCGGCGAGGCCCAGGTGGGCGCGGAGCAGGGTGGTATCGAAGGTCCAGTTCAGGGCCTCGATGTTGGTGTCGCGCCAGAGGCTGTCGTCATTGCGCAGGCGCTGGCGGCCGAAGCGCATTTCCTCGCCGGGGTAGGCGGTAAGGCCGCCATAGCCGATCCAGAACTCGCGCATGGCGAGGTAACTGTCGTCGGCCTGGCGGTCGTTGTTGCCGCCACCGCCGGTGTCTTCCTCGAGATCGGCGCTCTGCAGGGTGTCCGTTTCGATGGTGTCGGTAGCCGCGACCGCCTGGGCCATGGCGTAGGCGCTCCAGTCTCCCCGCTGGAAGAACAGCCAGGGTCGTACATCAATACCTATGCCGCTGACATCACCGCCGTTACGGGTGCCCAGGTCCCGGTCGTCCTCCGACTGGGCGGTGACCTTCACATCGACTCCATATGGTTTTTCGGGTGCTTCCGCCCACGCTGATGCGCCGTGAATCAGCGGAAGTGCCAGGCCAACGCGAATCCATTTTTCTAGTTTCATGGTCTATTCCGGTAGGGACGAAGGTCGGAGGAGCTTCCGACGGCCGTCTGGCTGTCAGTACATCTCCCCATCTGCAGCAGCACGTAGCATAGTGCCAGCCCCTCGAAAGTGCTGTTCTTCTTGCAGTTTCTTCTGTGCGTCAGTTCTCTGGATCGGCGAAAGCTGTTGCCCCACCTGGGCGGCCAGCTCCGGCGCCTCGGGCCTGCCGGCCTGTACCGCGAGCTGGCTGAAGACATAGGCGTTGACCAGGTCGGTCTGCACGCCACGGCCCTGGCTGAACATCTGGGCCAATGCGTAATCGGCGTTGGCATGCCCGCTGCGGGCGGCGCGGAGCAGGTGATCCAGCGCCTTGTCCGGTTCGACCTCGCCGAGGAAGCCGCGCCGGTAGATCTGGCCAAGGTAATAGTCGGCGCTGGGCTCGCTGGGAGCGGCCTTGAGCAGGTGCTGCTCGGCCTTGGCCGGGTCCTGCGGCACCAGCTTGCCCTCGTAGTAGAGCTTGCCGAGCAACAATTCGGCGCGCGGCGAGCCCGCTGCTCGACCGCGTTCGAGGTAGTCCAGCATCTGATCGACATCGGCGGCTTCCGGAGCCTCGTACATCAACCGGGCCAGGCTTACCCAGGCTTCGGGGTAGCTCGGCGCGATGGGTTCCAGCAACGCCTTGGCTGATTCCATGTCCGGCGGGCCGAGCGTCGGGTCGGTCATCACCCTTGCGACCGCGTCGAGCCGTTGGGGCGGAACCTGGCCGCTGCGGTAGGCCGCTTGCAGCCTGGCGATCAGTGCCTTCTGTTTCTCCGGCTGCCCGCGCTTCTGGTAAACCGTGGCCAGTTCCACGTAGCAGGCATCCTCCACCGCCACGCGGGCCGCGCAGATACGTTCGATATCGTCCAGGTGCTGGTCGTAGGTCCCCTGTGCCCGGTAAAGCAGGACCTGTGCCATCTCCGCCTGCGGCTGGCCGTCGGCGCGCCACTGGCTGATCTGCTGCTGCATGTTGACCTCGGGGAAGGTCTGCGGATGCTGGACGTAGAGCACCGTCAGCGGCAGCACGGTGTTGCGCTCGCCCGCGGCCATGGCGTCTTTCAGCAGGGTTTCGGCTTCGCGCTGTTCGGCTTCGGTGGAGCCCGGCTTGCTGGCCAGCAGGCGTCCCAGTCGCGCGGCGGCCCGGGGTGAATTGGCGGCGGCCTGGCGGTAGGTGGCCTCGGCGGCACGCAGTTGCGCCGGGTCGCCGGATTGCAGCTGGATATCGGCGAGCCCGACCTGGGCGTCGACATAGCCGAGATCGGCGAGCTGTTGATAGTTCTGCTGGGCAGTGCCGGTATCTCCCCGGGCCATCGCCTCCTGGGCCAGACGCTGGTCGGGAAGCCCGCTGCAGCCCGCCAGCCCCAGCGCGCCGAGTAGCAGCCAGATTGCGTGTGAACTAGTCACGGCTCAGATCTCCAACGAGCCTGGAGGAGCGGACTTCGTCCATCAACCAGGCGAATGAGGGACCGCGGCTGGCACTCACTTCCACCGGCCTGCCGACGAGGCCGTTATCCAGCGGCTCGTCAGGCTCGATGCGTACGCGGATGTCGGCGGTAAGGTCATTGCTGCGGGTAGGGTTCAGGTTGCTGCTGGTCACTCGTCCAGTACGCGGCTGTGTCTCCCCGGCCACCGTGAAGCTGATGCGGCTGCCCGGTGCAACCGAATTCAGCTTGGCGTAGGGGAACAGCGCCTCGACGCTGGCGACGCTGCCGCGCGGGGCGAGTTCGAAGACCACATCCCCCTTGCCGGCGAACTGCCCGTCAGCCACCAGTTGGCGCACAAGGGTGCAGTTGCAGGGGCTGGTCAGTGTTCCTTTCATCTGCTGGCGCAATAGCTCTTCGATACGCGCCGGCTGGATATTGTTGTTCAACTGGCCCTTGATCAGTTCCAGCATCGAGGTGTTGAAGGTGGCGATGGGCGCCCCTTTGCTCACCATCTGGTTTTCGCCGATCAGGCTCTGTACCACGCCTTCGCGCGGCATGGTCACCTTGATGCTGGGCACGCTGACCTTGGCGGAGAGGGCATGGGTGATGAAGTACAGCTCGTACAGGGACTTGCCGATGAAACCGAACGCCGCCACGCCAATGGCCAGCACGGCCAGGCTGAGGATCAGGGCCTTCATACGGCCGAGCATGCCCAGGCTCTTGCGGCCCTTGTCACCGCGCGCCGGGCTGAAGTTGTTGCGCTGCAGGGTGGTCAACAGCTCGCCGACGCTTACCAGCTCCCCGGAGAGGTGGGCGGTGATCAGGTGGCGCAGGGTGGCGATGTCCCGTGGATCGAGGTTGTGGAACTGGCAGCCGACCCGGCCGCTGTCGGCGGCGATGGAACGCACCTGGAACTCCACCGGCATCGTCAGGCCCAGGTTGTCGATGCTGAACACCAGCATTCCGTGCTGGTGATCACCGACCTTCAGCGTCGGTTTCGTCGGCAGGAAGCTGAATCCACCAGCGGAAAGCTCCAGCAGGGCATGCTCTTCCTTCGGGCGATTCCTGAAAGCGAAACGAATCCTCGCGGGAATGCGCACCCGGGCATGCTGCCGCTGGATTTCCGATTCATGTACGACGTTGAGTGCTGTGTTCATTAAGGTCTTCCTATCCCATGAGATGGTTCAAACCACCAGCAGCAGGGTGGCGACGAACAGACTTGCGGCCGAAAAGGTCATGGACCGTGATGACCAGGTGTTGAACGAGTTCTGGAAGCGGCCCAGGTCGCGGTTCAGCGTCGTTTGCTGGCGTGTCCAGGACTGGCGGTCGAGGTGGAAGAACACGTAGATCTTCACGACCGCGCCGACCACCTGGTTGTAATAAAGGAGCAGGGGATAGGCAGGGCCGATGTGATGTCCGGTGACCGATAGCAGCAGGGCCAAGATGAGCCGCGTCATGCCGATCCAGAGCAGGTAGATCAGCAGGTAGACGATGCTGTACTTGAGGCTGGCGATGATCGCCACCGTCAGGCCCAGCAGGCAGGTCCACATGGATATGCGCTGGTCGAGCAGCACGACACTGGCGAACCAGCCGAGTTTTCGCGGGCCAAGCGCCATCGCCCGCGAGTTCTGCCGCAGGTTGTTGCCGTACCAGCGGAACATCAGCTTGCGGGTGGACTTGAAAAAACTTTTCTCGGGAGGGTGCTCGACCGTGTTGATGGCGGCATCCGGCACGTAGAAGGTCTCGTAGCCCAGCCGCATCAGGCTGAACCAGCTGGACTTGTCGTCGCCGGTGAGGAAACGGAAGCGTCCCAGGCGCCAGTGTTCGAGGTGATCATTCTCGACATCGGCAATGAACTCGGGATTGGTCACCACGGAAGCGCGGAACGCCGACATCCGTCCGGTCATGGTCAGCACGCGCCGGGAAAGGGCCATCGAGCACATGTTGAGGTGGCGCTGGGCGAAGCGCAGCTTGTGCCACTGGCTCATGAAGTAGCCACCCCGGACCTCGCAGAATTCGTTGGTGGTGAGCCCTCCGACCTTGGGGAACAGACGGAAGTACGGCACGGTCTTGGCGAATACACCGGGTTCGAGGATGCTGTCACCGTCCACCACCATCACCACCGCCTCATCGTCCGGCAGGTGCCGGGAAATGGCGCGGAAGCCATTGGCCAGGCCATCACGCTTGCCGGTGCCGGCGATGCGCACGAAGTGCAGGTTGACGGTGCTCGGCGGCGCGTAGTGGGTCCACAGGCTGCGAATCAGCAACTCGTCCGACAGTTCGACGATGGAACAGATCAGGGTCGTCGGGTGGCCATAGGCGATGGCTTCCTCTATGACGGAGCGGTAGACCTGGGCGGTGGTGAGGGCGTCGATGCGGAAACTGGTGACCAGCACGCACACGTGTGGCGGGCTGGCATTGGCCATGAGCCGTTTCGCCTGGTGCCGGTAGCGTGGAAAGAAGACGTAGAGGAACAAGGTTCCGCGCACGAAATGCACGAACCCCATGGAGTAGCGCCAGATGCCGACAGCCCCGAGCAGCAGGACGAAGTCCCGGGATATGGGATCGAACAGGGTTTGCGGAACGGCCAGGGCAAGACCCATGAGCAGGCTGAGATAAAACAGCCAGCCTGCGGTATTGATAAAACCCTGTGTAAGCCTCTCCATATGTCCGTGTCCATGAGCGGGTTCAGACAAGGCGAACGTTCGCGTCGCCTACGGGTTCTAGCCTCCGCACTGTTCAACCGGTCGACTACGATCTGCAGGCGCGGCACCGGGCGTTGCGGTCCACCTCGACGCTGCCAGCAGATCCGAATATGTCGACGGGGCGGTGTATCGGCATGGCCAGCTGCGTACACCGCCCCGTCATGTCCTCACCAACAGATGCCTTCGCTGCTCTCGTTGCTGGTGTGCTCCATGAAGCCCACCAGATCGACGATCTTCTTGCCCTCGGGAACGTGCTGGGCAAGGCGGCGGAAGCGTTCATCGCCATTCCCGAGCACGATGATCTGCGCGTGCTCGATGACACGGTCCAGGTCGCTGTCGAGCAACGAGGACACATGGGGAATCTTCGACTCGATGTAGTCCTTGTTCGCCCCGTGGACCCGCGCGTACTCGACATTGGAGTCGTAGATGCGCAAGTCGAACCCCTTGCCGATCAACATTTCGGCGAGCTCCACCAATGGGCTCTCGCGCAGGTCATCGGTGCCCGCCTTGAAACTCAGGCCGAGCAGGGCAACCTTGCGCTTGTCGTGTGCGGCGATCAGGTCGAAGGCATGCCGCACCTGCACGTCGTTGCTGTGCATCAGTGCGCCGATCAGTGGCGACTCGAGGTCCAGTTGCGCAGCACGGTAGGAGAGGGCGCGCACGTCCTTGGGCAGGCAGGAGCCGCCGAAGGCAAAGCCCGGACGCATGTAGTACCTGGAAAGGTTGAGCCGCTGGTCCCGGCAGACCACGTCCATCACTTCACGGCCGTCGACACCCACTGCCTTGGCGATGTTGCCGATCTCGTTGGCGAAGGTGACCTTGGTCGCGTGCCAGACGTTGCAGGTGTACTTGATCAGCTCCGCCACATCGATGCTCTTGCGCACGATGGGAGCGTCGAGCTCCTTGTAGAGCGACTCCAGTACGTCGCCGGAGTGGCGGTCCAGTTCGCCGATCACTGTCATCGGCGGAAAGTTGTAATCCTGGATCGCGGTGCTTTCACGGAGGAACTCGGGGTTGACCGCGATACCGAAATCAATGCCGGCCTGCTTGCCGGAGCAATCTTCGATGATCGGGATCACCACATTCCTGACCGTTCCGGGCAGCACGGTGCTGCGCACCACTATGGTGTGGAACTCGTCCTTGTCGCGGATGGCGAAACCGATTTCACGGCAGACGCCTTCGATGTAATTGAGCGACAGATCACCATTCTTCTTGCTGGGCGTGCCAACGCAGATGAGGGATACGTCGCTGGAGGAAACTGCTTCGAATACGTCGGCGGTGCCGCGCAAATTACCGTTCAGGGTGCCCTGTTGCAGGAGCTCTTGCAGGCCCGGTTCGACGATGGGTGACTTTCCCTGGTTGATCAACTCCACTTTTGCGGAAGAAACATCTACACCTATTACTTGATGGCCCCGTGATGCCAAACAGCCAGCACAAACCGCCCCTACATACCCTAGTCCAAAAATGCTCAGTCGCATTTCCTCTTCTCCTTGTTCTACTTGTCATTGAAATCAAGCATCTCGCGCCGAACAAAGTTCAAATAAAAGGCTACCCGGCGCACTTAACCATCAGTTCATGCGCATAATATTTTCAGGCTAATCAGTGAGGTAAGTAACAGCGGTCGCGACATTAGCGTCCGTCATATTACTTATTGCTCTTGTCTCGTGATGAATGCGTAAGGCATTTCCTCCTGCTGCGATAGAGAGTGGGGTCGAATTATAGATGTGTGAGTGACGCCGAAGCGGCAAAGTTCAGGCCGTGTGTCGTTGTTCTTAAAACAAATCGCTATCGACTCTAGTGCCGTAAGGAAGGAGCGGGACAGCGCCAAAAAGCCAGGAATTCCATGGTTTTAGTGGCTGATCACTGGGGCGGCGACGCCACGGAAATATTATGGCCCGCAAGTGCGGTTAATTCTTTTGGCGCCATTATTCAAGCGACTCCCAGTTGCCTCGTGAACAAGCTGCGTTTTATATGCGGGGCGCGACTTGGATAGGAGTTCTTTTTGCAGGTTGTATCTCTATTGATACAACCTAAAGTATCTCGGAAAAGTTCAGGCAATCTTTTAAACGGTTGTGCGCCGTTGGGCCAAAAGCTCGCGTCGACGAGCGCTGGGGGTCACGTCGAACCAGCGGCGGCAGGCACGGTTGAAGACGCTCTGCTCGCTGTAACCGAGCATGCCGGCGATCTGCGACAGGGGAATGTCGCGCTCCGTCAGGTATGAGTCGGCGCGTTCCCGACGAATCTCCTCCACCAACTCCTCGAAGCGGCAACCCAGCTCGGCCAGTTGCCGTTGCAGCGTGCGCTCATGCAGGCCGAGTTGCTCGGCCACCAGGGGAAGGCGGCACTGCTGGGTTGGCAGCAAGCGAAGGACTAGGCGGCGGACTTGTTCCAGCAGGTCCGAGGAACCCAGCAGATGCACCTGGCTGAGGTACTGCACGAGTGCGCGGTGCAGCGCCGGGTCGTGCTTCTCGATGCGCTGGGCCAGCTGACGTTCCGAAACCACCAGTGCGTTGCAGGGTTGGCCGAGATAGGCCTCGCAACCGAAGTAACGACGGTAGCGTGCCAGCGGCAGTGAACTGCTACCGGAGAGCTGCACCGCGCGGGCGCTGAAGGTCGGTCCGCAGAGCAGCTTCATGGTGCTTTGCGCAACGCCCATGGCCAGTTCCACCATTTGCCGCTGCGGGCCGCGCATGCGCAGCTCGATGACCAGGCGCGGCGCCTCCGGCTCGCTGCGGTCCAGGTCGAGGTGGATGCCGGAACTGTGATAACCGATGAAGCGAATGATCTCGGACAGGGCATGGCCAACCGTCACGGCGTTACGGGCGATCAACGCAATCGGACCAAGCACGGCGAGGTGCTGGTACTCGGCCATGCGCAGGCCGAAGTCAGGGCAGTCCAGCGCCTCGGCCGAGTACTCCAGCAGGTCGATGAGGGATCGGAAGGGCACGCGAGCATCCTCGTCGTCGAGCAGTTCCGGACGGATACGGAAGCGCGAGAGGAGGAGGGCGGGGTCATGTCCGAGCTGGCTGACGAGTTCACGAAAGCCGCCGAACGAGGTGGTTCTGATGAAGGGCTCCATGTCGCGCAAGATCAATTAACTGTCATGAAAGATCAATCCTTATCTGACCTATCCGTCGAAAAATCCAATGGCTACTCCCCACTTCGGAGCGAACCATGGAATTCGACTACATCATCG
Source organism: Metapseudomonas resinovorans (assembly GCF_002003485.1). Taxonomy (GTDB): domain Bacteria; phylum Pseudomonadota; class Gammaproteobacteria; order Pseudomonadales; family Pseudomonadaceae; genus Metapseudomonas; species Metapseudomonas resinovorans_D. Next base: position 136,161 of record NZ_BDMA01000089.1, read on the forward strand.
TCGGCGCCGGCTCGGCCGGCTGCGTGCTGGCCAATCGTCTGAGTGCCGACCCCAGCGTTTCCGTGTGCTTGCTCGAAGCCGGCCCACGTGACTGGTCGCCGCTGATCCACGCGCCGGCCGGCGTCGCCGCCATCCTCCCCACCCGCCATGTCAACTGGGGTCATGCCGAGATAAGGGTAAAATTCATTCATTTGGTCTTTAAGTTATTGTTGCTAAATGGATTTTCTCAAATGAATGCCGCTGCTGATCTATGGTCTATCTTTTCCGCTTGGTTCCAGGAAAGGAGTGACCGATGGCATCCCCCGAACGTACCGCCTATCCCGTTTTGTCGCGTTCCTATTCGAGGGCCGAGCTGCAGCGTGATTTCACCTTCTCCGAGGAAGAAATCATCTGGGTCAAAAGTCGCTCCAATGCAGCCTTCCGACTGAATCTCGCTGTTCTATTCAAGACCTTCCAGGTACTCCGGTACTTCCCAGAGATCGCTGAGGTGCCGGAGCCGGTCGTTGATTTCATCCGGACACAAATAGGTCTGCGCAGCAAGGTCGCGCTATCTCCGTACAAGTGGATGCAGCTTTACCGCCATATGAATGTAGTGCGGGAGTGGCTTGGTGTTCAGCCATTCTATGGCTCAGATGGTCAGGACATTGCAGCCGCGCATGCACAGCTGATGGCTCCTCTCCTCGAACAGCGCGCTGACATCATCAACGCGGTAATCGACGAGCTACTGGGTCAGAACTACGAGCTCCCCGCCTACTCGACCTTGAATGACCTGGCCGAGACCGCTCGTGCAGAAGCCCAGGATAAGATCTTCAACCTTGTGGTAACCCGAGCGCCAATCGAGGTGATCTACAAACTGAAGGAGCTGCTCGACACCGATTTCGGTCGGCGGCAGAGTGACTTCAACGCACTCAAGCAGGCACCCAAGAAACCCTCTCGCAAGCACCTGGAGGTGCTGATCGACCATCTAGCGTGGCTAGAGAGCTTCGGGAACCTGGATTCCATTTTTGAGGGAATCGTCGATGCCAAGATCCGCCACTTCTCTGCCCAAGCTGCGGCGTCGGACGTCGCCGAGCTGAAGGACTGTTCGCTGCCGAAACGCTACACCCTGATGCTGGCCTTGATCTATCGGATGCGGGTGCGAACTCGGGATCACCTGGCCGAGATGTTCATCCGGCGGATATCGACGATCCACAAACGCGCCAAGGAGGAGTTGGAGCAAATCCAGGCGCGACAACGCCAGAAGCTGGAGCAACTGGCGGCCACCCTGGACGGGGTCGTACAGATTCTGGTTCAGGAACCGGATAACCAGGAAGCTGGCAGCCTGATTCGGGAATACCTCTCTCCCGATGGCAACCTGGATCGGTTGCGCGAGACTTGCGCCGAAGTCCAGGCTACGGGCGGTAACAACTACCTGCCGCTGATCTGGAAGCACTTCAAGTCCCATCGCTCGTTGTTGTTCCGTCTCAGCCACCTTCTCCAACTGGAACCCACGACTCAGGATCGCTCACTGATCCAGGCGCTTGAGCTCATCCAGGACAGCGAAAATCTACACCGCGAATGGATCGACGAGCACGTTGACTTGCAGTTTGCGTCGGAGCGCTGGGTCAAGGTTGTGCGTCGTCCCGCCAGTGAAGGGCCACCGACCAACCGACGCTTTCTGGAAGTCTGCGTGTTCTCCTACCTGGCCAGTGAGCTGCGCTCGGGTGACATGTGTGTGCTAGGGTCGGAATCTTTCGCCGACTATCGCAAGCAGTTGCTGCCCTGGGAAGAATGTCTCCAGCGACTACCGGCCTACTGCGATAAGGTGGGACTGCCAGGCACGGCGAAGGAGTTTGTTGCCTCCCTCAAGACCCAGTTGGAGGAAACCGCGCAGCAGCTGGATGACAAATTCCCTTCTTGCCGAGGGGACGTATCGATCAACGAAGCCGGCGAACCGGTGCTGCGCCGAGTGATAGCGCGGGACATCCCGCCTTCGGCCATCTCGCTACAGACGGCGCTTATGCAGCGCATGCCGGCCAGGCACGTGCTCGACATTATGGCCAACATTGAGCATTGGATTCAGTTCACTCGACATTTCGGGCCGATGTCCGGCAGCGAGCCAAAGCTCAAAGAACCGGCCGAGCGCTACCTGATGACCATCTTCGCCATGGGCTGCAACCTCGGCCCCAATCAGGCCGCGCGGCATCTGGCCGGTAATGTCACGCCGCACATGCTGTCCTATACCAATCGCCGCCACCTCTCGCTGGAGAAGCTGGACAAGGCCAACCGCGAGCTGGTGGAACTCTACCTGCAACTTGACTTGCCCAAGCTCTGGGGCGACGGCAAGGCGGTGGCCGCGGACGGTACGCAGTTCGACTTCTATGACGACAATCTGCTGGCCGGCTACCACTTCCGCTATCGCAAGATGGGAGCCGTGGCGTACCGACACGTGGCCAACAACTACATCGCGGTGTTCCAGCACTTCATCCCGCCTGGTATCTGGGAGGCAATCTATGTGATCGAGGGGTTGCTCAAGGCCGACCTCAGCGTCGAACCCGATACGGTGTACTCCGACACCCAGGGCCAGTCGGCCACGGTGTTCGCCTTCACCCATCTGCTGGGCATCAATCTGATGCCGCGTATCCGCAACTGGCGCGACCTGGTGATGTGCCGGCCAGATCGCGGCGTTTCGTATAAACACATCAACCGTCTGTTCACCGACACCGCCGACTGGCACCTGATCGAAACCCACTGGCAGGATCTGATGCAGGTCGCGTTGTCGATCCAGGCCGGTAAGATTTCCTCGCCTATGCTGCTGCGCAAGCTCGGCTCCTACAGTCGGCGCAACAAGCTCTACCATGCCGCGCAAGCGCTGGGCAGCGTGATCCGGACGATCTTCCTACTCAACTGGATCGGCAGCCGCGAGTTGCGCCAGGAAGTCACCGCCAACACCAACAAGATCGAGTCCTACAACGGCTTCTCTAAGTGGCTGTCCTTTGGCGGCGATGTGATCGCTGAGAACGATCCAGACGAGCAGCAAAAACGCTTGCGCTACAACGACATGGTGGCCTCGTCGGTGATCCTGCAGAACACCGTGGACATGATGCGCATCCTGCAGAAACTGGCCCGCGATGGCTGGCAGTTCACCGATGAGGATGTGTCCTTCCTCAGTCCCTACCTGAACAGCAACGTCAAGCGCTTCGGCGAGTTCAACCTCAAGCTGAACCGTCCGCCGGAGCCCTGGATCAAAGATTCGGTGTTCCAGCAAGCTGCCGGCTCGCTACGCGTCATAACAACCGGCAAGGTCGGTACCGAGGAAACCACATGATCGATATTCCCCCGGCATCCTTTCGCGTCACGCCGTACGGCGAAGTAGACGCGACAGCCTTGGAACAGCTGCGCGATAGCTTCGACACTTCGCAGCTGCTGCGGCTGGTAGATCGTTTGGACGCCTGCCTCGCTGAACTAGGGGGGATTACCGCCATGCGTGACGAGCTACTGCGGTTGCATGCAATGGCGTTGACGCTCGTTGAGGGCGTCGCACCGACAGTCCCAACCGAGAATGCCTGCATATGGGCAGAGGCCGAATCGGTCCAACTGGATCTTGAGGCGCTGGCGTCCTGGGTACGCTCCGCTCAGATTGGGATCGCACCTCTGGTAGACCTTGTGCCAGCCCATGAACAATGAGGCGTTTGGAGCGCCTGCCGGGTACCACCTGCGTTGCTCATGGGCGCTCGACGTGTTGCCCGGCATTACTTAGGCTGGCGAACTTTTGATTGGTGAGAGGGGGAACTATGGACCGGGATGCACTTGAGCGGAACCAGATTCCGATCTATTTCGTCGCCGTGATAGCGGCAGCGATAGGTGGGCTTATGGCTCCCTCAACCGGACAAGGGTTGGAGCTATTGGTCACACCAGCCATTGCCGTTCTCATGTATGCCATGTTCCTGCAAATTCCCTTCTTGAATCTGCGGGAAGGGCTGAGCCATAAGTCGTTCATGGCGGCACTGCTGATCGCCAACTTCGTGTTCATCCCCCTGCTGGTATGGGGACTAACCCGAGTGCTCGCCGAGCATCCTGCAATTCTCGCAGGCGCGCTGTTAGTGTTGCTGACGCCCTGCATCGACTATGTGGTGGTATTTACCCACATCGGAAAAGGCGATTCCCGGCTTATTCTCTATGCGACGCCCATCTTGCTGTTGCTCCAGCTCGCGCTACTGCCCCTCTATTTGAGCATCATGCTCAGTGGCCAATCGGCTGTCGTGGTATCGGCGGGTCCGTTCATCGAGGCGTTCCTGGTGCTGATCGTTGTTCCCTTGCTGCTGGCTGTAATCACCGAGGCCCTTTCCACGCGCATAGCTATCGCCAGAGCCTGGAGCGTCGCCTGGGCGTGGTTACCGGTACCCGCGATGGCCGCAGTGCTCATCGTGGTGGTGGCTTCGCAAATCACGCCCGTGGTGCGCGATATCGATAAGCTAGCGCCGGTTATTCCTGTGTACATTGGCTTTCTGCTTCTGGCTCCGCTAATGGGAGCTCTCGCATCGCGGCTCTTCAAGTTGCCATCAGCCACTGCCCGAGCCGTCACCTTCAGTGCATCAACCCGAAACTCACTGGTGGTTTTGCCACTGGCTCTTGCCCTCCCAGAAGAGGTTCGCGGCCTCGCTGCAGCGGCGGTGATTACCCAAACACTGGTGGAGCTGATTGGGGAAGTGATCTACATCCGGGCGATACCAGCTTGCGTTTGGCGGACTCGCTCGACCGTAGCTGCCCCATAAACCTTTCAATTACCAGGCGACAAGCACACGTGATTACTTAGGGCTTAAGTGCACTTCTGTTCCGTTGCTCCCCAAACCCCAACCCCAAGGGTGCGATTCAGCAGATTGAGCTCCAGTCCCTGCACCTGTGGCAGTTGTTCCTGCTTGCAGCGAATCAGCGCCTCTTCCGCCGGGCAATTCATCTGAACAATACGAAATGCACTCAACAGGCTGGCCGTTCAGCTGGGGCGGAACGGGCTGCTGCGCAGCAGCTCGACACAGATGAGTTTCACCGGCACCTGCTTGGGGGTGACATCGCAACAATTGGTCATAGGCTGGACTCCTTTGCTATTGCGCACTGATCACCCTATAGCGACTATAGGGTAAATCCCCATGTGCGGAAGAGTTGCCATGAAAATCGGTGAGCTTGCGAAAATGACCAACTGCCAAGTTGTGACCATTCGCTACTACGAGCGCGCGGGATTGCTGGCACCCCCGACCGGAGCGAGGGGAACTATCGTGTTTATACCCTCGTGCATGCCGAGCGGCTGGCCTTCATCCGTAAGCGTACGCCGAACTCACCTTGCGTGACTTAGGCAGGTACCCA